>CAZMXS010000004.1:0-128977 GCA_964570325.1 uncultured Verrucomicrobiota bacterium | reverse complement strand
TTGGCCAGCCACACCCGCGGGCGCGTGGGTGGCGCCGGGGTGGGCGCCGCTGCTGCTGCCGCTGCGGGGCTGCCGAGGGGCAGGGCGGGTTTGGGGCGCTTGTAGATGCTGGGCGAATAGAAAAGGCTGCCGCCTTCCCGCGCCTCCGGTTCGGCGGTGAGCGGTGGCGTAACCGCCGTTTTGGTTTTCGGTGATGACGCGGCTGATGACGTGGCTGACGGCGCGGCGGTGGCCGGCGGTGGCCGTTCAACGCGTTTTTCCACCAAGCGTTGGGATTCGGTAAAGGCGAACAGATCGGGGGTTTTATCGTCCTCGGACGAGCGCTTCCGCTGCTTCAGATTATCATACATTTTGCTCATGCGGAATCCGATGCCGATACCATAGCATGCGGATGACGGCGGGGAAAGGGCGGAGTGAGTTGCGGTGGCTTGGGGACAAGGGAGAGGTTGGGGGGTGAAACATGGTCAATATGCCCGCGCTTCGTGGCTTCACGACGAAGAGGGCGGTTATTGCAGTTCGGGCAGGCGCTGCCATTGCCCATCCGCAAGTTGCCGCGCGGTTTGTTCCACGGCGGCTCGCACGCGCGGGGTCAGGCCTGTGCCGTCTCCGCGCCGCTCAGGCTGGATTCCGATCAATGTGATCGTTCCGACCGCGTCCCGCAGAAACCGGGCCAGTTGCTCAAGCGACAGCGCGTGGGTTCCCAGCCCGATATCCGCGAGCCGCGCTAACGGGATTCGGCGCACCGAGCCGGGCGGCAGCCCCATGTCCGCCGCGTCCACCAACACCAGATGCGTCGGCCGGGCGCGCCGCACGATGCCGGTGAAATTTTCCGGTACGGTGCCGCAATCCAGGCTAGTCCAGTCGGCGGTCTGGAGGAGCCGCGCGACCGCTGGGCCGGCGCCATCATCCTCCCGCAGGGAATTCCCGATGCCCATCAGCAGGTTGGGTGGATTGGGAAGGTTGGACATGGTCTGACTTGAGCGGCTATCCGGGGCGGAAAAGAAAGCCGCCGTCCCGCGCGGGGCGGAACGGCGGCGGTTGATCCGCGACGGTATCAGCTTAACTTGATTGCCGACACCGGGCAGCTATCGGCGGCGTCCTTGCAGGCGCCTTCCGCGCTGGCCGGCACGGCCGCGACTTTGGTCTTGGCCAGGCCGTCATCGCCCATTTCAAACACGTCCGGACAGGTATCCACGCAG
Organism: uncultured Verrucomicrobiota bacterium; assembly: GCA_964570325.1. GTDB lineage: Bacteria > Verrucomicrobiota > Kiritimatiellia > CAIQIC01 > CAZMXS01 > CAZMXS01. The sequence goes on along the minus strand of CAZMXS010000004.1, from coordinate 127,778 downwards.
AGGCTGCAGCCCGTGCAAGTGCCCGCATCCACAGTAGCTTTCATTTTTTTTATCTCCTTATGCTTCCCGTTGATTTTCAAACGGTCTTCTTTTAGCGCAACGCCGCTAAAAATCAAAGGGTATATTTCGCCTTGTACGATTCCAGAGCCTTGATGTAGTTCGCGCGTTCAAAGGCAGCCGGATTATCCACCTTCTTCTGGCTCATGGCGCCCTTCATCTGCTTGACGGACGCATACTCCTTGGATTCCATCCACTGGGTCAGTTCCGTCAGCATCGTACGGATATGGCCGACGCCATGTTTGAGCAGGGCGGAAGTGGTCATCGCGACATCTGCGCCGGCCAGCAGATACTTGGCCACATCTTTGCCGGTGTGCACGCCGGTTGTCGCGGCCAGCGAGGCCTTTTTGACCTTCCCGTGCAGGATGGCGATCCAACGCAGGGGCAGGCGGATTTCCTCCGACGTGCTCAACACCAGGCTGGGCTCGACGGTAAGTTCTTCCAGGTTGAAGTCCGGCTGGTAGAACCGGTTAAACAGCACCAGTCCATCCGCGCCGGCCCGGACGAGCTTTCGGGCCATGTTGGCCACGGAGCTGAAAAACGGGCTCAACTTGATGGCGACGGGGATTGTCACAGCGGATTTAACCGCCTGCAACACCTCGATGTACTTCTTCTCCACGGCTGCGCCCGTCATGGACGGGTCAGTCGGGATGTAATACACGTTCAGCTCGAGCGCCTTGGCGCCGGCGTCCTGGATCCGCCGGGCGTAGTCCACCCAGCCGGCATGCGACACGCCGTTCAGGCTGCCGATGATCGGAATGCCCACCGCCTGCGCGGCCTGCTGGATCAACGTCAGGTACTGATCCGGTCCGATGCGGTAATCGGTTGCGCCGGGGAAGTAGGAGAGCGCTTCGGCAAAACTTTCGGCGCCGGCGCTCAACAGATGTTCCAGCGCCGCGGCATCGTGATGAATCTGTTCCTCGAAGATCGAAAACATCACCACCGCCGCCGCGCCCGCGTCTTCCATGCGCCGAATATCGTCCACCTTCTGCGACAGCGGCGAGGCAGACGGCACCAGCGGATTCTTTAGTTCCAAGCCCATGTATTTGGTTGTCAGGTCCATTTGTTATTCCTTTCCGTCAGTCAAAACCCAGGTTTCGCATACTCCACTCAACTCTGCGCCGGCGCGGCGGGCGCGGCGCCGCCGCCCGCCCACTGCTGGTACAGCTTCCAGCGCTGATCCACGTCGGCCTGCGCCAGCTTGATCAGCAGGGCGGCTTCATCCGGCTTGCTCAACGTCAGCATCTTGTAGCGCGTCTCATTGTAAGCATATTCCTTGACCGGAATCTCCGGCGGCTTGGAATCAATGCTCAACGGGTTCTGGCCTTGCGCGGCGAGCGCGGGGTTGTAGCGGTATAGCGGCCAGTAGCCGCTCTTGACCGCCAGCTTCTGCTGGTCCAGCCCCTTCTGCATGTTGATGCCGTGCGCGATGCAGTGGCAGTAGGCGATGACCAGCGACGGGCCGTTGTAGGCCTCGGCCTCCAAGAGCGCCTTGATCGCGTGTGCCGGGTTGGCGCCGAGGGAGATGCGCGCGACGTAGACGCTGCCATAGCACATCGCCATCATGCCCAGATCCTTTTTGCCGACCGGCTTGCCGCCAGCGGCGAACTTGGCCACGGCGCCGCGCGGGGTGGACTTGGACATCTGGCCGCCGGTGTTGGAGTACACCTCCGTGTCCAGCACCAGCGCGTTGATGTTCTTGCCGGAGGCGAGGACGTGGTCCAACCCGCCGTAGCCAATGTCGTAAGCCCAGCCGTCTCCGCCCAGCACCCAAACCGAGCGCTTGACGAGGTGCCCGGCGATGGCCGCGAGTTGCCGCGCCTCGGGCCGTTGGATGCCGGCGAGCTTTTGTTGGAGGTCGGCCACACGGGCGCGCTGGGCGGCAATCTCCAGTTCAGTATTTTGAGGTGAATTCAGGATGGCGTTGACCAGTTCCGCGCCCAGCGCTTCTTTCAGCCGCAGGAGCAACTCGGCGGCGAACTCGCGGTGCTTGTCCACCGTCAGCCGGAACCCGAAGCCGAATTCGGCATTGTCCTCGAACAGCGAATTGGACCAAGCCGGCCCGCGTCCGTGGGCGTCCACCGCCCATGGGGTGGTCGGCAGATTGCCGCCGTAGATCGAAGAGCAGCCCGTCGCGTTGGAAATCAGCATGCGGTCGCCGAACAACTGGCTGATTAGCTTGACATAGGGTGTCTCGCCACAGCCGGCGCACGCGCCGGAAAACTCGAATAACGGACGCGTGAACTGGACGTCCTTGATCGTGGCAAGGTTCAGTTGGCTGCGGTCGGCTTCGGGCAGCGTCTCGAAGAATTCGATGTTCTTGCGCTCGTCCGCCAGCAAGGGCTCCTTCTCGGCCATATTCATAGCCTTCTTGCTGGTGTCCTCCTTGCTCTTGCGCGGGCAGACTTCGATGCAGAGCCCGCAACCCGTGCAGTCTTCGACGTAGGATTGCAGGGTGTAGACTGTATCCGGAGGAACCTTCGGCCCCTTGCAGGGCGCGGACTTGAATGTCTTGGGCGCCTTGGCCAGCAAGGCCTTGTTGTAGGTCTTGGCGCGGATAACCGCGTGTGGACAGACCAGCGCGCAATTGCCGCATTGGATGCACAGGTCCGGCTCCCAGACCGGCACGAAGAGCGAGATGTTGCGCTTTTCCCAGCGGGTCGTGGCTGAGGGATAGGTCCCGTCCACCGGCATTTTGCTCACCGGCAGATCGTCGCCGCGGCCGGCCATGATTTCGGCCGTGACCTGTTGGACGAATGCGGGCGCTTGCGCGGGAACGGTCGGCGGCAGCTCGTGCCGGCTGGTCGCCTGCGCCGGCACCGGGATTTCCTTGAGCTGCGCCAATGTAGTGTCCACGGCAGCATAGTTTTTCTTGACGATTTCCTCGCCCTTGCGGCCGTAGGTCTTCTTGATGGATTTTTTGATCTGGGCGATGGCCTCTTCGCGCGGCAGGACGCCCGAGATTGCGAAGAAGCACGTCTGCATGATCGTGTTCACGCGCCCGCCCATTCCGGCATCGAGCGCCACCTGCGAGCCGTCAATCGCGTAAAACTTCAGTTTCTTGTCAATGATCTGCTGTTGCACGGGGCGCGGGAGTTTGTCCCAGACCTCGTCTGGCGCAAACGGGCTGGAGTTCAGCAGGAACGTCGCGCCCGGCTTGGCGTACTTGAGAACGTCCACCTGTTCGAGGAAGACGAACTGGTGGCAGCCGATAAAGTTGGCGGACTGGATCAGGTAGGGCGAGCGGATCGGCTCCGGTCCAAAGCGCAGGTGCGAGATCGTGCGCGAGCCGGCCTTCTTTGAGTCATAGACGAAGTAGCCCTGCGCGTAATTGTCGGTTTCCTCGCCGATGATCTTGATGGAGTTCTTGTTCGCGCCCACCGTGCCGTCGGAGCCAAGGCCGAAGAACATCGCGCGGACCACCCGGTCGGACTCGGTAATGAACTGCGGGTCTACCTCCAGGCTGGTGTGGCCAACATCGTCAATAATGCCGACCGTGAAGTGGTTCTTGGGCTGCGTCTTCTTCAATTCATCGAGGACCGCCTTGACCATTGCCGGGGTGAATTCCTTGGAGGAAAGACCGTAACGGCCGCCGATGACTTGCGGCAGTTTCGTGGTCGGAAGCGTGCCGGCGGCAAAGGCCTCGGCCAGCGCGGTAACTACGTCCTTGTAGAGCGGTTCGCCCTCCGCGCCCGGCTCCTTGGTGCGGTCGAGCACGGCGATACGATTGACGGTTTTGGGCAAGGCGGCCAACAGGTGTTGCGGGCTGAACGGCCGGTACAGGTGGACCGTCAGGACGCCGACCTTTTCGCCCTTTGCGTTCAGGAATTTCACGGTGTCCAGGGCGGTCTCGGCGCCTGAACCCATGAGGATGACAATGCGGTCCGCGTCCGGCGCGCCGGCGTAGTCGAACAGCTTGTACTGGCGTCCGGTGAGCTTGGCGAACTGGTCCATCCGCCGCTGGACGATTTCCGGAACCTTGGCATAGAACGGGTTGACTGTTTCGCGGCCTTGGAAATAGACATCCGGATTTTGCGCGGTGCCGCGGATGAAGGGGCGGTCGGGGGAGAGGGCGCGCTGCCGGTGGGCGAAAACCAGATCGTCACTGATCATGGCGCGGATGGTATCATCCCCGACCAGCTCGATCTTGCTGACCTCATGGGAGGTGCGGAAGCCGTCGAAGAAATGCACGAAGGGCACCCGCGCCTCGAGCGTCGCGGCCTGGGCGATCAAGGCCATGTCCATAACCTGCTGAACGCTGTTGGCGGCGAGCATGGCGAAGCCGGTTTGCCGGGTGGCCATTACATCCGAGTGGTCGCCGAAAATCGAAAGCGCCTGGCAGGCGAGGGAGCGCGCGGAGACGTGAAATACCGTGGAGGTCAACTCGCCGGCGATCTTATACATGTTCGGGATCATCAGCAGCAGGCCTTGGGAGGCCGTGAAGGTAGTGGTCAGCGCGCCGGTTTGCAGGGCTCCGTGGACCGCGCCGGAGGCGCCGCCTTCGCTCTGCAACTCCACCACCAGCGGGACGGTTCCCCAAATGTTCTGGCGACCCTCGGAAGACCACTGATCCGCCCACTCGCCCATGTTGGACGAGGGCGTGATCGGATAGATCGCACAGACCTCGTTGGTCTTATGCGCGATGTAGGCCGCCGCCTCGTTGCCGTCAATGATCGTAATCGTCTTGCTCATTCGTGACTTCTCCGTTTCTGTTTAACCTTGGAAAGCCTGTGAAACAGGGGTTTTTCAGGACGAACGGTCTATCCTGTTATCACAGCCGCCCCGGCTAGGCAAAATAAAAAAATACGTGGATCCTTTTTCTACCCGGTAAAGCGGCGCGGACAGATGCTAACGCGGCGACGCGGCGCTTATCCCGCGTCGGCATCAGCCGGCCATACGCAGCGTCCGGCCGGGCGCGGTGCGCTTCAAGTACACTGCGCCCGGCGCCTTTGTGGTTCCAAAATGACCCACCAAATGGCCCCTGCCGCACGGACAAACGACGGGAATCCATATTTCATTTCCGGCCGGATGGTATAGAATCAATGAGATGTTAGTGAGGAGTCGAAGGTGGGGTTGAAACGGGGGATTGGATGATGGAGGCTTCCTTCCTCGGATTGATTCATAACACTGCGCTGTTGCTGGCGGTAGCGTTGCTTTTTGATTTGGTTTCCATTCGCTGGCGTCCGAATAGGTCGTGGCTGCGCCAGGTGGTGATGGGGATTGCTCTCGGCGGCATTGGCATAGTGGTCATGCTGACGCCTTGGAAGTTTGTGCCGGGGGTCGTGTTCGACACACGGTCGGTCGTGATCGGCATTGCCGGGCTTTTTTTTGGCGCCGTGCCGGCGAGTATCGCGATGGCCATGACCGTTACGCTGCGGCTCTATCAGGGGGGTGGAGGCGCCATCACTGGGGCATGTGTCATCCTGGCTTCGGGCCTTTTGGGGATCGCCTGGCGCAAGTTCCGGCATCGGCCGTTGGTTCAAATGTCCTGGGTCGAACTGTATGGCTTTGGCTTGCTGGTGCATGTGGTCATGCTGCTGCTGATGTTGACGCTGCCGTGGGAAACGGCCTTGGGCGTGTTACAGCGAATCACCTTGCCGGTGTTGTTCATTTACCCGGCCGGCACGGTGCTGCTGGGAATCCTGCTCGTCGGCCGACTGAAACGTGAACAGGATGCGGAGGCCTTGCGCGAGAGCGAGGAACGGCTGGAACTGGCATTGAGCGGTGCGGGGGAGGGCATCATTGACTGGGATTTGGAACAGGACCGGATTGTGGTCAACCCCATTTTTTCGGAGATGCTCGGGTATGGCGCGGATGAATTTCCACGGACCGGCCGTGAACTATTGGAACTGGTGCATCCCGACGACCGCGCGGCCGGGGACGCGGCGTTCCGCGAATTGCTGGCGGGCCGCGCCCTTTCCCTTGATTTGCAGGAGCGGTTCTTGAGCGCGCGGGGTGAATGGCGCTGGATTCTGGCGCGCGGTCGCATTGTGCGCCGCGACGCGGCCGGCCGACCGCTGCGCTATATCGGCACGCATGTGGATATTACCGAGCGCAAACGCGCCGAGGACGAGATTCAACGGCTGAACGAGGAACTCGAACAGCGCGTGGCCCAGCGCACGGCGGAGTTGCAGGCATCCAATCGGGAATTGGAGGCATTCTCCTATTCCGTGTCGCATGACTTGCGCGCGCCGCTGCGGGCGATCAACGGTTTTGCGGAGATTTTGGAAGAAAACGCGGCGCACCTGTCGCCGGAATCGCGGCAGTATCTGGACAGGATCCGGGACAACGCGCTGCAGATGGGGCGACTGGTGGATGGGTTGTTGGAGTTTTCCCGTATTGGACGCCGGGAACCGGCCCGGATGCGGGTTTCCGTGGCGGAGATCGTTTGCCGGTGCTTGGAGGAACTGCAGGTGGAGGCGGCCGGCCGGCGGGTCGAGACGGTGGTTGGCGAGTTGCCGGATTGCGAGGCGGATCCACAGTTGTTGAAGCAGGTATGGGCGAACCTGCTGGCCAATGCGTTCAAGTTCACGCGCGGGCGGGATCCGGCGCGAATTGAAATTGGAGCGCTCGATCCCGCTCAACTGGCAGAGAGGAATCCGGCGGTGAAGGAGTGGCGTCGGCCGGTGTATTACGTGCGCGATAATGGGGTGGGTTTCGATATGCGCTACGCGGAAAAGCTCTTCGGTGTCTTTCAGCGCCTGCATCGAGCCGAGGACTACGAGGGGACGGGTGTGGGGCTGGCGATTGTCCAGCGAATCCTGCATCGGCATGGCGGCATGATTTGGGCCGAGGCGGAGCCGGAGCGGGGCGCGACGTTCTACCTCACGCTATGAAGGTTGATCGCTCACGCTCGCGGCTACGAGATGGCGGACGGTCTGGCGGTCCGTTCCTGCCGACCGTCCGGTCGGGCGCGACCGCTGGGCGCGCTACGGCGTTGCGCTGATGGCTTTGATATTGCGTCGGTTCGACCGGCAAAGTATTAGTAACGGCGAGGGCGGGATGGGCACGACGAATCATTATGATGTGCTGCTGGTGGAGGACAGTTCCAGCGATGTTGAACTGATTTTTCATGTTTTGCGGAAACACAGCATCCCGGCCCGGGTATGTGTCGCGCATGATGGACAGGAGGCGCTGGATTTACTTTTGCCGAATGGCGGGGGGCAATTGCCGGCGGTGTTTCAGCAGTTAAAGCTCATCCTGCTGGACATGAAACTGCCCCGAGTGGACGGCTTTGGCGTCTTGCGGGCCGTGAAGGCCAATCGGCTGACCTGCCGGATCCCGGTCGTTGTGTTCACCTCTTCCAACTTGGAGCAGGATATTGCCGCCGCCTATGCCTTGGGGGCGTGCAGTTATATCGTCAAGCCGATGGACTTTGGCCGGTTCGCGCAGGCGGTCGAGGCGGTTGGCGCGTATTGGCTGGCCGTGAATTGCGTGCCACCAGGTAGCGTAACCTTTGGTCCGTAGGATGGAATCCCGCGCTGCGCTTAAGCGCGCCTGCGCCGCGCGCTTTGCTGTTGCCATTCAAACTGGGCGCGCAGGCCGTCTACCACGCGGGTGGTGGGTTGGTAGCCGAGAATCTTGCGGGCCTTTTCGATTCTGGCCGACGTATGCTGCTGGTCGCCAGGCCGCGGCGGGCGCCGCTCGATCAATACCTTTCGGCCGCTGATTTCCTCCAGAATGCGGATCGCCTCCCGTAGCGTGACCGTCTCGCCGCCGCCGATGTTGAAAACCTCGCCGGCGGCTGCGCGGCCTTTCTCGAAGGCGCGAATGGTGGCGTCCACGCAATCGCCGACGTATGTATTGCTGCGCGTTTGCGTGCCGTCGCCGAACATGACGAAGGGCCGGCGTTTGAGCAGACCGTCAATCAGGATGTTGTAGGCCATGTCGGGCCGCTGGCGCGGACCATAGACTGAAAAGTAGCGCAGGATCGTGATCCGCATGTGGAAATTAGCTTCAAATGCGCGGCAGAGATTCTCCGCGCCGACCTTGGTCACGCCATAGGGGGAGAATGGCGCCAGCGGCATGGTCTCCGCGCCGGATGCGTTGCGGCCATAGACGCTGGAGGTGGACACGTGGATGAAGTGGGGCACTTCGGCCGCGCGCGCGGCCTCCAGCAGACGCTTGGTCGCAAGCATATTGCAAGTCGAATAGAGTTCAAAGTCACTCCAACTGCGCATCAGCCCGGCCATCGCTGCCTCATGGAAGACCACGGCGCATCCTTCGACCACTTTCGCCAACGGCGCCTTGCGCAAGTCCAGTTCATGGAAGGTGAACCGCTGGTGGGCGCGCGCCGCCGCCAAATTGGCCAGCTTGATCCGCCGCGGGTAATAGGGGATGAAGGCGTCTACGCCGATTACTTCATGGCCCCGGGTCAATAGGGCCTCGCAGAGGTGCGACCCGATGAAGCCGGCCGCGCCGGTTACCAGACAGCGGCTCATGCGCCTCCTTTTTTCATATATTCGAATTCGTTCAATTTTGCGCCCTCGCCCTTCCCCGGTTGCCATTCACTCTTTGATTTTCACTTTCGAGGTTCCAGTTTCCAGTTTCAAGAACAAACCTTTCCGCATAGTATGCCGACATGCCGCCGGTTGTCTCAGGTTGCGAGATGAATTGCCGGCCGCCGGATTACACCGGCGGCGGAGTGGTCAACCTGCTGGCCGCCATCATCGCCGCCCGCGGCGGGCGTTCGCCGCATGCGCGGTTGGCCGGCTTGGATTTGCGCGTATTGCGCCAGGCCCGCAAGCTCATTTACCTGGTGGTGGACGGACTGGGCGCGGAGCAATTGCGCGAGTACCTGGCGCAAGAGCAACTGTCGGCCTTTTTTGCGGCGCATCCGTGGCGGGAGATTAGCACGGTTTTCCCGGCGACCACCGCGGCGGCGATTACCACATTTTCCACGGGCGCAACTCCGGCCGAACACGGCATTCTGGGCTGGCATCTGCATCTGGCCGATCTCGGCCTGGTTGGCACGATCCTGCCGGTTGTCACGCGCACCGGTGTGCCGTTGGCGGATGCCCGATTCAATCTGGCGCGCTACCTGCGGCTGCCGGTGTATTTGGATTCCATCCGCGGCGGCAAACAACTGCTCTCGTATGGCGCGATTCCCTTCAGCCGCTTCTCCCGCGCCGGCGGCCGCTGGCGCGCGCGCCATGCCTTTAGCGCGCTGGCCGGTCTGGTCCGGCAGACGCTCCGGTTCGCGCGCGGCGGCGGCCGGCAGACGGCGTATGTGTACTGGCCGGAATACGACTCCTGCTGCCATGAATATGGGACCGCGCACCGCAAGCCGCTCGCGCACTTGCGCCGGATTGACTGCGCGCTGGCCGGCCTGGCGCGCCGGCTGGCGGGGACCGGCGCCGTCCTGCTGGTCACGGCTGACCACGGGCTGGTGGATACCCCGTTGTCGAACTGTGTGGATCTGCGGCAGATTCCGGGCCTGTTTGAATGCCTGACCGTTCTGCCTTCCGGCGATGCGCGGTGCTTGCAGTGCTTTGTCCGCCCGGCGCGGGTGCGCGAGTTCCTGCGGCTGGCGCGCTCGCGGTTGGGGCGAATAGCCTGGTGCTTATCCGGGCGCGAGCTGCTGGAATCCGGTTGGCTGGGGCCGGGTCGGCCGCATCCCGCGCTGGCGAGCCGGGTGGGGGATTTTGTGCTGCTGGCCCGCCCCGGCTGCGCGCTGGGTTGCGGTCTGCCAGGGGTCGCGCCGGAGTTCCACCGGGCCAACCACGGCGGCATGTCCGCACGCGAAATGCGGGTGCCGTTGTATGTTGTGGGTGGGAAGGAGCACGATGAATCCGCCTGTTGATATGACCGGCGCGCAACCAACCGGCGGCATTCATCCGGCTGATCTGCCCCGGCTGTTGATGGCCGCGTTGGCGGCCGCCGCCAATGCCGTGACGGTCGTGGATTCAAAAGGGCGAATTGTCTGGGTCAATCCAGCCTTTAGCCGGCTGACCGGGTATGCTTTTGATGAAATTGTGGGGCAAGACACGCGCTTCCTTAAATCGGGCCGGCATGACGCGGCCTTCTACCAAGGGATGTGGCGGACGATTGGAGCCGGCCAGATCTGGCATGGCGAGGTGATCAACCGCCGCAAGGACGGGTCGCTCTACACCGAAGAAATGACGATCACGCCTGTTCGGGATGACGCGGGCGCCATCACGCACTACATCGCGGTCAAGCAGGACGTGACCGCGCGCAAGGAGTACGAGGCGCAACTGCGAGAAACGCAGAAGCTCGAGAGCCTCGGCCTGCTGGCGGGCGGCATCGCCCACGATTTCAATAATCTGCTGGTGCCGGTGCTCGGCAACGCCGAGATCCTGCTGGAAGACGCCGGCTTGGACGAACGGCGCAAGGAGTGTGTGCGGGATATTCAGCGCGCGGCCCAGCGGGCCGCGGAATTGAGCCGCCAGATGCTGGCCTATGCCGGCCGCGCGCCATTCCAGGTCACGACGTTCGATCTGAATGCTTTGACGGTGGAGTTGCTGGGCTTGCTGCGGGTTTCGTTGAAACCCGGTGTGGAGCTGCGCCCGGATTTCGAGCCGCAACTGCCCGCCATCCGCGGCGACCCCACGCAGGTGCGCCAGGTGGTGTTGAACCTGTTGCTCAACGCCGGCGAGGCCGTGGGCGCCGCGCCCGGCCGCGTGCGGGTACGTACCCGAGCGCTGGACGCCGCACCCGGCCTGTTGGCCGATGCGGTCATTAACGGGGTCAGGGACGCTGCGCGTCTGGTGATGCTCGAGGTCGAAGACACCGGCTGCGGGATGGATGACGCGACGCGGGCGCGGATTTTCGACCCCTTTTTCACCACCAAGTTTATCGGCCGCGGACTGGGGCTCGCGGCGGTGCGCGGCATCGTGCTGGCGCATGCCGGGGCGCTGAAGGTCTATAGTCGGCTGGGCGCCGGTTCGCGGTTTCAGGTCTATTTCCCGGCGTCCGCCGAACCGGCGCCGGTCGTTGCGCCCCCGGCCGACGTCTGGCGGGGCCGCGGGCGGGTGCTGGTGATTGATGATGACGGCGACGTGTTGGCGACGACCTGCCACATGTTGTCCTTTCTCGGCTTTGAACCGGTTGGCGCGGCGGGTGGCATGGATGGGGTGGCGCGCTTCGAGGAATCCCCGGCGGATTGGCAGGCCGTTCTGCTGGATTTGGCGATGCCGGAGCGCGACGGGGTGCAGGTGCTGGGCGAATTGCGGAGGCGGGCCGCGCGGGTACCGGTGATTGTGTGCAGCGGCTATGCCGAGCACGATGTGCTGCAGAGTTTTGGGAATGACCCAGCGCCGGCGGGATTCCTCCCCAAGCCGTTCACGCTGCGCGAACTCCAGCAGGCGCTGCGTGCCGCGCTGGCCGGCGCGGGTTGATTCCCGCCCGGATTGGAGAATCGTGCAGCGCGCGCCGGGCGCGAGCCGCTGACGGCCACAAGCCATCACCAAAGTCGCAAGACCAAATAACCGCGGATGACGCGGAAAAAACGGATTTCAACATCCGCGTTGTTCGCGCCATTCACAGCCGAATGTTGCTTTACGGTCGGGAAAGCGCTCGATCCGCCAAGGCCGGGAGCAATAGACCGTAGCTCGCCCGGCCCGCTCACTCCGCCGGCCAGGCGCCGACCGCTTCGATTTCTTCGATGTGCTCGACGAAGACCGTAACCACCTGCGGGTCGAATTGACGACCGCTCTCGCGGGTGATCTCGCCCACGGCCTCGGTTCGCGAGCGGGACTTGGAGTAAGCCCGCGTGGAACGAATTGCGTCGTAAGCGTCAATCACCGCGAAAATACGGGCGCCCAGACAAATTTGCTCGCCGCGCAGCCCGCGCGGATATCCTGAACCGTCATATCGCTCCTGGTGCTGGTGAATGATCTCGGCAACACTGATAATGTCCGGGTGCGATCGGAGAATGTTGTAGCCGATTTCCGGGTGCATCTTCATTACCTGCCACTCCTCCGGGGCCAGCGGCCCCGGCTTCAGCAGGATCGAGTCCGGAATCGCGATTTTGCCGATATCATGCAACAGTGCGCCGTGGCCGATCTCCTCGGCTTCTTTCTCGCTCAGCCCCAGCCGGCGTGCCAGCAGCCGGGCCAGCCGGCCGACGCGCAGGCTGTGCTGCCCGGTGGAGTGTTCGCGCGCGTCAATCAGCGCGGCCAGCGCCTCGAGGGTGGATTCAGCGGCGGCCCGCTTGCGCAGCAGCGCGTCCGACAATTCGGCGCTCTTGCGGCGGACCATGTCCTCGATGTGATGCTGGTAGCGCCGGTTCTCGACCAGCAGGCGCCGATGCTCGAGCGCCTTTTCGAGCACCGCCAGCAGTTGCCCGGCGTGGATCGGTTTTTCGATGAAATCGAATGCGCCCCGGCGCAGGCAGGCGATGGCGTTGTCCACGGTTGCCTGCCCGGTGATTACGATGCGAACGATGGTGTCGTCTTGCGCATGAATCTTGTCCAAAAGGTCCAGTCCGGCGCCGTCCGGCAGGTTCAGGTCCGTCATCACGATGTCGAAATGCGGTTGCTCGCGGAGGGCTTTCAAGGCGGTCGCGGCGGTGTCGGCGGCGGCGATCTGATACCCCTCGCTTTCGAGGATGGACTGGAGCGCCAGGATCACATTCGGATCGTCATCCACCAGCAGCACCCGGGCGCGCGACGGTTCCTCGGCCGGCGCGGCTCCGGGTTGCGCCGCGCCCCTCGGCTCAGGCGGCGGCCGCGGCACCAGATCCTCCCAGCCGCAGATGCGGTTGCGGCCGCTGCGCTTGGCGTTGTAAAGGGCGTGGTCGGCCTGGCTGAGCACCTCGGAGGCGGACAAGGGCGTCTCCTCCGCCGGACTGACGGCGAAACCGATCGAGGCAGTCAGTTTGAGCGCGTGCGTGCTTTCGCAAAAGACATGCCGATGGATGGCGTCCAGCAGGCGCTCGCAGAAGGCGCGCGTCGCGGCGGTGTCGGCTTCTGCCAGGATCACCACAAACTCATCCCCGCCGTAGCGCCCGGCGATGTCGGACACGCGCGCGGTGGCGCGCACCAGTTGCGCGAACTCGCGCAGTAACTGGTCGCCGACGGGGTGGCCGTAGGTGTCGTTCAGCGTCTTGAAGTGGTCAATGTCGAAAATCACGAAGCCGACGGGATGGTGATAACGCTGCGCAAGCAGCCAGACGCGCTCCAATTCCTCTTCGATGCCCTTGCGATTGAACAGTTCGGTCAGCCCGTCGCGCACGGCGAATTGGCGCATGCGGTTGAGCGCGAGGATAACCGTCGAAAGCTGGTTCGCGGCGTGGTACAGGAAGGAGATATCGCGATGACTGAACGCTTCCTCGGCGGCGGCCGCCAGCGTCAGCAGCCCGCGTACCTGCTGGCCGGAGATGATGGGCACGGAGAGCGTGCTGCCGACGGCGGCGGGCGCGTCCTCCTGGCAGGCCGCGCCTTCATAAAGGAGTTGTACCGCATCCCGTGTGATCACCGTGCCGGTCAGCGCCGTCATCCGTTGGAGGATCAAATCCTGCACGCATTCCACAAACGCCAGGCTGACCGGTTGGGTGACGGTCAGAATCAGGGTTTTGCCGGCCGGTTGCAGATTCAACACGCCGACTGCCGCGCAGGGCAGCAGTTGGGCCAGTCCATAACTGAGGGCGCGCAGCGCTTCCGTCAGGCTTTCCGCCGCCACCGCGGTCTCGCTGAAGTGGCGCAGCAGGCCCAGCTCATGCTGGATCCGGTCAAACGCGGAGTCGGAGGAAAGGACGCGCCGGCGCTTCTCCTGGGCTTCCGCCAGCACCTGCTGGCGCAACTCCGCGAGCTGAAACGGCTTGGCGACGACGCGCTCCACCCCGACCGCGCGGGCTTCTTCGACTTCCCGGGCGCCGGTGAACCCCGTGATGATCACGATTCCGAGCCATGGCCAGATATGGCGGACCTCGCGGATAAACTCGCCGCCGCCCATGTTGGGCATCTTGATATCCACAATGATGACGTCAAAGTCCTCCCGCATGAGGATGGCCAGCCCCAGCCGCCCGTCCGCGGCCGTGTCCACCTGGCAGCCGGCATAGGTCAGGTCGCGGCGCAGGAGCGTGCGCACCTGCTCTTCGTCATCGAGCACCAGCACCCGGATTCCTTGCAGCGGCGACGGATTAGCGGGCGCGTCAGTCATACGCGTACTATCGCAGATCACGCCCGGGATTTCAAATGCCGGCTGCGGCGCGGAGAATCCCGTTAAGTCAGCCGTTCCGGGCGGACCTGCGTCGGGACAGGCATGCCCGACATATTTTGGCGCGCGGATGCGCGCGTTCATTCCAACCGCGCGGCAGGATTCGCCTGTGGCGGGCGCGCCCGAGCCGCCGGACACCGATCCAACTCCTGCCCGGCGCTGGCAAATTGTCGGACGGATGGTACATTCTGGTTAAACCAGAGGTGGCCATTTGAAACTTACAATGCGCGGATGGTTGGTTTTTTGGGTATTGGTGGTGAGCGTGGGCGGCGCTTTCGCCCAGGCGGCGCCGCGCGGCGGATTGGCGCTGCAATTCGATGACGGCTGGACAAGCTGGCTGACCATCATCGCGCCGGAGCTGGCCCGGGTCGGCGGCAAGGCGACGGGGTTCGTAAATAACAAATATATTTTGAACGGACGGATTTCAAAGGACGATCTGCGCGCGTTGCAGGACCAGTACGGCTGGGAAATCGGCACGCATACCTGGAATCATTTTAACGCGCCGCGCTACATTCGGCAGCATGGCCTGACCAACTGGCTGGAACAGGAACTGGATCCGGCGCTGGCGGACTTGCGCGATGCCGGCCTGAATGTGCGCGCGCTGGTCTATCCGTTCAATGCCTCCACACCGGAACTGAACCAGGCCGTGATGGGGCGGGTGGACAGCTACCGGCGCGCGGACGCGATCGCGCTGGCTCCCGGTCTGCGGCCCGATGGTTCCCTGCCCGGCACTTCGATTGATTCCACTCGTTACGCGCCGCTGCCGCTGCTTTATCAATGGATTGACCTGGCGCAGCGTCAGAACCAGGTGCTCTTCCTCTACGGTCACCGGGTCCTGCCGGATGCGGATTTCATCACCGGCCGCGTCGTCACGGTCAGCGGCCGCACCTTGTCGGTGGATGTCCCGGTGCGGCTGCAGCCGGGCGAGGAATATGTGGTCGTGCCGGACATGGTCCGGCGCTCGGCGGCCGCTGAGCCGTTCGTGGTGACGCGGGCGGAGGACACAACGGTGGAAGTTGATCGCGATGGCTTGGTATCGGCCACGGCGCCCGGCGCGGCATTCATGATCGGTCCTGCCTATGGCACGCGGCTGTCCGATTTCCGCGCATTGATCGAGTACGCCGCGCCGCGCGTGAATTTCTACACGATTGCGGATATTGTCTCCGGCCGCCACAAGGATTCAGCGCCGGTATCCCCGACACCGTAGACGGCGGGATGGAGGCGGGGCGGGTCAATCCGGGGCTGGCGGCGATTCCCGCGATTGCTCCCATAATTCCCGGATCGCCGCCAGCTTGGCGGCGGCATGCGTGTCGAACGCGGCGTGAGCGCGGATGTCGGCGAGCGCCCGGCGCGCGATCTGGGCAGCCAGGTCGCGATCCGTCAGCAGACGGTTGATGGCGCGGGCCAGCCCGTCGCTATCTCCCGGTTCAACCAGCAGCCCCGTTTCGCCGTTGCGAATGTGGTCGCACACGCCGGGCGCGCGGGTGGCAACCACGGGCTTGCCCAGCGCCATCGCCTCCAGCATCACCACCTGGCCGGTCGCGCGTTCGGCCGGCTGCAGCGGCAGGGCGACGACGCTGCAGCGGCGGAGCAATTCGAGGTATACATCGCGCGGGGTCTCGCGCAGCACGCGCACGTTGTCCGGCAACGGTTGCTCAGCCAGGTCGCCATGGCCGCAGATAATATGCACCGGAGCGGAGATCCGCGCCGCCGCCCGGATGAGGGCCGGGTAGTCGCGCAGCGTGCGGCCGGCCGCCAGCACGGAGCCGTCCGATTCTGCGGCAAATGCCGGCTCGGCGATGGTGGTGTGCATCGGCACATAGCGCAGCCGCTCGCGCGGCAGGCGGAAGCGCGCGGCGATGAAATCCACTTCGGCGGAGCTGTTGGTCAAAATGCCGAGCGCGCGCCGGGCGACGAGCCGGAACAGCGCGGTTTTCATGCGCCAGGCGAGATGGCGCGGGCGCGGCGCGTCCAGAAACACCTCGGTCATGATCTGCCGCGAGGGCTGGCCGGCCGCGGCGCAGAGCAGGCCGTAGCAGAGCGATTCGCGCGCGCCCATGGTGACGACCACATCATAGTCGCGCCGGCGGCGGAACAGGCGGATGGCCTCGCTCCATGGGGAAAGCGCCCGAATTTCGTCCGGGCGCGCGCCGTGCGCGTGGATGGAGACGGTGTGCTGGACCCAGACCGGGCTTTCCCAGAACGCCATATTCGTCAGGATTCGCGGCTCGATGTGGCTGGCGTTCATTGCGGAATATCATCGGGAAAGCAAAATAGCTTACCCTTGGCTTGACAGGATTGATGATTGAGCGGCGCAATTCAAGCCTCTATGATGGAACCCGACATGAATGCCGCGCCCCGGGTCAGTATTGTAACCAGCACCTACAACCGCGCGCCCATCTTGCGCCGCGCGATTGATTCGGTGCGGGCCCAGGACTACACCGACTGGGAGATGCTCATTGTCGGCGATTGCACGCCGGACGACACGGGCGCCGTCGTAGCGGCGTATGGCGATCCGCGCCTGCGATTTTACAACCTGCCGGAAAAATCACCGCCGCGCGCCCATGGCGCCATTGCCAAGAACCACGCCATCCAGCAAATGGCGCGCGCTCCCTGGATTGCCTACCTCGACGACGATGACCGCTACCGGCCGAACTATCTCTCGGCGATGATGGCGTATCTGGATCAGCATCCCGCCTGCCGCCTGGTCTATTGTCGCGCCACTTACCTGGATAAGCGGACGGGCCGGCGAATCTGGGGTAATCCGTTTCAGCGCTGGATGCACGGCTATTCGCGCGCAAAACTCGAGCGCTACAATTTCATTGATACCGATTGCGTGATCCACCGCCGGGATCTGATTGACGAGGTCGGCGGCTGGGATCCCCATTATTACTTTGACGACTATGAGTTGTGGCTGCGTATCAGCGCGCGTTACGAATTGCATCACCTGAACCGGGTGCTGGTGGAAAAATTCGTTGACGAGCCGCCATTCCTTAAACGCCTTTTTGTCAAAGGCCTGCAGATTCTGTGGCACGGCCGCCGGACTCCGGTGGAGTGATGGTGGAAGGTGAAAAGGCGATGACGCCAAGCGGAACCCTGAAATTGCGAATTTGAGCTGGGGGATCGGAAACGGACGATGAGCGGGATGCTGTTCTGGATTTGCGCGGCGGGGGTGTTTTACATCTACGCGGGCTATCCGCTGATCATCCGGCTGTTGGCGTGTGTTTTCCCGCGGCCGGCGCAGATGGGCGCGCCAACGGGGAAATGCGCCGTCATCATTGTGGCGCACAATGAGGCGGCGCGCCTGCCGGCAAAATTGAAGTCCCTGCTGGCAGACGGCAATGCTCGGTGGATTGAGGAAATCGTCGTGGCTTCCGATGGCTCCACCGACGGCACCGCGCAACGGGCGCGGGAAACCGGCGATCCGCGCGTGCGTGTTGTGGAGTTTCCCGCCCGACGGGGGAAGCCGGCAGTGCTCAATGAGGTTATTCCCACTTGTCGCGCGGCGATCGTGGTGCTGACCGATGCGCGCCAGGAACTGCATCCCGACGCCATCGGCGCATTGCTGGGGGTGTTGGCCGACGAACGCGTCGGCGTGGTATCCGGGGAATTGGTGTTTCGCGGCGGCGGCGGCGCGACGGAGCAGGGGGTCGGCTTCTACTGGAATTATGAAAAAGGCATTCGGCGGGCCGAGGCGCGGTTCGCCTCGGTGCCGGGCGCTACCGGCGCGTTATATGCGCTGCGCCGGTCTCTGTTTCAGCCCATTCCGGCGGCGACCCTGATTGACGACGTGGCGATTCCGATGCAGGCGATTGTGCGGGGCTGGCGCTGCGTGTTCGCCGAGGGGGCGGTGGCTTATGATGAACCGGTCGCCGATCCCGCGCGCGAGGCCATCCGCAAGCGCCGGACCATCGCCGGCAACGCGCAACTGGTGCGGCTGTTTCCCGCGTGGCTGCTGCCCTGGCGCAATCCAATCTGGTTTCAGTACGTTTCCCACAAATTGCTGCGGCTGGTTTCGCCGTTCCTGTTGCTGGGCGCGCTCGTGAGCGCATGCCGGTTATCGGCCAATCCGTTCTATGCCGCCTGCGCGGCGGCGCAACTGGCTTTTTACGCCGTGGCCGCCATGGGATTTGTCTTCCGGCGCGCCGGCCTGCGCGGCGCATGGGTGGGCGTGCCCCTGATGTTCACTGCGTTGAATCTGACCACGCTGGCCGCGCTGTTGGATGCGTTGCGCGGTCGTTTCGACGTGACCTGGCGGCGCGGTTGGGACGAGACTTCCGTGAGTTGAGCATGGCGCGTCGCCTATTATCTTTGTTATGCATTGGGGTGCCCTTGCTCCTGTTGTTTATTCCGGGGCTGGATGTCGGGCCGGGCCGCCTCGCGCGCGCGTTGGAGGATGCGGCGCATTTCCCGCTTTTTGCGCTGATGACCCTCGGCATTCTCGGGCTTATGCCGCGTGTCGGGCCGGCCGGCCGGCGTGCAGGGTGCGCGGCGGCGGCGACGACGACGCTGGTGATCGTGGTTGAGATCCTGCAACCTTTAGTCAACCGTGACCGCGGTTGGGGCGATCTGCTGCCCGGGTTGGCGGGCAGTGCCGGCGTCGTGGCGCTCTTCCTGGCGACTCGTACGCGCCGGCGTTCGGTTTGGGGATTGGTCGCGTTGGCCGCGGTGCTCGCCGCGGGGGCGCCGCTTGGCTGGGCGGCGCGCGACGAGTGGCGGGAGCGGCGGCAGTTTCCCCTGCTGGCCACGTTCGAATCCGCGGGGGAATTGAGCCGCTGGGACGCCGCGGGCGTTGTGTTGACACGGGTGACGCGGGATGCGGCGGGGGGACGGTACGCGTTGGCAATGCGGGTGACGGCGGCGGATTATCCGGGAATATTCACCGCGCCCGCGCAGCCGGACTGGGCGGACATGGAGCAACTGTGCATGGAACTCGCACTGGATGCGCCGGCCCCGCGCGTGATTTGGTTGCGCATGGACGACCGGCCCGGCAATCCGCCCTATGCCGAACGCTTCCAAGTGGCCTTTGAGCTGGCGCCCGGCGCGCATACGGTTTGCGTGGAGCGGGCGGAATTCGGCAAAACGGCCGGAGGTCGGGATATGGATTTGCACCGCATCGCGTCCTTTGGCATCTTTCTGGAGCGGGGCGCGGTTGGCGATGGTCTGATAGTGGACAATCTGCGGCTTGTCCCCCGGAGGCGCGAATGAAACTTTCGGTGGTTATTCCAGTATATAACGAGGCCGCCACCGTGCGGCAGTTGGTGGATGTCGTGGCGCGCGTGGATGTGGGGTTCCCCAAGGAAATCGTGGTGGTCAATGACTGCTCCACGGACGGCACGGCGGCCATCCTGGATGAGATCAAGCGGCAGGCGCCGGAAGTGATCGTGCTGCATCACGCCCGGAATCAGGGCAAAGGCGCGGCGTTGCGGACCGGCTTTGCGCAGGCAACCGGCGATATCGTGCTGATCCAGGACGCCGATCTCGAATACGACCCGCGGGAATACCCGCTCTTGTTGAAACCGATCCTCGACGGGCGCGCGGATGTCGTGTTCGGGTCTCGTTTTATCGGCGGCGGGCCGCATCGCGTGGTGTTCTTCTGGCACTATGTCGGCAACAAGTTCCTGACCACGCTCTCCAATATGATGACCAACCTCAATCTCACGGACATGGAGGTCTGTTACAAGGTCTTCCGCCGCGAGGTGCTCCAGGGCTTGCGGATCCGTGAGGACCGGTTTGGCTTCGAGGTGGAGATCACCGCCAAGGTAGCCCGCAAGCGCTGGCGCGTTTACGAAGTGCCGATCTCATACTACGGCCGCGATTACGCCGAGGGCAAGAAGATCACCTGGCGGGATGGCGTGCGGGCCCTGTGGTGTATCCTGAAATATCGTTTCGCGGATTGATCCCGTGGCCGACGCCGATCGCATTCCCAGCCGCGCCGAAGTCCGACCCGATGACTGTTGGGATTGCTCCGGCCTCTACGCGGCCGAAGCGGACTGGGAGGCCGAGTTCGCGCGGTTGGAAGAGCGGGTGACGCCGCTGGAGCGGATGCGCGGCCGGCTGGATTCCGCGGCGGCGTTGGCGCGGTTGTTCGCGCTGGAGACGGAACTGGATCGGACGTTCGAGCGGCTCCATACCTACGCCCATCTGCGGGCCGACGAGGATCTGGCCAACCAGCCGAACCAGGCGCGCCTGGCCCGTATTCGCGCGCGTGGCAGCGAACTCGCCGGGCGGTTGGCGTGGATCATGCCGGAAATCCTTGCGCACAATGAGGCGGAGCTGACAAGCTGGGCGGATGATCCGATCCTCCGGGCCAACCGGTTTGCCGTGCTGAAGATCGCGCGCCGCAAGCCGCACATGCTGTCCGGTCCGGAGGAAGAACTGCTGGCGCGCGCCGGCGAGATTCTCGACGCCCCGCACCAGGTGTTTTCCCTGCTGACCAATGCCGACTTGCGGTTTCCGCCGGTGATGGATGCGGCCGGCGTTGGCCGCGAACTTTCCGAAGGTCGCTACCGGACGTTTCTGCTGGATCCGGATCGCGCGATTCGCCGGACGGCTTTCACCCAGTTCTATGACACCTACGGCGGCTTCCGGCATACGCTTGCGGCGACCCTGGCCCATGCCGTCAAGGCGCACAACTATCTGGCCCGCAGCCGCCGCCATCCCTCTGCCCGAGCGGCGGCGCTGCATCCGGACCAGGTGCCCGAGGCGGTTTATGACCGGCTGACGGCGGCCGTGCGCGCGGCGTTGCCGGTATTTCACCGTTACCTGGACCTGCGCCGCCGCCGGCTGGGACTGGCGGAACTGGATATGTACGATCTGCATGTGCCGATTGTGCCGGGCGCCGACATAAAGGTTCCGTTTGCCCAGGCCGCTGAGTGGGTGCTGGCCGCCTGCGCGCCGCTGGGCGCGGAATACACGGCCACGCTGCGCCGCGCCTTTGCCGAACGCTGGATTGACGTGTACGAAAACCGCGGCAAGCGGTCCGGCGCGTATTCCAGCGGTTGCTACGACAGTGCGCCGTTCGTGCTGCTGAATTACCAGGGCACGCTGGACGATGTCTTCACGCTTGCGCACGAATTGGGACACTCCATGCACAGTTGGCTGGCCAATCATGCCCAGCCGCATCGGTTCGCGCGCTATCCCATCTTCATTGCGGAAATCGCCTCCACGGTGAACGAGGCCCTGTTGCTCGACCATTTGCTGCGCACGACGGATGACCTGCGCATCCGCGCCTACTTATTGAATCATCTGTGCGACGCCTTCCGAACCACGGTTTACCGCCAGACCATGTTCGCCGAGTATGAACACTTGATCCATGAGCGCGATGCGACCGGCGCGCCGCTGACGGCCGACGGCTTGAGCGAACTATATTTCACCATTAACTCGGAATACCACGGCCCGGCCGTCAAACCCGATGCGCGCATTGCCATCGAATGGGCTCGCATTCCGCATTTCTACTACGATTTCTATGTGTACAAGTATGCCACCAGTTTCTGCGCCGCGCGCGTGTTGGCGCGGCAAATTCAGCGTGATCCGGCCGCGCGCGATCGCTATCTGGAACTGCTGCGTGCCGGCGGCTCGGATGATCCCCTGCCGCTGATTCAGCGCGCGGGCGTGGACTTGGCTGAACCGGCGGCTTTTGCGGATGCGCTGACTGATTTCAACGGGCAGATTGATCAATTGGAAAAGGCGCTGCGGGAGTTGAGTTGAAGCGGTGGAAGGAGTTCTCCATGAAAAGCAGGATCTGGCAGTTAAGCGCGGTATTCCTGTTCGTCGAAATTGCGTTGGGCGCGGAGCCGGTTCCGGTCACCTGGATGGTGAAAGCCCCCGGTTTGCCGGCCGGCGCGCGGGTATATCTGGCCGGCAACCAGCCGGAATTGGGCGAATGGAAAGCCGATGGCGTGCCCCTGGCGTCCGCGCCCGACGGCGCTTGGACCGGCCAGGTGTCG
This sequence comes from uncultured Verrucomicrobiota bacterium, assembly GCA_964570325.1. Taxonomy (GTDB): domain Bacteria; phylum Verrucomicrobiota; class Kiritimatiellia; order CAIQIC01; family CAZMXS01; genus CAZMXS01. The sequence goes on along the minus strand of CAZMXS010000004.1, from coordinate 105,594 downwards.
TTTGCGCCGGGAACCCGGTTGGAATACAAATTTACTCTCGGCGCCTGGGAGCGCGAGGCGTTGACGGATGATGGTGTTGTGCCCGCCAACCATGAACTGGAAGTAGTCGGGTGTGCCACGGCCGTCCATATCGTCACGCGCTGGAAAGAGGGTGGACGCGTCGTCCAGGGGCAGATCACCGGTCGCGTGGTTTATCATCGCGGCATGCCGGGTTTCGGGCTTCCGCCGCGCGATGTGCTCGTTTGGCTGCCGCCCAGTTATGAAACCGACACCCGCAAGCGTTACCCGGTTTTATACATGCATGATGCTCAGCAGATATTTGATCCGACCACCTCCACGCATGGAATTGATTGGCAGATTGATGAGACGGCAACGCAGTTGATCGAGGCCGGCGAAATGGAGGAAATTATCGTGGTCGGGACGACTTGCACCGATGATCGCATGCGCGAGTATTCCGACACGCCAGCGGGCCGGGCCTACGGCGAGTTCATTGTCCGGCGTCTGAAGCCATTTATTGATCGGCGGTATCGGACGAAACCTGACCGCGAATATACCGCCGTGATGGGATCGAGCATGGGAGGGCGTATTTCATTCCTGCTGGCCTGGCAATATCCGGAAGTCTTTTCCATGGCGGGCTGTCTTTCTTCGGCCTTCTGGGGGGAGATGATCCGGAATGTGGAGCGGGCGGAACGGCCTGCCCAGCCGCTTAAGTTCTATCTGGATAACGGCGGAATCGGATTGGAAAGAATTCTGCAGCCGGGTAACGATTGGATGCTGGAAGTGCTGCGACAAAAGGGCTTTGAAATCGGGCGCGATCTGATCTGGTATCAGGATCCCAAGGCCGAGCACAACGAGGCGGCTTGGGCGCGGCGAGCGTGGATGCCGTTGCGCTTCATGTTTGGCAAGGGCGAGCAGGCATGGATCAAGGATTTGCCGCCCGTGCCCGAGCCCTTGTTCGCGGCGCGCGATCGGGAGCCGAAAACGCGAGCGGAGCTGCCGGCCTTGACGGTGGCCGGCCTGCGCCGCGTTTGCCGCGATCGCGATGCAGGCGCGGAAATGGCAAAGCTGGCCGGCCGGACCGGGGAATTTCGCGAGCGCTTGGCTGGGATGCGCGATCCGGCTTTTGAACAACCGATCGGCGTGAGCGTGATGACGGGCACGAATTGGGAGGAAACGGTGCTGGCGGGCTGGGTGGTCAACCGGACTGACGGTTTGCCGGATGGTTTTGAAGTGATGGAGTTGCCCGCGAGCGATTACGTGAAGATTGCCCATCCTAGGGCGCTGGACGACTTGGGCGAGACTTTCAATTACGTCATCAACTGGTGGTTACCGCGCGGTAATCTGCGGGCGGACGGCCCGTTGGTGATCTACCCGCTGGCGGGAAATGACGCGAACATCTATGTTCCGACAGCGGCGCTTCAATAGTGACGCGCTTGCTCGCCCTCGAAAAGCCCGCCTGCTCGCGAACGCGCACACGCTCGTGGGTGCAGCACGCGCTTGTGGGGCCGATGCGCTCGGATGAGTAGCTGCGAGCGTAAGCGAGCGGCTAATTGTCCGATCTCTGTTTCCGGCTTGCCAACTGCAGAATCGGTTGATAAAGAAAGACATCCATCCAAGGGGGCCAAGGGGGGGTGCCATGCGCGCATGTTTATTCGGACTTGGGCTGCTCGTATTGTGGCCGGGCGCGGTCAACGCAGGACTTCTGGCGAACGAATCGTTTGAGGACGCCGGGACGTCTGCAACCAACGCGCTGTATTGGGACGGGCAGAGCGGGGGGCGGGTCGTAGCGTCCGAGCGCACGGGCAACGCTTCGCGCGAGAATTGGAACAGCCCGCCGCTGGGGTCCAACAGCGTGTATGTCAAGGGCGCGTGGTCGGGCTGCAACACGGGCCGCGTGGCGCAGGTTATCGCCGGCGTAGGGCCAGGCACGACCTATGTGCTGCGGGGCATTTTCTATTGGGATAACGGGTTCGAGCAGCCGGCGCATGTGCAGAACCTGATCCTGGAGTTCCTGGACGCGACGCAGGCGTGCGTCGGCCAGGTCAGCACCAACCTGATGCAGAGCGGCATCGAATCGAATACCTGGACCCTGCGCAGTGTGTGCGCGCCGGCGCCGGCGGGAACGAAATATATCCGGGCCGCATTCGGGGCCGGTGGCGTGAACACCTCTGGCGCGCTGGGTGCGGCGAATCTGGAACTGCTGGATTTTGTGACCAATGTTCCGCCGGCGCCGGCCGTGCGGTATTTTCGGATTTGGGGGCCGACGAATGCGACGATCCTGGCGTGCGACTGGACAGGCTTCCTGCGCTGGACCAACGCGGCGACCGGTGGCACGAATTAGATCGAGATGGCGCACGACATCCGGGGGCCGTGGCAAGGCTGGACGCGCCTGCCCGTCACTGGGGTGGTGATGTCGGCGCAGATGGTGGACTTCGATCCGCCGGCCGGGCTGGTATACATCCCCGCCGGGGTGTTCACGATGGGCAATTGCATGGAGCCGAGTGAGGGACAAAACGACGAATTGCCCTTGCATGATGTGTATGTAAGCGCATTTTACATGGGGCAATACGAGGTGACCAAAAGCGAATGGGACGCGACCTACCAGTGGGCGCTGACCAATGGCTACGGATTCGACAATGCGGGCTGCTGGAATAACGGAACCAACTACAGCCGGGGGGACAATCACCCGGTCCACTACGTAAACTGGTATGACGTGGTGAAGTGGTGCAATGCCCGGAGTGAGCGGGAAGGCTTGACGACTTGCTACACTTCCAGTGGCGCGACATATCGCGCGGGGTGGGATAGCAATGTGGTCTGCAACTGGACGGCGAACGGCTATCGCCTGCCGACGGAGGCGGAGTGGGAGAAGGCGGCGCGGGGCGGGGTGGTGGACGGGCGGTTCCCGTGGACGGAAACGAATACCGTCAGCCATGCGCAGGCGAACTATTGTTGCCTCGGGACTAACGGGACCTATTACACTTATGACGTCAGCCTGACGGCGGGATATCATCCGTTATATCTTGTCAATGAGGGCGAGCCATATACCAGCCCGGTGGGTAGTTTTGCGCCCAACGGATATGGACTGTATGATATGGCGGGGAATGTGTGGGAGTCGTGTTGGGATTGGTATGGTAATGATTGGTACACCAATTCAAGCGCGACGGCAACGGATACGCATGGTCCGGCTGCGGGTTCCTATCGGATGGCACACGGCGGCAGTTGGTACACCAGAGCTTGGAGTGTCCGGGTTGCTTTTCGGAGTTACGGTTTGCTTGGCAGCAAGTCCTTCAATTTGGGGCTCCGGCCGGCTCGCTCCGCAAGTCTGTGAAAGCCTGGGCTAGTTCAGCCGGCAGGCCAGCGGCGCCAAGCAGTGTGCGCCGCGCAGTCCGGAAAAGATGGAAATGATCACGCCTGGATGGAGAAGGTGCTGTTTGGCGCATTCAATGTGTATCCTTGGAAAAGGGGGATGCCATTGAATTTGGCCAGAGCGTCGGGACCGGTGGTGATGGATTGGATCAGACGCTGCATCTGGGAAAACTCCGCCTGCAGGTGGCTGCGATCCGACGGGTTCAAGGTCCCGTCATTGGCCCGCACCGCCAATTCGCCCATCCGGCCCATGGCATTGTTGATCGTGCCCAGCCAGCCATCTGCGGTGCGGGCGTAGGCGATGGCGTTTTCGATGTTGGCGGCGGCCGCGCGTTGCTCGGCGGAATGAACGGCCCAGCGATCCGCCATGGCGCGCAAAGCGGCGCTGCGTAGTGGAAAGCGAACTTGGGGACCATACAACCCGCCGTAATGGCTGATATTATCCGCTTCGATCGGCGAACTCATAAATTCATACAACCCTTATCTGTGAGGTGTCGCTCCTGTCATTGACGGCCATGTCAATGGTTGTGGTCGCCCAATATATCGCATTGAATCCCGATAATTGAACGTCCGTCCAGTATCCAGGAATAATCCTGCTGCGCATTCTGATCGGGATTTTCCGGGCATGCAAACGCCTTGCGGGTTTTGATATAGCGCATAACCGGGTCCGCGGGAACCAGTGTGTCGCGGCAGGAACCCATGGTGGGGAAGGTGTCGCTGGAACTCGGCAAGCCGGTGTTGAAGCAATAGACGTTCATCTGATCAAAAATCACCCGCTGGTTGTTCTTGCACATGGTCAAGCGCGTGCGGGTTCGGGACCGGCTGAAGGCGGGCATGGCAATCATAGCGAGAATTCCGATGATCGTGACAATGATCATCAACTCAATCAACGTAAAGCCCAGTTTTGACTTCACGCACATATCCTCGCCTCTGGTTGTAACGTACACCCGCAAGCATTAAGTGTAAAGCGGGTACAAAAAAGCGAGAAATGGAGAAGGCGGCGGGCTTGCAATCCTATAGGCCATCGTTTTGTTGAGGCGTGGCCATTGACCATCATCCCCGTTTCAGGCATCAAGTGACTTCGCATTTCCTTCCGCCGCAGCCGTTTCCAACTCGCCCAGACGCAGGCAGGCGACGGTATGGTTGCTTCCGTCCGTGTTTTCGAGTTGGGGCTCGGTTGTGCGGCATCTGGGCGCCGCGAACGGGCAGCGTGGATGGAAACGGCAACCCGGTGGCGGCGCGGCCGGCGAGGGGACATCGCCCGGCAGCACCATTCGCCGGGCGGGGCTTCCGTCCGCGCGCGGCACGGCGGAGATCAATGCCTGGGTGTAGGGATGGCGCGGCTGGTCAATCACCGTGTCAGCCGGACCCTGTTCGACGATGCGGCCCAAATACATGACGGCGATCCGGTCAGACACATGGCGCACCACCCGCAGGTCGTGCGAGATGAACAGATACGCGAGACCATGCCGTTCTTTCAAATCCATCAGCAGGTTGATGACCTGCGCCTGTACCGAGACATCAAGCGCGCTGACGGCCTCGTCGCAAATCACGAGCCGGGGGCGCATGGAGACGGCGCGCGCGACGCTGATCCGCTGCCGCTGCCCGCCGGAGAATTCATGTGGGTAGCGGTGCAGCGCGTCCGCGCCCAGGCCGACCTCGGCCAGCAGCCGGGCGGCCTCGCGCTCCCGGTCGCGTGTGGGGATGAGCCGGTGCTCGACCAGGCCTTCGGTCACGATTTCCATGACCGTCATTCGCGGATTGAGTGAGGCGTACGGATCCTGGAAAACCACCTGCAACTGGCGGCGGACCGCCGGCAGTTCGCGCGCCGTCAAGCGTAACAGGTCGCGGCCATCGTAGAGGATCGCGCCGGCCTGTGCCGGGTCCAGCCGCAACACCGTCCGGGCCAGCGTGGTCTTGCCGCAGCCCGATTCGCCGACCAGGCCCAGTGTTTCGCCCGGCGCCAGTTGGAGCGAGACGCCGTCCACGGCGCGGATATGGCCCACGGTGTGGGAGAAAATTCCGCGCCGAATGGGAAACCAGGTCTGCAAATTCCGGATATCCAGCAACGCGCTCATGACGCGGCTCCCGCCGGCGGCCCGGATGCGCATCGGCCTCGCTCCGCCAGGAAGCAGCGGGCCGTGCCGGCGTCGGTCGGCCGCAGCGCCGGATGTTCCATGCGGCAACGTTCAAACGCGTATGGGCACCGGTTGGCGAAGCGGCAGCCCGCGGGATACTCGCGCGGGGCCGGCACTTGTCCGGGGATGGCGTTCAGCCGTCCATGCCGCGCCAACGAGGGCAGCGCCGCAAGCAGAGCCTCGGTGTAAGGGTGGGCGGGGCGCGAGAAGACAGTGTTTACGGGGCCGGTCTCGACGATTTCAGCGGCGTACATGACGGCCACCCGGTCGCACATTTCGCGGACGACGCCCATGTCATGGGTGATCAGCAGGAGCGCGGTTTCCTTCTTCTTCCGGGCGCGGATCAGGTCAAATACCTGCGCCTGGATGGTGACATCGAGCGCCGTGGTCGGTTCATCCGCGATAATCAATTCCGGGTCCAGCATCAACGCCATGGCGATCATAACGCGTTGCCGCATGCCGCCGGAGAGCTGATGGGGATAGGCATACAAGCGCTCGGCCGCGTCCGGAATCCCCACCTGGCGCAGCCATTCCGCGCCAATCCGCCAGGCCTCCCGGCGGCCAATGGAGCGATGCAGCCGGATGGTCTCGGCCAATTGCCGGCCGATGCGGTGGAGCGGCGAAAGGGCGGTCATCGGCTCCTGGAAGATCATGCTGATGGCGCGGCCCCGGACGTCGCGCAACTGATCTAGGGGCAGCGCGAGCAAATCCCGGCCGTTGAAATAAACGGCGCCGCCTTCGATCCGGCCTGGAGGCGCCGGGATCAGCCGCAGGATACTCATCGCTGTTACAGTCTTGCCACAGCCGGACTCGCCGACCAGACCGAGCGCCTCGCCACGGCCGAGCGACAACGACACGCCGTCCACCGCGCGGATTGGGCCGTCGTCCGTCTGGAAGCTCACCCGCAGATTCTCGATGTTCAGCAGCGATTCCATGTCGAGGCTTATTCCATTCGGCTGAACGGTTGCGGATCAAAGGCGTCGCGCACGCCCTCGCCGATCAGCACGCCAAGCAGCATCACGAGAAACAGGGCCGCCGACGGGAACAGGATCAACCACCAGGCCCAACGGAACTGCTGGGCCTGGGCCAGCAATTCCCCCCAACTGGGGGTGGGCGGCGGGAGCCCGAAGCCGAGGTAGTCCAGCGCGGCCAGCGAGCCGATGGCTCCAACGAGCAGGAAAGGGAAGAATGTGATCAGCGGGGTCAGCGCGTTGGGTAGCAGATGGCGCCACATAATTTTGCGCGCGGGGATGCCCAGGCAGCGCGCGGCATCCACGAACGGCAGGCGCCGGAGCCGCAGGAACTCGGCGCGCATGTAATAGGAAATGCCGATCCAGTTGAAGACGCCATAGCACACCAGCAGCAAGCCAAACCCGCGTCCGTAAATAGAGCCCAATAAGATCATCACGTACAAAAACGGCAGCGCGCTCCAGATTTCGATCAAGCGCTGCCCGGCAAGGTCCACCCAGCCGCCGCGGTAGCCCTGGACCCCGCCGATCAATACGCCCAATGCCATCGTGCCGGCCACCAGCAGGAACCCGAATATCATCGAGGTCCGCAGTCCGTATAAAATGCGCGCCAGAACATCGCGGCCCGCATGGTCAATGCCCATCCAGTGCCCGCGCACGGGTGGATGGGGCCAGCGGATGTCGTTGCGGGCGAAGGCCGCCTCATATTCAACTCCCGCAAGCGTGAGCGGGAAGGGGTAAACCGCCTCGGTGAAGGCTCGCCGGGCCGCCGTCAGGACGCGCGCTTGCTCCGGCTCCGGCAGATGCGCGAAGAAGTCCGCCGCCGTTCCGGCGTAGTGCAGGTTGGTGTCGGCGAACTCAATGCGCACGGGCGGCGGCAGATTGGCGGCGGTCTCGCGCAGCGTCAGGCGGATCGTGGCGGGCGGAGCCGCGCGCGGCGTGAACGCGGGGAGCGCAAACTCGACCGGTTGCGCCGGGTTATCTGGCTGCCGCAGCATGGCGGCCAAGGGCGGCGCCGGCTCGTTGCGCAGGCGTTGTTCGATGGCCTGCTTGAGCGCCGCAGACAGCGGCCAGTGATCGGTCAGGCGGACGCCGGCCAGGTCGGCGTCGGCGCGGCCGAAAAAGGCGCCTGCCGCCGTGGCCGTGGCGATGGTCAGGTCCGGCCGGACATTGATGTTGCCGACGCGCGGGCGCGGCGTGAAGCAGGCGGTGACGGTGGCCAGTGGGCGCAGGGTGGCGGGATCAATGGATTCATAGGGACCGTAGGGCACGATGGGCCAGATGATCCGGCGGGTGGGATCGTTGGTGAACGCCGCGTCGCGCGCCAGTTCCTTGTAATTTACGCGGGTCATTTTCCCGTTTCGATAAAAAGTGTCCGCGGGATAGAAGCGCAGTACCGGGAAATAGGACTGTCCATTCAGTCGCATGTAAAGCGGCCGGTCATTGCAAATCAGTTCGGCCGCCAGGCTCACGCTGAATAGCAAGGCCAGCAGCCACAGCGACCACCACGCGCGTCGGCGGGCGCGGAACCGCCGCCAGCGCTTGCGCGTCACCGGATCAAAATGGAAACGCAGGCCGATCATGACTGGAAGGATATCCGCGGATCAATCAGCACATAGCAGAAATCGGACAGCACATTGCCGATCAGCCCCAGGATCGAGGTCAACGAGAGGATGCCCATGAAGACCGCGTAGTCGCGGCCGACAATCGCCTCCAGGCTCAGGCGACCCATGCCGGGAATCTCGAACACCTGTTCGATAATCACGGACCCCGCAAACATAACGGTCAGGATGCCGCCGAAACCGGTGGCGATCGGGATCAATGCGTTGCGCAGCGCGTGGCCCCAGATGGCGCGACGGCTGGTCGCGCCGCGGGCGAGCACGGTGCGGATATAGTCCCGGCCGACCTGTTCGATCAGCGAGTTTTTCATCAGGATGGTCAACACCGCGAAATTGCCGGCGATGTAACACAGCACCGGCAGGAACATGTGCCGGAAAAGGTCGCCGGCCTTTTGCGCCGGGGAGAGCATGGCGAAATGGTCGGACTGAAAGCCAGCCACCGGGAAAACATCCCACAAGCCATCCACCGTGCCGCAGAAAAGCATTTTGAGCACCATGCCCAGCGCGAACGGCGGAATCGCGTAACCGATGAAGATCACGAGACTGCTGGCCAGGTCAAAGCGCCCGCCATGCCGCAGGGCCTTGGCGATTCCGAGCGGGATGCAGACGATGTAGCTCAAGACAAAACCCGTTAATCCAAAGACCAGCGAAACCGGGAAACGCTCCTTGATCAGTTGCCAAGCGTTCTTGTTCGGAAACTTGTAGGATTCCATCCGCATCCCGAGCCGGTCGGCGACCAGCCATTTCAAGTAGCGGCGGTGGAACGGCTGGTCGAAGCCGAAATGGCGCTCAAGCTCCCGGCGGTATTCCGCCGAGATTGAGGCGGACGCCAGGCCGCCGCGGCCGGCTTCGCCGCTGCCGAGCCCGCGCATCTGGGCGATCATTTGCTCAACCGGGCCGCCGGGCACGAACTGGGTGATGCCGAAGCAGACCAGCGTGATCCCGACAAAGGTCGGGATGATCAGCAGCAGGCGGCGGACAAAGTATTCAAGCCGTTCCATGGTGTCCGGCAACCGGGTTTACTTGCCGAAAACCTCATCGAACTGGACCATGGCCGGGCGCGGCGGCAGCCGGGCGTCGCGCGCCTGCGCGTCCGCCAGGTCCGCGGCGGAATCCTCGTCGTACCACCACAGGCTGTAGGCCGCGCGTTCGTCGCCGAACTTCGATAGCACCGTCGGCGGCGTGCCGAACTTGTTCCAGTACAGCAGGCGGACATAATTGATATTCCAAAGCAGGATATAGGGCACCTCGCGCGTGGCGATGGCGTCAATCGCGCGGCAGATCTCGTTGCGCTGCTCGATGTCAAAGATCGCGCGCTGCCGCTCAATCAGGGCATCCACTTCGGCGTTCTTGAAGCCGGTGATATTGTTGCCGCCCGGCCGGTCAGCCTCGCGGGAGGCCCACATGCTCTCGGGATCCTTGAAGAGCGAGCCGCTCCACGCCGCCCAGGTCATGTCGAAGTTGAACTCGTCCATATCCTTGGACCACGCCGCCCAGTCCTTTTGATCAATGACCAGTTCAATGCCGACATCTTTCAGATCCTCTCCGTAGATCGCGAGGAATTTATCGGTGGAGGGGTCGCGGGTGAGAAACTTGAAGGTGAAGGGTTTGCCGTCGCGTTCGAGGATGCCGGTTTTGGGATTGGCCTTCCAGCCGGCCTCTTGCAGCAGGGCGCGCGCTTTGTCCTTGTTGAACTCAAACACCGGGTTTCGGCAGGGGTGTTCCTTTGAATAGAGGTCCTCGAAATAGGAGCGTTGGAGGAAGTATTGGTTATACATGATGGTCCGGTTCATCTTCTCGCGGTCCAGCAGGTGGGCCAGCGCTTGGCGGACGCGCAGGTCATCGAAGGGCGGGCGCCGCATATTCATCGCAAAACCCTGGAAGCCGACGGGATTGTGGTTTTGAATCTTCTGCTTGATGATCCAATTGTTCGCGAACCGGGCGCCGGCGGTCTCGTTCACCCAGATGCGCGCCGTGTAAACCGGGTAGACGTCGAACAGCCCCTTTTTGAACGCCTCGAAGGCGTTTTCATTGTCGGCGTAAAAACGGTGGGTGATCGTTTGAAAATTCCCGACGTGCGCGGCGCGCCGGCGCGCGCGGCCCCACCAGTCGTCGCGCCGCTCCAGTCGCACGAAGACGCCTTCCTTGATCTCGCCAAGGCGATACAGGCCGGAGACCACGGGGAATTCAAAGTTGAGTTTATTGAAGTCCATCTGTTCATAAACGTGCCGGGGTAGGATCAGCAGGCTGCCGAGCGCGTCGAGGTTGCGCCAGTGGACTTCCTGCGCCGTAAAGCGGACCTGTCGTTCATCCACGATCTCCGGTGAATTGATTTTTTCGAGCGCGACTTTATGCGGGCCGGTCAGATTCTTCGGATCGCGGATGGCGTCGAAAGTCCATTTGACGTCCGCGGCGGTGATGGGCTGGCCGTCGCTCCAACGCGCGTCCTTGTCCAGCCAGAAGGTGAAAGTGAGTTTGTCGTCGGAAATGGCCCAGCGACTGGCCAGGCCGGGTTCGTATTCGGCGGTCAGCGGGTCCGTGCTCAACAGCGAGTCATACAGCGTGGAGAACAGTTCGGCGCAGAAGACATTGTTATCGAGGTAATAATTGAAGCTCTTGGGGTACTGGGCGGCGTAGGCGGAGATTTCGCCGCCGACCACGGCATCGGGACTGGCGAGCGGGTTGGGGCGGTCCTCCCATCCGGGCCGGGGAAAAGTTTGTTCCGCAAACGCCGCCGCCGCGGTCAACCACCATGCCAGTAGTATTCGTTTCATGTTGCCCTCGCACTATGCATTATTCGTTCGCGCATCCAACGGGCGCTCTATAGCAGAAACCGGCCGCTTTGCGCTAATCGCATCTTAACGGTTTTCTTGGCCGGTCGTTCGCGCCGGCCGGCGCGGGCGGTATCGTGGCCAAATGCTCGGCCCGGATTTCCGCTGGGATGTTAGCGGCGCCCGCCGCGGAACGGACGAGCAGCAGCAAGCCGCCAAAGAGGCTCCAGGCCGTGCCGGCCGCGTAACCCAGCAGGGACAGCAGCACCGCCTGGGGGGCGGGTACGTCCACCGCGCCGAAGAGGGTGATGAACAGGCTTTCGCGCACCCCGAGGCTGCCGGGCGTGAGCGGGATGGCGGCCAGCACGGAGATGATGGGGAACAGCGTGAAGTAATCGGCTGGCACGGCCCGGATTTCCAGGCCGCGACCGAAGCAGGCGCACGCCAGGGTCAATAGCGCCAGATTCAGCATGGAAAGCGCGACGGAGGCCAGCAGAACGCGCGCGTCTTTCCGGAACAGGTAAAAGGCATCGTACGCGCGTCGGATGAAGGGGCCGGCGGCCGTGCGCGTCTCCACGTATTGAAACAGTCGCCAATGCTCAAAGCGATTGCGGTGAAAAAGCCCGTAAATGGCGGCGACGGAACCAAACCAGAATACTACCATCAACACGCCCGGTCCGCGCGTGCCGTGGTGGTCGAGGAAGAGCGGGAGGCGGAACGCGATCATAACGCAGCAGAACAGGATCATCGTCAGCAGGCCGATGCCGCGGTCAATAAAAACCGTGGTGGCGGCTTCGGTTCGCTTGTCGCGTAGCCCGCGGGCGACCAGATAGGCCCGGGCCACATCGCCGCCGCAGGCGCCCAGCATGAAGGCATTAAAAAACTGGCCGATAAAAAAAATCACGAATGTGCGGCCCGCGCCGATCCGGAACCCCTGCGAGCGCAGGATCATGCCCCAGCGCCAGGCGCCGGCGCATAGGCCAAGGAAAGTGAAGGCCAGCCCGGCCAGCAGCAAATCCCAGTTTCCCAGCGAGGCCTGCAGGATGCGCCCGACCGAGTCCCGGTCAATCCGGCTGATGACGTACGCCAGCAGGCCGGCGCAGATCAAAAAGCGCGCCAGGGTGAGCAGGGGATGTCGCAGCCGTCGCGCGTTCATGGTGGCATCAGCCCGCCGGCCGCCCGCCGATGGATTGGTAAATGTCCCGCAGCGACTGGGCCAGCGGGATTTCGGGTTTCCAGCCGGTTTCCCGGCGGATTTTTTCGCCGCTGATTAACGGGCGCTCGTCGGCCGGCCGGTAAAGTTTCATATCCACTTCAACTCGCGGACTGACGCCGGCAATTTGCATAAAGTGGTCGAGAATTGTGCGAATGGCGACCGGCCGGCCCGAAACAATGTTGTAAGCCTCGCCCGCCCGGCCCTGCTCGATGAGCAGGCGGTAGGCGCGGGCTACGTCGCGGACATCGGTGAAATCGCGTTGCGCGTCGAGATTGCCGACGCGGATGACCGGCGCGCTCCGGCCGGCGGCGATTTCCGCCAGTTGCCGGGCGAAGGCGGTGGTGACGAACTCCGGCGCCTGGCCAGGACCGATATGGTTCAACGGACGGGCGGTCATGGCCGGCATGGTGTAGCGGCGCGCATAGAGCAAGACCATCAAATCCGCCGCCATCTTCGCGGCGGCGTAGGGATTGGCCGGGCGCATGGGCGCTTCTTCGGTTAACGGTTGTTCGACATGGCCGGCGCCATAGACTTCGGCGGAGGTGACGGCGAGCAGGCGCGCCCGCGGCGCCGCGCGGCGCACGGCTTCCAACAGGTTGATGGTGCCGGTCAGATTGACCGAGAAAACCCGGTTGGGGTCGGTCCAGCCCAGCGGCACGAAGGCGATGCCGGCCAGGTGGATGCAGGCGTCCGGCTGGGTCTGGCGGATGGCGGCCTCCAGTTCACCGGGTTGTTGCAGGTCGCCGGCGATGAAGTCGGCGCCCGCCGTGCCGTCCGGCGCCGGCAGGTCCAGGCCGATCGGCGCGTGTCCCGTCGCCCGCAGATGTTCCATGACGTGGCGGCCGACAAATCCCCGCGCGCCTGTGACCAGAACCCGCATGGCGCTATTTCCGGGTGGCTTTCCACCGTTCGAGGTCGGCGTCCACCATCATGCGGACGAGGCGCTCGAAATCCACCTCCGGCTTCCAGCCCAGCATGCGGGCGGCCTTGGAGGCGTCGCCCAGCAGGTGGTCTACTTCGGCCGGTCGGAAGAGCAGGGGGTCCACCACGACGTGATTTTCCCAGTTGAGGCCGGCGTGCGCGAAGGCGAGCTGGAGAAAATCCTTCACTGAATGGCTCAAGCCGGTCGCGATGACGAAATCCTCCGGTGTATCCTGCTGGAGCATCAGCCACATGGCGCGGACGTAGTCGCCGGCAAACCCCCAGTCGCGTTGCGCTTCCAGATTACCCATGCGCAGTTCCTTGGCGAAGCCGAGCTTGATCTGGGCGACGCCGTCACTGATCTTGCGCGTGACAAACTCCTTGCCGCGCCGCGGGCTTTCGTGGTTGAACAGGATACCTGAAAGGGCGAACAGGTTATAGCTTTCGCGGTAGTTGACGGTGATGAAGTGGCCATAGGCTTTGGCCACGCCATAGGGGCTGCGCGGGTGGAAGGGGGTCAGCTCGGTTTGCGGCACCTCGCGCACCGGGCCGACCATCTCACGGCTGGAGGCCTGGTAAATACGAGCCTCGGGGCAGACGACGCGGACGGCTTCGAGCAGGCGGGTGACGCCGAGTCCGGTGAACTCGCCGGTCAGCACGGGCTGGCTCCAGGAGGTCGGCACAAAGGACATTGCCGCCAGGTTGTAGATTTCATTCGGCTGGACCTCGCGCAGGATGCTGATCAGGGAGAGCTGGTCGAGCAGGTCGGCCTGCACGAGTCGCAAACGGTCTTTGATATGCGCGATTCGGTCAAAGTTTTCCGTGCTGGAGCGGCGAACCATCCCGTAGACTTGGTAGCCCTTCTCCAGCAGCAGGTCGGCCAGGTAAGAGCCATCCTGGCCTGTGATTCCGGTAATCAAAGCTTTTTTCATCGGTGTTTCCTTTTTTAAGCCGAAGTTGGGGTGTCGCCCCAGATGGTTTGCAATGTCTTCAAGCCCAAGGCAATCTCCTCCGCCGGAACCAACGGCGCGGGCTCGATCACCTTGAGCACGTTGTCCGTGGCAAACCGTTTCAAGCGCGCGAAGTTGATCCGGCCGCGCGGCGGCATCAGGTGGTCCTTGGCCGGCGGCTCGACGTCGTGCAGGTGCATGCCGATCAGGTGCGGCTGGAGACGTTCCAGCCAGCGCTCTTGGTTGATGAACCCCATGTTCTCGCGGATCTGGCCATGTCCAACGTCGTACCACAGCCCGATCAATCCCGAACCGAAATGCCGGAAGAGTTCCTCCATTTCACTTTCGGTGGGGATGGATTCCCATGTCGGAAGATTTTCGATGCCGAGCTTGACCCGCGTTTCCTGCAAGACGGGCAGCATTTGCTCGATGCACTGGTAAAGATATTCGACCTGCCGGCGCGCCTGCTTCTCGCGAACGAGCTGGACCTTGAGCTTGATCTTCTCGTAGGCCGGGCTGAACTGCTGTCCGCGTTCGTAGAGGGCGAAAAGTTCCTCGCTCATCCGGTGCATGTGGCAATGGCCCGCGTGGATCACTACGGCCTGGGCGCCCACCTCGGCAGCGAAACGGACGGTGCGGGTGGTGTGCTGGATCGCGCCCTCGCGCACGCGCCGCTCGGGGTCGGCGAATGTGAATAGTTCCGGGTGGCCGCGGTGCGCGCCCATTGGGATTGGGCAGAAGTTGTGCAGGCTGTCCACCACCACCTCGCCGCGCTTGACTATTTCCAGCACACCGGGCACCAGGTCCATACGCAGGTCATAGCCCAGTTCAATATGGCGGATGCCCAAGGCAAGGATCTCCTTGAGCATGGCTTCGCCGCTATAGTGGCGGGCGGCGTTCCAGCGGGTTGTTAGCGCAAAAGACATCAATTTTCTGATCGGGAGCGTAGCTGAATTAAAGCGGCGCGAACGATTACTTTAACCGGCTGCGGCCATGGGTGTTGGATCGTAATGGCCCGCCGCATCCGGCCCATGAAAATAAAAGAGCGGTTCGAGCGATATCAGCCCGCTTGAACCGCTCTAGGATATGGTTAGTAGGAACGCAGACGCGCGCGGGCCGTTTTGCGACGCTTTTTCTCGCTCGGTTTTTCAAAATGGCGGTGCGAACGTATTTCCCGCATGACGCCTTCCTTGTCGAGCTTCTTCTTCAGGCGGCGCAGCGCCTTGTCAACGGACTCGCCTTTTCTGATTTTTACCTCTGACACGGCTTGTAACTCACGCTCCCTTCACGATTTGGCCCGCTTGTACGCTAATGGCGTGGGCCGATAATCAATTGGCCAAACACGCTATTGAAAGCTGCCGCCGATGTCAAACCCATGTTTATTTGCAATTTGCCGTTGGGCGCGGCGTGCATTGCCAACGAAATGCACGATTAACTTAAGTTCCAGCAGTTCGGATCGCCGGGCTCCCAGCGGTCTGGCGCGGGTGTGCTATTGTCTGAACACGCGCAGAACCCGACCGGTTTGCGCCGGGAGCGTCACTTGATCGTAATGGCCGGTGGCGATGGTGGCCGGCGGATGATTGTTCCAGACGCTTGCGCCCGGCCCGCTCGCTGTCTGGGCCTGGTAGAACTTGCCGGGGATGGTTTGCACTTCAAACGTCCATGTGCCTGCGCGGAAATCCGGCAGCGAAAGAAGGGTGGGTTGGCCAAATTGCAGGAATTCCCGCGAGCGCAAGCCGCGGCTGGAGATGCGCAGCTCGTCCAGCCACTGGTTGGTGGTGGTGATATTGCCGCTACCCAGCGTGCGGCCGACATAGGCGAGGCTGGCGGCGGCGAACTGGTAAACGCCGGATGCCGCGCCGGACAGCGGCACGTTGGCCGTGCGCCGGTAATCCACATAAACCGTCAGCCAGGAATTGGTTTTGACGGCGGCAACGTGATGCCAGCGGCCGTCGGCGGGCACTTCGCCAAGTGGCGCGAGATAATCATAACCGGTCGTGGTCCGTTGGCCATCGCGCAGGCACATGGCAATCTGTTGGCTGGATTCTACCCAGGTCATGCTGATCCAGGCGTTGGTGGTGTTGTATCCAAAGCCGTTGCCCCAATCCAAAAACTGCAGATTGGGTTCGCTGGCGCCCACTGCGGCGGGCGACATCGCCACCAGGCCCTCGATTGTCCAGTCGGACAGTTTTGGCGAATTGGTCCATGGTCGCAGTTCCTGCAACTGGAACTTGCGTCGCCCGCGCTCATCGGCGCGATCCTGCCAGCCATCATACAATGGACGCGCCGCGCCCATCGTGAACAGCGAGGCGGGACTATCCACCCGTGCCGCGCGGAAAAATCCCGCGTGATCGCTGGCGACGCCGAGATCGGGGGTCTCATAGCGCCACCAGGCCAGCGTGTCGGGTGTGGGCTTGTCAGCCAGGATTTCGTCCACAAACAGGTTTGTGCCCGCATAGGCGTCGGGCACGCGCCAGAACACCACATCCGTCAATTGGGTCAGCGAGGGCGCATCCATTCCACTCCAAGTCACGATATTGCTGCCGTTGTATTGCACGCAGAGGTCGTTATTAGACATGTTGTACAGCAGCGCCATTTCAGCGTAGCGGTTGGTCAGGTAGGGCACGCCGGTGTCATATTCATCCACCACAATGGTTCCATCGTTGGTGTCGGTGCCGACATATAGATATTCATGGTTGATACTGATTAGAAATCCGAAATCCTGGGCTGCCGCCTGCTTGTACAACATGAAGCCCGTGCGCATGACCGGATGGTTGGTGCCCGTGTAACTGTAAGTTGCGTTGAGATTGGTGTACCGCGCGAAGACACACTGTTTACCGGCCGGAATGGGCATGGGAAACGCCAGGCTGTGGGCGCCCGCGCAGGGATTGGCGTTGTTGACCAGGGCGGGTTGGGTGTTGGTGAATATAATCCAATAATTGGTGCCGCCCCATCCGTTCAGACTGTTGATCGGCCCCAGCAAGGCGCCGTCAAACGTTTCACGCAAGTACTCCTGCGCTTGCGCTCCGGCCGCAATCATCACCGCAACGGCCAGGCTCGTGTAGAAACGATGGGTCTTTTTCATGCTCGCCCCACGGAGTGATAGGTGAAACCCGCCGCGCGCACCTCTGCCGGGTTGAAAAAGTTCCGGCCATCAATGATCACGGGGCAGGCCATTGTCTCTTTGAGTTTCTTCAGATCAATCTTCTTCAGTTCCGGCCACTCGGTCAGCAGCAGCAGCAGGTCCGCGCCCCGGGCGCATTCCAGCGGGTCTTTGAAATAGGCCAGTTGCGGATAAAGTTCGCGGAACTTTTCCTCGCCAATCGGATCCCACAGGCGCAGTTTGGCCTTGGCTTCCAGCAACTGCGCGACGAAATACAGGGATGGCGCCTCGCGGATGTCGTCCGTGCCGGGCTTGAAGGCCAGCCCGAGGATGGCGACTATCTTGTCCTGCACGACCCACAATTCGTGCTGGATTTTCTGCATCAGATGTTCGCGCTGGGATTTGTTGATGCGCTGCACTTCTTTCAACAGCTCGAAGTCATAGCCCAGCCGGTCGGCGAGCACGACGAAAGCGTCCACGTCCTTCGGGAAGCATGAGCCGCCGTACCCGACCCCGGCGTTCAGGAACCGCGGTCCGATGCGGCGGTCAAGGCCCATGCCGTGCGCGACCTCCTCCACGTTTGCGCCGGCCAGTTCGCAGACCCGGCTGACGGCGTTGATGTAGGATATTTTCAGCGCCAGGAATGAATTGGAGGCGTGCTTGGTCAGTTCCGCGCTGGCGACGCTCATCTGCAGAAATTCGCACTTGCTCTTCTGGATAATCGGCTCGTAGATCGCGCGCAGGAGTTTGCCGGCGCGCTCGCTCTCCACGCCGACCACGATCCGGTCGGGATTCAGGGCGTCTTCAATCGCGCAGCCTTCGCGCAGAAACTCGGGATTCGACGCCACGTCGAAATCAATATCCGCGCGCAGGTACTTGGTTACCGTGCGTTTCAACTGCTCGCCGGTGTTGGCCGGGACAGTGCTTTTCTCGACCAACAGGCGGTAGGAGGTCATGTGTTCGGCCACTTGGCGGCCGACCTGCTCGACGTACGAGAGGTTCGCTTCGCCGCGCGCGCCGGGCGGCGTGCCGACGGCAATAAAAATCACCTCGGCGAAATCGGTGCCTTCCGCGATTGAGGTGGTAAATTTCATGCGGCCCGCGGCGACGTTGCGCTTGACCATCTCCTCGAGGCCGGGCTCGTAGATCGGCATGCGCAGTTTCTTAAGCATCTCGATCTTGCGCGCGTCGTTGTCCACGCACAAGACCTCGTGTCCGATCTCCGAAAAACAGGCGCCCGTCACCAATCCGACATAACCAGTGCCGACCACGGTGATTTTCATCATTACCGCATATGCTCCTTTGCTGAAGTGCCGGTATCTTATCCTTGGCCGTTATCTGATGCAACAGGAGATAAAGCCGCGCCCCGCTTGACTTGCCGGACCGGCTTGCTTCAGCCATTGGCTCATTCATTATTTCACACCCGCCAGATGACTGTGCGGCCAGCGGACAAACCTCCCATTCAATCCGCGCGCCAAATTTCGTTGTCTTTCCTTTTCAACATTTTATAGTCAACGTGACGGTTCCCGGATACGCAAACGTGGAGGGCTGAATCATGGTCGAGGTCAAGTTTGGCGACTGGCTGGATAAGAGTTTCACGTTATACAAGGACAACTTTGGACTCCTGCTCGTGGTCAACCTGCTGGCCGCTTTGCTGGGTTCGATCACGCTTGGCATCCTCATCGGCCCGATGACGGTGGGGGTGATTCTGGTGACCCTGGCGCTCATAGATAAGCGCGTGCCAAAACCGGAAATCGGCGAGGTGTTCAAGGGCTTTGATTATTTTCTGAACTCCTTCGTCTTCACGCTGGTTTGGGGTCTGATCGCGCTGGTCGTAGTGTTCATCCTGGCCATCATCCCATGTGTCAACATGATTGCCGTCCCGCTGTTCGCGGTTGTGCTGGGCACTTTTCTGATGTTCGGCTTGTTCCTGATTGCTGATCGGAAACAGGAATTCTGGCCGGCTTCGCAGGCGAGTTTCGCCAAGGTGAAGGAGAATTTCTGGCCTTGGTGCGGCTATTTCCTGCTTGCCAGCGTAATCGGCAGTTTGGGCCAGATCCTGTGTGGAATTGGCATGATCATTACTCTGCCGATGACTTATTGCATGATCGCGGTCGCTTATCGCGAGGCTTTTGCGCCGGAGCAGGCAGCCGCCTCGATGGCACCCGCGCCGGAGCAGCCGCCCCTGTCGCCGCCTGCGCCCCCGTCGGCCGGTTGAGCGTGCATTCCGGATGGAAAAAAATCGCGGGCCGTTGCCTTTCCTGGGAACGGCCCGCTTTGTATTGGGATGTGGTTGGAATCCACGGCCCAGGGGCCCTGATCACGGGTCTGTTCTTGCTGGCGGCATGGTTGGCGCCCTTCGATCGCTTGCCGCTTAAGTTCTGTTGGTTTTCGACCCTGACCGGCTATTCCTGTCCGTTTTGCGGCTACAGCCGCGCGTTTGCGGATATGGCCGCCGGCCGCTGGTGGAGCGCATTACACACCTGCCCGGGTGGAGTCTGGTTGTTCTTGGCGACTCTGTTGGTGTTCGCCTGGAACGCCGCCGGCCTCGTATTTGGCGTACGCCTTATCCGCGGGCCGTGGCTGCGCTTGGGGCGCCACGGCGGCCGCTGGCTGATCGGATTATTGGTCTTGGTCGTACTGGCCAACTGGATTTAGCGGCTGGGATTGGGTATCCGGGAGCTGGCGCTTGCCGCGCAACAAAAAAGCCGGCGCGGCGCGCCGGCCTCTTCGTTGTTTGGTTGTGAATTGCGGACAGCAGGGTTACTTCCCGGCCGCGATCTCCTCGTCAACTTCTTTCATTGCCTCGAGCCAGTATTGCTGCGGATCGCCCTGGAACCCGTTCTTCTCCGCTTTGAAATATGCGGCCAGTTCAATGCGCTTCTGGCGCTCTTCCGGCGTGACCGTCGGGACAGCGGCCTTTTTTGCGGCCTTTCTTGCCGGAGCCGCAGGCTTTGCCGTCACGGCTTTCTTGACCGTTTTAGCAACCGTTGACGCGACTTTTTTAACAACCGTTTCTTTTTTAGCAGGCATGATTAAACCTCCATTTCACCGTTTCCCCGCAACCCAATTTCCGTGCACCAAGGGAAACGTACCGGCGCACTCTACAACGCTTGCCCCGGATTGCAAGAGCAACATTTCATCCCTATTTTGGGGTTTGCATAAACATTTCTTCCCGATTAGCTTATGCGCGCATTTTTTTGAGGGAAACATCATGATACCCGTTGAAACACTGCTTTCGCAATGGATGGCGGCCGCGTTTGAAAAGGCGTTCCCCGGCGGTCCGCTCGGCGGTGCGCCGGCGGTGGTGCCGACAACCGACCCAGCCTTCGGTGATTTTCAATGCAATGCGGCCATGGGCTTGGCCAAAATGTTGAAGCGGAAGCCGCGCGATATTGCCGGTAGTGTGCTGGCCGGATTGCCCCGGCCGGAATGCGTCGCTCGGTTTGATGTGGCCGGTCCGGGGTTCATCAACATTTATCTGGATGATCGCTGGCTGGCCGCCCACCTGGGCGAATTGCAGAATGATCCGCGCCTGGGCGCGCCGGCGCCGGGCGCCGGGCGGACCGTTGTGCTCGACTACTCCAGCCCGAATGTGGCCAAACCCATGCATATCGGGCACATCCGTTCCACCGTCATCGGGAATGCCTTGGACCGTCTGCACCGCTTCCTGGGCTACCGGGTGATCGCCGATAACCATATTGGCGACTGGGGCACGCAATTCGGCCTGCTGATCCTGGGGCATCGGCACTTTGCCGATCCGCAGGCTATGTCCATATCGCCGATCGAAGAACTGGAGCGAATTTACGTCAAGAGCTACGAGCGGTCCGAGTCCGACCCGGAGTGGAAAGATCAGGCCCGGCGCGAACTGGTCAAATTACAGGCTGGCGATCCGGATAACCTGGCTCTGTGGAGGCAATTTGTGGAACTGAGTCTTGCCGAATTCGAGCGGATTTACCGGCGGCTGGGAGTGAAATTCGATCTGGTTCGCGGCGAGAGTTTCTACAACAGCCGTCTGCCGGGAATCGTGGCCGAGTTGCAGCAGCGCGGGCTGGCCCGCGAGAGCGAGGGCGCGCTGGTTGTGCCGCTGGAAGAGGAAAAACTTCCAGTGTGCATCGTCCGCAAGAGCGACGGCGGGTTCAATTATGCGACGACGGATTTGGCGACCGTCGAGTCGCGCAATGCGGAGTTTCATCCGGAAAAGATCGTCTACGTCACCGACGAGCGGCAGCAACTCCATTTCCGGCAGTTCTTCGCCATCAGTCGCCGGCTGGGCTGGCCGGCGCAACTGGTGCATGTCTGGTTCGGGCTGATGCGCCTGCCGGAAGGCACGTTCTCCACGCGGCAGGGCAACGTGATCAAACTGGAGAAGTTGCTCGACGAGGCGGAGTCCCGGGCGTTGGCGATCGTGCAGGCGTCCAGCCCGGAGATGCCGTCGGAGCAGCAGCGAGAGGTCGCGCGCGCGGTCGGCATCGGCGCCGTGAAGTATGCGGACCTGAGCCAGAACCCGCAGAGCCTGGTGACGTTTTCATGGGAGAAGGCCTTGGCGCTGGAAGGCAATTCCGCGCCGTATTTGCAGTACGCCTGCGCCCGGATCGCTAGCGTGCGCGATAAGTATGCCGAGCGGTTTCCCGGGCGCGATCCGCTGGCCACGCCGATCGTGATTGCCGAACCGGCCGAGCGCGCGCTGGCGGTCAAGCTGCTGCAGTTGCCCGGCGTCATCGAGCGCGCGGCCGAGGCATACCGCCCGAACCTGCTCGCGGACTACTTGTTTGAGCTCGCGCAGCTCTACAGCACCTTCTATCAGAACGTGCCGTTTCTGAAAGCCGACGAGGGCATCCGGGAAAGTCGCGTGCGGCTGTGCATGCTGACGGCCGCGACGCTGAAGTTGGGGTTGGATCTGCTGGGGATCGAAACACCGGCCAGAATTTAAAGATGATGCCGATGTGCGGGAACAGCAAGTGCCCGGCAATCGTGGCGGGGATGATAACGGGCGGCTGCCGAATCGGCGCGAGCGGCTGAGCATAAGCGACGACGGCCGGGACACCCCCGCGCTTTGCAATCCGGCTGGCGCCGGCCCGTGGGCGGAAAACGATCCATTTACAGGCCTTCAGTCGTCTGGCATTGACTGGTCCCGCACGACGTGTGCGAGCCGCATGCTCCTGGCGTGGGGCGTGAACCTGAAGGATGGCGGTATCCGCCACGGCAATCAGACGCGCCTGCTTTTTGTCTGGCCCGTCCGCGACGGGAAGTGAGGGGCACGTTGGAAGACGTTATCATGAGGACCGATGGCCTGTAGGGGTCGAACAAGTATGACGCCTATGAGGATTGAAAGACGACCGTCAGTTAGAGCCCATAAAACTCCAGCATGTCCCGGACCATGCGTTCGGCGGAAAACTCCTCCTGGGCGCGCTTTTTCCCCGCGGCGCCCATGGCTTCGCGCCGTTCAGGGGCCGCCAGCAACTCGCCGATGGCCCGCGCCAGCGCCGCCGGATCGCCCGGCGGTATGACCAGCCCGGTTACTCCATGCACATTTACGTACGACGTGCCCGTGCCCAGTTCCGTGCTGATCAGCGGCCGGCCGCAGGCCATGGCTTCTATCAGCACGCTGCCCCAGCTTTCGGCGCGGTTGGTGGACGGCAGGACAAATAAGTCCGCGGCGAAGTAGTGCGCCAGCAGATCGGCCTGGTCCAGTTCGCCCGAGAAATATATCCGGCCGCCCAGCCCGAGATCGCCCGCCAGCCGCTCCCAAGGCTCCCGCAGCGGGCCGTCGCCGACAATCACGGCGCGCGCGGTCGGGATCCCGGCCAGTGCGCGCACAAGCACGTCGAAGCCCTTGTAATGCCGGTGCCGGCCGACCGCGAGGACGAACGGGCCGTGCGCTGTGCGCAATTGCGCGGCGCGCTCGCGAATAGCGGGCGTGGCTTCATATTGCTCCAGGTCAAGTCCGTGGTGGATCAACACGCATTTGCCGGCCAGCGGGGCCAGCAGCGGCGAGGATCGGATGTAGTTCGGATTTGAAACGGTGATGCGCCGCGCTTGTGCCAGCACGCGCCGCGCGAACGGACGGTAGAGCCGGCCCAGCCAGCGCTGGCGGACGATGTCGCTGTGATACGTCACGACATAGGGGCACCGGCCGAAGAGCCACTGGGCCAGTTCGCCGGGCGGGTAGGGCAGGTGCAGATGAACCAGGTCGGCCTGCGCGGATGCGCGCGCGAGTTCACTGACCATTGCGATGCTCAGCGGCGCCGTGGACAGCCGCCCGATCCGCGCGCAGCGGGTCACCGGCACGCCGCGGACCATATCCGATACCGTGCGGGCCTCCGTATTGGTCACCAGCACCCGCGCGTCCACACCGCGCGCGCGCAGGCCTTCTACCAGGCGGCGGATGTGGTTCTCGATGCCGCCGATGACGGGTGCGTAATCTTTGTAAACATGAATGACGCGCATGGTCGCTACCCGCCGTTCGCCGTCAGTGTCTCCTGGTATATTTGCCGCGTCAATTCCGCCGTGCGTCGCCAAGAAAAAAGAGCGGCGCGCCGCAGCCCGGCCGCCGCCAGTTGCGCGCGCAATTCGGCGGAACGGCAGATCAGCCGCAGCTTGGCGCGCATATCCCGTTCGTCCAGTGGTTTGAAATAGAGCGCCGCATCCGCCGCCCATTCGCGCAGGGCCGGGATGTCGGCGCAGACGCAGGGAACGCCGCAGGCCATGGCCTCCAGCGCCGGCAGGCCAAAGCCTTCGGCGAGGCTGGGGAAGACGAAAGCGGTGGCCGCCGAGTAGAGCGCGGGCAATTCGGGGTCCGGAATGTGTCCGAGCCGACGCAGGCCGCTAGAGCAGGATACATTGGAGGTTTGCGGCCCGGCCCAGACCAGCGGCGGGCGCGGCTCGGGCAATTCGGCCCAGGCGGCCTGCAGGCGCGCCAGGTTCTTGTGCGGCTTGTCGCTGCCCAGGTACAGCAGAAAATCATCGGGCAGATCCCAGCGCCGCCGCGCGGCGGCCGTGTCGGCGTCCGCGGCGCGCCGGAATTCTTCGCCCGCGGCCAGCGGAATCACACTGACCCGGCTGGGCGCGATGGGAAAGCGGGCCAGCAACTCGCGGCGCGTGGCGTCTGAAATGGCGATGACCCGGCTGGCCGCGCGCAGGGCCAGGGTGGTGGCCCAGCGGAAGAAGAGCCGGGCGGCCGGCGTGCACTCGCCGGGATGCTGCAGGGGAATCAGATCGTACACCGTCAGCACAGTGCGGACGCCGGGCCGATAAGGCATGAGATAATAGGGGCTGTGATAAAGTTCCGCGCGCTCCACGCGCAGCGCATGGGGAATGCTCCATTGCTGGCGCAGCGAAAAAGGCGAACCGGCCACCCGGCGGGTGGTGGCGGCGAACGGATCGGCCGACGGGTGGGGGCCGGCCAGCAAGATGATTTGTTCGTCGTCCGCGCGCGTATCCAGCAGGGCGCGGGTCAAGCTGCCGATGTACCGGCCGATGCCGGGGAAGTGCGGATTCAAGGTGCGGATGTCAATGGCCAGGCGCATGAGGCGTTCCGGCATTACTGTTGCAGCCGTTCGTAAATGGGGCGCGCGATCCGCAGCCAGGCGCGCCCGAGCGCGCCGTAATGCTTGTCGTAGTAATGTCGCAGGCTCTGCCGGTAGGCATCCCGGGCCGCCGGGTTGCCGGCCAGGCTTTGGCCCACGGCGTGGGTGACCGCGACCGTGGGCACGTAATAAACCTGCCAGCCACAGGACCGGATGCGCCGGCACCAATCGCAATCTTCGAAATACATGAAGAAGGACTCGTCCATTGGGCCGGCCTGCGCGATCGCCGCGCGTCGGACCAGCAGACAAGCGCCGGAAACCCAGTCCACGGACTGGACCGCCCGCAAGTCCCAGTCGTGCAGCGCCCGGTTGAGCAGGCAGCGCTTCAAGCCGCGCCGCAGCATGTAAAGCGGCGACGGGTCTCCGCCGAAAGCGTAAGGCTGCGCCGTGCCGTCCACTCCTTGCAACTTGGGCGAGCAGGCGCCGGCGCGCGGATGCTGGTCCATGAAGTCCAGCAATGCCGACAGGGCATCGGTGGGAATCAGGACGTCAGTGTTCATGATCAGGATGTATGGCGTATTGATTTTGCGCAGGCCCATGTTGACCGCCCCGGCATAGCCGAGGTTGGCGATGTTGGTATGCGTCTTGATCTCGGGAAACTCGGCATGCACCATGGCGACGCTGCCGTCCGTCGAGGCATTGTCCACCACCAGGACAGCGGTCTGCGCGGCCATGGTTGAAGATCGCAGGGCCAGCAGCGCCTTGCGGAGCCACTCGCGCGTGTTCCAGTTGATGATCAGCACGCCGAGCCTTGGATCGTCCGTTGTCGTGGCCGGGGATGAACTTTCCGTTTTAGAATACTGTATATTCGTCAACATGAAGTTGGCCATGCCGAGCCGTCATCGAGCCATAAACACGTTTTGATGATAGGGCAGCGCTGGACGTTGCTTCAAACATTAAGTGAGATCGCAGGCCTTGATCGGTGCCGGGCAAGTTCTTTGTTGTGGGAAGCAATCAGGGGCAAAATACGGCGGAATGAATTCTTGTTGGAATGTTTCATCAGCGACCTCAATTCAGCGTCGAAGTGGATGACGACCTTGGCCGTCACTCCACGGTTGTCTGCAATAACGAGGAAAGCGCTCAAGTATCTTGGGTTTTTTTCGGGAAAGATCGCCCAAGAAACAGAACGCTCAAACTGAAGCGGCGTCATGTGCCGTCAATCTATCTGACAAAACCAATTTCAGCGACTTTCCACGCGAGCGGCCGGGTATCGCCATTGCGCAGAATGTTGTTGATGACAAACGATGTATTCGCGTTGATCTCGATGGCGACCGGGCCCGGCTCAATCCCCGGCGGCAGCGGCACCCTGAACTCGAACGGTCCGTTTTGGCGGACACAGGATTCCTCCAGCACATGACCCGCGACGCCTATTCGCAGCCGCAGAGCCTCTCCGAGTAAATCAATGTCGGCCACGCCCCGGATGAGGAGGGTTTGTGGCGCGGTGGAGGCGTTACGCACAAGCGTGAGCTTCGGCCCCGCCCATTGATCGGTCCAAAGATCGTGGTAATTGGCGTAAACGGAGGTGAATGGCGTGGGCCGACCCCGGCCGCATTGCAGGACCAACCGCCGCAATGCGCGTATCGAACGATTATGTGGCATCGCGTAAAGGGCATAGCGCAGAGAAACAACCGGGGCCAATGCGCAACCCAACCCAATGAAAACGGCGGCCCTCGTCCAGTGACCCGCGGTCGCGTATTGCCGCGCGGCCAGCAGGCAGTTGCGCGCCCGTCCGAAACGGTTGAAACGGTGACGCGCCAGCGAAAACGCCAGCGCAAGATGCCGGGGCCGATACCATGGGCCCCAGTACTTCCGGCTGATCCCGATGCTTTCCGCCAGGCGCTGCTCTTCGCTGGATCCGCCGGTTTTCGATTCCGGGTGCAGGCGGTAGTTGGACAGCACTTGGTCTACAACTTGAAAGGAATGCGCGCGCGACAAGCGGCAGAAGAAATCGTAATCAATCCAGGCGCACCCCAACGTCGTGTTCATGGGGCCGCAACGCTCCCAGGCCGCGCGTGTCCAGAACACGGACGGCTGCGGAATGCCGTGCCCTTTCCATATTTCCAGGACGCGCCGATGGCTGGTGAAGAAGCATGGATGTTCAATGCCGGTTGGGCGGCTGTGCTCATCCATGAAGCAGCAGCGGCCCATAACCACCTGGCAGTGCGGTGCGGCGGCGAACTCGTCCGCGACCCGTCGCAAGGCCCCCGGCGCAAGCGTGTCGTCGGAATTGAGGAAGCTGAAAATGTCGCCGGTGGCTTGGCGAAAGCCCTTGTTGATGGCGTCGGCCTGGCCGTGGTCCGGTTCGCAGATGACTTGAAGATTGGGCGTGCGCGCCAGGATTTCGCGGGTGCCGTCGGTGGAGCCGCCGTCCACTATGATGTGCTCAAGATTGGGGTAATCCTGGGTGCGGACACTGGCAATGGTTTCGCCAATGAAGCGCGCCTGGTTGAACGATGGCGTCACGACGGTGATGCGCGGCTTAGTGGACATCGGTGTCCTCCGCCAGGCCCCAGCGCCGGTCCCGAGCTGTTTGCAGCCGCGCCACAATGGTACGGGTGAATTTTTCCCAGGAAAAACAACGGGCTCGTTCCAAGCCGCGCCGGACCAGCTCATCCCGCAATTCCCGGGACTGGCGCAGCCGCCACAATGCCCCGGCCAGATCCTCCGGATCGTTGGGATTGATTAGCAGGGCCGCGTCGCCCGCGATCTCCGGCAGACTGGTGGCATGGCTGCACACAATCGGACAGCCGCACCACATGGCCTCCACCAGCGGCAAACCGAAACCCTCAAATAGCGAGGGGAAAACCAGCGCGATGGCGCCCTCGTAGAGGGCCGGCAGCTCGGTGGCCGGGCGGTAGCCCAGAAAGCGGACCCGGTCGGCGACGCGCAATTCGGCGGCCAGGCGCAGCAGTTGCGCGTGCGCTTGCTTATGGCTGCCCGTGCAGACGAGCAGCGGCCGATACCCATGACGATTGTCCAGGATGCGCAAGGCATGGATGGCTGCCTGGTGGTTCTTGTGCGGCCAGGTGTGGCCGGGGAAGAAGAGATACGGCGCGCCAGCCAAACCCAGGCTGGCGAGGACGGCCGCCGCATGGCCGCGGCACGGGCTCCCGGGGTGGAAGGCCGGGTCGGCGGCGAGGTGGACGGTGGAAACTTTGCCGGGCGCCACCTGCATGTGCTGGATGATGGATTGCCGCGTGAACTCCGAAATGGCGCACACATGGTCTGCGTCGCGGACGGCATCGGCATAAATTCTGCGCCGCTCCGCGATTGTCTGATCCGTGAAAAACGCGGGGTGATATTCATGTTGCAAATCAGTCATGATCACGATGTTCCGAAGGCCGCGCAGTTCGGGATGGATATAGCCCGGGACGGCCAGCGCCACTTCGGCTCCGAGCCGCGCCGCGCTGCGCAGCCTTTCCACTTCCGGCGACCGCCAGTAGTCGAGCCGCAGGCATTCATGGACCTGCCGCGCGAGTCGGAGCCAGCCGGACCGGGCGCGGCAGGCAGGATGATCCCGGGAATCGACCGTGAACCCGGGTTGCATGGGCATCGCAAAATCGTGGCGCGCGACGCGCGGCACGATGATAGTGTAATGGTTATCCTGATTGATCCGCAACAGACAATGAAGAAAGGACCGGGCCAGGTTTTCAATTCCGCCCGCGACGCCGGGATACATCCAACGCAGGTCAATTGCGGCGCGCAGCGGGCCGCGCCGCGTCTGGCGCTGCGCCAGCGTTTCCTGCAGCAGGGCAAAATACCGCCGTCCGATTTGCTCCGGGTCGTGCCCGGCTTTCAGAATCTCATAACCGCCGGTCTGGATCGCCGCCGCCGCCGGTGGTGAACGCAGATATTCCATCACCGCGGCCGCCATGGACGCCGGGTCGTCTGCGATGCGGATGTTCTGACCGTCCGTATAATGAATGCCTTCGGCTCCGACCGTCGTGGAAACCACGCATTTGCGCATGGCCCATGCTTCGAGGATTTTTTGGCGCATGCCGGCCCCAAAGCGAATCGGCACCACCACCACCGCGGCCGCGGTGATTTCCGGGCGGATGTCCGGCACCCAGCCGGTGACGGTCACTCCGGGCAGGGCGGCGAGCGCGGAGACCGGCGGGGCCGGATCGCGGCCGACGATCCGAAATTCCGCCTCCGGGATCCGGCGGCGGATCAACGGAAAGATGTCCCGGGCAAAAAACACGGCGGCATCCACATTCGGCGGGTGGTTCATCATGCCCGTAAAAACAATCCGGTTGTCCGCCACGGCCACGCCGGGCGTAGGCGTGAAATACTGCCGGTCCACCGGGATGGGCAGCACGCTCAAGCGTTGCGGTCGGTAATGCCGGCGCAGCCACTCGCCATCGGCGTCGGACACGGCGATGATCTGATCGAAGCGGCGCGCATAATAGCCCTCAAATCGGCGGTAACGCGCGGCTTCGATGGCGGCCCAGCAGCGTCGAGCCGGCGACTGTGCCGTTCGGGCCTCGCGCGCGTACAGCCGGGCTCGCGCGTCATGCATGACCAGCGCGGTGACGGGGAACGGCGGCAGATAATCGAGCCAGTGCGCGCAACAGCTTTGAATGATCACCAGAACCTGCCAACTCCGTTCGGCCAGCGCCAGCTCGATTTGCGGCGCGAGGTTGCGGAACTGGAAATCGCGGGTCCGCGTGTCGGCCGGCCGGCCGAGGGCGGGCAGTCGGAGCGCGCGCGCGGCGCGCAGCGCGATCCGTCCAAGGCGCCGCGGATCCCCGATGCGCGCCGGACCCCGCGGCGGCGCGGGCGAGGTCAGCGCGGGGCTTTCCCACGGATAGAGGCGGACCCCCGCTGCGCGCAGGTCGTCGAGCCGGGCCGCCTGTTCCGCCGTATGGATGGCGGAGACCAGCCCGACGTGCTTCGCCTGTCTGGCCAGGGCGGTTGTATTCAGGAATTCCATGCCGCCCCAGCCCGGGAACACGGGGAGATCGGGATTGACAACCAGGATGTTCATGGGGCGGGTTTGTGCAACATGACGCTGAGCCCGCGCACGCAAAGATCTTCCGGACTGATGCCGGTCTGCTCGGCGGTTTGTCGGAGCTGCGCGGGGTTCGGGTTTTCATCGGGTATGGCCAGCATCCATTCCACGGTGAGCGGACCATTCTGAAACAACTGGCGATAAGCGGCAATGGGCTGGCGGTTGATCTCCGTGCCGTGATAGGTCCAGTCAATGGCGGCCGCCAGGGTCAGGGGCGCATCCGGGGGCCAGACTGGCGCCAGGCGTCGGCGCATTTCTTCGGGCGACCAGCGCAGATGCGCCCAGGGCTCGATGATCTGGGCGCAGTGGCCGAAATGGTGGAGGTGATGCCCGTAGGAACAGGTCCAAACCGGCTCGAAGGTGATCAAAGCCCGCCCTCCGGGCCGGAGTACGCGGGCGATTTCATTCAATACGCCATGCGGGTCCGCCGCGTGTTCGAACGTGCTGAAGGAGACGACCAGATCGAAGAAATGATCGGGGAGGCGCAGGTCCGCCGCATCCATTTTGAGCAACCATCCCGTCTGGCCGCGCTTGCCGGTCACGCGCGCGGGCGCAGTGACATCGAGACCGACGCCGATATAGACCGCCGCATTCAGTTTCAGCGCGCGCTCCAATGCGAAACCGTGGGGCGAGGCGCCGATGTCCAACAACCACTGATCTTTCAGCGACACGGTTCGGTGCAGCGCGTCAAGTTGTTCATGATTGAAGCGGCGGATAGCGGCCAGCAGATCGCGGTTGGGCTGGGTCTTGATATAATGGTCAATGGACGCGCGAAACTTTGCGAGTGCGCGCGAAGCGACCGGCCGCGCCGGCTCCCGACGCGGTGACTCGGCCGCCCGCACGCGCGTGATCAGATGCTCCACATCGGCCTTCAACCGGGCGTTTTGACGTGCCAGATCCAGGCGCTGGTCGTCCAGATCCAACATGGCCTGAACCATGCGGCCGCCGGCCGACGCCAACAGCGCGGCGGCGATGGCTTCCGGGGCGTCGGGCGCGAGCGGCCGTGCGCTGGCGAAAAGGAACATGTCATAGTGGGCAAAGATCGCGGGTTCGAAGCGCAGGTGCGGAAAGCCCGCCCGGCGCAGCAACGCCTGCGCCGCCGCGCGGCTGAAGAGGTGGATATGTTGGTCCGGCATCAACTGCTTGAGAAAGGCGGATTGACGTTCGACCAACCGTGAATAGGTGGCGTCCGCGGGATAATCCGGTGTCTGGATCATCAACACCCCGTCGGCTCTTAAGACTTCGCGACATCGGCCCAGGAAAGCGACGGGATCTGGAAGATGCTCGATTACATCCAGCAACGCCACGACATCCAGGCTGCTCCGTTCGAGGCGTTGCTCTTCCAGGCGTCCTTTCTGAACGGAGATATTGAATGTCCGGCCGGCCAGGTCGGCGACTTCGCCGCTCATTTCCAGCCCGCGGGCTTGGTATCCGGCCAGTTGCAGCAACGCCACGAACCCGCCGTGGGCGCAACCGATCTCCAGCGCGGCGGCCGGCGGCGCCTTGTATTGCAGCAAATATCGCAACCAGTAGAGATCCCGTTCGGGCAGGTCGCGGCGCATCCGTTCGCGCAGCGCGGGCTGGCCGTTTCGTGCGGTGAGTTTCTCGTAATATGAGCGACCATAGAATCCTTGCCGGTCGTCGCCCGGGTCGCCGCTGACGTCGGCCGGCGCCGTGGAGACCAGCGACTGGCAGGCCGGACAACGCAGATAATCCGCGCCGAACGTTTCCAATACGGTGTGTCCGCACCAGCAGGCGCGCGGGGCCGATTGGGGGGCCTTTTCCGATGTGGCGCTCATGGGTGTGTTTCCTGCGTCGGTTCCATCCGTTCCGTTTGTCCGGCCAGCCCATCCCGGATGCCGCGGGCATAGGCTTGGAGTTTGGCGCGCTTGCCGTCCTCGCAGAGCACGCACAGGCCGGCTTCCTTGAGCAGCGCTTTCAGGTCGCGCCACACCTGTCGCGGCTCATGGAATAGATGGGCGCGGGCCAGGATGATCCGATTGCGCGCCATGTAATAGCGCCGCGGCGGGATATGATCGGCGGTGATCCACTCCCGGCCGAACCGGCGGCACGCCGTCTGGCGGCCGATGGTATGGGTCAGCAGTGGAGCGGTGGACATCAGGATGCGGAATCCGGCGGCGCGCAGCCGGAAGCACATCTCGGTATCCACGCCGTCCACGAATAGATCATCCCGGAAAGGTCCGGCGAGCTGCAACGCGCGCCGGGAGGTCAGCGCGGCTGACGTGATGCACATGGCAACTTCCACGAATGGCGGGGCGCCAGCGGGAAAACGGTAAACGGGTTGGCCGGTGCGGGCGTTGGTATAATTGGGACCCATCACTGCCACCGTGTGCGGCGCGGGGTGCGCCGCGCGCAATGCGGCAAGTTTGTCCAGCAGGTCGGGATCGCAGACGCTGTCCTGGTCGAAGAACAGGAGCCAGTCGCAACCTTGCGCGCTCGCCGCCTCCACCCCCTGGTTGAGCGCGGTAGCCACGCCGCGATTGTCGGCGTTGGCGATCAGTTCGATGTTCGGCCGCTCCTGGGCCAGTTGGCGCAGCATTGCCAGCGCCGCGGGCGGCGAATGATTATCCACGATGATCGTTCGATCGGCTTGCCGACGCATGGGTTCGCAGCGTTCCGGAAAGGCGGCGTCGGGGTGATGGGTGACAATGACGACGCACGTGTTCTGACGCGTCGGCGCCGGCGGCAAAACGATTGGGCGTCGGCCCATGTCGGGCAGAATGCCGGACCAGAAAGACAGCAGCGCGCGCGCGGCGCGCGCCCAACTGAAATGCGTTTCCGCGAAGCGGCGCCCATTTTCCGCGAGCCGCGCGGCTAGCGCGCGGTCCTGGTAGAGACGTTCGATGGCGGCAGCGATCTCCGTGGGGGAGCCCTCGTGGAGCAAAAGGGCGTCCTCATCCGCGCGCAGACAGAGCCCGATGTTGGTCCGCGGCAGGATGACGGGTTTGCCCATCGCAAAGAATTCCGGCAGCTTGGATGGAAAACGATAATCGTTGAAAGGCCCCGGCGCTCCGGGTTGCACCAGCACGTCGGCCTGGGCCAGAATAGCGGGCAGCGCCGCCCGATCCACGTAACCCAGTTCCACGCAGCCGTCGCGCGCGCGCTGCAGGCGGCGGACCCACCGCCGGCCGGGCTGGATTCCCGTGCGCAGCAGGCGCACCGGCCGGCCGCGCCGGCGCAGCAGTGCGATGGCCTGGTAGAGGGTTTCGATTTCGGCGGCATTGGCCTGGTGCGTCCCGCCGGTGTAAGCGACCACGAAGTCAGTTGCCGCCAGGCCGAACCGCCGCCGTGTTTCGGGATCCGGCGCGCGGGGCTGAAAAAGCGCGGCTTCATAGCCGGGCCAGAAAACAGTGGTGGGAACGGATGCCGGGACGAATTCCGCCAACCGGTCCAGAATCAGGGAAACGCCGGCGGCGCCGGATAAAAAAGCGCGGACCAGCAGCGGGTGGGTAAAATGCGTGCCGACCAGCCGGTCGAGGCGGGCGCGCGGCAACGCGCACAGCGCCGCCAGGGGTTGGCCGGTGTGACCGGTCAGCACCGCCTCCTCGTTGTCCTCCAGATGAACCCCGTATGCGCATCCGTGTTGCGCCGCCAGCCGCTGCGTGTGCCGCCGGACCACTTCGCGCGGCGTCCAGGCCCAGATCAAGTCCGGCCGGACGCCGCCCGCGTCGGCCCGGGATGCCGCGAAGGAAAGCGCCGCAAAACGCGGCCGGCCGAGCATGTGGACGGTTTCCGGGCGGGATGGCACCGCGACGCGGACCGATACACCCAGTTCGGTCAGCGCGTTGGCCAGATTGAAGATATGGACCGCGCTGCTGCTCCGGAAATCCTGATGGTTGACGAACAATATATTCACATTGCGCCCGCGCTATCGTGCTCCCGGCCCGAACGGACGGATTGGCCGCCAGATTGTCAGAAAATGAAAGGGGCGTCCAGTATCGCCAATCGCGATGGCTGCCGCCGGCCGCGCTGAAACATTCGGGCGCATTCAGACCGGCGCGTAATAGCGTCGCGCGATGACCGCCGCGGTCAGGGCGACCATGCCCAACCAAAAAAGCGGGATGATTCGTCGCGCCTTCAGCGGAAGTTCGCGCCCCGGCCGCGCCAGCGCCAGGAGCAGGGCCGGCAACAGGGGGAGGAAGTAGCGGCCCTGAAGACCGGCGATGTTCCGGGCGCCGACCACGGTCCATTGCAGATAACAGACCAAGAAAATCGCGCTGATGACGGCGCCGGCAACAACCAACGCGAGCAGGCGTTGCCACCAGGCGATGGGCCAACGGGCGTTGCCGTCCCAGAGCGCCAGCAGCAGGATGCCGATCGGGATCATGCCGCCGATTTGCCAGGACGCCGCCATATCCCAGCCCAGGCTGCCGAAGGTGGAATATACGGTGCCGAAAGCGCCGCGCAAAGCCCAGACGGCGGCCAGGAAATCGCCCGGCGCGGCCCGCAGATGCCGCCATTGCGCGGCGGGATCGGCGCCGGGGATCAAAGCTTGTCCGTCGCGAAATGCCGGATGGTAATGCGCGTAGTCCAGATAGATGGATTGCGCATATCCCGCCCAGACTGCGGCGGCGGCCCCCGCGCCGATCAGCGTCGCGACCCCGCGCCATTTATCCGCTGTTGCGCCCGGCCCGGAGCGCGCGCACAGCCCCAGAACCAGGAAGGCCAGCAACCCATACGTGATTTTGGTAAGCGCCAAAGCGGCTGCCAGCGCCAGCAACAGGACAAAGCGCCGGCCGGTCAGAGGCGGTTCCGGCGGCCAGGTCAGGCGCACCGCGCCGGCGGTAAATAAAAAGGCCAAAGCCGTGGTCGTGGCGTCCGTACTGAGCGAGCAGGCTTGTACCAGGCAGGCGGGGCTGAGCGCGATCGTGGCCATGGTCCATTTCTGCAAGGGCATCCAGTGAATGGCCAGCCGGACGAGCGCCAGCCAGACCAGCAGATTAACCGCGCGGCCGGCGTAGCTGGCGTCAATCACCCCGCCGCCAGCCAGCCAGCCAAGCCGGATTCCCGCCGCTTGCGGCAAATAAGTCAACGGGCTGGCGGTGACCGCGGTGTTGACAAAGTCGAAAAAAGCGCGCGGCTCAGCCGCCAGCGGGGCCGCGCGGGCGGCGCGAATGATGGCCGGCGTGATTCGCCGGTCGGCATGAAAGGGAGTTTGCCAGAATGGCGCGAAAGTGGGGTGGGACAGGTCAGCCGGCAATACTCCCCCCACGCGGCAGTCAACCTGATGAGGCAACCAATCGCCCTGCGCCACCTGCCACGCCCGCAGCAGATGCGCGTATTCATCCGCCGCCTGAAACGGGGGCAGCCAGAAAACGAGGAAGAGACCGGCCGCCAGCCCGACCCAGAAGAACATGCGCGCCGGTTGTGGCCCTGAATCTGGATTGAGTGTGGTTGGCGACATGTATCGCCCTCCTATCCTATGCCGTTCCCGGCTCTGCACAAGCCGGAACGGCCCGCGCCCATGCGCCGGGACCGAAAAGCGCTTTTCATCGGATGGCGATACCCCTATCATATCGAATTTACGGTCCATCATGAGCGCAATGCAGGCAGAGCCGGCGGTATTGAAGGTTACGCCCCAGCCAATCGGGGTCCGCGTGTATCTCAACCCGGTCCACCTGTGCCGGGCCCTGTGGTCGCAACGCAGTCTCATCATCCAGTTTACTCGGCGCGAGGTCAGCGGGCGGTATCGCGGCTCCTATCTGGGCATCCTGTGGTCCTGCCTTAACCCCCTCGTCCTGCTGCTGACCTACACGTTTGTGTTCGGCCTGGTGTTCAAGGCGCGCTGGCCGCAGGCGCGCCCGGACAGTCTCGGCGAGTTTGCCGTGATTCTCTTCGCCGGCCTGATTGTCTACAACGTCTTCTCGGAATGCGTCAGCCGCGCGCCCGGCCTGATCCTCGCGGTGCCGAACTACGTCAAAAAGGTCGTGTTTCCGCTCGAAATCCTGATGCCCAGCGTGCTGGGCGCCGCGCTGTTCCACGCCCTGATCAATCTGCTGATCCTCGTGCTGGCGCATGCGTTGATCAGCCGGACGCTGCATCCGCTGCTACTGGTCTGGACGCCCCTGCTGGCTGTGCCGCTGGCGATGCTGACGCTGGGGTGCGGCTGGTTTTTCGCCAGTCTCGGCGTGTATATCCGCGACATCCAGCAGGTGGTGACGCTGGCCTTGATGGTGTTGTTTTTTTGCACCCCGATCTTCTATCCCCTCGCGGCGATCCCGGAGCCGTTCCAGACAGCGCTGGGCCTGAACCCGCTGGCCGTGCTGATCGAGAATTTCCGACGCGCGGTTCTCTGGGGCCAGCCGTTGGCGTGGCGGGGACTGGCCGGCTGCACGGCGGCGGCGGCCGTCATCATGGTGCTGGGGTACGCATTTTTCATGAAAACCAAGAAAGGCTTTGCCGACGTGCTTTGAAGGCGCGCGGCGGTTGACCATGGACGCAATGGAGCCACAGCGGTCGGCGGCGCCGGCGGTGCGGGTGAGGGAGGTCGGCAAATGTTACCAAATTTATCCGCGCCCCGCGGACCGCCTCAAGCAAATGCTGTTCAGCCGGTTCGGCCGCCATTATGGCCACGATTTTTGGGCGTTGCGCGATGTTTCGTTCGAAGTCCGTCCCGGCGAGTCGTTCGGTATCATCGGCCGCAACGGATCGGGTAAGAGCACCCTGCTGCAGATCATCGCCGGCATCCTCGCGCCCACCCGCGGCGAAGTGGAGACGCACGGGCGGGTGGGCGCCCTGTTGGAGCTGGGTTCCGGTTTCAACCCCGATTTCACCGGCCGCGAAAACGTGTTCATGAACGCCGCGATTCTCGGCCTCAGCCCGGCGGAGATTGCGGCGCGCTTTGACGACATCGCGGCCTTCGCGGACCTGGGCGAGTTTATTGATCAACCGGTCAAGACTTACAGTAGCGGCATGTTTGTTCGGCTGGCGTTCGCGGTGATCGCGCATATTCAGGCGGATATCCTGATTGTGGACGAGGCGCTGGCCGTGGGGGATGTCTTCTTCGTCCAGAAATGCATGCGGTTCCTGCGCGCCTTCCAGGAGCGGGGCATTCTGCTGTTCGTCACCCATGACACGGCGGCGGTGGTCAGCCTGTGCCAGCGCGCGATCTGGCTTGATCACGGCCAGGTGCGGGCCATGGGGGCGGCGCGCGACGTGACGGAACGTTACCTGGAGGCATTCTACGCCGACAAACAGGGACCGCCTGCGGTGGTCCCCGCGGCGGCGGCGCCGGCTGTGGCGGCCGCTGCGCCGGAACGGCCTGCGCCGCGGGCGCCGATTCCCGCCGCCGGTCCGTTGCATGACCCGCGGCTGGAATTTATAAATCGTTCGCCATTGCGGAACGACATCCAGTTGATCCCGTTCACGCCCGAGACGAGCCGGCGGTTCGGCGATGGGGGGGCGGAGATCCTGGAGGTTGCGCTGCGGGATGCCCAGGGTCGTGCGCTGGCTTGGATTGTTGGCGGTGAGACCGTGACGTTGAGCGTGCGCGCCCGCGCGGTGACCCCCATCCCGGAGCCGATCATCGGCTTCCTGGTCAATGACCGGCTGGGCCAGGCCGTGTTCGGAGACAACACCTTTCTGACCACGCTGGACCAACCCCACGGCGTGGCGGCCGGCGCGGTGTTTGGGGCGGATTTCACCTTCCAGATGCCGCGCCTGCCGGCCGGCGATTTTGCGGTCACCGTCGCGGTGGCCAACGGCAGCCAGGCCGATCATATCCAGCATCAGTGGATTCACGACGCGCTGACGTTCAAGTCGGTCTCAACCAGTGTCTGCGGCGGCCTGGTCGGAATCCCGATGCTGCGGATTGAGTTTGTCGCGGCTGCCAGCGGCCCAAGTTCGTAATCCGCTGTTATTCGTGCTCGGGTCGCGCGCTCCTCCGCGCGCGGAGTCCCGGGGGGGCTGTTCGACAAGCAATCCGAACGCGAACCGCGAGCGTGAGCGGCGTCCTCAATTTCCCGCCGGTTTTTTTTCCCAGACCCAGACCAGTCGGCCGATCAGCCAGGCGGCGCCCAGGCAGGCCAGTCCGCCGATTTGCAAGCCTTCGCTGACGCTCGACTGCATGACCAGGATTGCGATCAGTCCACCCAGGCAGCCGGCCAGATAGAGAGTGAGCACGGCCTCCCAAGCGGTGCGGCCGCGGCCCACGAGCCGGTGCGAGACATGGTCCTTGCCGGCGGTGGTAAAGGGGTTGACACCGCGCCGCAACCGCGCGACGCAAACCAGCGCCGTGTCGAAAATCGGCACGGCCAGCACCAGCGGCGGGATCATCCAGGTCACGAAGTTCGAGTGGGCGGGGAATCGGAGCTTGATGCCGATGACCGCCAGCAACAGGCCCAGGAATAGTGAGCCGGCGTCGCCCATGAAGATGGTGGCCGGCGGCCGGTTGAAGAAGAGGAACCCGATGCAGGCGCCGGTCACGGCGGCGGAAAGCGCGGCCACGAGGAACTGGCCGTTCATTAATGCCAACAGCGTGAAAAATGTCGCGGCGACGGCGCAAATACCGCCGCAAAGCCCGTCCATGTTGTCGAGGAAATTGACGGCGTTCATGATGCCGACCATCCAGCCGATGCTCAACGCCAGGTTCAGCGCCGGCGGCAGCCAGCCCAGTTGCACACGCACGCCGCTCCAGTAAAGACCCGCGGCCACCGCGGCCTGCAGTAGTAATTTGACGGGGCCGGAGAGGTGATGCAGGTCGTCCCAAAGCCCGATCAGGGCCATCAGCGTGGCGGCGACCAGGATACTGACCAGCTCGAAGATGAAGTGGGTGTTGAAAATCAAGAGCGCGGCAACAATGGCGATATAGAGCGCGACGCCGCCCAGCAGCGGCATGGGCGCCTGGTGCAGTTTGCGCGGCGCGGGGTGGTCGAAAAAACCGATCCGGCGGGCGAGCGAACGGGCCAGCGGCGTGGCCGCCAGCGCGCAAGCCAGTGCGAGGATAAAAATGGCCATCACCTTCATGCGTCGCCCCCATCGGCTGGGACTGTTTGCAACATGCGCCTGATGCTATCCCGCTCGGCCGCCGGCGCAAGTTCATACGCTTGGCGAATATGTCGCCGGGCCTCCGCGCGCCGGCCGCGGCGCAGCGCGATGTCGCCCAGAACCAGATGGATGCGCCAGGTTTGGCCGGTATCCTCCGGCCCGCCCAAATCCAGCACGCGCTGGAAACTTTGCGCCGCCCGCGCCAGTGCTTGCTGCATGGCCGGCGAGCCCGGTTCCTGGCCCATGGCCAGCCGCAGTTGGTGTTCGCCCAGGCACTCATGCGTTGGCGGGTATTCCGGGTCGAGTTCGAGCGCACGGGCCAGAAACCGCTCGGCGGCGATGGGATCGCCCAGTTGCTGAATCTGGAGCTGGGCGCGTCGGTTCCACAATTCAGGCCGGTTGGGGGATAGGGTCGCCGCGCGCGCAAAATGCGCTTCGGCGGCTCGCGCGCGTTCGGCCTGCCGCGCCGGGTCAGCCGTCATGGCGGCCCAGCCGGCGCAGGTTTGCCCCATTTGCTGGGCGTGCAGGTAATTGAACGGGTCGGCTGCCTGGGCCTGATCGAGCCCGCGCAGCGCGGTGTGGAAAGCGGCATCGCGCTGCCCGGCGTCCGAGGTTGCCTGGGCCTGCTCCCGCGCAGCGTAGGCGGCGTAGGCCCAATAAATGGCACGATCCGGCGCCAGCGTGGCAGCCTCTTCCGCCAGCGCGCGCGCCGTTGCCCACCGGCCGCGTTCATACTGCAGGTTGGCCTGACGGAAAACCATGTCGGCCAGGATTGGATGCAAGCCCAACCGATAAGCCGGATAGCCCGCCAGCGTGATGAACAGTAGAATTTTCGCATTGTCCCAGCCTGCGGCGCGCGATCCGTTCAGGCCCGCCAGCCAGGCGACGCAGCATACCGCCAGCATGAACAGGCCGATAACCAACGGCACAACCGCGCCGAGGGCGGCGGCTGAATCGGCGCCATCGAGCCAGGCGCGATTTACCGCGAAGTCAAATGTCAGAATGCCGGCGGCCAACAGGGCCAGGGGCGAAAATGTTTTGGGTCCGGAATCCGGCGGCGCCGGCGCTTCGCCGACACTGGGCAGCAGGCCGATATAAATCCAGAAAAACAGGCCGCTGACGGTGGTAACCAGGCTGAATTGCGTCTCGACCAGATGGGCCGCCAGTCCGCCCGCCAGCGCCGCCGCCCACACTTTTTTATCCGCCGGCTCGGCCGGGTGGCGCGCCACCCGCGCGATCTGGCGCAGTGCCATCAGCAGAAGCCAGATGAATGCGGCGGCCCCGCACCCGCCGGCGGCCAGCAGCCAATCCAGCCAAAGATTATGCGCGCGGTCAGTCACCCGGCCGCGTTCTTCCAAGTGTCCCAGGCGTGGATCGTAATGCTGGCTGAAAAGCAGCCCGGCGGTTTCGGGGCCGTATCCGAGCAGATGCCGGAGCATGCCGCCGGGCGCGGTTGCGCCATCAGTCCGGACCAGTGGCGGCGCGTTTTGCAGCAGATGGATGGTGTTTGTCCAGAGCCGGGAGCGATACGCGACGGTGCCGGCGCGTCGCGCCAATAGGGCGTATCCGGTTGCCGCCAGCAACGCCAGCAGGATGGCGAACCAGGCCAGCGTCAGGCGTCGGCGCCCGGTCCCGAACAGGCGCAGGCCGGCCAAGAGTCCCAAACCGGCCAGGGCGCCCAGCAATGGTCCGCGACTGCCAGTGCCCAGCAATGCGCCGAATTGCAGAAGAAAAAGACCGGCGTAACCGAGGCCGGCCAGCCGGTCTGGCTGGAGTGGGTGCTTGGCCGGGCGCAGAAAAATCGCGATCCCGGATGAATCCGGCTTGGGCGGCTGGGCGGACTGGTGTTTCGTGCGGCTGTTCCCCGCTGATTTCGCGGCCGATGGTCGGGCGGTAATGAGCAATCCCGCGGTGAGCGGTAGCAGCATGGCCAGCCAGGCGCCGAGAAAGACCGGGTTGCCCATCGTACCGGTCACGCGTCCGTCGAAGCCGCGGTTCCACGTCAGCGGGTCCAGTCCGGCGCGTTGCGCGAGGGCGTAAAGCGCGACCGGGAGGCTGACCCAGGCGATCAGCCGGCCTACCCGACGGATGGCGTTCGCGTCGCGGATGGTGACGGCGAACGCGAGGCCGGTCAGCATCTGGCTCAACAGGGTCAGCAGCCCCGCGCCGCGCGTGTACGCGCCGCGCAGACTGAGACCGGGTTGCGCGGAGCAGGCGGTGGCCAGGGCGCAAACGGCGGCGATTCCCAGCATCGGCCAGAACAGCGGCCAGCGACTTGCGTCGCGCCAGGCGGCGGGGCCGCCCGCCAGCAGCCCGACGGCGATGAACGCGGCTAGTCCGTTCAAGAGGGCAGCCTTGGCGGCGTCAAAGGCGGAAAGCGAATAGACATTAAAAAAAAGCGGTGTGGCGACCACCGCCGCCAGTGCGGCGGCGCGCGCCAGATTCAGCCCGGAATGGGAAATCGGCAAATGAGAACCGCTATTGACCACGGCGCTGATTGTGTCAGGTCAGGCCGAATTGTCAGCTTGGAAAACGCGCCGAAAACCTGAAATGCGCCCCACGTAATTCGCCGCTCGGCGCGGCGATCTGTCCGGATTGGCATCGGTCACGGCCCGGGCTTGAGCGCCGTGATATTCAGGCTGGTCACATAGTCGCCCAGTTTCACCCCCGGCGGCAGACTGGCCAAAATATCGCGGTATAGCGGGTCGTTCCATTGGCTCATGGCGTCCACGTAATCCCGCTTGGCTTCCAATTGGATCGCGACAAATCCAGCCGCCCGCAGCATGGCTTCCGTTTCGTGGACCAGCACCGCGCCCGCCACGCACCCGACGAGCGCCTGGACGGATGATTGCACCGCCGCGGGCAGCGGTTGCAGCAGGGCCAGGTCGGAAACCGCAATGCGGCCCCCCGGTCGCAGCACGCGGAAGGCTTCGCGCCAAACCTGGGGTTTGTCGGGGGATAAATTGATCACGCAATTGGAAATCAGCACATCCACGCTGGCGTCGGCCACCGGCAGATGCTCGATCTCGCCCAGCCGAAACTCCACGTTGTCCAGCCCGGTCCGGTCGCGGAAGACCACCGCGTTGCGTCGCGCCTTGCTCACCATTTCCGGCGTCATGTCCACGCCGATGGCGCGGCCTTGCGGACCGACCCGCTGGGCGACCAAAAAAACGTCGAAGCCGCCGCCCGCGCCAAGGTCCAGCACGCGCTCGCCCGGCCGCAGCGCGGCAAGGGCGCCGGGATTGCCGCAGGAGAGCCCCATGTTCGCGCCGTCGGGCAGCGTGGCCAGTTCGGAATCGGAATAGCCGATCGCCTGGGCTACGTGGCCGGCTTCCGTTGTTCCGCAGCAGCTCCCGCCCGGCCCGCAGCATGCGCCGCCGCCGGTTGCGATCGCCGCATATCCCTTGCGCACTTCCTGGCGCAACCGATCTGAATCCCGGTTCATGATTTCACTCCGGGTTTGTTGAACCAATTCTGCGTTCGGATGCAAATACGCACCAGCCATAGCATCACCGGCACCTCGATCAGCACGCCCACGACCGTGGCCAGCGCCGCGCCGGATGACAAGCCGAAGAGCATCGTGGCCGTGGCGATGGCCACTTCGAAATGATTGGAGGCCCCGATCATCGCGGCGGGCGCGGCGTCAGCGTAGGAGAGTTTAAGTCGGCGGGCCAAAACGTAACCGAGCCAGAAAATCAGCATGGTTTGGATGAACAGCGGGATCGCGATCCACAGGATGGTGAGCGGATTGGCGAGGATCGTTTCGCCCTTGAAGCTGAAGAGCAGGACCAGGGTGGTCAACAGGGCGATAATGGTGATGGGCGTGAGCACATGCAGGAATCGCTCCCGGAACCAGGTTTCGCCCTTGGCCTGAATGATCCAGCGGCGGGAAAAATACCCCGCCACCAGCGGGAGCGCGACATAAATGCCAATCGAGAGCAACAGGGCCTGCCACGGCACCGGCAGCCGGCCGACGCCCAGCAGGAAACCGCCCAACGGCCCGTACAGCAGGAGCATGGTGAGCGAATTGATTGCCACCATGACCAGCGTCAGGCCGTCGTTGCCGCGCGCCAGGTAACCCCACACCAGGACCATCGCCGTGCAGGGTGCGATTCCCAGCAGGATGCAACCGGCCAGATAGCTGCGCCAAAGCGGAACCTGCAGCAGCTTGACTCCTTCCGCCAGCACGACCGTTCCCGCGCCGTGGGTCGCGCCGATCGGCAGATCGAGTCCGAACGGCAATTTGA
This sequence comes from uncultured Verrucomicrobiota bacterium, assembly GCA_964570325.1. Taxonomy (GTDB): domain Bacteria; phylum Verrucomicrobiota; class Kiritimatiellia; order CAIQIC01; family CAZMXS01; genus CAZMXS01. Next base: position 62,689 of record CAZMXS010000004.1, on the reverse strand, counting down.
CCAGGTCGGTCGCGTCGGCGCCGATCAAGCCCCGGAACAGGATGCCCAGGAATATCAAGGCGATGCCGTACATGGTGAACGGCTTGATGGCCCAGTTGATGAACAAAGTCAACAGAACCGGTTTCCCGCTGCGGCCGGCCTTGATCACCGACGCAAAGTCTATCTTCACCATGATCGGGTACATCATGAAGAAGAGACAGATCGCGATCGGGATGGAAACCACCGGCGCGCCGTTGACGGTGACGGCCAGGCCGTCGAGGTACTGGGCCACCCCGGGCGCGACTTTACCCAACAGGATGCCGCCCGCAATACAGAGCGCCACCCAGACAGTCAGGTAACGCTCAAACACATTGGTCAATTTTCTTTCGGTGGCGTCGCGATCCGCCGCATTCATTTTCGTAAAACCTCCGGTAGTTTTTCAACGAAGGCCCGAATTTCATCCCGCACCCGCCGGTAGTGCCCCAGCGCCTCTTCCTCGTTTTGCGCCATCCGCGCCAGCCGCGGCGGGTCGTCGAAGCCGACATGCACCACCTGGGTCCGGCCCGGAAAGAGCGGGCAAGCCTCGTGCGCGTGGTCACAGACGGTGATCACGTAATCGAAGCGGACATTCTTCAATTCATCCAAATGTTTGGAACGCTGTCCGGAAATATCCACGCCCGCCTCGGCCATGACCTTGACGGCGTTCGGGTTGAGACCATGTGTTTCGATCCCGGCGGAGAAGGGCTCGAGCACATCGCCCTTCAGCGCGCGGGCCCAGCCCTCGGCCATCTGACTCCGGCACGAATTGCCGGTGCAGAGAAAAAGAATTTTCAGTTTGCTCATGATTAGCTCATGGTGTGCGCTTATCAAGATTCCGGTGTAAAAAAGGTGGCCAACTCGCGTTGGATATATTCCTTGAAGCGCGCCTCGTCGTGGGCGAAGTCCCAGATGGCCTCCAGGTTCTTCCAGCGCACGGGCTGGCCGGCGCGCAGTTCGGCGAGAACCACCGTGCTGAAGGTGAGGTCAAAGTCCTGGACATAATGCTCGTCCGCGGGGAGGTCCAGGTTGACCGACCTCATGGACACGGGGGCTCGCGCCGACGCCGCGCCCGCCGGCGTTTCCGCCACCTCGCGCGTCCATTGTTCCATGCCCAGGCAGGTGGGGCAACGGGCGGTGCGGTGAAAATAGAAAATGACGTGTTCGATGGGCTCCGGCGCATTTGTGACGGCGAGGGGCGCGATTTCGGCGGCGCTGGCCAGACCGGCGCCGGCGATCAGACAGACCCAGAATGAGCAGGTTCGCATGGGGTTGCTCCTTGTATTATGGCGCGGTGTAGATCAGCCATAGTCCCCCCAGGATGACGAGCGCGCCGCAAATCTTTTTGATGCGCACGGCGCCCTGCGAAGACTCGCTCCACTGCAAATAATGCTCGATCCACTCGTAGGACGTGCCGGCCAGCACAATCACGCCGCAGTGGCCGATCCCGTAGGCGAGCAGCAGGCACGCGCCGTAAAGCCAATTGGCGGCCGAGAGTTTGAAGGTGATCGCCAGCATCGGCGCCATGTAAGCGAATGTGCAGGGGCCCAGCGCCACGCCGAAGACCAGGCCGAGCAGAAAGGCGGCCAGATAACCTTTGCGTTTCATGTTCACCTGGCCCGGTCCGGCGAACTTGAGGGGGATGATGTCCATCAGGTGCAGGCCAACGACGAAGAAAATGAGCGCCACGAAGTAATTGCCGTAACGGCCGATATCGCCCAACATCCGTCCGGCCAGGGCGGTGGCGATGCCGATCAGTCCGATTGTGATCAGGATGCCGACCGCAAACAGCAGGGATATCGTGAACGCGCGCCGGGTGCTGATGGAACCTTGTTCGTCAATAAAGCCCACGATCAGCGGAATGCTGGCCAGGTGGCAAGGGCTGAGCAGGATGCTCAGGATGCCCCAGCCAATCGCCGCCGCGACGGCGATAAGCGGGGCGCCTTCGATGGCATGGCTGAGCGCGTTAAAAAGAGTGGGCATGGCCGGCTGCGGCTTTCCTCATTATGGTTCCGCCGTGGTTGGCGCGGCATGCAGCACCACGCCCGCTTCTTTCCATTTTGCGAGAATGTCATCCCGCGCGAAGAACCCCTCATGGCGGAAGAACTCCCGGCCGTCCGGGCCGTAAAAAATCTGGGTGGGAATGACGCGGATGCCGTATTCCTTGCCGGCTTCCGGGTTTTTCCAGACGTCAATGAAGTCCACCTGCAACTGGCCGGCATAGGTCTGCTTGAGTTCCGCCAGGATCGGCGCCATCATTTTGCAGGGAACACATTTGTCCGCGCCGAGCTCAACCAGACGCGGCTGGGACGCGGCGCGCGCGGCCGGTTGGGGAGCGGGTGGGGCCGACTTGGGCTTGAGCGCGAATACGACGCCGATGGCCACCATCAGCGCGGCCACGCTAATCATCGCTTTCATGTTTTTCATAGGCAATATCCTTTGTTGTGCCAGGCGCTTGTGCGGCAGGCGCAATCCGAGCCCAATCACGACGACCACCCACAACGGAACCCAGTCATTACCGCCATCGCGCCGACATGAACAAACCGGCGGCGGGCTCCCAGACGCCGCGCGCATGACGCCGGCGATCGTTCAACTGGCCAGCACCGGCCAAGCCGCATGCGCCGCTGGCAGTATCGCTCATCGCTTTTGCTCCTGGGTGAGATGTTGTTGGATTTCATTTGAGGTCAGTACCTTCCCGGCGCTCTTGACCTGTCCGTCCACGACCAACGCAGGCGTGGTCATCACCCCGAACTTCAAGATATCCGCGATTTTCTCAACTTTCTCGAGTTGCGCCTCGATACCCAGTGCTTGCACGGCCGCTTCAGCGTTGGCGAAAAGCGTTTTGCACTTCGGACAACCGGTTCCGAGAATCTGAACTTTTTTCATGATTGCACCTCATCGCATGATGACACCGAACCACACACCCGTGATGGTGGCCATTACCACCACCAGCCCGATATAAGTCAGGGTCTTTCGCGGCCCCAAGATCGAATTGATGACCAGCATGTTTGGCAGGGAGAGCGCCGGTCCCGCCAGGAGCAGCGCCAGGGCCGGGCCCTGGCCCATGCCGCTATCGAGCAGGCCGCGCAAGATCGGCACTTCCGTCAAGGTCGCGAAATACATCAACGCGCCGGTAAGCGAGGCGAAGAAATTGGTCCAGACCGGCCAGATTGCTTCCAACCATTGGATCGGTGCGCCGTCGGACTTTCCCAGGATTGAAAGCAGCGCGGCGGGCGAATCACCGACCAAAGCTTGGATCCAGCGGCTCGGAATAACGCCGGCATCCGTGCTCTCGGGGCTGCCCAAAAAGAATCCGGCCGCGAGCACCCCCATGAACAACAGCGGCAGTATCTGTTTCGCGAAACCCCAAGTCTGGTCGCGCCAATCCTTGAGTTCGGGACCGGCAAGGAAGGTCAAGGCCGCCAGCCCGGCGGAACCCGCCGCAAAGGCCGCGATGGGATGGGTCGGGAGCGCAAAGCCCAGTCCAACGGCCGGAAGCGCCGCAAACGCGATATAAGCCGGGCGCACCTTGAAGAAGCGCCAGAGGCAGAGCGCCAGTAGCGCGGCAAACAGCGCGGTGACCGCCCACTTCGCCTTGAAGATCGCAAACCAAACGCCCGACGGTTCCAGTGGCTTGCCCCAGTTCGCGAACACGAGGATGCCCACCATCGAACAGAAATAGAGCGCCACCTGCCACAGTGGGCGGTCCTTGCCGTCATCGTCCCCCAGGTACACGTCCTGAACCTGCGCCGCCTTGGCGCGCTCTTCTTTGAGGAAAATCAAATGCATCAACAAGCCGATGATTAAGCTGAATCCAACCGCGCCCACGGCGCGCGCGACACCCAATTGCCAGCCGAGCACCCGCGCGGTCAGCACGATCGCCAGCACGTTGATGGCGGGGCCGGAATACAGGAAGGCGATGGCGGGGCCAAGTCCCGCGCCGCGCATGTAGATGCCGCCGAAGAGGGGCAGCACCGTGCAGGAGCAGACGGCCAGGATGGAGCCGGAGACTGAAGCGACGCCATAGGACAGCAATTTGTCAGCCCGCGGTCCGAGATATTTCATCACGGCGTTTTGGCGCACAAAAACCCCGATGGCACCGGCGATAAAAAACGCCGGAATGAGGCAGAGCAGGACATGCTCGCGGGCGTACCATTTGGACAGGCGGAATGCCTCAATGATCGCGCCCGCGAAGCGCGGCGCGTCAATGGGCAGAAAATACAACACCAGAAATGCGGCGCCCAGGCCCAGCAGGATTTTCAATTCCCGGTTCACATCGGCCTCCGCGCGCGGCGCGCGTTGGCTTTGATGACGTTCAGGCAGCAGTTAAACGTCTTGAGCACGCAGGGGGTGGCGAGGTGATGGATAATCTTCACGCCCGCCCGGCGCTCGGTGACAATCCCGGCGTGCTTGAGCGTCGCCAGGTGCCGCGAGAGCGTGGACAAATCCAGCGAAAATAGCGGACTTAATTCGCATACGCAGCGGTCGCCGCGGCTGAGTTCCTCCACTATCATCAGCCGCACCGGATTGGCCAGCGCCTTCATAATCCGGGCTTGCGCCCGCGCTTCATCCATGTTCATGCGGTCAATATATGCATCATTGCACAATATTGCAAATAAATTGATCGGCGGGATGCGGGACGCGCGGGTGGTCAGCGCGAACGTCAGGAGGTGGGATCGAAATCCGCGGCCATTTGCAATCGCTGGAGCAGGGTGGGGGTGTTGCGCAACAGTCGGTAGGTCAGCCAGCCGGGGTCCGGCTGTTCCAGGTTGACGCGGGCGCCTTTGACGAAAAGCGCGGCGAACGCGACCGGGTCGCGCGTGAGCGCCAATGCGTAGCGGTCGGCCGCTCGCTCGTCGCGCTGGGCCAGCGCCCGATCCGCCGGTGTGAATATGAAAGCGGTCACTTGCGCGCAGAGCATGGCGGTCACCCCAAGCTGCAGCCAGCGCGCGGGATGATCGGCGGCATCCCGCATCAGGCCGGCGGCCAGCCCGAAGGCCAGCAGCAAATCCAGCAGCGTGGCCAGGCTGGTGAGGAACAGGAAAGACCAGCGCGTCCGCGCGTGCCCCAATTCGTGCGCGGCAAGCACGGCGACCTCCGCCGGCGAAAACCGTTGCAGCAAGGTGTCGGTGATCACGATGGCCGGGCCGGCGCTATGGCCATAGAGGAACATATTGACGGTGGTGGAGCGCCGCGATTCGTCAAGCACCAGCAACTCCAGCCGGCGGCCGGCTCGGTCCAATACATCCGTCAGCGCCGCGCGGTGAGCGCCGTTCGGCAGCGGGGTCAACCGCCAGACGGGATCGGCGGGCCGGTTGGGCATGCAGTCGGGGAGGATGCCAACCAGCACCCACAGCGCCAGCGCGGCGGCGATCCACCAGGCGCGGCGGAATAACGGGATGCAGCAGAAGATCAGCAGGTTTTTCAACAGGAAAAACAGCAGGCCCATACCGGTTGCGATTGTTTGCAATTTGAGCCAGGCGGCCGGGGTCATCGCGGTCAGGCCGAAATCCCGTTGGTGGAAATAACCGGCCGCGGCGGCGGGCAGGGCGAGCGCGGTCAACCAAGCGAAAACAATGGCCAGAAACAGCGCGCGGGCGGGCCAGCGGGCGGGGCCGGCGCCAAACCGCTGCTCGATCTTCACCGGCCAGCCGACGGCCAGCACCAGGATCAGCCCGAGCCAGCCGGTGGCCAGTGTGGCCAGCCACGCGCGCAGGTAGGGCGCGTTGTAGCGGATGGCGCGGGCGTAATCCGCAGCCGTGTATTCGACGTTGGGGAAATGCGCAAGCAGTCCGGAAACCGGATTGGCACGGGGGACAATCGGGATAGGACGGCTCCGGAAAGGAATGACTTGGGCCGCCAAGCCGAGCCCGAGCAGAGCAAGCCATATATATAAGCGGCGACGGTTCAAAGTGACGCCCGCAATCTGCTCTATACGGTCGCCGGCGTTAGCCGGCGGGCATCCCCGGTCGCGCGGCTATGGTATCATACGCACACCGACCCGATATACGCGGCCCGGGGTTACGTTGGTGTCCGCGTAGGAAGTTACGCTGTTCGAACCCTGAACCGCCGGCGTGTACAGGTTCTGCCATTCCGGGGTCAAGTGGCCAAGCTGGCTGGCATACTGGATCAGATAAAAGCGCGAGTTGGTCGAGCTGTATGTGACGATTGAATTGGTGATGCGCTCCGCGTCGGTCCAGCGCAGGTAACTGGCGCCGTCCGAGGGACTGGTGTCGGCGATGTACTCCTCGAGATTGCTGTAGGGATCGTTGTCCGGATTGCCGGACGCGCCGTTGGCCCCGGCGTTGTCGTATGGGTCAATACCGCCGCCGATTTCCCATATATTCGGCATGCCGTCGCCGTCCGCGTCAAAACTTTCCGGCGCCACGATCCGCACCGCCGCCGAAAACTCCGAAGAATTGCCGTTGGGGTCGGTGGCGGTGGCCGTGATGAACTGGTTGGTCGTCGCTTCGTTCGTAAAGGCGACCTGGAAGAAATTGGCGTCACCGTTGGCGTCGGTGGTGACATTGGTGAAACCGAGGAAGTAGCGGCCTTCCCCGTAGCCGGAAGCATCGGGCAGTTCGTTCAGGAAGAACTCAACCCGGTAAGTCGTGGAGGTCATGCTGTTAATCGTGCCGCCGAGCCGGATGCTGCCGGTGGCGCAGGAATAGATGACCGGGTAATTCTGCTTGAAGTTCGCGCCGCTGTCCGGATCCTGGTAGTCATTGGTTGAAGGCCCGAATTTATCCACCAGCGTGATCCCCAGCCGCCGGTTCTGGAAAATGGAGTTGCCCAGCACGGCGTTGTTGGTGCCCGAGGCGACGGTTACGCCCGCGTCGTTATTGAAGGCGATGATGTTGCCTTCGCCGGCGTTGGAGCCGCCGACCACATTGAAGCTGGCCCCATTGCCGATGTAAACGCCCTGGGCATTGTTGGACACACTGAGCAGGCCGGTGGGGTCGGTGCCGATCCGGTTGCGGGTCAGGCGGTTATTGGCATCGCCATATTCAATCCGCACGCCGGCGCCGTTATTACCCGAAATCACGTTTTGGTTCAGCACGTTTTCCCGAGCGCTGTAAATTAACACCCCATTCCCATTATTGCCGCGGTCCTGCAGGCCGGTTTCATCCGTGCCGATAAAGTTTTCCTGCAGCAGATTGCCGCGCGACGCGGAGTCTCTAATGAACACGCCATTATTGCCATTGGCGGAAATGACGTTGAATTGCCCGGCACCGCCGATGACATTGCTTGAGCCAAATTCAATGTGGATGCCGTCCCGGCCGTTTGGGATCATTTGCAGCCCGTTGACGCCCAAGCCGATGTAATTGTCATAAATCTGGTTCAATCCGCTGCGGGTGATCTTGATGCCGTTACTCACATTGCCGGAGATGAGTTGCAGCGGGGCGGAATTGGAGCCGATGATGATATTGGTGCATCCTTGCAGCAGAATACCGTTTTTTGCGTTGCCGCGCGGCAGCAGCCCGTTGGTGTCCGTGCCGATGAAATTGCCGAAAATATAATTCAAATTGGCTTGGATGGTGTTGGTCCCGATCTGGATGCCGTTGCCCGCGTTGGCCGAGATGATGTTGCGGCCGATGGCGACCAGGGCGCCGATCAAGTTGCTCTGGCAATTCAACACGTAAACGCCGTTGCCGGCATTGCCGGCGGCGGCATTGTTGACGTTCAAGCCGATCAAATTGCCCGACACCCGGTTCAGGTTCGCGTTGTCCAGCAAATGGACGCCGTCGAAGCCGTCCGGGAATCCGTTCCCGGAAATGATATTGCCGCTGTTGGGTATCTGCCCGCCGATGATGTTGTTGAGCGAGCCGTCCGCGACCAGCACACCGTATTTGTTGTTGGTGACGGCATAGGTTCCGGACACGTCGAGGCCGATGATGTTGTACTGGACCACGTTGCCGGCGCAGCTCTTGACGATCTCGACGCCGCAGCCGCGGTTTCCGGAAATGATGTTGCGCTCATTCAGGGAAGGGCCGCCGATCTGGTTGATGTTGGCATGGTCGAAACAACGGACGCCGCTGCCCATATTGGGGATGGCGCCCAAGCCCATGCGATCCGTCCCGATCAGGTTGGCCTTGATCGTATTGTCCGTCGCCCCAAGCAACCGCAGTTCGACGCCGTCGTTGCCGTTGCCCGAGATGACGTTGCCGCCCTCGGTGCCGTCCAGGCCGATCTCGTTGGCCCCGCAGGCGTCAATCTGGACCCCGTCCTCGCCGTTGCCGAGCGGCGCGTTGCCGCCGACCGTGGTGCCGATGTAATTGCCGATGACCTGATTATAGTTGGCATTCTGCGTGCACTGGACCCCGTTACTGACATTGGCCGAAATCAGGTTGGCCGGTTTCGGCGCCACCTTGGCGCCGATGGTGTTGAGTGCGGCGGCCAAGAGGCGCACGCCATTCCAATCGTTGGGCAAGGGGGCTGTGCCGTTCACGTCGGTGCCGACGTAGTTGTTCACCATCCAGTTCGTCCGGGCGTCGGTATAGAACAAGACACCATTGTTGCTGTTGCCGGAGATGATGTTGCGGTACTGGCACAATGGCGCGGACCAGAGGCCGATCTGGTTGTTGCAGGACATCCAAACCATGATGCCATCCTGACCGTTGCCCAGGGCTGCGGTTCCATTGATGTCGGTGCCGATGTAATTGCCATAAATCTTGTGGTCGCCGCCTGTGAACAACCGAATACCATTCATGCGCCAACTATTGATAATCAGGCCGCGCACGGTGCAATTGGTGGTCCAGATATCGAGCCCCACATCATAGCCGGCCGACGCGGCGCCGCTTAATTCCACACCGGGCGGGCAGCCGACTCCGCCATTTTGCGTGGTGCCGTCAATGGTGACCGAAGCCTGGATGATCGGCAGGGCGCTGGTGGGCGCGATGGTGGCGACGGACCCGACCGGCGGGATCGCGAAAATAATCGTGTCATGGCCGGCGTCGCCGTTGGCCTGCTGGATGGCCCAATAAAGCGAGCCTTCGTCATTATTGAGGTTATTGGTGACGGTGAACGTGGCTGACCGGGCGGGAAGCGTGAACGCACACAGGGCGAAAAGGCAATGCAGAACCCAACCGCGCAGGGACTTCATAGCAGCACCTCCTATGCTGCGCAAATTATGTGAATGAAGAGAACCGGAATCAAATAAAAAACGGCAATCCAAAAATGTAAGGAATAAGTTGTGCGGGGAGCAAGGGCGGGATACCCGCGATCCGCCATTGTCAGTGGTCGCCACCTGTGGCAACATCCGGTGTGTTCATGCCGGAATGATTACAGCGGAATGTGGATGCCGATATGCGCTTGTGGAATGCGTTGAAATCCGGCCATGCCTGGCTGCACAAACTGCACCTGCGGCTCTACCTTTACTTTGTTTTGTGCATGTTGTTCGGCCAGTTCAGCGTCGGCATTGTGGACGGCTACAGTCGTTCCGATTTCAAACAGATTGCCGAGTTTTTCCGGCATAAACTGGATCAGTCCCGCAACGCCGAAGGCGTGGCGACCAACCCGCCGATCCAGTTTAATATTCACCATCAACCGTCCGGCAAAAGCGAGTTCAATGTTCGGATCGAACTCGAACCGGACGCATCGGACGATAAGTTTTTCAGCCATGATGACCGAATGCGCGCGCGGTTTCCGGTCTATTCCTTGTCCGATCTGGCGGACTGGTTCTGGCTCTTCATTCTCCCCTGGCTGTGGCCGTTGTATGTTTACCATTTTTCCCGGACGCCACGTTACTCGGAATTACTGGAGCGCCGGATCGTCAGCCTGCCGTTCTTCCTAATGATATTGACATGGCTGATCGCCGGCTGGCAACTGGGGTTCAACCTATACGCCGACTGGCGCATGGCCGGGGCAACATTCGGCCGCAACCTGGCGGTGGATATAGTTAGCTTCCTGATGTATGGCTCGATCGTCGGCTACCTGAATCTGGCCTTCACGACCGGTTACATCAACCGCCACATCGCGTATCCGGTCATCAGCCGGCATAATCCGTACGGATTCAAGCGGGGCCATTCCATCCGCATGTTCACCCGGGTCTTTCTGGTGATCCTCTGCCTGGCGATGACGCCCATGATCATCAATCTCTACCTGCCGCTGGCCTTCAACTGGTATTTGATGAAGGATCTGCTGAATGAAGCGGTTGAGGTCCAGCCCTGGCATGTCAACATCTTTCTCCCGCTGCTGCTGGCGGCGCTCATTTCCGGCTACTTCTTCTTCACGCAGTTTTGCGCCATTTTCTCGTTTCGCCGCGCGACGGAAATTCCGCTCGTCCGCCTGATCGAGCGGATGAAGCGCGTCCAGCGCGGTGACTTCACCTGCAAAGCCCCGGTCATCGGGAATGACGAAATCAGTCTGGTCCGGGCGCATTTCAACGAGATGCTGGACGGCCTGGTCGAGCGCGACCGGATTCGCGACACCTTCGGCCGGTATGTTTCGCTGGAGATCGCCGAGCGGATCATCCAGGCCGGTCAGGTGAACCTCTGCGGTCAGGAAATTGAAGCCACCGTGATGTTCATTGACATCCGCAATTTCACACCGCTGTGCGAACATCGGGAGCCGCAGGCGGTGATTCAGTTCCTGAACGACTATTTTGGACGCATTGTGGGTGTCTTGAAGCAAGACAACGGGGTCGTCAACAAGTTCATCGGGGATTGCGTGATGGCGCTCTTTTGCCCGATCTTCGGCGCGCCGGACCATGCGTCGGCGGCGCTGCGCGCGGCGCTGCGCGCGCGCGCGGCGTTGGCGGCGTTCAACCGGGATGCCCGCTATCCGCCGGTCCGGCATGGGATCGGCATTCATACCGGCCGCCTGATTGCCGGCAATATCGGCACACCGGAACGGATGGAATATACCGTCATCGGCGACACCGTGAACATTGCCGCGCGCATCCAGACCCAGACCAAGGCGTTTCAGACCGACATCCTGATCAGCCAGAACGCGCTTGATCGAATCCGCCGCGAGGAGTTCGCGCCGGCGCAGTTCATTCCCTTTGAGCCGGTCGTGATGAAGGGCATGAGCCAGCCGATCGTGTTGTATTCCGTGATCAGCGAGCCCTTGGATTGTCGCGACATGAATCCCGCGAGATAGAAAAAGAGACATTGGTCATCCCAAATTCTCCCTGATCCGCGGCGATGGGGTGCGGGGTCTTGTTCCGTATCCAAATCTGATCGGAGCTTCTTCCGCAACTGCCCGCTGAAAAAGGCGGTTTTGAAATGACAGCCGGCCGTGTTTCAGGCCAGACGGGATCACTGACTACCGTTTCCCCATCTTCTCCAACTCCGCTACTCGGGCTTCAAGCGCCTTGATTCGATTACCGTACTGCTCGTCGAGTCCCTCGATGGCGGTAATGACCAGGCCGTTGACTTGATTCTGCTGGGACCAGAGCCGGTAGGTGTAGAACTTCAACAGATTCCAGATGGTTTTCTTGAGCGCCACCAGCAACGGGCCGAGGCCGCGGCGCCGCTCCCGGATTTCAAAGTCCGAGATGTCCACGAACACGGCCTCGCGCAGGCAGCGCAGGTAGAAGCCGAGAAACTGCTCCTGGCCCTTGAGCCCGGCGATGTTCAGCCGTTCCGCGCGGGCGATCCGCGCGTCGTCATAGACGCCATCGGCAATTTTCTTTTCAACGGCGGCCTGAATGTCGCGCACGATCGCCTCCACATCCACGCCGGGCGCGCCCACCTGAAAAATGGAATCGGCAGTCATGATGTGCGGATTATTTCATAAAATCCGCGCCTGTCAACGCGGGGGGGACCACTCACCAGGATGCATTTTGCCCCGTCTTGAAACAAATCGGTTTGTCTGACAGCACGACGCGTGCCCACGGCGCTGTCGGGCAGCCGGAAGTCGGAAAAATGACGGCAGACTTGTTCCCGTTTGTCGTAAGCTTGCTCCAGGAGAAGGAATCATATACGGTATGCTCAAATTGGGAGCGGTTGACGTTCGGCAGCGGGGGGGGTATGAGCAATAGCCAAGCCAAAGCGATGGACGACAGCGGCGCGAGTTTTCAAAATTTGTTGGACCTTTTGGGCCAGATCACGGCGCAGGACACAGTGGACGCCATGTGCCGGACCGTGGTCGAGGGCGTGCGCAAGTATCTGGGATTCGAGCGCGCCGGCCTGTTTCTCTGGGATGAGCTCGCAGGCCGTTATCGCGGCACATTTGGAACCGACCTGGAAGGAGTAACCCGCCCCGAGCCTTTCGTGTTGCTGGGCTTGGAAGACGCGCCTGGCGGGCCGGTGGATCAGATCATTGCGGGCGCGGCAATCGTGCGCGGTTGCGATTTGGGCCAGCCCAAGGCCCGGCCCGGCGAGGAGAACGTCAAGGCCGACTTGATCGGCTTGCGCGCGCGCGGCCGCCTCTATGGGATTATGAGCGTGGACAACCGGCTCTCCCAGCGGCCAATCTCCGACGGCGACCTGCGTCAGTTGGCGTTGATTAGCACCGTGCTGGGCAACGCGATGGAGATCGTCAAGGCCAGCAATGACCTTGCGCGCAGCGAGGAGCGGTTCCGGCAGGTGGCTGAGAACAGCGGTGAATGGATTTGGGAGATTGACCCCGCGGGCCGCTATACGTATTGCAGCCCGGTGGTGCGCGCCATTCTCGGCCGCGAGCCGGAGGAGATGCTCGGGCGGCGCCTGGAGGAGTTTGTTTCCGACGAAGACCGCCGCCGGGTGAGCGATGAGATTGCGCGGGCCCTGGCGCAGCAGGTCTCGATCCGGCGGCTGGGTCATACGCAAATCCGCAAGGACCACCGCAAGGTGATTCTGGTTACGAGCGGCTTGCCGGTGCGGGATGCGGCCGGCGTTCTGCGCGGTTATCGCGGGGCCCACCGTGATGTCACGCGCGAGACGGAACTCGAGGCGCAACTCCGGCATTCGCAGAAGATGGAAGTCATTGGCCGGCTGGCCGGCGGTGTCGCGCACGATTTCAACAACCTGCTGACCTCGATTATCGGCTGCTCCGGCTTGTTGCTGGAGGATCTCAAGCCCGAAGATCCGCGGCGGCTCGATGTCGAGCAAATCAAGCTGGCGGGTAACCGGGCGGCCAATCTGACGCGACAATTGATGGCGTTCGGCCGTCGGCAGGTTATTCGCGTTGAACGCGTGGACTTGAACACCGTGGTCCGCGACATGGAGAAATTGCTGCGCCGGACCGTGGGCGAGGACATTGAAGTGGTGACCGACCTCGATCCGCATGCCGGCACGGTGATGGGGGATGCGGATCAGATCGCGCAGATCATCATGCAACTGGCCATCAATGCGCGCGATGCGATGTTGGACACGATGGAGATTCTGCTTGGTTCAGACGTGTTCGGGGCCACCCGGCCGATCCGGCCGGTGATGACCTCCGGCGTCAAGCGGTTAAGCATCACCACGCGTGCCGCCGCCGCAGCTATCCCGCAAGCCACGGCGGGCGCCGCGACGAATTGCTCGGGAGAATCCTACGTGATTCTGGCGGTCAGCGATACGGGCATCGGTATGTCTGACGAGGTCAAGGAGCACCTGTTTGAGCCGTTCTTTACAACCAAGGAGGTGGGCCAGGGCTCCGGGTTGGGCTTGTCCACGGTTTATGGGATTGTCAAGCAGATGGGCGGAGAAATCCGGGTGACGAGCGAATTGGGGAAGGGGACGACCTTTGAGATCAGTTTGAAGCAGGCCGCCAGTCCGCTGGCTGCTTCCGCCCCTCGCGGCGCCCGCTCCGGCGGCGGTCCGGAAACCGTGCTGGTGGTCGAGGACGAGGAGATGGTCCGCAATTTGACTGTGCGCATGTTGAACACTTTGGGATACCAAGTGGTCAAAGCCTGCGACGGTATCGAGGCGCTCCAGGTGGCCGCGGCCTATCCGGGCCGGATTGACTTGTTGCTGACCGATATGGTGATGCCGCAGATGAACGGCAAGCAGTTGGTTGAGCAGTTGCGGAAAACCCGGAGCGATTTCAAGGTGCTGTTCGTCTCGGGCTACAGCGCGGCCGACACGGTGGGCACGCAAAAAATCGGCGTGGATGTCCCCCTGATCCAGAAACCTTTCACCCGCGACCAGTTGGCGGCGCGGATCCGAAGCCTGTTGGATGGGAAGTGAGTAATTTCGCGCGCCCAAGCCTCTGTCGGGCTGGCGGCTTACCGGCGATGAGCCGTCCGCCTTGTCAGCCGACGGAACCCAAGGGTAATGGGACACGGCTACGCGGAGCTATCCAGCAAGCTGAACCAGAAGCATAATGGCGGCTGCTGCAACGCGCTAAACTGTGCCCACGGCGTTGACACTCCCTAAGAGCCAATCTATCATTAGAAATTGACTTTTTAAGGGAAGAACGCATTGAGTCGGCGGTAAAATCCATGCGCTTGGATTGATGTAATATATTGAGAACATGAAATATATGCAAAATACGGCCGGATGCAACGCTATGGCGCGCCAGGCGCGCGGTCAGCACATCGGCGATGGCAGAGTCCAGCGATGGACAAGATGGCTATTCAAGAAAGGATAAGACTCGCGCCAGGCGGCTAGCCGCGCGTGGCGCATGTAGTTATGGTGGCGGTTGCTTCAACCAAGTTGGCGCGGTTGCTGGAAGGCGTGGGGATTTTCACGCCGGCCCAGATTCATGACCTGCTTTCCCAACAGCGCGCGGGTGGTGGATCGGTCACCGAAGTAGTGGTTAAGGAAGGCTATGCCAAGGAGGAAGCCTTTCTTGAGGCGCTGGCCAAGGCGATGGACGTCCCCTATGTCCTGGTGGACGAGGTGACGATTGACCCTGCCGTGCTGCAGCGCCTGCCGACCAAGGCCGTGTTCCAGTATAATGTCATCCCGTTCGCGATGGAAAACGGCGCGTTGCGAGTGGCGACCAATGACCCCTTCCGCGCGGGATTGCTGGACGCGCTGCGGTTGGCGGCGGGTGCGCGCATCCGCTGGGCGTTAAGCCCCTCCGCGCAACTGGCCAAGGCGTCGAAGAAACTCTATGGCGTCGGCGCCGACACGCTCGAAAAAATGATCCAGGACAACCGGATCGAGGTGGCGCCGGAGGATGACATTCTCAAGAACGACTTGAGCGAGCTGGATCAGGAGGCCTCGGTTGTAAAATTTGTGAACCAGATTATTTGGGAAGCCTACCAGGACCGCTCGACCGACATTCACCTTGAGCCGCAGGAGAATGACCTGCGCATCCGCTACCGGATTGACGGTGTGCTGCACCAGACGCCGGTGCCTCCGCAGTTGAAGCGATTCCAGGCGGCGATCATCTCGCGCATCAAGGTTATGGCCGCCATGGACATTGCCGAGAAGCGCTTGCCGCAGGACGGCCGCATCAGCTTGCGCATCCGCGGCGAGGAGATTGACGTTCGTGTTTCAACCATGCCCACTGTTTACGGCGAGAGCGTCAGCCTGCGCCTCCTGATGCGCTCCAGCGGCATGTTGGGCATGGACAAGCTTGGATTGGACGCGCGTGACGAAGCGATCCTCAAGAAGCTGATCGTCAAGCCCCACGGAATTCTGCTGGTGACCGGTCCGACCGGATCCGGCAAATCCACCTCGCTCTACGCCTGGCTTCACACCATCAACTCAATTGATCAGCGCATCATGACGGTGGAGGAGCCGATTGAGTATGAAATGGCCGGCATCAACCAGATTCAGGTTCGGCCCGAGATCGGTCTGACGTTCGCCGTCGGCCTGCGCCATATCCTGCGTCAGGATCCGGATGTGATTATGGTCGGGGAAATCCGCGACAAGGAGACCGCCGAAATTGCCATTCGCGCCGCGCTGACCGGTCACCTGGTTTTCAGCACGCTGCACACCAACGACGCCGCCGGCGCAATGACGCGCCTGATTGACATGGGCATCGAGCCATTTCTGGTGGCGTCCTCGGTTGAAGCCCTGGTGGCCCAGCGGCTTGTGCGCCGGCTTTGCAATACCTGCAAGCGCCCCTGGCCGGTGGACCGCGAGATGCTCCAGAGCGTCGGCTTCCCGCTGGAGCGGCTGAAGGAAGGCACGATTTGCGAGTCGGCCGCCTGCCCCGAGTGCCGTGGCACCGGATTTCGGGGTCGAACCGGCATTTACGAGATATTGGTCGTAAACGACAAGATCCGGCCGTTGGTGATCGCGCGTTCCTCGTCGAACGAAATCAAGGCCGTGGCCTTGAAGCAGGGTATGCGCACGCTGCGCGTGGATGGATGGAGCAAGGTGCTTGGAGGGGTGACCACGATCGAAGAGGTGCTGCGTGTTTCAGAAGAGGACGAGGCCATGACGGAGACGGACTAGCGAATGGTGAAGGGTGAAAGGTGAAGGCGGAATGGTGAACGGAATAATGTACATCCAGCGTCCAACGGCGAACGCCCAACGCCGGACACAGCGGATAATGGGCGCCGGATTTGATTCGCCATTCGCCATTCACCATTCACCATTTTCTTACTATGCCGCAATTTAAGTACAGCGCCCGATCCCGGTCGGGGGAGAAGACGGAAGGCACGCTGGAGGCCAACGACCGGCGCGCCGCGATGCAGCAGCTTGAGCGCCAGGGGCTGGTGCCGGTTACGGTGGTCGAGGCCAGCGCGGCGGCGCTGGCGGCGCCAGCCGGCGGGGCCGAGAAGAAGGGGTTTAAGATCGAGTGGCGGCGCAGCAAGAAGAGCCGGATGCGCCTGCGGGAGATGCTGCTGTTCAGCCGTGAACTCAGTGATCTCCTGGCCTCCGGGATGACGCTCGGCAATGGCCTGCATACGCTCGCGCGGCGCAAAACCAATAAGGCGCAGGATCAGATCATCGCCGAACTGCGCGATGACATTGTCCAGGGCGCGAGTCTCTCCGCCGCGCTGGAGAAGCACCCGGATTCTTTCCCGACTCTTTATGTCAGCCTGGTTCGCGCCGGCGAGGCGAGCGGCCAGTTGGCCGAGGTGCTGGAGCGGGTCTGCAAGCATTATGAACGCATGCTCGAGGCGCGCGAGAAAGTGCTGATGGCGCTGATCTACCCCGGCATCGTGCTGACGATGGGCCTGGTCACGATGATCTTCACCATGGTCTTCGTCGTACCGCGTTTCTCCGCGATCTTCGAGGAGTTGGGCAGCACCCTGCCGCTGCCGACCCGCATCCTGATCGGGATGAGCGCCGCGCTGATGCACTACGGGTGGGCGATCGGCATCGGTATCGTCGTGTTGGTGATCGTCTTCAAGCGCTTCCTGCGGACCGCGCGCGGCGCGCGCTGGTGGAATCGCACGCAGTTACGCCTGCCGCTGGTGCGGAAGATCGTCGCGGCCAATGCCTTTGCGCATTTCGCGCGGACGCTGGCCACGTTGCTTTCCAACGGCGTCCAGGTGATCCAGGCCCTGACGATTGTCGAAAATGCCGTCGGCAATGTGGTTATCGCGGACGCCATCAAGGACGCGCGCGAGCGCGTCACCGACGGCGCGACCATTTCCGGCCCGCTGGCCGCCGGCAAGGTTTTTCCTCCGCTGCTGACCGACATGCTGGCTGTCGGCGAGCAGTCGGGCGACATGAGCGGGGCGCTCAATCACATTGCGCGCCGCTACGATGACGAGCTGGATCGGAGCGTGAAGATCTTCACGACGGTGCTCGAGCCGATCCTGATTTTATTGATGGCCGTGATGGTCGGTTTCGTGGCGGTCAGCATGCTGCTGGCCGTATTCGACCTGACCAGCGGGTTGAAAGTTTGACGCATGAATGAACGCCGGGACGCGAATCCCGGTCCCATGGGAAGGAGCAAAAAAGAAATGAAAAGACAAAAGCAAAAGCGCGCCACGGGCGGTCGGGCGGGTTTCACGCTGATTGAAATCCTGCTGGTTGTCGTGATCATCGGCATCCTGGTGGCGGTGGCGATGCCGCGCCTGGGCGGTCGCGTGCAGATGGCAAAGAAGGCCGCGGCCGAGGCGGACATCAGCAATATCGGCATGGCGCTGCGCCTCTACGAGGTGGACAACGGCAACTATCCGGCCAGCCTGCAGGCTTTGCAGAGCAACCCCGGCAATGCGCAGAACTGGCGCGGGCCTTATCTGGAAAAGGGGATTCCGAAGGATCCGTGGGGTAACCCATATTCCTACCAGTGTCCGGGCAGCCACAACCCGCATAGTTACGATCTCAAGTCGCTTGGGCCCGACGGTTCGGAGAGCGCCGACGATATTACCAACTGGCAAACGGAGAGCGGCGGCAAGTGACCCCGGCTGGCGGCGGGCCCCGTTCGGGTTCGACGAAACGGCCGGCGCCGCCCAGCCCACCCAACAGCGCGGCGCGCATGGTGAAACAGCCGATCATTCGACAGGCGGGCAGTCCCGCGTTGAAAGCGCCGGGGCCCGCCGATCGCGCGCGCGGCGCATTCAGCATGATCGAGCTGCTGCTGGTGGTGATGATCATGATGCTCACGGCCGCCCTGGCGGTGCCCTCCTTCATCCGCTCCTACCAGGGCGCCAAGCTGCGGACCTCCGTTCGCACCATCGTCATGGCCCACCGCCACGCGCGCGCGACCTCCGTGTTGCAGCAGAAGCAGTCGGTTATCCTGTTCGACGTCAAGAAAAACGAGATCGAGATTATCTCCGTCTCCGCCGCGATGCAGGTATCCGACAAGGACAAGTTCCTCGACGGCCGCGCCAATCGCACCGGCTCCGACGTGGTGGATGCCGCGGAGGCGGACAAGCAGCGGCAGACCGGCGAAAAGGAAATGTCGCCCGTTATCTCCGAACTGGTGCGCAAAATGGCTGACGGCGTGAAGATCGTGGATTTCGAGAGCGAAAAGGTCCAGGAGGAGGACGGCATCTACTGGGTCAACTATTATCCCAACGGCATGTGCGATCCCTATGAGTTGCGTGTCGTGGACGATAAAAACCAGGCGGCGACGGTCAAGATTGACGGTCTCTCGGGCTCTGCGGAAGTCGAGTATGATTGAGTTCAAGGTTCAAAGTTCAAGATTCCACGTCAGGGCGTTGCGGGCCGCCGGACGGCCGGCGCGCCCGATCTGGCGGCGCGTTGCCGATCGCCGCCAGTCCCGCGCTTTGAACTTTGAACCGGGAACCTTGGACTCTTCCCAGGGCCTGACGCTGATCGAAGTGATGATCGCGCTCGCGATCCTGAGCATAGGCCTCACCGTGCTGATCGCCACCGCTTCCAAGTGTCTTTCCGTCGTGCGTCAGGCGAAGAATTACGAGGCCGCCCGCAATCTGCTCGCGCGGATCGAGGTGGAGCACCCGCTGCAACTGGCGGACAAGATCGAGGCCGGCAGCGACAACGGCACGTTCAGCGGCGAATTCTCCGGCTATGGTTGGAGCCGCAATGTCGAGTCGGTTGGCGATGAGGAGGACGGCCTCTTTATGGTGACGATGCGGGTGTCCTGGTCTGAACGCGGCCAGGCCGCCTTCGAGGAAGTGGTCAGTTATATTTATGCGCCGGAAAAGAAGGAAGGGGGCTCATTTGTCAGCCGCAAATAGCCCGCGCGCCGGCTTTACTATGCTGGAGCTGCTGGTTGCGTTGACTATCCTGGTCACCGCCTTTGCCATCATCTGGAGCACGTTCTCCGCGACGGTGCGCGGCTGGAAGCGCGGCAGCGAATTGCTGGATGAATTGCACCATGGCGATTTCGTCATGGAGCAAATTGTTGCGGCCCTGCGCTCAACCGCTTTCTTCGATAACAACCCCGGGGTATATGGATTCCAGCTCAAGAACAGCGGCGGCGGTCTGGGCGGCGAGGACTCGATCAGTTTTGTCACCTCCGGCTCGGCTTTCATTCCGCCGGATTCCCCGCTGGCCAACGGTCTCCATCGCATTGTCATCGGCATCGGCGACAACAAGGATGGCAAGCCCGCGGTCGCCATCCAGGCTTACCCGCACCTGGCCGACCCGGAGGAGATAGACGTGGATACGTGGTACGTTTCGTCCGAGGTCAAGGGCTTCAATTGCCGCGTCTATGTGCTGGAGGAAGACGCGGAGAAGTCCTCCGACGGCGATTGGGAGGACGAGTGGGAAGACACCAACGCCATTCCCAGCCTGGTGGAGATCAACCTCTTCATGGACCCGCTCGAGGAGTTCGGCGAACCGCTCAAGCTCACGCGCCTCGTGGAGATTCCGGTCGCGCCGGCCCTGCGCGGCGCGGTGGTGATGGATGGCGGCGGCCGCGGCGGCAGTGGGAGTGGCAGTGGCAGTGGCGGCGGCGCCACTGGAGGCGCCGGTGGGAGTGGAACCGGTGGTGGCGGCGCAGCGGCGGGAACAGGGGAGCGTCAGCCGCGCGACGGCCGCGGGCCGGCGTGGCGGGCGGGCGCCAGTCCGGTCAAGGCGCCCGAGGATAGCAGCCCGACGCTGAAGGTCGGGAGGCCTGGCCAATGACGCCGGCGCGGAATGCCAAGCGATCCGGCACGGCGTTGATCGTGTCGCTTTGGGTCATGATTATCCTTTCCCTGCTGGTGGCGGCGTTCGCGTTTGATATGATCGTCGAATCGGGCATTACCTCGTATTACCGCAAGCGGGTCAAGGCGCAGTACCTGGCGCGCGCCGGCGTCGAGTGGGCGAAGCTGATCCTCGTCAAAAGCACCAAGGTCAAGGCCGAGGACATTGTACCCCCTGAAGAGGAGGACCTTTATGTCAAGGCCATGAACCTTTCGCGCGGCAACGCTGTCCGGGGTATGACCAAGGAACTGGGGCAGGGCAAAATCATCCTCGATATCGTGCCGGAACAGAGCCGTCGCAACGTCAATACGCTGGCCGACGAGGATTGGGAGGAAATTCTCGATCAGTGCAATGTGCCGGAGGAATTGTGGCCGTCGCTGATTGATTGTTTTGCGGACTGGGTGGATCAGAGCGATGAACACCGGCTCAACGGCGCGGAATCGGACGACGCTTTTTACCAGGAAAAGGGATACAAAGTCAAAAACGGTCCGCTGGATACGGTGGACGAGCTGTTGCTGATCAAGGGCTTTACCCCCGCCATCGTTTACGGCGGCCCGCCGATCCACAAAGATGATGAGCCGATGACCGGGATCGCCTCGTTGTTGACGACCTATGGCGACGGCAAGGTCAACGTTAATACGGCCTCGCGCGAGGTTCTGCTCACTCTCGGCATCGCGGACTACACGGTTGACGATATCATCCGACTGCGCGATGGGCCCGATCTGGCGGCCGGCACCAAGGATGATGGAATCGAAAATCTGGACGAGATTCCCGGCCTGGAGGCGTCGGTTAAGGAAAAGTTGACGACGCAGGAGCGCAAATATGTGCGCTTGGTCTCGATCGGCGAGGTGCAGAAGGTCAAGAGCGGCATCTGGTGCGTGTTGAGCGTGGATGAAGGCGGAATCAAGCCGCTGTTCTGGCGCGAGGAGACAATGCAGTGAGCGCCGGGGAATCCAGGCTGAACCCTCGCCCGGCAATGCATCATTTATTTGGCGAAAGTTGTTTCCAAAACATGCGGTATCTATTAGCAATTATCTCTTTTCCAAACTTTGAACTAGGAACTCTGAATCTGAAACTTTGACGACTATGGCCGCCAAGTGGATAACCGGCTTGTGCCTGCGCGCGGACGCGATTGAATGGACCGTGTTGCGCCCGGCGCGCGACCGTTTCGAGGTCCAGGACTGTCGGGTTGCCGAGCTGGCTCCGCCGCCGGCGGGCGAGACGGTTGCGCCGGATTTGGAAGCGCGGATGAAAGAAGCGGCGGCGGCCGCCCGCGGCTTGCTCAGTCTGGCGCTGCCGGCGGAAAAGGTGTTGCTGTGTGTCGTGGATCTGCCGACAAGCGACCCGGCCGAACTGCAGGGGATGGTGGAATTGCAGGTGGACAAGTTCTCACCTTTCCCGGTGGACAGCATGGCCATATCCTTCGAAATCCTGGCCACGCGTGAGAAGACCACCCGGGTGCTGATCGTGGCCATTCAACGGGAGATCCTGGATACCCTTACCCAACCCCTGGTTCGGACCGGACTGATGCCGCATTGGATTGATGTGGATATTATGGGCTGGTGGCATCTACTCCAAGCCGCCGGCCAGGTCGCCGAACGGGGACAGGACGTGATTTTGCTTCTGGCGCCGGGCGGCGCGCAATTGCTGATCAGCCTGGATGGCGCTCCGGTTGTCCTGCGCGCCCTCGGGCGGCCTGGCGCCGCGTCCAGCGCGGAGTTTCAGGCGGAGCTGGCCGAGGAAATCGGCTACACACTGACCGCGCTGGAAACCGAATGGGGCGCGCCGGAGAGCGCGCGAATCAGTCTTTGGTCGAATGATCCCGAGTCGGCGGCGCTGGCTGGGCGGTTGCGGGAGGAATGCGGGCTGGATGTGGCGACGCATCCGTTGACCGACCTGCCGCCGCTCAGCGAGGGCATCGCGCGGCGTTCCGCGGCCCGGGCTGGGGTGGTGCTGGACCTGGCGCCGCGCGAGTGGCGCGAGTTGGAGAACACGCGGCAGGCCCGGCGCGTCTTTGTGGCGGCCACCTCGGTGTTCCTGGCGCTCTGGCTCATTGTGGTTTCCGTGTTCGCCGCCGGCTTGCAAATGCAGCGCAAGCAAATCGCCGCCCTGAAAACGGCGGTGGAGGCGGTTGAGGGACCGGCGGAGGAAGTGCGCCGCCTGCAAGCCAAGGTTCGATCGTTTGAAGCGTATTCTGATCGCACGCATTCCGCGCTCGAGTGCTTGCGGGAAATCTCGGTGTTGCTGCCGAACGGGGTGGACTTGACCTCGTTTATTTACAAGAAAGAGGTCGCACTCAGTTTGCGCGGCGTTTGTTCCTCGCCGGAGCCCATCTACGATTTCATCCAGTCTTTGGAAAAATCCGCCAAGTTCGAGCGGGTCAAGGCCGAAGGGGTCTCAACCAAGATGGACGGCAATGTGCCGAAGTCGCAATTTGGCGTTACCATGACCCTGCCGGGGGAGAAGGATGCGTCATGAGAGTCTCCCGGCGTGAGATGGTGCTCGGCTGGCTGACGCTGGTCACGTTGATCAGCGGGGCGACTTACTGGGTGGCGGCGCCGCGGGCCGAGGAATGGCGGGAGATGCGCAAGGCGCGGACCGGCCTGGAGCAACGGCGGGTGCTGGCCGAGCGTTTGCTGGGGCAAAAAGGCGATGTTAACGCGCGCCTGGGCGCGTTGCGCAAGCAGTTGCCGCAGTATCCCGTCGGCCAGGATGTCACCGCTGAATTGTTGAAGACATTGGAACGGACGGCGCGCGATCATGGGCTGATGCTCGTGCGCCGCGAGCCGGACAAGGAAAAAAGTGTCGGCGATCTCTTCGAGGTTTCCATCAATGTCACCTGGGAGGGCAACCTCGATTCGATCGTTCATTTTCTCTATGCTTTGCAAGCCCAGGGTGCTATTTTGGATATCCGTCAGTTGACTATCCAACCGGGCCAGCCGGGCCAGTTGAAAGGCAATTTCACGGTGGATTTTGCCTATAGTCGCGGCGTTGCCGGCGGAGAGGCGACCGCGCCCGAGAAAACGGCGGAGAAGTGAGAGACAAGCGGTGTAAGGCGCAATAGATCTCATTATAGGCGTATAAAGTTGATCGGAGATTTTGCAACCGCCCGTTTGCGATAGGCGGGTTCGGGATGACAGAATGTGGAGTTTCAGGCTGGTAAACCGTTAGAAGTGAACAGGATGCAGTGGCAGGGGCCGGGGCGGCCGGTGAATGCCCGCAAACCCAAATGGATGGCCGTCGTAGCGATGACGACGCGCGAAAAACAGTGATGCGAGAG
This sequence comes from uncultured Verrucomicrobiota bacterium, assembly GCA_964570325.1. Lineage (GTDB taxonomy): Bacteria > Verrucomicrobiota > Kiritimatiellia > CAIQIC01 > CAZMXS01 > CAZMXS01. Next base: position 39,016 of record CAZMXS010000004.1, on the reverse strand, counting down.
TGGCGATGCTGAAATTGATGCGTAGAAGATGGAGCCGGTGGTTGACGCTCGGGCTGATTGCGGCATGGGTGGTGGGAACCTTGCCGGCCACGGCCCAAGGCCCCGGTCAGCCGCCGCCTGGCGTGGCCATGCCCGGTCCGCCGCCTGCCCCGCGCGGCCCCGGTATGCCGCGCGCGCCGGGTATGTCAGGCGAACCGCCCCGGACTCCGTCCATGCCGGCCGAAGCAGGCGGCGGGGGTGGGGGCGTGACGCCGGCCGGCACGGATGCTTCCGGCCAGAAACTGATCTCGCTCAATTTCCGGGACGCGCCCCTTGACCAGATCCTGACTTTCTACGGCGAACTGACCGGACGCACCATGATCAAATCGCCGGGCATCAACGCGACGATCACCATTCGCGGCCAGACGCGGTTGACGCAGGAGGAGGCGCTGCAAGCCCTCGAAAGCGTGCTCGCGATGAATAACGTCACGCTTGTTCCAATGGGCACAAAATTCTTCAAGGTTGTGCAACCGACGGCTGCCCGGCAGGAAGGCATGGCGATCGAGAAGGCGATTCCGGAAAAGGGTTTTTCTGATACCGACCAGTTGATCAGCCAGTTGATTTCGCTGAAGTACATTGAAATCAGCGATGTGCAGCCCATCATCCAGAGCATGTTGCACGGTTACGGCAAGATTCAGCCGTTTGAGCGCAACAACAGCCTGCTGGTGACCGATACCTCCGGCAATCTCCAGCGAGTGATGGAAATCCTGGAGATGTTGGACCAGCCGGCGGAGACCAAGGTCGAGACACGCATTTATGAGCTGAAATACGCCGAGGCGTCCAAGATCGCCGGCAAGCTGAACGAGCTGGTGGCGGACGCGCAGGCCAAGGAGGAGAAACCGCGTGTGGCTTCGCCGCTGCCGGTTCCCGAGGCCCCGCCGGGCGTCATCCGGCCGCCGCGGGCGGGGATTCCGGCTCCCGCGGCCGCTGGCGGGCAGACCGACTTGGAGGCGGCCATGGCCGAGCGCGGCATCATCCAAGGCAAGGTCAAGATTATCGCCGATGAGCGAACGAACATCCTGATTGTCATCTCGCGCCCAACGAACTTCATCTATTTCGACAAGATTGTGGCGGTGCTCGATCGCCCGGTGGATCCCGAGGTGATCGTGCGCGTGGTGGCGCTGGAGTACGCCGCGGCGGAGGATATCGCGGGCATTCTCAATAGTTTTATCGGCGCGGCCAAGACCGAAACGCCGGGCGCCACGCGGTCGGGCGAGGGTGGGGCGGCGGTTCCGGACCAGTCGGCCGGCGCGCAGGCAATCCAGGATTACATCAAACAGCGTGCCGCGGCCGAAGACCGGCTGCGCACCGCAGCCGGCGAACAGGCGGCGGCCAAGATCGGCCAACTCTCCCCGAATACGAAGATTCTTTCGGACAAGCGCACCAATTCGCTGTTGCTGATGGGGCCGAAGGGTGATATCGCCGCGCTCGAAGAGGTGATTGACAAGCTCGATATCATGCTGGCGCAGGTGCTGATCGAGGCCGTAATTCTCGAAGTCAATCTGAGCAAGGGTGTGCAGTATGGCGTAGACTGGCTGCAGCGCTCGATGACGGTCTACAATGAGCAGAAGATCGGCCCGCGCGGCGGCGTGACCGTGCGCGATCCGCGGTACGCCTACGGCGGGGCCTGGAGCAAGAGCACCAAGTCGTTCATTGATGGCGGCAGTGTGGACCGCAGCATGGATGTTCCGAGCGGCCTGACTTATTTCCTGACCCTGTACGATTTCAACATTGACGCGGTTATCAAGATGTCTGCCAACTCCGGCGACGCCCGGGTGTTGTCCACGCCCGTGATTCTGACCACTGATAACACCGAGGCAACCATCAACAGCTCCGAGCAGCGCCCGGTTGTGACCTCCACCAGCACGACCGAGGGCGGCGAACTGCGCTCGCAATACGAATACCGCGACATCGGGATTAAGCTGAAGGTCAAGCCGCGCATCAATCCCGCGCGCTATGTCGTGATGGAAATTTCCCAGACGGCCGACACGCCAGGCGAGGACGTCAAGATTGACAACAACCTCGTTCCGCGCATCTTCAAGCGCGAGATGACTGCCTCGATCGCCGTGCCCAGCCGCGCGACGATTGTGCTGGGCGGCCTGGTGCAGACGGATAACAAGAACGCCCGTTCCAAGGTGCCGATCCTCGGCGACATCCCGATCATTGGCACATTCTTCCGTTCGGAGGATCGTTCACAGACACGCACCGAATTACTGGTGCTGATTACGCCGTACGTGTTGATGACGCCGGAGGAGGCGCGCAAGGAAACCGAGCGGTTGCATCATGCCTCCATGACGACCAAGACCGGCTGGCAGCGCGGCTGGTCCGACAGCCCGCTGGCCGACCTTTCCGTGGAACAGCGCCGCGAAGAGGAGGCTAAGACCAAAGCGCTCAAGGCCCGCCAGGAGGCGATCCGCCGTCAGCAGAGCCAGCAGTTGCGGAATGAAACGGAGACGGACCCGGGCGTGTTGGAGACTCCGCCCGCAGGGAATGCGCCGCTCGATGATACTTTCGATTCTGACACGAGTTACGGGCCGCGGGTGATCGAGCCGATTTCAGTAACGCCGGCGCGGATTACGGAGGAGCCGCTCGAATCGCCTACGGAGCCAATCGCCGAACCGGTGTCGGACACCGGCGCGGCCGTCGAAGCTACGCCCGCGCCGGCGCCCGGCCCGGTTTCTTATCCGTTGACTTTTACGCCGGCGGAGCCCCGGTCCGCGGAACCCGCGCCGGCGCCCGCCGCAGCGCCGGCGGCGAAAACGCCCAAGTCAGCCGAGGCGGACCAGCGGCCGGCGCCGGCGGATGAGGATGTCAACGCCCCGGTTGGGCTTTAAGTACTTGAACAGCAATTACGCTCGAGTTAAGCTGAAAATAGTCTCATCAGTTGGGAGGGTGCGCCGTGGCTGAACAACAAAATGCCAGATTTGAAGATCTGATCGGAACGGACATCAATTTTGACTGCCCGCATTGCGGCAAAAACCTGGAGATTGACGCCCGTGGCGCGGGCCTAATGATCACTTGTCCGGATTGTGGTCAGACGATCCAGGTTCCGGACCCCAACGAGGCGGAGATCGAAGCGGTGGTGGAGACTCCCACTGCCACCCTGCCGCCGCCGGGCCTGGAAGACCTGCAGCGCCAGATCAAGGGGTTGAACGACGCCATGGCCGCCTCGCAGGAAAAAATCGAGCGCCTTGTGGAAAGCCTGGAGGAAGTGCGGGAGCGCCGATCATATCTCGAAAAACTGCGCACGGAAAACCTGTCGCGCTTCGATCGCCTCAGCGCCGAGATGGGTGTGATCCAGTCAGCCATTGACCGGATCGTGGAAATTCTCCAGGACGCCCGCGCCGACAAGATTAGCGGCGAGTGATCGGCGGCCACCGATCATCGCTTATTGATCGCCGATTGTACTCACAAGCGCTTGATGAACCGCGCCAGCCGCGCCATAGCCTCCTTGACATTGTCCATATTCGTGGCGTAAGCGCAGCGTAGGAAACCCTCGCCACAGGCGCCGAAAGCCGTTCCGGGAACCGCGGCCACCTTTTCCTCTTTCAACAGGCGCATCGCGAACTCGTGGGCGGTCAAACCGAACTTGCGGATGCTCGGGAACGCATAGAACGCCCCCCGTGGCATGACACAATCCAGCCCCATTTCCTGGAAGGAGCGATAGATGTAATTCCGCCGCCGGCCGTATTCCGCGACCATTTCGGCCACATCCTGGTCCGGGCGGGCCAGCGCCTCGATTGCTGCTTTCTGGCTGATGGATGAGGCGCACAACATCGTGTACTGATGAATCTTCATCATGGCCTCGGTTAATTCCGGGATCGAGCAGGCGTACCCCATCCGAAAGCCGGTCATAGCCCAAGCCTTTGAAAACCCGTGCAGGAAAATCGTCCGTTCTTTCATGCCGGGGAGCGACGCGATGCTGACATGCTCCCCGTCATAGGTCAGTTCGGCGTAGATCTCGTCGGTCAGCACGATCAGGTCGTGTTCCCGGCACAGCTCGGCAATGGCCTCCAGATCCTTGCGGAAGATAACCGCGCCGGTTGGATTGTTCGGAAAGTTCAACATCAGCACGCGGGTCTTGGGCGTGATCTTGGCTTCGAACAGTTCACGGGTCAGGCGAAATTCGTCTTCGGCGCGCGTTTCCACGACCACCGGCACGCCATGCGCGAAAATGATCGCCGCCCGGTAGGAAACATAACACGGCTCGTGATAGATCACCTCGTCGCCGGGGTTGATCAGCGCGCGCAACGCGAGATCGAGCGCCTCGCTCACGCCGACGGTGATCAGAATCTCGTTTTCCGGGTTGTACTCCGCCTTGAACTTCCGGCGGACGTAGCCGGCCAGGGCCTTGCGCAGTTCCAGCAGGCCCATGTTGGACGTGTAATGCGTCGCCCCCTTCTCAAGCGCCACGACGGTGGATTCGCGGACATGCCAGGGCGTGTCAAAATCGGGTTCGCCGATGCCCAGGCTGATGACATCCTTCATCGTGCTGACGATGTCGAAGAAATCGCGGATGCCCGAGCGCGGGATGTCGCGCACGTGCGCGGCGATGTAATCACGGGGTGACTTGGAGCCGCTCGTCTTCATTTTCCTTCTCCATCAGGACACCGTGGTGTTTATAGGTCTTGAGCATGAAATGAGTGGCTGTCGAAATGACGCCGCCGATCGTAGCCAGTTTCTCGCTGACAAACAGCGCGACCTCTTTCAGATCCCGTCCGGCGACAAACAGCAACAGGTCGTAGGCGCCGGACATCAGGTAAACCGATTGGACCTCGGGAAACTTGCTGATCCGCGAGGCCACGCGGTCAAAACCGCCGTCGCGCTCGGGCGTCACCTTGACTTCGATCACGGCCGTGACGCGATCCAGGTCCAGTTGGTCCTCGTTCAAGATCGCCACGTAACCGCGGATCACGCCATCGGCCTCGTATTTCCGGATCCGCGCGCGGACCTCATCCGCGGAAAGGTTCAGCATCTTGCCGATGTTCTCCGCTTTCTCCAACGCGTTCGTTTTTAGAATTTTTAGCAGCTCATCCATGATATGTCCCCCGTCTGAATGTGAAAATTGCGCTTACCTATAGCGATCGCAAGCGGATTCGTCGAGCAAATGTGCGCGCGCCGGTGAACCGCGGGCCTCCGGTTCGCCGGCCACAAACCGAACTCTTCCTGATTCCATCGAGGCGGCGTGCCCGAGTTTCCCTTAGCGCCCGCGTGGAGCCGGGCATCTCGCCCGCGGTTATTCCGGCAGCGGCCAGATAAACTGGCCGTTCTTAAGAAATGCGGCGATCTGTTCCATGCTTTGCCGGCTCTTGCGCTCGACGGATTCAACGGTATTGAAGGCGTTGTGGGGGGTCAGGATCACATTTGGCCGGCGGGCCAGTTCCAGCAGGGCCTGGCCTTCGGGACTGGTCACCGGCTGATTCGCGCGGAACCAAACGGCCAGTTCCTGCTCCTGGTTGAAAACGTCCAGCCCGATGCCCGCCAAGCGGCCGGCATCCAGCGCGCGCAGCAAATCCGTGGCCGGGGCGAACTCCCCGCGCGCGATATTGATGAAAATCGCGCCCGGTTTGATGATCTGTTCCAACGCGGGGCCGGCGAAATAGCCATTGTTCTGCGCGGTCAGGTTCATGGCGCAGACCACGATATCGGCCATGGCCAGCGCGTCGTCGCGCCCGAGGTATTCCACATCGGCGTGCCGGTGAACGATATCTACGCCGCGCACGGTCATGCCCAAGCTCCGGCCCAGGCGCGCAATTTCATAGCCGATGTTGCCGACGCCGACCACCGCCAGCGTCTTCTCGAGGCATTCGCGTCCGGTGATATGGTCACGGTTGAAGGCGGCAAAATGCGCCGTTTGCTCCGGCAGTTTGCGCAACAAAGCCATCCACAGCAGTAAAGCTTGTTCGGCGACGGCCCGGGCGCAGTAGAGCGGCAGATAACCGCAAGGGATCGCGGCGCCGGTCAGTGTGCGGTAGGCGATCAGATGGTCGTAACCGGTGCTGCGGGTCAGCAGGGCGCCCAGCGCGCCGGCCCATTCAGGGGGGATGCGCGACTGGGTGCGCAGGCTGATGATTCGGGCCGGTGGTGCGGGATCGCCCCGTTCCTGGATGGTGCGCCAGTCGAAATCCGCCAGCACGCCTTGCGGCAAAAAACGGCGGAGCTGCTCGCTTTCTTCTTCAAATGCCTCATAAAAAAAAACATCCAGCATGTAGGGCCTCCTCGCTGGTCGCGCGCGGTTGGCGTCCAGCCGGGATCATCAGACGCGAATGGCCAGCCGGCGCGCCTTGAACTGGCCGCAGCGAACCGCGCGACCATGGATAAAAAGGATACCCCCCGGTCGGCAAATGCCAAGCGCCAATTTTTCTGGACAAATCCGGCTCGACCAATAATATCCGAAAAAACGCACCGGCCCTGTTTTTTGGGGGTAGGCATTGGCGTTATGATCACTAGAGTAAGGTGAATCATGGCTGAAGAACCTGTCGTCGAGCAGGCCAAGGAAGCAACGGCCGAAAAGGACATTGCCAAGGAGGAGGCTATCCAGGGCGCCCATCCGGGAACCGATGCCAATTTCTTCATTCAGTTGCTGGTAGGGTTCTTGGGGACGTTTCTGGTTTGGCTGGCGGTCATGCCGCTCAAAGGCACCAAGGCTGATTATGTCTGGGCCCTGATCAGTAACCGCGGTCCCATTCAGTTCATCGAACTGTATATGGCCTTCATGGTGGCCGCCCAGATCCTGCTCAAGCAGCGCATCATCCGCCAGCAATTGAAAATTATTTATGAAAGCCCGATTGAGACGACCTTCAATCTCAACGACGAGTCGCAGATTCACGCCCTGCGCACCAAGATTCTCAGTCATCCCCGGTTCACCAAGAGCATCACGCTGACACGGCTAGATCGCATTCTGGGCTTGTGGCTGGCGACCAAGGACGTTGGCCGCGTGTCCGGCTGGGCCAGCGCGGAATCCAGCCGCGACACCAGCTCGTCCGACTCTTCCTATGCCCTCGCGCGTGTGCTGATCTGGGCCATTCCGATCCTGGGGTTTATCGGCACGGTGCAAGGGTTGGGTTCGGCCGTGTCCGGGTTCGCCGACTTTCTGGCGGGCAGCGCCGAATTGAGCGCAATCAAGGGCGCCATCGCCAACGTCACCATCGGTCTCGGCGTCGCGTTCGACACCACCTTCCTGGCCCTGATGCTGGTCACCTTCCTGATGTTCCCGCTGTCCTCGCTCCAGCGGCGCGAGGAAAACCTGTTCGTGGAAATTGACATCTACCTGGACGAAACCTTCATTTCGCGCTTCCCATCGGCTGAGCAGCAACCGATCGTGATTGAGAACCTGGAGGACTCGATCGAGGCGGCCTTCCGGCGCTATATCCCGGACCCCGACCGTTACGACGAGGTGTTCACACGCTCGATTGAGCGCGCCGCCGGCGCGGTCGAGGAGCGTTTCTCCAATCTCACGCGCAACTATGAGGCCACGCTGAAGGATCTGACCGCGCGGCTTTCGACCAGCTTCGCGGAGGTGGGCAGCACACTGCAGGATTCGCTGCAAAAAATGGTCGGCGACTTGCGCGAGCAGGAAGACCAGGCGCTGGTGCAGCGCCGGCAGGTGGCGGAAGAGGAGGCGCGCCAACTGCAGGATATGCTTCGCGAAGTCAACGAGTCGTCCATGAAGGTTGCCGCGGAATACCAGAAGAACGCCGAGGCGTTGCAGCAGGTGACCCGCGAGAGCATGGCCAAATCCCTCAACACGGCTCAGGATCTGACGGCGCGGATGAACGAAGTGGCGAAGCTGGCCGCCGGCATCCAGGATCTGCTCAAGATTCAGCAGGCGGTGGACCGGAGCCTCGCCAGCCTGGCCTCCAGCGAGGAGTTCCGCAAGACGCTCGAGGATCTGCGGGCCCATCTGGCCACGACCGATTCGTTCTGCAACCGGATGAGCAAGCCGCGCGTTATCACCCTCCGCGAGGAATTGGTGAAGTGACCGATGCCCGCGGTAATGTGGAAAAGGACAGTGGCAATGGCGGGCAGGATCACCGCGCGTTGCGTACGGCCCGGTGGGTGGGGTGGGGGCCGCCATTGGGATTTGATTATTCTGTAATAAAATCCGGCGTAGTGGCACATTGTCTTTCCGTGTTCCGTGTTCCGTTTGGGTTGCGGGTGGTGCCTGTCTTGGTTTCCGGCTTGCTGCTTGCCGGCTGGTTTGCGGCCGCCCCGGTCTTCTCTGAACGTTTACCGCTCAAGGGCGAGTATGACGTGGATGTGCTTGCGCGCGGCTTGCAAGGGCCCGATGGTATAGCCATACACCCGATTACCAAGGATATTTACGTGGCCGAATCCAAGGCCAACCGGGTGGCGGTGATCCGCAATGGCGCGGCAGCGCCGGTGGTGGAGTCCGGCTGGAGCGTTCCGGAGCCTGTTCCCAACTGGGCCATCTCCAAGGCAAAGCCCCGCGAAGCCTGGATTCAGGGGAAACTGAATTCGCCGGGTGGCATTGCCTTCAGCACCAACGGCCACCTGTTCGTGGTCGAGCAGGTTCCGCGGGGGCGAATCCTGGAGTTTATTCCCGATGCAGCCGGGAAGTTTACCACCGCGCGCGCCATCCCGGTGCCGTGGCTCGACCGGGGCTATGCCTGGCAGGATATCAAGGTCACCGCCGACGGCCGGTTGTTCGTTGTTGGCTCCGATGCCGATTTTGCCACCGGCCCGAAGTTTGGCACGACGCTGATGCGCGATGTGGCTGGCGAGTGGTGGGTGGTGGATTATGGCCCGTTCGTTGATTTCTCGGGTATTTGCCTGGCCCGGAATGAAGATATCCTGGTCGTGGCGGAGCGGCCAAAAGGCTCGCTCACGTGGTGGGACGCCGTGCGCCACCTGCCAATCGGCGCAGCGGGGGAGGTGACGGCCGAGTCGGAGCTGGAGAGCGTGGCGTTGTTGCCCGATGGCGCGTTTGTGCTGGCCCAGAAGGCCACTGCCAAGGGCAAGGACGCGCGCTTGCTGCGGCTTGACCCGTTGAATGGGCAGGTCTCGGTGCTGGCCGAGGGGCTGAACTCGATCGGCATGGTGGTGCTGAACGCGAATACCGGCACGCTGCTGGCGACTGACCCCGAGGCCGGGCTCCTGTTGGAATGTAAGCCGCGGACCAAGTTGGAGTACTCGGAATACCTGCTGCGTCGCTCGCTGGACGGCTACGAGATGTCGCAGGGGTTCACGCCGCGCAAGGCGCCGAATTTCCTGATGAACTTTGTCAACAAGGTCGGGGTGGAAGACAACCGGGATGATCGTGGCGAGGGCGAGAAACCCGGCTCGATGCAGATGCAGTTCACCCTCAAGGATTTTTCGCGCAAGATCCCGCTGATTGCCGGCAAGATCAAAACTGCCGCGCCCGACAATCCGGAAGAAAAGGATCCGGTGACCCAACTGGATTTCGTCCTGTTATTCCCGGGCCGGGCATTGCTCGGCGGCAGCGCGGCCACGCCCAGTCTCAGTTTCTTTTCCGCGCGCCGACAGAGCGGGAAGTCCGAGCAGACCAAGCTCCTTTTTGAAAACATGGTTGTTCGCAAGAAAGATGCGCAAGGACAATGGGTTGACAAGAGTTCGACGGGCCATCTGTTTGTGCCTATCGTATCCGCCGGGCTCAAGAAAGAGGAGCGTGGCGTAAATGTCAACCTGGTTTTCTTGGGGCTGGGTATCTATGACGACTACTATCTGAATTTGTGGAGCGGAACGGAAAACCGCGGCCGATTGACGGTCGAGTCCACGGGAGGCATCCGCACCAGCTACGACACCACCTTCACCGAGACCATTGCCAATGAGGAGGTCAAAAATCTCGTGGTGGCCGGCTTTGACCCGTCGGAGGAATCCGGCATCGGTTGGCTCAACATCGGCAAGTGGCCGGTTGGCGCGGCGGTGGGCATCGGCGACACGGAGCTGAAGCGCTTCGCCAGCGTCAACGAGGAAATCGCGCAGATGATTGAGAAGAAAGAGGCGGAACTGCGCATCAGTATGGGCGCAGATATGGAAGATTTGGACGCTTTGGAACAGTCCAAGACCAATCTGCCGGCGCCGGTTTTTATTCGGACCCAGGGCGAGTCGCTGCCCACTACGCCGAGGGATCGTAAATGATGTCGCGAACCGCCAACTTTGAGCTTTGAATCTTGAACTTATCACCCCCAACCATACGGTGTATATAAAGGCATTAACGGAGATTTGAGCGCATGGGCCGCGGCGTGGAAATGGATTTTTCGTCGTTCATGTGCGTCATCCTGATGCTGATCGGGGTGATGATGATCATGTTGATTTCCAACGTGCTGACGATCATCAGCAACCCCGAGAATGTGCAAATCAGTTCGGTGATCGAGCGCGCCACCTACAGCGGGGACGGGAAGACGGACGACAGCCTCAACCTGGTTCCCAAGTTCATGAACAAGCATAAGAACCCGACCTACATTGACGTGTACCGGGACCGAATCATCATTTATCCCGAGCAGACGATTGTGCAGGCGGGCGAAATCGCGCAGGAAGGCAACGCTTTTGAAAAGACGTTGAACGCGATCGCCGACAACGCGGATGCCGAATATATCGTGCTCCTCGCGCGGCCTCGCTCGGCTTCGCTGTTCAGACGGTTGCGCGCGGCGATCAAGGACCGCGGCGTGGATGTGGGATTTGAGCTTTATGAAGCCAACCGGCCGGTGAACCTGGGCTTGGCCAGGGCGGATAGGCCGTCCGCCCCCGAGAAACCGGCCGCCAAGCAGCCGGCGGAAGCCACGAATGCCCCGCCGGCGGAGAAAAAGGGTTAAGCCATGGGCAGGCGCAAACGCGGCACCTCGGTGAACCTGGATTCGTTCCTGGACTTGATGACCTGCATGCTGGGCATTCTGATTCTGATGATTCTGCTGACCGGTATTGATGCTTCGCAGATCAAGGTACTCATCCCCACGCCGATGGAACAGGAATCGGACAAGCGCCCGCTGTTCATCGAATGCCGCAACAACGAGCTGTTCCTGATCTCCATCGAGGACATCAGCCGGCAGGCCAACGAGGCCATTCGCGCACTCGCGGAAAAGGCCAAGAATAACGAGCGCGAGTTTATTGAAAGCCTTGAGACGGCAGCCATCAAGACTGACGCCTACACCATTGATCTATCATTCGCCCTGATTGGCCAGTTTGCGCTGCGCCCGATACCCGGTGTTCAGGGTTACCGGCTGGTGGATGTGAACAAGGAGACCGCCAACGACTGGTTCGGCAAGATTCTCAGTCAGATGAATCGCGACGAGGAAATGGTTACCTTTTTGGTTCGTGACGACAGCTACGAGGTCTTCAAGAAAGCGCGCGCCCTCGCCTGGCTCCAGAGCATCCAGGCATCCTGCGAGCTCATGGATCTCAACGATCCGCTGAAGTTCGGCCTCGGCGGCACACGGTCGTATGCGCAATAACGGGAGAAGAATTATTACGCTCCAGCCAGCGACGGTTCTGTGAGCTGAATTTCGACAAGCCGTTGTTTCCAAGCCTGCCTTTCCAGAATACGCTTGGCATACAGGACCGACCAACATGACTTTCCGTTGCCTCCAATGCGGTTCTTGCTGTCGTTGGCCGGGCCATGTCCTTCTTTCGCCGGATGATATACACGGCATGGCCGCGTATCTCGATATGGCAGAAGATGACTTTATTCAAGGCTACACGGAGCTGGCCCGCAACCGGTCCCAACTAACGCTGGTCGAGCGAGCCGACGGAGCCTGCGTTTTCCTTGAAGGGAACCGGTGCCGGATTTACGCCGCCCGTCCGGCGCAATGCCGCGCCTTCCCGTCCCAATGGCGCGTCACTGGCTGCCCGGTGTCTTGAGCTTTGCGCTCGCTTTCCACAGCAGAGCTATCTCCACTTGTCTCACGGACGAAACGTCCATGCCTCAACCGGGGAGCAGACTTTTCTTCCCGACTCCTGCCGCCGTGGTTGGTCAAGAATGGTTGACCTACTGGAATTCATTGAACCGTTATGGTTGGATTGATGCCTGGCAAACTCGGAGCAGGGTTTGTTTGCCATTCGGTTTTTTTTCATTTTTTCTTCCATCTTTTGCTTGTGTTCACCCCCAGCGGCTTGTAAAAAAGACCACCAGTAATTGTGTTGAAAATTGGCGCGGCTGATCGCTGTCCCGGAGCAGGCGGAGCAATGCTCCGGCGTGTGTTTTTCGATCTGCGCCGTCAAACGAGCGGGAAAGGATTTTTCGCCATGACAAGGCTAAACCCTGCCTGCAGGGCCGGGCGTGTTTTTTCTATTTCCAGCGTTTTTTTATTGTTCATGTTTTCAACTTTATTCGTTGTTCCCGCCGGCGCGCAAAACACCCAGTTGCTGTCCGCGCCGGCCGACTTGACCAACCAACTGGCGCAGATCAATAACCAGATCGCTGCGCTGACTGCTGAGCGCAGCCAGTTGGGCAACCAGGTGCGCGAGTCGCATGCGGCGGTTTGGGAAAAATCCCAAACTGTCAAGTCGGACGACAAGGATATTGTCGCCATCCGCCAGCGCATGGGCGAATTGGAGAAGGAACTATTCAATCTACGCCAGGAGTTGCAGCAGCGGATGGCCGCAAACCCTGAACTCAAGGGACTGCTGGACGGGCAGCATGCATCCGTCGCGCGGCTCAACCAGATTCAGATTGAACTCAAGGAACTGTATGATCGGCGGGACGCGCTTGAATCCCGGATTCGGTCCCTGCCGCCGGCGGAAAACGCGACGGCGGATCCGGCTGTGGCGCCGAAACCGTGACCATGAACTATTTGACAATAATCGGGAGAGCCTGAGCATGATCAACCGGAAATGTGTGGTCGGGGCCGGGCAATGCCGCGACCGTCATCAGTTCTCATCGCGATGGCGTGCGTCGGGCTTGGCCGGGCTGTTCGGCGGATTGCTCGCTTTCGTCTGTTGCCTGCCCGCGGCGGCCCTGCGGCCGGATGCAGCGCAGAATGCCGTTCGGATTGGCCAGCGTTCGGCAGCTCCCGTGCGGCAGCCTGCCGCTGAACAACAGCGTTTGGCAGCCGTGGCACAAGCTTCCGGCGTGTCGCTGACTTGGAACGAGCGGCTGGGCACGCCCAGTGTGGTGCGGGGCGCCGATCTGTCTGCGCCAGCTCGCTACTCGGCCGGTAGGGGCATTACGCGTCGCGCTGCCGCCGGTCCGGTGGAGCGCGCGGTGGCGGTGCTGGATAATCTGGCCGGCATTTATGGCATTCGGGATGCCGCCGCCGAATTCACCAGCGGGCGCGTCAGTGCCGACCGCATGGGCTTTACGCATGTTCGCCTGGAGCAGAAATACAAGAGTTTGAAGGTTGTCGGGGCGGGCCTGATTGTGCATTTCAACGCGGACGGCCGGGCCTATGAGGTCAATGGCCGTTACCTGGCGGACATCAATCTGAATACGCGGCCGGCGCTAGACGCCGCGGCGGCCGTCGCGGCGGCCCGGCAAGACCTTGCCGCCGCGAGCCAAGCGGCGGTCAAACCGGTCGGCGATCCGGAACTCGTGGTCTTTGCCTGGAATTGCGCGCCGCGCCTGGCTTATGAAATGCTGTTGGCCGGTCCTGTTTCCGGCGGCCTGCCGGCGCGCTGGCGCTGCTGGGTGGACGCGCAGAGCGGCGCGGTGATTCTCCGCTATAACGACATCAAGACTGCCGAGGTCCAGCCGCCCAGCGGCAATGGCGCGGATTATCCGATGACCGGCGTGATTCTGGCCGGCGAGGGCGGAACCACCAACATGGTTCCCGGCTGGCGCGAGAGCAATGGCATTCATTATCTCTATAACAAGACCAACACATGGTTCATTTACAACATTGCCCTCAGCCGGTACCCGGACGCATTGACTTACGCGCACCGGATGACCAATAAATGGGCGGACTCCGATACCACCGAAATGTCCGCCGCCAACAATTTCAACACCACGCTGAAGTATTATCGGAAAGTCCATGGCCGCAATAGTTACGACGATTTGGGAGCGGCCGCCCGGGTCAATGTGCATTACGATTTATATTATGTAAATGCGTTCTGGAATTCCGTGGATTTCACCTTCGGCGATGGTGACGACATCATGGCATCCTCGCTGGCCGTGCTGGACGTTGCCGCGCATGAGTTCACGCACGGCGTGACCGAGTATACCGCGAACCTCTATTACTTCGAGGAATCGGGTGCGCTCAACGAATCCTTCTCCGATATTTTTGGAACCTGCGCGGAATTCTACGGGCAACCGCTGAATACGAACGAATATCCGAACGTGACGCCGGGCACGGCCGAATGGCTTTGCGGCGAGGATTGCTGGCGGGTGACCCCGGCCTTGCGGGATCTGCGTAATCCCCACAACAGTCGCACAGTCGGCAGCGACGGTCGCCAGCCGTCGTATTACTACGGCGAGTTCTGGTACAGCGGGATGGACGACAATGGCGGCGTCCATATCAATTCCGGCGTCCAGAACTTCTTCTTCTACCTGATTTCTGACGGTGGTTCGGGACGCAACGAGGATTATGACTACAATATTACCGGCATTGGCTGGAGCAATGCGCAGTTGGTCGCCTATCGCGCTTTGACGGAGTATATGTATCCCTTCACGGATTATGCCGAGGCCCGTGAGGCGTGGATTTCAGCGGCGGCGGATCTGGATCCGGCTTGGGCAAAACTGATGGCTGAAGCGTGGACGGCGGTCGGCGTGGGCGATTTGGGCGCGCAGTTAATGCTGGATCGTCCGGCTTATCGGTCGGATGCCACGGTTGAGTTCGAAATCACCGATCCGTTGAACACCAACCTCACGACATCCGTGGATGTGATGACGTTTGCGGTAACGCCATGGGTGACCAACATCCCGGCCGCCCGCGCATCCGCGGCTGAGCCGTTCACCGGCTCGTTCTCACTACTTGGCCATGTTGTTGAAGACGACATCCTGGTGGTTACTTACGCGGGGCCGGGCGGTACAGATGAAGCGTATGCCTGGATTGATGACACCCCGCCGGTGCTGACCAACTTCACGGCCACTGTGGTGGGTGATGATTTCTGCGATGTTTACTGGCTCTCCGATGAGCCGGCCGACTCCAGCGTCATTGTACACCCGAATCTGATTCCGCCCGGCGGGCTGGCGACCGTCGCGCCGTGGGCGCTTGGCGGTTATACTTATGACTGGACCAACATTGACGGTAATGTCTGGTTCGTCCATCGCCTGTCCCTCGAAGGGCTGTCCGCTGCAACAAAGTATTACGCGGCGGCTGTTTCACACGACTACGCCGGCAACACATCATCCATTCCCGCCGACCTGACCAGCACGGTTGCGAATGACTATTACAGTTTTGTAACACTTTTTCGTGGAATAAGTTATGCTAACGATATGGAATTCCGCGACGCCGCGTGGACTTACACCAATCTGCATGGCGAGGCCTGCTGGCAGTTCGGCGTGCCGACTTATGGGCCGCCCTCTGCCCATTCCGGTTCCAACTGCTGGGGCACGGTGCTGGGCGGGCGCTATCCGAATCTGGCCAATGCCTGGCTGGTTTCGACGCCGATGTATGTCAACTGGCGGCCGATCCTGACTTTCTGGTCTTGGCATCGGCTCGTCGAAGACGGCGATTTCGCGCAGATCGAAGTCAACGCCGGCGCGGGTTGGGAAAATGTGACGGCTTATTCCGACGCCTTCAGCGGCGAGACCAAGATTACCGGCGAGTTGGCGGAATGGACGCCGGTGACGGTTGATTTGAGCCGCTATACGAACAAGACGATCAGCATTCGCTTTCGCATTGAAACCGGTGTGACTGGCGCGGACGCCGGGTGGTACATTGATGACGTCAGGCTCACGGATATTCGTCCGGCCGGGTTTGTTGTCGCGGATTACACGGTGGTCAACGATAGCGATGGCGACGGTTATCCGGAACCCGGCGAGCGCTTCGCGCTGGAACTGCGCGGGCTCAACACCGCTTCCGCTCGAACTTACAGTAATGTCGTCGCCATCGTGCAATGCCCGAACGCCGGCGTGACGCTCGACCGCGGTCCGTCGCCGGCCATTGTTTACGGCGACATGGCGCCCGGCCAGTATGTCGCCAGCGGCACACAGCTCATGGTTACCGTTGACGCGGGAGTGCCGGAAGGAACAGTGCTGACGTTCATGCATAGCGCGACAGCGGCCAACGGCGGCCCGTGGCAGGAGGCGTTCTCGCTCCAGGTCGCAACCCATGAATCGGCCTGGGGGCGCGTGACCAACATCGTGAATGGCGCGGGCATCAGCAACGCGACCGTGACCGGCGAGGCGCCGAACTACGCGGATGTATGGGCCAACACCGATTCGAACGGCTATTTCAAACTCAACGGCATGATGCCGCACGTGAGCTACAGCGTGACGGCCAAGCGGAGCGATTTCTCACGCAGCGAGCCACAGTTCATTCTCGGACAGGCCACAAACATCGGCATTGGCCTGGGGCGCGCCTATGCCAACGAGACGCCTTGGCTCCAAGTATTGCCGAACATCGCGCAGGGCGCCCAGACCACGTTGGTCTTCCGGCTCGCCAATACAAATACCGACGCCAGTCTGCCGTATAACTACACGGTCAGCACAGCGATGGTTTACTATACCGATGGCTTGGGCTTGTATTTGTGGGAAGCGACCGATTGGCTGACTTATGAGCCCTCCGGCAGCGTCCCGGTCGGCGCGGCCACGAACTTTAGTGTCGCGTTGGATACCACGACGCTGGATCGTTATACCTACCTCGTGCTACTGGAGCTGCAGGGCAACGATGTTTATCAAGACCCCGTCCTGTTGGCCATTTTGCTAAATGTGCTCCCCGCGCCTGCCGTGGTTATCCAGCAGGTGGCCGTGATCCCTGGCCCAGGCCATGATGGCGATCCATACCCCGAGCCGGGCGAGACGGTGGGCCTTGGCATCCAGCTCGGAAATTTGGGGCGGCATACGGCAGTGACGCCGAACGGCATACTCAGCTACATCGGGGCCGATCCGGTGACCGTACCTTCCAATGCCGTTGCCTGGCCGGATATCCCACTGATGCTGACCGCTTGGTCCATTACCAATCCGGCCGTCGCCATTGGCGCGGCGGTATCCAACGGCGCCGTGATGCCGTTTGGCTTGCGGGTGACGGATCCGGGCGGGCATGTCTTTGATTTGGATTTTGCCTTGACCGTCACGGTGCGGCGGGCGATTTCCGGGCAGATCACCACCTGTATTGGCGGGGCGCCGGTGCCGGGCGCGATTGTCCAGGCGCTGCAGGGCCCGATCGTCCAGGAGGCGCAAAGCGGCGCGCTGGGTGAGTATGCATTGTATGGTCTGGCCGACGGCGAATACCAGGTACGCGTGATCCCGCCGTCCCCATATGCCGCGCCGCCAATATCGAACATTGTCATTGCCGCGGCCGATGCCAGCAACGTCAACTTCTGCGTGGACAACTGGCTGGTTTCCGTCGTGCCCACCTCGATTGTGGTGAATGTCGAGGAGGGTCGCGAGTTCACCACCAACCTGCTGGTGCTCAACTCCGGCCCGGCGGCAGGCTCCGTTGGCTTCGATCTGCAGTTGGTCGAAGGTGTGGCGTCCGGCAATGTGGGGACGGTGATCGTCCCGTTCTTGGATTGGGACGCGCTGCGGCCGGGTGTTGACTACTTGCCCGGCAAGCTGCTGGTCCGGTTCCGCGACGGTGCGGCGCCGGCGGCGCGCGCGCTGGCCATGCAGGCGGCCGGCGTAGCGGTCGAGCGGTCGTTCAGCCTGATTCCGGCGGCCGTGGTGACTGTGCCGCAGGGCCGCTCGCTGCGGGCGGCGGCAACCGATTTGCTGGCCAATCCGAATGTCCTTTATGTCGAGCCGAACTATATTATGCGGCTGCACCGGGCGCCCAACGATCCGCGCTATCCCGAAATGTGGGCGCTGCGCAACGAGCGGCAGACGGGCGGCACGCTGGGCGCGGATATCGGCGCGCAGGCGGCTTGGGACATCACCGTGGGTTCGACCGGGGTGGTGGTTGCGGTGATTGACACCGGCATCGAAACCGGCCACGTGGATCTCGCCGCGAACGCGCTGCCAGGCATGGAATTCGTCAGCACCAACTGGCAGCCGAACGCGCGGCACGATTACGAATGCGAATGGATCGCGTCCGGCTATTGCATCGAAGAGAGCATCGCCCACGGTTCGCACGTGGCCGGCACGATCGGCGCGGTGGCGAACAATACCAACGGCGTCGCCGGAGTAAATTGGAATGTTCGCATCTTGCCGCTCAAAATATCCACCAACATGTCCGGTGCTTACTTGAACGGGCAGTGTTCCTGCCTGGGCAGCGCGGGTCTGTGCCGCTATCCTGGCCTGCCGGCGGCGGCTGAACTGGCGGCGGTCGAATACGCGATCACAAACAACGTCAAGATCAGCAACCACAGTTACGGCGGCCCGATCTTCAGCGGGGTTCAATATGAGATGTTCAAGACCGCCATGGCCAGCGGCATGCTGATGGTCTGCTCGGCGGGCAATAGTGGAACCGACAACGATCTTTATCCGCAATACCCGGCTTCATACAACCTGGCCAATATCGTTTCTGTGGCAGCGGCCGACCACAATGACCAACTGGGTTCATTTTCGTGCTATGGCGCCGCCAGCGTGGATCTCGCGGCGCCGGGTGTCTCGATTCTCAGCACGCTGCCGATGGATTGCGGCGGTTACAGCGGTTATGCCGTCTGGAGCGGCACCTCGATGGCCGCGCCGCATGTCGCAGGCGTCGCCGCGTTGCTGAAGTCCATTGCCCCGTGGGCCACATGGGACATGCTCAAGACCGCGATCATGGAAGGCGCCCGGCCGAACGCGGCGTTGCAAGGAAAGTGCCTGGCGGCCGCCAATCTGGACGCGGTCGGAGCCATCGCGAAAATGCGGCCCGCCTGGATCCGTCTGGGGACCAACCTGGCCAGCATTGCCGGCGGCGCGCGCTTTACCAACGCGGTGCTGCTGAACGCGGGCGGCAATCTCGGCGCCGGCACATACCGCGCCACGATCGTCGTGAACCAGGGCGTGAATGCGCTCCGCATTCCGATCACGTTGAATGTGGCCCCCGCGCCGTTGCCGGTGGTCGCGGCGGTCACCGTTTCCGGCGGTGATCAGGATGGATATGCCGAGCCCGGCGAGACGGTGCAACTGGCCATTCGCCTCAAGAATGCCAACGCCAGCATCCTTTACAATCCGACCGGCGTCCTCGCCACGAGCGCCGGCAATGTGACGATCAACGATGGCATTTCCGTCTGGCCCGCGCTGGCCAGCGGCGAATCAGCCGCGCCGCTGGACTTGATGACGGTCACGTTCGGAAACCCGGTCACTAATTGGGTGCCGTTCACGCTGACCGTGAAGGATCAGACGCACGCGCCTTGGACGTTGACCTTCCACCTGGCTGTCCAGACGGTGTATTCGATCGCCGGCACGGTGCGCGATCAACAAACCGCCGCCGGGCTTGCCGGCGTTCCGGTGGAATACTGGGGCGAACGGTCGGGCCGCACCAACACCGACGCCTCCGGCAATTACCGGCTCAATGGCCTGACCAACGGCGCTTACCGCGTGCGCGCCATTGGCACGCTCAACGAGAAGTCAGCCGTGGCCACCAGCGTGCTCAACAACGCCGACGCCATTCTCGATTTCAGCCTGCGCCGCCCCGCTGTCGCGTTCAAGCCCACGGTGGATGCCGCGGCCCAATACGGCATGACGGCGGTCCGATCGCTGGTGCTGACGAACACCGCGGCCTCCACATTCAGTTTTGAGGCCATCGAATTGGAAATCCGCAAGGTGGCGGTGATTTCCGACCAGGCCCAGTTGGCGGGCGTCGCCGCGATCCTCGCCGACATGGGTTTCGAGGTCAGTGATTGGCGCAGTAACCTGGTGTATGTGCTGGATGAAATGACCTATGATTATTATCCCTCCGGTTACTACACAACCAATGATGCGTTGATCTTCGCGCAGGATCTGGTCGTGCTCGATTTGAGCGGGCCGAACAATGGCGGTCGTTTGATGAGCGATCCCGAGTGGGCGGTGCTGAACCAGTATCTTGCGCGCGGCGGCAAACTTGTTATTACCGGCGGCAATCCGATTTCGCGGCCGGATGACCGGAATGTGGCCAACCTGGTCGGCGCCGTGTCGCTTGATCGCGCCACTCAGGCGGTGGATACCGCCGTCATCAGCCGGAATATGCCTTGGCCGCTGTTCGTCAATGTCGCGGCCACTGATCGGATCGCCGTGGCCGCGCAAGTTTATGATTTGGCCACGCCTGACACTAACCAGGATATCCGGGTCTTCATGACCGCCGGCGCCGCGGTCAAGGTCATGCGGCGCGAGACGCCGGCGGGTGGGGTAGCCTATTACTGGGCTGGTAATGTAAATGGGGCCGAATGGCTCAGGCGCGGCGTCATGCAGGATCTGTTCAAGAATTGTATGATGGCGGAATTGCAGGCGGACGCGCCCTGGTTGGCGGTCGCGCCGCTGAACGGTTCAATTGGCGCAGCCACGCTGACCGAGACGCTGACGCTGGATTCTACGGTTGTGGATTATGCGGCAACGAACCAGGCCGTTGTCATGTTCAAGGGCAACTATCCGGGCGCCGACAACCGATTCACGTTGGTTCGCTTCGAGTTGGTCCAGCCTTCGTTGCGCGCCAGCTCCGCGACCGGCGTCGTGGACTGGCTCGGCCGGCCGATTCCGGGCAATGGCTCGGCGACCTCCGCGATCTTCCAGTTGATCTATGCCGGGCCCAACGGCGTGATTGATCCGCCGCAGGCTGACGGCAAGCCGGGCGGCGACGATGCCTTGTTATCCTCATTGCGCAACGGCTTGTCGTTCGGTCGTTTCGGTGTCGGCTATGAGTCCACGCCCGATCTGGGCAAGTTTGACGAGGTGTTCAACCACGCGTTGGCGCCGTCCGCGCCGGCGCGCGCGGTGTACGTCCGCGGTTGGAATGGTCCTACCTTCCAGGATGCCGTGGTGTACGGCGAGTCCGGGCTCTACACGATCACCAACGCACCCTATGAAGCGCACGACTTCGGTCGCTGGACGCTCGGCACGGTCTTCGGATTCCCGCAAAACCGTAAGGACAGCAATGGCGATTCGATTCCGGACGGCTATAATGTGATGTACGGCGGCGATCCACAGCAGGGATTGGGCCCGCTGGCGACGGCATGGACCAACCTGCTCACGATCGGTGCGTTCGGCACCGGCGAGGGCCAGCTCAACTATCCGGCGCGCGTGTTCCTGTCCGACAAGTATGTCTTTGTGCTCGACAGCAAGAACAACCGCGTCCAAGTCTTCTGGGACCGGCCGACGAACCAGTTGGTGGCCAAGTTCGGCACGTCCGGCAGCGGCAATGGTCAATTCTCCATTCCATACGGCATGGCGCGCTCGCCGATTGCCGACAAGTTCGCGGTGGCCGATTCCGGAAACCACCGCATCCAGGTCTTTACGTTCAATCCGGCAACGGGCGCCATCACGTTTGAGCGCGCGTTCGGTTCCTTTGGCGCGGGCAACGGCCAGTTCAAGAACCCGAAGGGGGTGGCGATTGATCCGCTTGGCCGGTACGTCGTGGCGGACACGGACAACAGCCGCATTCAGATATTCAACAGCACCGGCGGATGGGTGAGCGCCTTCGGCTCGCTCGGGAGCCTGAACGGCCAGTTGAACAAGCCGTGGGGCGTCGCCTGCGACTCGAACGGTGTGATTTATGTCGCGGACACGGAAAATGACCGGATTCAAATCTTCAATGGGTCGGGTGTTTACATGTATAAGTTGGGTGTCGCCGGCACGAACCTGGCCCAGTTCCAAAAGCCGTATGGCGTGCAAATTGGCATCGGCGGACGTATTTACGTGGCCGACACGTCAAACAGTCGGATCCAGGTTTTTGACAAGGAGCGGAACTTCATCGGCGCGTTCGGCATCCTGGGCTCGCTGCCGGGCCAGGTCCGGTTCCCGTATGACTTGATGCCGGTGGCCACTTCGTCCGTGATGTTCGTGGCTGACACTTGGAACCACCGGATTCAGAAGTTCGACACCAAACTTGACGCCGACGGCGACGGGATGGACGACACGTGGGAGTTGCGGCATGGGTTGGACCCGACGGTCAATGACGCGCTGGTGGATAGCGATCATGACGGCACGTTCAACATTGGTGAATATCGTGTCCAAGCCGACCCGTGGAACACCGACACCGACGGCGACGGCTGGTCGGACGGCCACGAGATCAATAACGGGATGCTGCCCACGAACTGGCAGTACGAGATTTTGCGCGTGACCAAGCTGGTGCCGGGCAGTGGACTGCGAATGGCGATCATGGTAACGACGAACCAGTCTTACCGGATCGAATATACGACGAATCTGCTGCGGGCGGTGAACTGGACCGTGTTGCCGGGCTCGACGTTCACGTCGGGAACGAACGGTATGGTGACAAACACCGTGCCGATCGTGCCGGATGTGAAGCGGATGTACCGCCCGGTGAAGCAGTGACGAGAGGCCAGTGATGAGTGAACAGCTTAGCCATGAGCGTGAGCGAGTGGAAAAAAGAGAGTTAACCGCGGATGGACACGAATGAACACGGATGGAGAAGCGAATGCATCCGTGTTGATCCGTGTGAATTCGTGGTTAAAAAAAGACGGGGATCATGAACCGCGAATTAATGCAAATTAACGCGAACGGACAGGCGCGCGGCATAATTCGCGAAAATTCGCGTCAATTCGCGGTTGACACAATCAATTGATCTGTGGGCAAAAAATAAACCTTAAATTGATAGCATGAAAAAAGCCAACTGCACCATCATCTCCCTGGCCGTTATTGCGGCCCTTTCCGTCCTTTTTTCTACTGGCCCCGCCTGCGCCGCCGATGAACCGGCGGCTGTTCCTGAAGAGAGCGAGCAGGCCCTGTTCGAATCCATGCAGGAAGCCCAAGATGCGCTGGCGACGCGGGCCGCGGAACTGGACGCGATCAATGTGGAATGCAAAGCCTTGCGCAAGCAGCTCCAGGAAATCCAGGAGAAGGCGGCGATGCTGGAGTATCAGTTGCAAAAGGCCTATGAGCAGGATGCGCAATATGCTGATTTGAAGGCAAAAGTTGAAACAGCCAAGGCGCAATTCAAAAAAAAGCTGAATAAATCGGTTGGAAATCAATAGCGACGGAATAAGGGTTTATCATGCAATCCGAGCATCAAAACAGGCAGGGAACCATGAAGAAGACGATATACTGCGTTGCCATCGCGTCCGTGTTCATGTTGCTGGGGCTGGCCCAGTCAGCCCAGGCGGCGACCGGGAGCGTTATTCTGGCTTACCAGAAATTGTCGCCCGCCGCTTCTTTCTGCAATGGCAATGGCCAAGTCCAATTGTTCTGTATTGACACCTTGGAGAATCGTGGGCCCACCAACTATGCCAAGTTGCCCGCGTTTGAAGGGCAGACGTTTGTTGCGACGGCCATTGTGACGAATAACACCGATTTCTTCTTCCGGTGGAGCAAGGCCCCGGACCCATATTCCCCCCTCGACAATCCACTCTATATCAGTTATCCGCCCGAGGGCGACGCAGCCCAGAACTATACTTTGTTAGCCTGGTTCAGCAAGCGGACCACCGGCGCCTACAATACGAATGTTTATCCCATTGGCTACGGCGACATTGATTGCGACTGGCTGGCCGATGACTGGGAAGTCTATTATTCATGTCTGAATCCCACCAGCAAACTGGGCAACGTCGGCACCTACGGCAACCCGGACAATGATTTTCTTCCGGCGGGTTTCAATGGCTCGATGACCTACCCGCTCAATTATGATTCCGCCTCTGGCTATAAGCCGCAAACGACAGCCAAGTTCCACAACTACTATGAGTTTGCGGGTTTCGATGGGATCCGGGGAACGATAGATGATCCCGGAACCGACCCGTGCGACGATGACACAGACAACGACACGCTGCTCGATGGTTGGGAATATTATTTCTGGGTGATCGGGCACCGATGGACAAACAACACAGTTGGGCACAAGCTGGGGTTCCTTTATGACACTAACGCGGTGATTACCACCAATGATGTTCTGTACTGGTTTGATCCGTTGGCCGACAATGGCTCCGCCAACCAGGATATTGATGGGGACTGCCTCTCAAATTATCAGGAAATGATGCTGGGCACCGACCCCTTGGAGTGGGATACCGACGGCGACGGCCTCGCTGACGGCTGGGAGGTGGAAAACAGCGTCAACGGCAGTCTGAATCCGTTGAAGTATGACAGTGACGGCAATGGCACCGGCGATGGGCAGGAGAATCCCGATGGGGATTGGATGGCCATTGATAAGACCACGCCGGATACCAACGTGGTCCATAAGGCCGTCTACAATGCCTTTGGCTTCGATCCGCGCACGTCATGGGGCCAGAAGTTCTCCTATGTCTGGCAGTTCCGGTCCACTGATCCACGGGCCGGCTCGGAGGATGCCCCGAACACAATGCCCTATGACAACCTGCACGAGTACTATGGGCCGGATAACCGGCCGCCCGAGAATTGCAATAATTGGGGTTCGACCAATCCGAACAACCGCGACACCGATGGCGGCGGCATTGATGATGGCTGGGAGCTGTATGTTGGTCTAAACCCGTTCAACAAAGATGACGATACGGAGAACTCGGACGCTCCCGCCGATGACTTGAGCAATCTGGAAGAGTTTCAGTGTCGCGCCATGGGCACGGAGCAGGATCCTGAATGGCTGAACAAGATCTGGCCGACCGACCCGTTCAACGGCGACACCGACGGCGACCAATCCAGCGACAGCGGCGAAAAAGCGTTCCGCTACTGCGGCGGTGTCAGCAACTGGAACGGCCACTGTTATGTCGGCGGCGGCATGAACCCAACCTCGGTTGACACCGACGGCGACCATATTCCCGATGCTTGGGAGAGCGTCTATCGCGGCAATGGGATGAGCTTGACAGACCACAGCAAAGGCATGGACGGCACCTATGACGATTCAACAGATCAGGATTTTGACGATGACGGTTTGATCAATTACCAGGAATACTGGGCCGGTGCGGTCTATCATTGGCAGTATCCCGACTGGATGGCGGGGTTGGGCCTTGGCGGCTATGACCCTTGGGACTTTTTTGCCGGCCAGCCGAATCATTGGGACTGGCACTATTGGGCCGACGCGGACATCCATAAAGTGCCGGATCCCAACATGGGCGGGGCGGGCATTCCCTTCAAGTTTATCGTCGGTGTGTCGCATCCGTCGGGGTTGTGGTTCTCGACGCTTGACCCGAACACGATTGATACCGATGGCGATACGATGGACGATTTCTACGAGACGTACCACGGGCTTAATCCCATCTTCGGCACCTACGACATCTATGCCTCCAAGATAGCGGGCGGCTGGGTGCTGGCTGGTCTGCCGGCGACGCTTGATGTGCGGGTCTGGCCATATATCAATGGCAGTCAATACCTCGATTCTGACCAGGACGGCCTGCCGAACGCGCAGGAAGCCCTGCAGGCCAACCCGGCGGTGCCTGGCACTTTCTACCACACCGATCCGACGCCGCTTTGGATCACCGACCATAGCTACCAGCAGAGCTGGCCGAACCTCTACTACTCGCTCGGTACGTTTAACGATACGCCTGGCCAGTGGTGGTGGGATGATGCGGTCATGCGCGGTGTGCGTCCGCCGCCGACGTATGTCTATTCATTTGAGAGCGTGGAAGGCTTTGATACGGATAACGACAACCTTGGAGATCGCGCTGAGTTGGTGAATTCTTCCAGTCCGGGTTGCACCGATCCACTTGATGTGCAGAGCCCGCCGCGCCGGCGCGCGCTGCATTTGAACGGCGATGCCGCCGCGCGAACGCGCGGTCAATTCTATCACAATAGCTCGCGCCTGATTAACTTTACGGTGGAAACGTGGATCCGTCCGGCCAATCCGGCATCCGGTGCGCACCAAATCATTATCGAGCGCCCGATTGAGATCGAGAACGGCAATCCGATGGGTTGGCCGGAGCAGATCCGGGTAAACTTCCGCCTGGCGATTGATCCGGCTGGCTACCCGTATATCGGTTACAATGGCTCCGGCTATGATGCGCTATTCGTTGAGGCCAAGGCTACCGGCGCTAATGTCCTGCCGGCCAACGAGTGGACGCACTTGGCTGGCACCTATGACGCAACCAATAACATGCTGAAGCTGTATAAGAACGGCGAACTGGTCGCCGCGACGCCGTCCGGCGAGGATCCATTCAACGGATGGATACAGGGCAATCCGGGGTGGGTGCACGTGGCCCCGTTCGTGGTGGGCGCCAAGGACGATAACCCCAACGGTTGGGTGGATGGCGCACCCATTTGGGTTGGGCCATATGCGGGGTACATGCCAGGCCAGCCCGTGTTGAGCCAGTTCTACAACGGCTGGGTGGATGAGATTCGCATTTGGGATGGCGCCAAGACGGAAGGACAGATCCAGGCCGATATGATGACCCGGATGAATCGCGCCAGTGTGCAAGCTTCAATCAATGCGCGCAATGCCCAGGGAATGGCCGCCGCGGAGTTGCTCTATTTGTACACATTTGATGATTTGCCCTCGCCGCAATACAGCAGTGTCGCGCCGGAAGGATTTGAATTGCTTAACGGCCGGCCGAATGACGGCTCCTATCCGAGCGTGATGTGGTGGGCCACGGCGACGGACAAGTCGTTGGTTTATAATAATTATCTGTACATTCCCTGGATCGAGAACACCGCGGCGCATCTCCCCCTCGATCCGCCGGCGGATTCAATGTACTGGAATATCGTTCAAACCAACCTGGTTGTATCCGGAACCAACCTGGTCAAGGTGGTGACGACCAACGTGTTCCCGAACGCCAGCAATCCCTACAACTTTGGCTACTACCACGGCATCCGTGCCACGCTGGAGAACCATCCGGATTATCTCAACTCGGCATATCTCCTGTTCAATTCTTATCAGAGCGCCATGTTCAATGATCTGTTGCCGCTGCGTTATGCGGAGGCGGACGAGAGCATTGATTTGTGGGATGGGCTCGGGCCCGGCCTCACCGACGTGGATGACGATGACGACGGGATGCCGAATGAGTGGGAAATCGCTTATGGGTTGAATCCGTTGGACCCGACTGATGCTTATGTGGACACTGACGGGGACGGCCTCTATAACCTCAACGAATATCTGGCCGGGACCAGTCCGGTGAACGTGGATACGCTGGGCACCGGCTTGCGCGATGGCCAGAAGGACAGTGATGGCGATGGCTTGGCCAACATTGATGAGCAGAACAGCTACGGTACGAATGTCGGTGATCCGGATACAGATGACGACGGTCTGGCGGATGGCGCGGAGTTGCTGTCCTCCACAATCAAGGGCGACCGCCATATTACCAGCCCGATGGATTCGCGCAGCCCCATCATCCGCCGCAGCGCGGTGATGACCGGCACGGCCCTGATGGTGCCCGACGTGCTTTCGCGCAACGGGGTTGATCGGTTTGCTTTGAACAAGTGGACGATCGAGGCGTGGGTATATCTGGCGTCGGCATCCGAGAGTGGCGCGGTCTTGGCGCGCGTGCTGGATGATGGCCGGACTAATTTCGCCCTTCGCGTGGATGGCAACCGGCCGGCGATAGAGTTCACTTCCGCCGGCGGCTCTAAATATACGGCCGGCGGGACGGTGACGATGCCGGCTAATACCTGGTTCCATCTGGCCGGGGTGTGGAATCCGGACGCAGCGGCGCTCGAACTCTTCATCAATGGCTATTCTATGCAGGCTGTGCCCTGCTTGGAGCCGCCAGCCATCGGCGCAGGGAAGACCACGGCGGGTCGTGGCTTGCATGGTTATCTGGACGAACTGCGTGTCTGGGACACGGCGCGCACGGCTACGGAAGTGGCTTTCTGGCATCGGCGCAACTTATTCGACATGGCGCGGATTTCCTCGCACCTGCCGCCGGTGGACATTGTATTCTTGATTGATGTCACCGGTTCGATGTATCCGTACATTCAGAAGGTCAAGGAGAACGTCACTGATTTCGTGATGGCGCTCAACAACCTGGGCATGAATGCGCGCGTGGCCGGCGTTCAGTATCAGGATACATTGGAGGGTGGATGGTCCAATGATGCGCCGCCGACCGGTTCTGCGTTCTTCACCAATAGCAGCGACTTTGTTACTTTGTGGTTAGACCCGTTGCAGGTGGGTGGTGGTGGGGACTTGCCCGAGGATGGGTTGGGGGCGCTGACCTACGCAATGGGAACCTATAAGTTCCGGGCCGACGCGCAGCGCGTTTATATCCTGATCACGGATGCCGCGATCAAGGATACCGAGGATGGTGAGACCGGCGCGATTCAATCGCGCTCATCCGTTATCAAGGCTTTGGTCTCTTCCAATATTGTGGTCTACGGCGTTTATCGCAATCAGGCGGATATTACGGATGTTGTCGTTTCCACCGGCGGCAAGAGTTACAGCGTTGATGCCGACGACTATGCCGGCATTTTCGATTCAATCGTGCTGCAAATATCCAGCACCGCCGTTCGCAGCCATCTCCGGGCCTATTACACCTTTGATGATGGCCAGAACCAGACCGTTACCAACAAGATCAATGGCTTGGTCACGGGCCGCGGCGCCGAGGATTCGACTTACCCGCTGGATTGGCGCTATGCCATTACCAATCTCTTGTTTGCTACCAATCCGGCGGTTGCCATCGTGACCGCGGCCGATTTGAACGGTAACCAGATTCCAGATTGGTGGGAGGCCTTGTTCTTTGGTGGTTATGTCAACGCGGCTGAAGATTATGACGGCGACGGGCTCAACAACCTCTACGAGTTCTTCTGCGACACGAACCCGAAGTTTACGGATTCCGACAACGACATGATCCTGGATCCGGACGAGGATCGGGATGGCGATGGAATGCCGAATATACTGGAACAGAAGTATTCCAGCGATCCTCAGAATCCGGATGCCGACGATGATAATATCGCGGATGGTCAGGAACTGAATCCGGCCTTTACCAATGGCGGCCGATTGGTCACTAGTCCCACCGATTCACGCAGTCCGGTTATCCAACGCAGCTTGGCCTTGAGCGGGACGGGCTACGAACTGCCCGGCATGGGCGATACGGACGCGAAGGATCGCTTCGATCTGCGGGCTTGGACTATCGAGGCTTGGGTGCGGCTATCAAGCGCTTCGGAATCGGGTTCAATTATCCGTCGTCGTTTGCTGAACGGGCAAACCAATTTTGCGCTGAACGTGAGCGCAAACAAGCCGCTGGTGATGTTCACGACCTCCGCCGGCGTTTCCTACATGGCCGGCGCCAACTCTGCGATCCCGCCGGATACCTGGACTCATCTGGCTGGTGTCTGGAATCCTTCCAATCGCACATTGCAGTTGTTCGTGAACGGCGTTCAACTGCAGGCGTTGGTCTGTGTCGAAAACCCGGCGACAGGCGGTGGCGCGACCATGTTGGGTGAAGGATTGAACGGATATGTGGACGAAGTGCGGGTCTGGAATTGGGCCCGAGATGCCCGGCAGATTGCCATGGGCCGCGATGTGGTGGTCAATGCGCCGTGGTTTTCGGGGATCAATGCGATCACGAATTTCACATTTACGAACACCATGCAGATCCTCGACGAATTGGTCGGGCAAGGAGGTGGCGTGCTGGTTGAGGATTACTCGGGAACGGTCAGCAATACCCCGATTTTAGCCGGCTCCTTCCTGTTGGATGTTGGCGGCTACCTTTATCAGGACAATGGAATTGGAACTTTGTTCGGCCCGGGTTCCGGTGATTTCGGGACCATTGATTATGCATCCGGTTATTGGCAGGTTCATCTGCAAAGCCATTGGATTGACACCAACAAGTTCATCTTGGCTACATACAAATACGGCCAGGGCGATCCAATTCACCCGGTGGTCTCCAGCTACGCAATGACCAATTCCGTGCAAGGCATCGGGTTGGTAGCCAATTACCGGTTTGATGATGGAGTCAACACGACCGTGGTCAATCCATTGATTGGTGGGATCCAAGGGTTTGGCGCGGAGGATTATGTCAACCGGAGCAACTGGCAGTATGCCGCGATTAGTGCGGTGGGATTCACAACCAATACCTTCGCCGATCTGATGGGATATGACGACATTGATGAGGATGGGGTGGGCGATTGGTGGCAAGCGCTGTTCTGGACCAACTTCAACCCATTGGCTCAGGTGGCGGGATTGCAGTGGGCGCCACAATATGACATGGATGGGGATGGCCTGATGAATCTCTATGAGTTCTGGGCTGACACCAATCCGCGTGACTGGGATACGGACAACGATGGCATGTTGGATACGGACGAAGACCGTGACGGCGATGGCCTGGCCAATGGGACGGAACAGACCTATCAGGCGCATCCCGCCTTGCCGGACACTGATGATGACGGGTTGACCGACAGTTTTGAAGTGCGCAAAGGCGTAAGCCCGATTAATTCGCTGAGCCCGGCCGTGGATCGCGCCTTATCTGTGGCTGGCGGAACCAATGATTATGTCCTGATGCCCAATGACCTGCGTTTCGGGCTGCGCAGTTTCACGATAGCGGCCTGGGTGAATCCGACGACAATTCCGAATAATTCGCAGATCGTCAGCCGCGAGGTGGAGCCTGGCGTATTCAACTACTGTCTGGGCTGGTGGACTGATCCGCAGAGCATCAATCGCATTGCTATCAAATTCAACGGTGGCGGTGAAAAGGCGCAGGTTTTGCTCTGGGCTTCAAATGCGGTGCCGTTGAGCGCTTGGACACACGTGGCCGCCACCTACAACGCCACAAATGGCGAATTGCTGCTGTATGTCAACGGGTCCGTGGTGCGCTCGAACCGGACGGAAAAAGTACCGATGTACAATTCGACCGGGCCGGGCATCGGCATGGTCGGCAAGGGGATGAATGGCTTGGTGGATGAGGTTGTATTATGCAATCGGGCCTTGCGTCCTTCGGAAGTGGCCAATGTTATGAACAAGGTCGGCATGACCAATATCAGCGGGATGGTCGGCTATTACCGGTTCGACGACAGCACTTACACCAACACGACCAGCGGCGCGGGCTGGAACTATGGTCAGGTCGAGGACTTTGCCGGGCCGTTGTTCGGCAACGCCGATAGTGAGGCGATCGCCAAATACAACCTGGGCGACTGGGAGCGGAACTGGCGCGATGCCGGCACGCTCCGGGGCGCGGCCACGCTGACGGCCAGCCGCATGACGCCAGGGGTGCTCTATGTTACCTCGCCGAATCTGGACGGCGTGTATTATCCGGGGCAGACGGTGACGGTTTGGGTGGTGTTCTCGCGGCCGGTAGCCCAGGTGAGCGGTATTCCGTACATTACGTTGCGGCTGGAGGGAGCGACCCGCAACGCGTATTACAAGTCATACTCGGGCAGCACGGTGGCGTTCGAGTACCCGATCCAGAACAAAGACTGGAGCTGGGACTTGGACTACATCAATACAACCGCGCTGGTGCTCAACGGCGGTGTGATTCGGTACTCGACATCCCCGAACCTGGACTTCGACTTGACCCTGCCGGTGCCATCCACCTACGGCTCGCTGGGCTGGACCAAGGATCTGTTGATTGATCCGCCGGACGGGCCGGTTCAGGCGACGGAGATGCTGAGCAAATGGGTGACGTCGTTCTTTGGCGACAACCCGGTGGATTGGAATGCCGATCCGGATAATGACGGGATGACCAACTATGAGGAATTCCTGGCGAACACCGATCCGTTCGATGATGCGTCGGTCATGGACGTGACCGATGTCCGGATTGACAATGGGGTGTTGGTGATCGAATGGGCGGCCAAGGCTGACCGACGATATACGATCCAGTACCGGGAATCGCTGGGCACGGATGTCTGGACCAGCCCGGCGCTGTGGAGCAGTCTGCCGTTCACGAACGAGATTATGACGGTCACCGACGACGGTATTCTGACCGGTGGGTTCCGGATGAAGTACTACCGGGTGATTGTGAACCCGTAAGGGGAGAGGTCAGTAATCAGTCGCCAGTGATCAGTGGGGAGTGAACCGCGAATTAACACACATGGAAAACGGAAATTGACCGCGGATTACGCGGGTGGCGCGGATACAAACGGAGTTGAACTACGAAATACGCGAAAGACGCGAAAAAGAGAGTATGACGACGATGGGGTTTTCAATTCGCGTTAATTTGCTGTTACAAGGTCTCCAATCCGCGTGATCTGTGCAATCCGCGGTTAAAAAACTTTGACGTTTTGGCTGTTTTTTAGAGGCGCAGAGGGAAGTTTTTTGGTAAACAATCGGTCTGTATTTTTGACGCAATGACTCGGGAGATGAACATGACCATGTCTGCCTGTGGAACAAGGACCATCCTGGCCGTCTTGTTTGTCGGCTTGGCGCTGTTCGGTTTGCCGGCGATATCCGCCAGCGGCTATACATTGACCGTCAATCCTTCCATCGTGGACGCGCCGTTGACAAACCCGCCCAGCCAGGACTTTCCGATCACCATCACGCGCGATGGCGACTTGAGCGCTGACTTGGACGTCTATTACAACATCACCGACCCGACGATTGCTGAAATCCCGGTCGCCAGTCCGCTCAAGATTCCCGCCGGTTTTGCCACGTTGCCCATCATCCTTCGTCTCAAGGCCACCGGTTCGGCTTATCTGGAGCTTTCGGCTGAGGATTATTCGCCAACCTCCATTCCGATCCGCGTTAGTTCGCCGGTCGCCATGACCGTCAGCCCGGACCCGGTCAACATCATCCTCAGCATGGGCTCCAGCACGACGGTCACCATCACGCGCACGAAGATCACCGGCGGCAATGTCCTCAATACCAATCTCACTCTCAACCTGATTAGCGGCGCAACCAACTTCTTCACCGTCACTAACAAGGTTATTTTCCCGGCGACCCTGCTGAACACGCAGTCCAAGACGATCGTGCTGAAGGGTAAATCGGCCGGCTCCTCGATCCTGACCATTGAGCCGGATGCCAACCCGATGTACCAGACGATGTATGTGGCGGTGAATGTCTCGACCAATTCGATCAAGACGCTCGCGTTTGAGCCCGCGACGGCGAACATTGTCCTTAGCGCCGGACCCACGACGCAGATCAAGCTGATTCGGACCGGCACCTTTGAGACGGACTTGACCAATAGTCTGACTGTAGCCTTGACCAGTGGCGCAACCAGTATTTTTACCGTGCCGGCCTCAACCACCTTTGCCGCGACAAACGGCCTGTTATCCCAGACCAATACGATTACCATTACCGGTGTTTCCGGCGGCACGGCTTCCTTGGTAGCCTCGGCTGCCGGCTGGACGAGCACAACGGGCAAAGTCAATGTCTATTCCAACACCGTCCGGCGCGTTCGCTTAAGCGCCGACCCGGTCAACCTGGTCATGTCGGCTGGCCCCAAGACGGTCGAGGTTATCCGCGAGGGCTTGGTGCCTGGCGACCTGAACTCGTCGCTTACTGTCGGTCTTTCCGCATTGATTCCCGGCTATTTTATGATGGATCAAAGCGGTGTGGTGTTCGATCCGACCAATGCGGTTTCGCAATCCATCCCGGTGCTTTTCACCGGGCTTTCCACCGGCCAAAGCCAGGTGGTGGTCCTGCCGTCCTCCGCGGCGTATCTCTTCAGTAATGTGGTAGTCAATGTATTCTCCAACCAGACCCTGATTCTTCCGCCGCAGGTTTACATCAAGCTGGGCGCGGAGATCAGTGTGGGGATTCAGCGGGCGGGGCCGACGGACAATCCATTGATTGTGAACCTGACCACACCCAACCAGAACAGTTTCCGGATCAAGGGTGACAGCGGTACCTATAAGGTTTCCGACACTGTAACGATTCCGGCCGGCGCGCAGGGCGCCGTGTTCTCGTTGCGCGGCGATGCCTCGACCGGCAACAATCCGATCAATCTGACTGCCACGGCGTCCGGTTATCCGGCGGCGGTCACCAAGGTGTGGGTGGTGGCATCCTGTGATATTGATCAGAACGGCCTGCCGGACTGGTGGGAACTGGAACATTTCGGCACGTTAGGTGTGGACCCGCGCGGCGATCCGGATGGCGATCTGTTGCTGAACATGTATGAGTATCTCGCCGGCACGGACCCGAACAACCCGGATAGCACCGGCACAGGCGTCTCGGATTACAATTTGGATGTGGACCTGGACCAGCTCTCCAATGGCGACGAGCAGGATCTCTATCAGACCTATCCGTTGCGCCGCGATACGGATGATGACACGATCAATGACAATATCGAAGTGATTCACGAGACCAGCCCGCGCATTTCTTTGAGCCCCTATGTCATGCGCGCGGTGCGGTTGGTGAACGGCGGCACGGTGACCGTGCCGGATGCGATCCCTTGTGTGGCGACCAGCCGCCTGAACCTGGCCGATTTCACGGTCGAATGCTGGGTTAATGCCTCGAACCTGCCGACCAGCGGCCGCCGGACCATCATCAGCCGCAAGGTCGGCGCGGCGGGGCGCATCAGTTATGAGATGGGCATCAAAGACGGCGGCAAGCCCTATGTCCGGTTCCAAGGCAATAGCGGCGAGGAAATCGAGGCCGCTGCCGGAGCTTCGCTGGTTTTGGGGCAGTGGACCCATCTGGCCGGGCGTTTCTGCAGCAATTCGCTTTGCATTTTCATTGATGGTCTGCCGGCGCGTTCAGTGAACACCAGTTTGAAGCCGGCTGCCGGTGCGGGGAACCTGCTTATCGGCGGCGCCGCCAACCAGGGCTTCTTGGGTGATGTTCGCGATATTCGGTTATGGAAGGTGGGGCGGTCCGATGCGCAGATCGCCGACACGCGCTCGCTTTCTCTGTTCTATGACGAGAACGTGGTCAATCCGGGTGTCCTGCAGGTGATCGGTGACGGCGGGCACCTGCGCGAGAACAGCCCGGCCGGTGACGATCAGTTGCGGTACTGGACAATCGAAGCGTGGATCAAGACCACCGACACCGACGGCGGCGTGATCATCAGCAAGTACAACACGCCGGCGCCATCTGAGGGTGATTACAATTACTTCATGCGGTTGGACACGGAAGGCCGCGTGCAGGCCGGTTTTGGCGGGCAGTATCTGGAAACCACCTATGAGTATTCCAATGGCATCCCGCGCATCGTATCGCAGGAAGTGATCATTGATCTTTCGACCCGCAATCACATCCAGGGCGTGATCAAGATCAATGACGGCAAGTGGCATCATGTGGCGTATCTGCGCAATCCGACCAACGCGATTCTGTATGTTGATGGATACATTGATGGTACGCTTGGTGCGTATGTGTATCCGATCCCCGGCGCCAACAAAGTGGCTTCCGGTGGTACACCGCGCCGGATGGATGGGCCGGTGGTGGTGGGTTTGAACCTGGCCGGCCAATTGGATGAGGTTCGTATCTGGAAGGCCGGGCTGACCACGACCGAGATTCGTGAAAACATGAAACAAAACCTGCTGGGCGATCATAAGGACATGATCAGCTACTTCAACTTCGACAATTATGGAGGCAGTATGTCGGTCGTGGACCGCGCGGCCCTGTTTGCCACCAATCTCCCGTCGCCCGAGATGGATGTGGGCTTGCTGGTGCCTAATGCGACGATCGGCTCCGGGCGCGTCAATCCGGCTTACGGGACCTTCACGCTTTATCCGTTCCGTGTGCTGGGGGGCAATTACCTGGTGGGCTTCTTCCCAGCGGATGATGGCGGTGAGACACTGGAAGATCTAATTCATGAGTTGAATTGGGACTTTGCCGGCGTCCGTAATGGCCAAGCGACATTTGCGCTCGTGGGCGGCGAATCACCCACGCAGGACAGCGACGGCGACACGCTGCCGGATTCTTGGGAGACCCAGCATGGCCTTAACCCGCGCATTGCCACGGGCAATGATGGTGCGTGGGGCGATCCGGATGGCGATGGTCTGAACAACCGGGCGGAATACCTGGCCGGCACGGATCCGCGGGACTTTGACACGGATGGCGACGGTTTCGGCGATTACGACAGCCGGCCGAGCCCGGAATCGCGCTCATATGGCGAACTCTATAGCGATGGTGACGGTATGGATGACGCCTGGGAGGAATTGTATCCGACGGCGCTCAGTCCACTGCGCTATGACGCCAACGAGGATCCTGACAGCGACGGTTGGAGCAACTATGCGGAGTTCATGTTCCGGGATACCTATTCGTCCAATTCAATCATCCGCACCAGCCCGGTGGATGCCAATAGCTATCCGGTCCCGCAAGTCACCTATATCTTCAAATATAGCGGCCTGAAGCACTTCGGCGCTGCTTCGGATGCCAATGCCTATCTCCGCGTGCTGGCATATCAGTCGCAGGCGATGAACACCGATCCGGACGGCGAGATTGTCTGGAAGACTTGGGAGTTCGGTGATGCGCCGTATGACCATCCGCTGTTCCCGGAAGCGCTGGATTTCTGGGAGCCCGTCACGATTTCATGGCGCGGTTGCTATTCCGGTCACCTGCGCGAAGGGTCGCAATGGTATTTCGCTTATATGGACATGAACCGGGATGGAAAGTGCGACACCAACGAACCGGCGGCGCTTGGGAAATACAACCCAGCCAATCAGTCGCACGGCAAGGGGCCTGAAGTGGTGTTTGAGCTGATGGATAACCCGCCTGGCCTGCCGCGGTTTTCCTGGGGCACAGGCCATGTCAACTGGCCGGGCAACAACTGGGGCACGCAGAACAATCCGATTTACTACACGGTTACGATTCAGAACATGGGGCTTGCCGGCGCGCCCGAAATCCTCCGCCGCCAAATCCCGCAGTCCCGCGATTTCTTCTGTGAGGCCGATTACATGGCTGCTGGCATTTACGGATTGCCAAGCGGCTTCTACAAGTGGCAGGTGTATGACCGCTACTCAGCGCTGGTGGGCAGCGGTGGCACGTTCCGGGTCACGAACCCGACCAGCCAGATGACGCCGGTGTTGACGTCGCCTAGCGGGTCGCAACTGGTTTTCGCCCGCAATGAGTTCCAGTGGAAGATGGACCTTTCCGCGACGATGTTTCATCTGCAGATCAGCCCCGATCCGCAGTTCAATACCATCCTGCTTGACCTTGGGGCGTGGTCGCCGTTCCGTGAGCGCGATGGTTCGGTTAAGTACCAGCTCCCGATCTATGCCGGCAACGAGACCTTCACGAACCGCGCATACTATTGGCGCGTGCGGGGTGTCAGTGGCGGGCAGACCGGCCAGCAATTCAGCCCATGGGGTGGCCAGGCGTTCGCTGTCAATTTACAGGATTCCCCGCTGGGGGCTTACATGATTTCGGGCGAGACGCTCTACTTCGGCAAGGCGGTGCCCGAGAAGATCGTGGTGGAGGCTTACACATCCGAAGGCTTCTGCGGTGTGCCCGACGCGCGCGTGACGTCCGATGCGGCCGGCGCATTCAAACTGCGCGGCCTGCGCGCCAGCACGTATTATGTGCGTGCCTTTATAGATCAGAATGGGAACCGAAAACTGGACAACTGGGAGTCGTTCGGGTTTGTCAAGGATCCGACGGTCTATGCCGCCGACTACACGCCCAAGGCGCTGACGGTGCCGGGCAATAAGACCGGCCAGCGCATCCTCATCCGCGACCGCGATACGGATGCTGACCGCGTACCGGATGCTTGGGAATACCACTTCTTCGGCAACCTGACCTCGGCATTCAATGGTAGCGACTTCGATGGTGACGGTGTGTCGGACTACGACGAGATCATGGTTTACGGGTCCGATCCGCGCGATGCGAACTCGAACCCGCACAACCAGCCGCAATTGAATGTGTATCCGTCGCTGGTTACAGTCTGGGCGCTGCCGGGCCAGCCCCCGGCCCAGCAGTTGCTCAAGGTGTGGAACTCCGGCCGTGGTGGCCTGTCATATACGATCAGCAGCGATGTGCCCTGGTTGTCCGCCAGTCCGGCGTTTAACGCCAGTTCGGGCCAGACCAATACCCATGTTGTTTCGATTACGGCGCAGGGTACGACCGGCGACTTTATCGGGCATCTGCTGGTCAATGGCGGGACGGGCGTAGGCCTGCAACAGAGCATCACAGTCCAGTTGAAAGTCCGCAACACCATTCCGACCGGCTCCTTGAAGGTGGATATCTTCCCGCTGGCGGTGACAGCCGCAACCTGGCAAGTGGATGGCGCTGGGTCGTGGTACAAGAGCGGCGTGACCGTCTCCTCGCTGGGCGTCGGCTACCACACGGTCACCTTCAAGCCGGTTATGGGCTGGAAAACGCCGGCTTCTTTGAGCGTCTATGTGGCGTCCAACCGGATCACGACGACCTCGGCCCTGTATGTCAAGAACGCGCGAACCCCGCTGGATTTCGACGGCAAGGGCATGTCTGATTACAGTGTCTTTTTCCCGGGCGCGGGATGGCTCTATAACCTGTACAGTGAGGCGATGAACTATATTGTTCTCGACTGGTCCGATCCCGACATTCCGGTGCCGGCGGATTACAACGGGGATGGCTATACAGATATCGCGTTCTTCTATCCTGGCCGCGGTTATTGGGTGATCCTGAATGGCGACGGCACCCAGCGCTCTTCAGGCGAATATGGGTGGAATGGTGTCATTCCAGTGCCGGCGGATTATGACGGCGATGGCGTTGAGGACGTGGCGTTCTATGATCCGCTAAAGGGCAACTGGTATATTCTGCAGAGCACCTTGGGGACGACCCGTTTACAGAACTGGGGATGGAAGGATACCGTACCGGTGCCGGCAGATTACGATGGCGATGGCAAGACCGATCTGGCCGCATATTGGCCGCAGAAAGGCGCGTGGTTGATTCAATACAGCGGTTGCCAGAATGCTGTCGGTTATATTTGGGGGTATGCCAATGTCATTCCAGCGCCTGGCGATTACGACGGCGACGGCAAGGCTGACTTGGCTGTCTTCTATCCGCCAACCGGCAACTGGCATATCCTTTACAGCTCCACTATGACCGGCGCGATGATTCAATGGGGCTTCGGCGCGGTGGTTCCGGTGCCGGCGGACTTTGACGGCGATGGCAAGACCGATGTGGCGGTTTACTGGCCGGAGACCGGCAACTGG
>CAZMXS010000003.1:43660-129587 GCA_964570325.1 uncultured Verrucomicrobiota bacterium | reverse complement strand
TGCCGCCGCGCAGGATCACGGCGTTGGAGGTCTTGAAGCAAAGGGCGGCGGCGTCAGCCGTCACATTGGGGCGGGATTCATAGATGATGCCGATCACCCCGATCGGCACGCGGACCTTGGCGATCACAAGGCCATTGGGGCGGTTCCAGCGGCTGATCAGGGCGCCGACCGGATCCTTCAGTCCGATGATGTCGTGCAGGCCCTTGATCATTGCATCAATGCGCTTGTCATTCAGTTCCAGGCGATCGAGCAGCGCGGGCGCCATGCCCTGCGCGCGGGCGGCTTCCAGGTCGCGTCCGTTGGCGGTCTTGATCTTCGCGCGCTGCGCTTCCAAGGAGTCCGCCATCGCCTCCAGGATTACGTTTTTCTTGCGCGCGGAGAGACGCGCCAGCGCGCGCGCCGCCGCGACCGCTCGGTCGCCCATCTGGATCATTTCCTCGTGCAGACTCATTTTCCCCACTCAGGTTTCAGGTTTCTCATTTCAGGTTTATCATCCCAGAACCACCAGGTTGTCCCGGTGGATGACTTCCGCGTAGTCGCACGCGCCCAGGATGCCGGCGATCTCGTCGGTTCGGTGCCCCATAATTCGCCGGATGTCGGCGCTCGCATAGTCCACTACGCCGCGGGCAATGACGACGCCGTCCAAAGTCTTGATGTTGACCACGGACCCGGATTCGAAATCGCCCTCCACCGCGCGTACCCCGATCGGCAGCAGGCTGCGGCCTTTCGCGACCAGCGCCTGACGGGCGCCGTCATCAATAATCAACGCGCCGGGCGCGCGGTGGAAAAAGGCGATCCAGCGTTTGCGGCTGTCAAGCGCGGACTGCTCATCTGTGCGCCGGGTCGCGATAAGCGTGCCGACATCCTCGCCGCGCGCGACGCGGGCGAGAATACCGGGCATGCGGCCGTTGGCGATGACCACCGGCGCGCCGACCTTGGCGACCATGTCTGCTGCTTGAAGTTTTGACGCCATGCCGCCTGTGGACAGGTGGCTGCCCTTGCCGACGGCCAGCGCCAGTTCCTCGTCGGTCACTCCGCCCAGGAACGGCACCCGGCGCGTCCGGCCGCCGCCGGTCGGGGCGCGAAAACCGTCCACGGTGGTCAGCAAGATCAACAGGTCGGCCTGGACCAGCAACGCGACCAGCGAAGCCAATAAATCGTTGTCGCCGAATTTGATCTCGTCCACCGCGACGACATCGTTTTCATTGACAATCGGGATGATGCCATGGCGCAGCAGGTTCATCATCGTATTGCGCGCATTGAGATGGCGTTGGCGGTCTTTCAGGTCCGCATGGGTCAGCAGAACCTGCCCGACCCGGCATTGCTCCGCCGCGAACAGGCGATCGTAATGAGTCATTAGGCGGCTTTGGCCGACCGCCGCCGCCATCTGCAGATCCGGCAGATTTGTGGGCCGGGTCTTCATCCCCAACGCGTGCATGCCGGTGCCGATTGCCCCGGAGGAAACCACCGCCACCTCGCGGCCGGCGCGGCGGAGCGCGGCGAGATCGCGGACCAGCAGCCGGATTCGGCGGAGGTCCGGCCGGCCGGTTCGCTGAACCAGTACCCGGCTGCCGATCTTCACTACAATCCGGCGGGCTTCACCCAACCGTGCGCGCTCTGTTTTGGCCAACATGACCGCGCAGAGTACACCATACCGCATTCCGGGGCAAGGCGGCATCCATCGGGATAATTTGACTTGAACCCGATATGGGTGACTGACTTACTCTGCCATTTTACAGCGTGGAGTGGCATATTTCGCTTTCATGGGAACTTAAATGAACCGACATCTTTCAGCTTGGTGGCAGTTTACCGAATCTGACGAGACTTTCCGCGCAACCGGCGTGGATCGGATTGGGCGTTTGTACTACCCGATTTTTAACACCGCCGGGATACTGTCGTGGGTTACCCCGTCGCTGCAGGGCGGGCCGGCGACCAGCCATAACGAACAACTGGGCATTCCCGTGACGGTGGAGGATTTCCCGCACCATCTGGCGCATCGTGGATTCTGGCTGACCGAGACCGGCCGCGAGCCTTTCGCGCTTTCCGTCTTGTGTCCAGAAGGCTTGCGGGATGTGGCGCGCGGCCGCGCCATCGGCGCCACGGTCGAGGCCGCGCCCGGATGGTTCCGGCTCACGCGCGCTGACGCGGCCGGGCGGTTTGTGGTCACGGCCGAACTCTGGTGTCCGGCGGACTGGCCGGAGCCGGTGGAAGTGCTGCGCGTGCGGGTGCGAAACACCGGCCGCCGCGCGTTGCGCCTCACGCCGTATGCGGCGTTGCCGTTGTTTGCGCGCTCGGCCGACAATGTTCGCGATCATCGGCATGTCACGGCCCTGCTGCATCGCGTCCGCCTGCATCCGCATGGAGTTATTGTGCGGCCGACGATGACTTTCGACGAACGCGGGCACAAGCTCAACCAGATCCATTACGGCGTCGTGGCGGCCGGTCCGGCGGGCGCGCGGCCCGCGGAACTCTGGGCTTCGCAGGCGGCGTTTCTGGGCGAGGGCGGTTCGTTTGCCGCACCGCAGGCGGTGTGGCAGAACCGGCCGGCGCCGCCGGTGAGCCCGGCCACGGTGGACGGGCGCGAAACGGTGGCCGGATTCCGGTTTCGGGAATTGACGCTCCAACCCGGGCGAAGCGCGGAATTCATTTTTGTTTCGGGCATCCATGCCGATGCGCGTCGGTTTGACCGCTGGGCCGCATGGGCCCGGTCAGCGCGCCAAGCGGCGCAATCGCTCGCGGCGACCGGCCGGTATTGGCATGAAGAGATCACCCGGATTGTCTTCACCACCCCGGCCCCGCATTTGAACAAGTGGCTGGCCTGGGTCAATTTCCAGCCGATCCTGCGGCGCCACTATGGCAACTCATACCTGCCGCAGTTCGATTACGGTCGCGGCGGCAAGGGTTGGCGCGACCTGTGGCAGGACTGCCTGGCGCTGCTGTTGTCGGACCCGGCGGCGGTTCGTCCCATGCTCCAGCATAATTTTGGCGGCGTGCGCATGGATGGCTCCAACGCCACGATTATCGGCCGGCAGGGCGAGTTCATCGCCGACCGCAACAACATCCCCCGCACCTGGATGGACCATGGTGTCTGGCCGACCTACACGACCCTGTTATACATTGACCAAACGGGCGATCTGCGGTTTCCGCTCCAGTTGCGCG
Source organism: uncultured Verrucomicrobiota bacterium (assembly GCA_964570325.1). Lineage (GTDB taxonomy): Bacteria > Verrucomicrobiota > Kiritimatiellia > CAIQIC01 > CAZMXS01 > CAZMXS01. The sequence continues at coordinate 126,428 of CAZMXS010000003.1, read as the reverse complement.
ACTATTTCCGCGATCCCCAGATCTTCCGCTGCCGCCGGCGCGATGAAGAATGGACGCCGGCCGCGGGCCACCGCCTGCGGACCTCGGTCGGCCATATCTACCAAGGCACTATCTTCGAGCACATGTTGGTCCAGAACCTGACCGCCTTTTTCAATGTCGGCGCGCATAATCTACTGCGGTTGGAGGGTGCCGATTGGAACGATGGTCTGGATATGGCGGCGCAAAATGGCGAGTCCGTGGCTTTCAGCGCGTTTTATGCGTGGAACTTGGAGCGGCTGGCGGAACTGGCGGAGGAACTGGGTCGGCGCGGGTCGCCACGCCTGCGGATGGCGCGCGAATTGGTGTTGCTGCTTGACCGTCTGCCGGGGGGGCGCCCGGTGAACTATCGGTCCGTCAGGGCCAAAACAGCGCGGCTGGATGAGTATTTTACAGCCGTATCCCGCCATGTTTCCGGCGCGGTTCGCGATGTGGACGTGGCCGACTTGGCGGCAGATTTGCGGATCAAGGCGCGGGATTTGGCGACGCGCATTCACCGCCGCGAGTGGATTCGCGCCGGCCGTTGGGGCTTCTTCAACGGCTACTACGACAATGCCGGCCGGCGGGTTGAGGGTGGTGTTGGCGGGCGGGTGCGGATGACGCTAACCGGCCAGGTTTTTCCGGTTATGGCGGGCATTGCCGACGAGGGGCAGGTGGATGCCGTAATCCGGGCGATGCGGAAATGGCTGCGCGATCCACTGACCGGCGGGCTGCGGCTGAACACGGATTTCGGCGGTATCCAGCCGGCCTTGGGGCGGGCTTTTTCCTTCGCCTACGGCGAAAAGGAGAACGGCGCGGTTTTCAGCCACATGGCGATCATGATGGCCTTCGCGCTTTATGAGCGCCGCCGGGCGGCGGCCGGGCGCGCCGTTTGGCACACGCTTTATCGCATGGCGACCGATCCGGCCCGCGCGCGGATTTTCCCCGGCATTCCGGAGTATTTCAATGCGGAGGGGCGGGGAATGTATGCGTTTCTGACCGGATCGGCATCCTGGCTGATCTATCTTTTGTTGACCCGGGTTTTCGGTGTGCGCGGCGAACATGGCGATCTGGTGCTTGATCCCCAATTGCAACCGGAGGATTTTGACGCGAGTGGGCGGGCTGAAGTACGCTGTCCCTTTGCCGGGCGCACGCTGGCGGTGATGTTCCATAACCCGCGGCGTTTGCCGGCGACGCGATACCGCGTGCGATCGGTCATGGTGGGGCCGCGCGAGGCGCGGTTTGACGCCGGCGCGGAGGGCGGGGCAAAGATTCCAAGGCGGATGATTGCGCGGGCGGTTCCCGGAGTCGTCCGCCTGGTGGTCGAACTTGCCTGATATAGAACCTTGTAGTCCGGCCGTGAATCCTTTAGATAGTCCTGCGACACGAGGAGATTCAGTATGAAACCGATGTTGTCCCCGGAAGAGATACAGTCCATCGTTGACAGCACGCATGGCGCCCCTTACGCCGTTTTCGGCATGCGCGAGATCATGCAGGGCGCGCCGGGCGTGCTCGTGCGCACCTTTCAGCCCTACGCGCCGCAAGTCGAGGTGGTCGAAGTGGAAAATGGCCGGACTTATTCCATGGAGCGGATTCACCACGATGGCCTGTTTGAACTTTTTATCCCCGACCGCAAGTGGTTCAAGTACCGGCTGCGCATGACCGGTTATGACAAGCATGTCTGGGAATTGGATGATCCATACCGGTTTCCGCTGCAAATCACCGATTTTGACATGTACCTTTTTGGCGAGGGCACGCACTTCAAGACCTATGAGAAGATGGGCGCGCACCCAATGACGCTTGACGGCGTTTCCGGTGTGCATTTCGCCGTCTGGGCGCCCAATGCCGCGCGGGTCAGCGTGATCGGCTGGTTTAATCGCTGGGATGGGCGGCATCATCCGATGCAAAACCGAGGCAATTCGGGATTGTGGGAGATTTTCATTCCGGCGCTGCAATCCGGCGATCTGTACAAGTTTGAAGTCAAGGGGCGTAACGGTTATCTCAGCCAAAAGGCCGACCCGTATGCCTTCGCCGCCGAACTGCGCCCACGCTCGGCGTCCGTGGTTTGGGATCTGCGCAATTACCAGTGGAACGATCAGGAATGGATGGCCAAGCGCGGCCAGCGGGACTGGTTCAAGGCGCCGTTGAGCGTGTATGAAGTGCATCTGGGATCGTGGCGGCACGTGCCGGAAGAGGGCAACCGGAGCCTGACCTATCGCGAGCTGGCCGACAAGCTCGTGCCGTATGTCAAGGAGCTGGGCTATACGCACATCGAGCTGTTGCCAGTGTCCGAACATCCGTTCGACGGCTCGTGGGGCTACCAGACGATCGGTTATTATGCGCCAACCTCCCGCTTTGGCAACCCGGACGATTTTCGCTATTTCGTGGACCAGTGCCACCAGGCCGGCATCGGCGTGCTGCTGGACTGGGTGCCGGCGCACTTCCCGAAGGACGGACACGGGCTGGCCTATTTCGACGGCTCGCACCTCTACGAGCACGCCGATCCGCGCAAAGGCGAGCACAAGGATTGGGGCACATTGATCTTCAACTACGGGCGCAACGAAGTGCGCTCCTTCCTGCTGGCCAATGCCGTTTACTGGGCGGACGTGCACCACATAGATGGTCTGCGCGTGGATGCGGTGGCGAGCATGCTGTATCTTGACTATTCCCGGAAGGAGGGAGAATGGATTCCGAACCAGTATGGCGGCCGCGAGAATCTGGAGGCGGTGAGTTTCCTCAAGAAATTCAATGAGGTCATCCATCTTGAATACCCGGGGTTTCTGACCTTCGCCGAGGAATCCACCGCGTGGCCGATGGTTTCGCGCCCGACGTATATCGGTGGGTTGGGGTTCGATTTCAAATGGAACATGGGCTGGATGCATGACACCTTGGAATATATGACCAAGGAGCCGATCCACCGCAAATATCATCATAACGCGATCACTTTTTCGCTGATCTACGCTTTCACCGAGAACTTCATTCTGCCGTTCTCGCACGACGAGGTGGTACACGGAAAGGGCGCGATGCTGAGCAAGATGCCCGGCGACATGTGGCAGCAGTTCGCCAATCTGCGCTTGCTGTATGCTTTCATGTTTGCGCATCCGGGCAAGAAATTGCTGTTCATGGGTAGCGAGTTTGGCCAGTGGCGCGAATGGAACTACAAGGAAAGCCTGGACTGGCATTTGTTGCAATATGACTCGCACCGCAAACTGTTGCAGATGATCAAGGATCTGCATTTTATTTATCGGAACAACAAAGCCCTGCACGAGATTGATTTCTCGTGGGAGGGGTTCGACTGGATTGACTTCCACGATTGGGAGCAAAGCATCATCACCTTCGTGCGCAAGGGCACGGATCCCATGGACCTGTTGGTCTGCGCTTGCAACTTCACGCCGGTGCCGCGCCTGGGCTATCGCGTGGGCGTACCGCGCGGCGGTCAGTACGAGCAGATCCTGAACACGGATTCCGATATCTACGGCGGCAGCAACGTGCAGAACGCGCATATCATGACGGCGGATGGCGTGCCTTGGCAGGGCAAGTCGCATTCCCTGATGCTGACCCTGCCGCCGCTGGCGGCCGTTTACTTCCGTCTGGTCAAGCCGGGCCGGGTGCAATAATCGGTATGATAGTAGTGGACAAACCGTGCGCCGTATGTAGGATTTAGCGTCCTCCAGTTTCCCGGGCGCTCCCGGGTCCAAATGGTGGGGTACCGAAGTGGCCAAACGGAGCAGACTGTAAATCTGCCGGCTCTACGCCTTCGAAGGTTCGAATCCTTCCCCCACCACCACCCAAAAACGCGGGCAAAAGCCCGCTTTTCGCCAATAGAATCAAGGGGTTGATCAGTATGTCCCTTTTCAGTGGAGACGCTTTGGACGCTTATCTTCGACAACCTCTTAACGTTCCGGCCCGAAGCTCAACGCGAGTTTGCGAACGCGCTTCGCGGCTTGGAATGGACAACTTTGCGCGAGTACATTGCCAAGCTATTGCCGGATCATGCGCGGGAAGTGATTGCCGATTATGCCCGCCTGATAATCCAGCACGCGCAGGCTGAAAAACGTCGGCGGCTGAAGCTCGCGCAGTTTCACCGTGCCGGCGCGGGGACCATCGCGGCGTTGCTTGGGATTCAACGCCAGCAGTCATGGCGGCTTCGGGTGCGCGTACAGCGCAAAGGTACCCTTCGGATCATTCGCGCCCTTGCCCCGCCGGTCACGGCCGCGCCGCCTGCCCCGGCCGATACGGGCGCATGGGATATTGATACGTTCCTTGCGGATGAAATACAGAAGCTCGGGCGGGCCGCCGAAGCGGGCGCGGCCTGAACATATCTGAAATCAGGCGTGCGCCAGCGCTCCAATCAGCGGTGACAAATGGATGCTCTTTTCAATGTTTCGTCCATCCGCCAATCGCGCCCGATCCAGTTCATATTGCGCCTGTAAGTTCAGCCACACTTCCGGGGTGGTGCCGAAGTATCGCGCAAACCTTAAGGCGGTGTCCGCCGTTATGCCGCGCTTGCCCAAAACGATCTCATTCACGCGGCGGGGTAGAACGTGAATATCCTTCGCTAGCCGGTACTGGGAAATGTTCAGCGGCTTCAAGAAATCCTCCATCAACACTTCGCCCGGATGAACCGGATTCAATGCCTTGTCTTTCATGGTTGCCCCTTTCAATGATAATCCACGATCTCGACGTTCAGCGCGTGGCCTTCATGCCATTCAAAGCATATCCGCCATTGGTCATTGATGCGGATGCTGTGCTGTTCCTTGCGGTCGCCCTTCAACTTTTCCAGCCGATTACCCGGCGGCATCCTCAAATCGTTTAGGTTCATCGCGGCATCCAACCACTTCAATTTACGCAAGGCGGTTTTGCGGATACCGATTTCCCAACGCGGGGTATGCTCGAACCGGAATATCCGTTCCGTGTCCTTGCATCTGAAACTCTTAATCATTTCATCCTCATAATACCGCTTCCCGGTAATAGTGTCAATCAGCCGGCCAGCGCCAGCAGTTCGCCCTTGATCGCCAGCCCGTTTTTTCCGTCCAGCCGTTTGGCCAGCGCCCGGACTTGGGCCTTGAACGCGGCCAGCGGATCGCCCGCCGGAAGGGCCTTGGGTGCGGTATCGCCCATGACGGACGGCAGCGCGGCCACGGCCCAGGCCATCGTGGCCCAAGGCGGGGAGTATCTGATCCAGGTGAAGGATAATCAGCAGACGGTGCGGGCCTTGGCGGAGGCCGGGATGGCCGGCCTCCCCCCCCTTTTTGCCCAGTTCGAAAAAGAGCATGGGCGTGAAACCCAGCGACAGCTCACCCTAAAACGGGTGGACCCGTTGGACGTCAACTTCCCGCACGTGCAGACCGTGATCCATGTGCGCCGTCAAGCCCGCCGTAAACAGCAGGCGGCGGCTTGGGAAGACGCCTATTACCTCAGCAGTCAGGCGGCCGACGCCAAGACGCCGGAACAATGGCTGCAAACGATCCGCGCCCATTGGGGCGGCGTGGAGATCCGTAATCATTGGCGCAAAGACGCCTGTCTCTTGGAAGATAAGACCCGCAGTCGCAATGCCAACTTGGTGGGGAACCTGATCCTGTTACGAAACTTGGTGTTCCATTTCTTTGCGAAGCACGGTGAAATGTACGAATCCCTACCGGCTGTTATGGAAGCCGTGGCGTCCAATTCCAGACTCGCGCTGCGTTTGGTTCGGAGAGCAAAATGAGTCCACAAGGAAAGACCATGCCGACAAGGGGGTCGGTTGACAGACGGTCTTGACGGCTTATATTGAAGACATGAACATTGTCGTCATGCTGGGAATATTGTTTATGGCTTTATGCGTGGCCATTTTGGGAGTTTATGTGGCTCCCCTTGTAGCCACTGCCGCCGACGATAATGCCTGCTGTTCTGGCGGATGCTGTTCGGCCGATGGAGGCTGCTGTCAGTCCGCGGCAGATAATACACAGCCGGATTCGTGTTGTTGCCCCGCGGGGGTGATTACGTGGGCGTTGCCGGCTGTGTCGGCATCGGCTTTTAGTCCAGTGTTACTCTTTCTCGGCTTCATTTCTGTGGATGTGATCCAACTGAACGGTCGGACGGATCGTCCGCCGCATCGTCCGCCTATCTCCGGTTGAACGTTCTTGATTCTTCAAATCAATTGCGATCAACAAATCAACATTACGGAGGTATTCAAATGAAGACGATACTCGCTACACTGACGGTGGCATCGCTATTTATGTTCGCGCCCAGCGCGCCGGCGGCGTCCTGCTGCAGCCTGCGGAAAGCGGATGAACAAGTCTGTTGTCCCTGCTGCAAATGCAAGGACTGCGCCTGCGAAAACTGCAAGTGCTGTGCCTGCGCGGAATGCAAGTGTCCGAGGAAGGCGGGATAGCGCTGACTAATAGTCCACCGGGCCGCCCGCGCGTTGGTGCGGGCGGTCCGGGATTTTTTTACCATTGGGCCCCGCCAAGCTAATATCGTTCTGGTTGTGGATGAAAGAAGGAGTGGTATATGAATGAGCCTATCATTGTAGAGAAAAAACCCGTAATCATGGACTTGGCGGCCGGATCTTATTGGTGGTGCCGGTGCGGGAAGTCCGGGAAACAACCGTTTTGTGACGGTGCCCACCGACAGGGAACGGGCTTAACACCGGTTGAGTTCAAATTGGATCAGCCTAAGCGAGTGGCTATTTGCCAATGCAAGCACACGGGTACCCCTCCATTCTGTGATGGCACGCATCAAAAACTGTAGGATCGCGTGGCGGCAGATGGCCGCCGTAATCGCGGTGCGGTCCGGTGTTTTACAATGAGTGGGACTGGTTGGCAGGGGCGGGCGCAGGCTTTGTCGGATGGCCGCTGGTGGGGATGATGCGTAACGTCAAGCCGGGCACATCCGCTCGAGCGCCAGCATGCGCGCCGTGGAGAGCAGCACGGCGGCCTGGCTGAACCGGTAGCCCCCCCCGCCGCGCCGGAGCGTGAATCAATCAAACCGTTGCACTTGCCGGATGCTTTCGTTAATGTGGACGCCGTTTTTTTGCTTGTGCCGGGTGTGCTGAAGCGCCCGACCCGGAGCGCGTGGATTCGGAGGATGGCATGAAAATCAGCGTGTGCATGATAACGATGAATGAGGAGCAAGCCGTCGGCAAAGTCATTGACGATATTCGTCGTTATGTGCCCGACGCCGAGATCGTTATCTGCGATTCGAGCAAGGACAAGACCCCTGAAATCGCCACCGCCAAGGGCGCCACAGTTATCCGTCAATTCCCTCCGCAAGGCTACGGCAAAGCGATGGATGCTGCGCTTCGCGCGGCTACTGGTGACGTGCTGGTCACGCTGGACTGCGATGATACCTATCCCGCCGACCAGATTCCGGTGCTCGTGGACTACATCGTCCGGGATGGTTACGACTTGGTGGACGCCTCGCGCCTGAAGACCAAGCCGGCGGCGATGCCTATGCTCAATTACTTGGCCAACACCGGCTTTGCCTGGATCGCGTCGCTTCTTTTCTTCAAACGCTTCACCGATCTGCACAGCGGGATGCGGGCCTATCGCAAGAACGTGATTGAAAACATCCATTTCGACACCCGGGGCCATGCGCAGCCGGTGGATCTGCTGTTGCGTCCGCTTAAGCAAGGCTATCGAATCAAGTTTGCATTCATTGACTATCATGAGCGGATTGGCGCCTCCACGATGCGCCCGCTCGGCAGCGCTTGGTGGACGATAAAACGTATTATACTGGCGCGTTTCAGTCGGTAAGGGAAGGCGGATCCCATGCATGTCGGCATCCTCGGCGGCGGTTTGAGCGGCGTCAGCCTGCAATCCTGGCTTACCTGTCCCAGCACGGTGCTCGAAAAAGAGAACCGGATTGGGGGGCTGTGCCGGACTTTCGGCAAGGATGGTTTTCTCTATGATATTGGCGGTCATATTCTGTTCTCCAAAAACGACATGATTATGAAGGTCGTTGAAGAACTGCTTGGCGACAACATTCTGTTCCAGCGGCGCAATAACAAGGTGCTTTTCAAGGGGAAGTATGTGAAATACCCGTTTGAAAACGGGTTAGGCGAGTTGGCTCGGGAAGATATCTACGACTGCCTGATCGGTTATCTGAAAAACGAAAACCCCAAGCCGGTTAATTTCAAGGACTGGCTGCTCTATACATTCGGCAACGGCATCGCCGGCAAGTACCTGATTCCGTATAACACCAAGATATGGAAACTGTCCCCTGAGGAACTGGCCCTCGAACCTTGGATTGAACGGTTGCCCCGCCCGCCGCTGGAGGACATCGTCAAGTCCGCGCTGGGGTTTGAAACCGAGGGCTACACTCATCAGTTGAATTTCCGGTATCCGAAGCACGGCGGGATTGAGTCGTTGGTCAAGGCCGCGGTGAAAACGACACCGGATGCCGTCATCAAGACCAATTTTGAAGTACGCGCGATTCGAAAAAAAGGGGCGGGGTGGGAAGTATCGGACGGCCGGCGGACTGAGTGTTTTGATCGGATTGTCAGCACCCTGCCAATTATGGAAGTGGTGCATATGCTCGAGGAGGCGCCGGCGGATGTGCGGCGCGCGGCAGACGCGTTGCGCTACAACATGGTTCGGATTATCTTGATCGGCGTCAACAACCCCTCGCTGCTGGATAAGACAGCGGTCTATGTGCCGGATCCCGCCATTACGCCACACCGGATTTGCTATATGGGATATTTCAGTCCGTATACCGTACCCCCGGGCAAGTCCTCGATCATGACCGAGATCACGACGCCGCCACAGGGCCATGAGTTGTCCGGGGTGTCGGATGCCGTCTTGATCGAACGCGTGGTGCAGGAGCTGGATCAGGCCGGGGTGATCAACCAGCGGGACGTCATAGTGACGGATATCACCAATATGCGCTATGGCTATGTGGTCCATGACGTTCGGCGGATGGAGCACCTGCCGCGTATTCACGCCTGGTTCCGCGAGGTTGGGATAGACCTGCTCGGACGTTTCGGCGAGTTTGACTATATAAACACGGACGAGGTGTTGCGCCGAAGCCGTGCGCTCGCTGATCGGATCAATAGCGCCAAACCATCATGAGGCGCTTGATTGGCATTTTCTGGACGCCGCAGTTCGTCCGTTTCCTTGTTGTCGGCGGCATCGCCGCGACCGTGAATTTTTTCAGCCGCTTTTTTTTCCAGATGTTTTGTCCGTATTACACCGTGAACGTGGCGCTGGCCTTCTGTGCCGGCACCGTGGTCAGCTTTGCGCTCAATCGCTTTTACTCGTTCAAAGCGTTCGACGATCATCGTGTTCACCAATTCGTCAAATTTCTGATTTCTACGGGGGGCGCCATTTTGGTGGCTTCGGCCGTGGCTTGGTGCTGCATGCGGCTGTACTACGCGCTGGGTCGGACGCTGATGTCAGAAAGCCAGGCCCGCATATTGGCCCATCTGGCGGCGATCGGCCTGACAACTATCTATAATTTTCTGCACATGAAATTCTTCTCATTCAAGAAATTGGGAGTTGCGGAGAAAATCAAAACCTGGTGGGTGGCTCGCAGATATCCGGTGGGGTCAATATGAATGCGAAAAAATGGCAACTGATTGTATTCGGATTGATGCTGTTGACGGCGGTTATCTACTGGTGGGTGGTCACCGCGGGCTTATGGACGCGCTGGGTTCCGTGGTCGGAGCGTTTTCAGGTCATGGCGGACGCTTTCCTGGCCGGGCAGACGCACCTTACTTTCGATCCGGCGCCGGCGCTACTGGCGCTGCCGGATCCCTACGACGACGCGGCGCGGCGCGCCGCCAAGGCGGAGTTTTATGGTGATGGCGTGCTCTTCAACGGCAAGTACTACATGTACTGGGGTCCGCTGCCCGGATTGCTCGTGGCGTTGATTCGCGCCATCGGCATTGCGCCATACGTCAGCGACACGCCGCTGGTGTTCATCTTCATGTTGGGGGCGCAGGCGTTCGCGACGCTGCTGGTGCTGGCGGCCTGGCGGCGCTTTTATCCGGCGGCGCCGCGCTGGACCGTTATCCTGGGGATTCTGGTGATGGTCTTGAATACGGCGATGCTTTGGCTGCTGGCCCGCCCGGCGGTTTATGAGGCGGCGATTGCCGGCGGGCAGTGTTTCCTATTGGGTGGATTTTATCTGGCCGTGATCGGTTTGGAACGTGAGCGGCCATGCTGGTGGCGATTGGCGCTGGCCGGTCTGTGCTGGGCTTGTGCTGTGGCCTCGCGTGTCAGTTTGGCCCCGGCCATCGTCTGGGTCGCGGCGGTCGTGTTTTGGCAGTTGTGGCGGCGTGCGCCCGGCGAGAAGTGGCTGCGATTCGATTGGCGCAATATGGCGGCTCTGCTGATCCCGCTGGCGATCGGCGGCATGGCCTTGGCCACTTACAATTATGTCCGTTTTGGATCGCCGTTGGAGTTTGGTTACAAATATCAAGTTAACGATTTCAACGGACCCAAACTGGCGGCGGAGGGAGTTCTGATCTCCGGCGCCTATGTATGGCCCAATCTTTATTCTTATTTTTTACGCCCGGTGATGTGGATTCGACAGTTCCCATTCATGGTCGAGCCGTTTTACATGCCCAACGCCTTCCCGGCGGATTTCACACTCCCCGCCCGCTATTTCGTCAAGGAACCCACCACCGGAATTCTAAAGGTAGCGCCCTTCATCTGGCTGGCTATTGTGCCGGTTGTCCTGGCGGCCTGGCGCCGTCGGCCGGTTGGCGCGCCGGCTGGGCGTTCTGTTCTCTGGCTGGTGGTGGGATTACTCGGCGCGGCCGGCCTGGCTGCCGTCGGTCCAATGCAACTGGTGTCCTCCACCAACCGTTACCTGGCGGATTTTGTTCCGTGCCTGGTGATGCTGGCGGTCATCGGCATGTGGCAGTTACACGTGTTCGTCGTCGGTAAGAAGTGGTTGAACCGGTTATTCAAGACGCTGGTGGGCGCGGCGGGCGCCTACACCTGCCTGGCCGGACTGTTGCTGGCCGTAAGCGGCGAACAGGATCATTTCAGCATGCACAACCCCAAGTGGATGAAAACCATGAAGCAGTACACCGGCTGTCTACAGGCCCCCGCCGTGCATACTGATCCGAGGCCGCCGCTGTACCCCGTGGCCGGCGATCTCTGGGTCACGCCCGGCCGCGACGGTTTCTATTGGAGCGACGGTATGCGGTGGATGGCCTTGCAGCAACCGATGGAGTTTCGGATCACATTTGTTGAGCCATCCAAGTCGGAGATCGAACCGATCATCGTCGCGGGCCGGCCAGGCGCCAGCGACGTCATCTATGTGCGCTACATGCCGGGCCATCGGGTTACGTTTGGTCATAATCATACCGGGCGGCCGGCCAATGAGGGCGTGACCTTCACGATCATGCCCAACCGTCCCTATCGCGTGGATATGGATTTGGATCAGGCCAATGGCGTGCTGACCATCGCGCTGGAAGGGCAGATGGTCTATGGGGCGCGCGCGGACTTCTTCCCATTTGCGCGCCGCGACCTGTTGCTGGGCAAGAACCCCGGTCGTTTTGAGCCGGCCGGATCAGAGTTCGCGGGCACCATCACGCCGGCCAACTAAACGGGGGTTGACCCGCTTGCGGGTGGCATAAGCGGTTCGTACCCTCGAGCGTAAGCGAGTGGCTTGTCTGCACGCGGGTCGCGCGCGCACTCGGTCCGGCTCCGGCTTGTCATTCGAAAACCGTCTGTTCCCAACAGGCGGTTGATGAATCTTCGCGTCGGCTTGGCGTGCCCGAAAAGCGACGGCTCATCCAGCCGCCGCGGCGGACGGGACTTCGGGATGCCAAATGTCTCTTTTGATGTCTATTGGAGTTGATTTTGTGGCAACCCGGCGGTCGCGCGGGGCACCAAGTGCTTCCCGATGCTCACCGTACCAAAGTCAGCACGGTGGAGGGCAGGGCATTGGCTTGGGCCAGCATGGCGGTTCCGATCTGGGTCAGGACCAGGTACTTGGCGAATTGTGTGGTTTCCCAGGCCACGTCCACCGCGCGGATGCGCGTTTCCGCCGCGCGTGTGTTTTCCTCGTAATCCCGCAAGCCACCGAGAGTATACTCCATCCGCAGCATCTCGGCGCCGATCAGCGCCAACTTTGAACTGATATGGTCAATGCCGAGACTGATTTTTGGAATCGCGGCCGAGGCGTTGGTCTGCTGCGAAATCGAAAGATAATTGCCGGCGATGAGACTGGCCCAGCGCACCGAATGATGGCTGGATCCCAGCAGGGTCATGTTGATGGAACCATAGCTGTATGTGGTGTATGAGCCGATCAGCGCGAAATTGGTGGTGGTGAGGTTGATGGCTTCTTCCGTGAAGATCTGGTTGCTGTCGGGCCCAACCTGCAGACGCAGGGCGCCTGACTGGACCAGATCGCCGGTCGGGATTGGAACGCCGTTACCGCCGCGAAAGAGGTAGAGCCCGTTGAACTTGCCGGCGGCCGTGGCGCCACTGGTGATCCGCTGGATTTCTTCCTGCATCTCCCGAAACTCGATCTGCAGGTCGGCGCGCTCGGCGGCCGACTTGGTCCCATCGTTGGCCGTGATGGCCAGTTCCTCCATGTGGCTCATAATATCGTACATCCGCTGGAGCCAGGCGTCAGCGGTCCGCAGGTAATTAAGTTTGTTTTCGACATTGGTGGCGGCCGCCGCGGTGTTGCGGTACTGGGTGCGCAGGCGCTCGCTCAAGGCCAGGCCGGAAGGATCATCGCCGGCGTTGCGGATGCGCAGGCCGGATGCAAGCCGCGCCATCGAATTACTCAAGGCATTGACGTTATAGGCGTAGCTTTTCCAGATCGCATAGGCGGGTATGTTGCTGTAAATCTGCATCGGTTCCGTCCGATCACCAAGCGTCCTTAATTCGGTATTCGGATGAAATGCGCGGCAGGTTTACCCGCAGCAAGAAAGAGCCCGGCGCGGCGGGGCAAAAAATGCCGCCGGCATCCGTTGGTGGCGGTGGGAGAAGCGGTCCGGCGCGCGGGACGGCGGGAACCCGCGCGCCGAACCGGTGGAATCAGGCAAACAAGTTGATGGTCGCCTGTTCGGCCATCCTGGTCTGCCCCATTTCCGCGTTCTGCTGTTGGACCTCTGCTTCAGCGACAAGCTGTTTCTTGGCCGTTTCAATCGAGGAATCAATCGCTGTTTGAGCCATTCGTCCGAGCTGTTTCAAGCCGGCTTCGACGGTCGCGCCAATCGGGGTATCCATTTGCTCTCCTTCGCGGTCGGAAAACAGATTTACTTTAGCCTTTAGCTAATGATTCGGCCGCGATCAGAGAATACTTAACATCCACAGGTCATGCGCCGGCCCCGACGTCATTTTTGCCGCCGGCCGACGAGCCTACTGAAAAACCCGCTCGAAATCCTGGCGGCGTTCGCGCGCGCGGCCGGCATCCCGGCCGCCGCTGGCGACGGCCTGGAAGATCCCGCCCAGAATGGCCACCGTCAGCGCGAAAGCGCCGACGCCGATCAGCCAGGTCATCAGCGCGGCCAGGTAATTACCCTTTTGCACGACGCAGATTATGGGGACCGCCAGCAGCAGCGACGCCGCTGCGCCGCTGGCGATCAGGATGTACAGGCGCAGGCCGGCCTGATTCCATTGCGGCAGGCACAATTTGGCCGCCGCCATGGCCGCCAGAACCGCGATCGCGCCGAACAGCATCGTGAAAAGACCGTAAACCGGACCAGTGCGTCCCAGACGAAAAGCTTTCCCCGTTTTATTCAGGGCCAGATACATGATCACTGCGGCCACGACGGCGGTGACGATTTTTTGAGCCGCTGAACCGGGCTGACCCAGGATCAGCGTGAGCATTTGATCCATCACGGACATCCAGCGATGCATGCGATCTCCTGTCAAATAGGTATTCGCTCGCTGCGCCAACGTGGCGCGTCGGCGCCAATTTAGCGCCCGACTTGCTAATCGGTTGCCGGGCGCAGTTCAATCACCGGGCCGTCAGCAGGAGCCGCATCCGCGACGTCTGCCGGCGTGGCGGGCGCCGCTACGTCCGGCGCGGGCGTCGCCCGCTGCTCGTGGTCGCGGAACTTGACTGAAACAATCTTGGAGACGCCATGCTGTTCCATCGTCACGCCGTACAGCACATCGGCGGCGCCGATACTCTGGCGATTGTGCGTGATCACGATGAACTGGGAGTTCAGAAGGAAATCCTTCAGCATTTTGACAAAGCGGCCAATGTTCGATTCGTCGAGCGCGGCGTCTATCTCGTCCAGCACGCAGAACGGACTGGGCTTGACCATGTACAAAGCGAACAACAAGGCCACCGCGGTCATTGTGCGTTCGCCGCCGGAAAGCAGCGAGACGCTTTGCAGTTTCTTGCCGGGCGGGCGGGCGATAATTTCGATGCCGGAATCCAGGACATTCTCCTCGTCCACCAACACGAGCTTTGCGGAGCCGCCGCCGAACAGCTTCTTGAACAACTCCTGGAAATGGTTGTTGACTTGCGTGAACGTGCTCGAAAACAGCTCGGTTGTGGTGTTGTTGATCTTCCGGATCAGGTCCAGCAATTGCTGCTTGGCCTTGACCAGGTCGTCCTGCTGCTGAGTCAAAAAGGCGTAGCGCTCCTCCAGTTCGCGATGCTCCTCGATGGCGACCAGGTTCACGGGGCCCATGGATTCGAGCTTGGCTTGCAACTCGGCCACCTGGGTCTCAAGCGCCTCGCGGTCGGGGCGCTGTCCGTTTTCCCATTCCGGTTCGGGATGGGCGGCGATTTGCTCCGGCGTGATGTGATAGGCGCCGGTTGTGCGCTCCAGCAGGCTCTGGCGGCGCATCCGTTGCTCCGCCAACTCGATCTCGTGCGCCGACTTCTTGCCGCGCAGGTCGTCCATAACCTCGCGCTTCTGGCGCAGCTCGACATCCACGGTCGCCAGGACGGCGGTCTTCTCATTGCGAATCCGGCGGACATCCTCCAGGATCTGTTCCTGCCGTTGCGCCTCGGCTTCAAGCGGCGCGATCTGGGCCTCTGCCGCGACCGTGGCCGCCTCCAGTTCGCGAATGCGGGTCTGGTAGGAATCAATGCCTTCCGTTCGTTCGCGGATCAACGCCTCCAACTCGGCGATGCGGGCGCTCAACGGCTGCCGATTGGCCTCCAGGTGTTCCACGCGCTGCACCAGCCCGGAGTGGCGGATGCGATGGTCGGTGACCTCGGCGGAAAGGGTGGCGCGCTCGTCTTCCAGCACCCGCAGCTCTTCGGTCTTGTTTGTCAGTCGCGCGCGGGTGTCCACTTGAGCGGCGCGCAGGCTGTCCATTTCGCCCAGGATCTGCGCGCGCCGGTCTCCGCCCGTGGCCGCCTGCTGCTGCAACGTCTCCAGTTCCCAGGCTACGGTCTCAGCGCGCTCGGCGGCCTGCCGCGCCTCCTGCGCCACCACCTGGCGTTCGCCCTCGCAGACGGCCAGTTCGCGCTGGCCCTGCTCCAATTCGCGCCGAGCCGTTTCCAGGCTTTGCTCGAAGGTCTGGTCGTCGGATTGCATGGCGCGCAACGCCGTCTCGACGGTTTCCAGTTCCTGCCGGTAGGCTTCGATCTCGGCCTGCCATTCCTTGATCCGGTGCTGGCGGGTTAGGGGGTTGTCGGCTTGCTCGCCGGGCATCCAATATTCAAAGGCATCGCCGCCGCGCGCCAGCAAGCCATCGAAGGTGACGTACACCATGCCGTGCGGCGCCGTTGCGGGAAACTCCGCCATACGTTCCACGACGCGGACCTGGCCCAGCAGGCGGGTGACCAGCGCGCGCGCGGCCGGCGCCGAGTCCACATGGAACATGAGGGGTTCGCCGGGCGCTTTGGCGTCGAGCGGCGGTTCGGTGGCCGGTCCCGCCAGGCTGAGCAGGCGCGCCGAGCCTTCGCGGCGCGCGGATAACTGGCGCATGATTTCCAGCGCCGTCGCGCCGTCGCGCACGACCACGGCATCCAGCCAGGCGCGCAGGACGGCTTCGAGCGCGACCTGATACTTCGGCTCGGCGTGGATGACCTCGGCCAGGGAGCCGATCACCGCGGAGCGATCGAACTTGAGCGGCGAGTCCGGGTCCAGCACCGCGCGCGCGCCGCCGGAGAAGCCATCCGCCTGCGCGCGGCTCTGAATCAGCAGGTCCACCTGGGCCTGGCGCGATGCCGCGCGGGTCGTTAGTTCGCCGATTTGCTTTTGCAGCGCTTGACGCTTTTCCGCGCGGCCGGTCCGCTCGCCGGAAATCGCGCGGACGCGCCCTTGACGGCGCTCCACCGTCTCCCTCAGCCCCGCCAGGCGAACGTCTATGTCCGCGAGCCGGGCTTGATAGATTTCCACCATTCGTTCCGTTTCGGCCTTTTCCGCCGCCAGCCGCTCGCGGCGAATCTCGGTGGAACGTTCCTGGCCTTCGATGGCATAGAGTTCGTTCTGCAGCTTGGAAAGCCGGCTTTCAAGATCCAGCGACGCGTTCCGCAGATCGTGGAGCACCTGGCGCACGCTCTCCGTCTGTTCCTCGTGCTGCGCCAGCTTCGCGGTGTGCTGCGCCAGTTCCTGGGCAGCCGCGTCGCGCACCTGAATCGCCTGTTCCAGCTCAATGAGGTGCTGCTTCAGATCGGCCTGATGTTTGGCGAGGCGCGCGCGTGCTTCTTCCATCTCCCGGCTGTCGCGCTGGGAGAGGGATGCCAGCTCCCGCAGTCGGTCATGGTTGACGCGAATCAGTTCGCGCGTGCGGTCGAGCCCGGCTTTCGCGGCGCCGGCCTTCTCCATGGCCGCGCCGATTTGCTGGTCAGCCATCGAGAGATCGCGCCGATATTCGGCCGCCTGCGCGTCTGTCTTCTCGACATCTTGCCGGACGGCTTCCTCCTGCTCGGTCAGCGACGCCAGGCGGTTCTCCAACTGCCCGATATCGCGCTCCAGCGTGTCCAACCGCTCGCGCGCCAGAAAGACATCCAGACTCTTGAGTTGCTCCTGCAGTGCCTGATAGCGGCGGGCCTTGCCGACCTGGCGCTGGAGCGAAATGATCTGGCGCTTAACTTCCCGGATGATATCGCTCAAACGCAGCAGGTTCGCCTCGGTGTGTTCGAGCTTGCGGATTGCTTCGCGCTTGTCCGCCTTGTACTTGGTGATGCCGCTGGCCTCCTCGAAAACCTCGCGGCGGTCCTCCGGACGCGAGCTGAGAATCTGATCAATCCGGCCCTGTTCCATCAGCGAATATGAGTTCATGCCGATGCCGGTGTCCATGAACAGCCGCTGCACATCTTTGAGGCGGCACAGGGTCTTGTTGATGAAATACTGGCTCTCGCCGGAGCGAAAGACCCGGCGCGTCACCGTCACCTCGTTGAACTCCGTGCCCAAGGTCTTCTCACAGTCCGCCAGACTCAGGCTGACCTCCGCCATCGCCAATGGTTTGTGCGAGTCGGTCCCGTTGAAAATGCAATCCTCCATGCGCGTCCCGCGCAGGGCCTTGGCGCTCTGCTCGCCCAGCACCCACCGGATGGCGTCGGACACATTGCTCTTGCCACAGCCGTTCGGGCCGACAATCGCCGTCATGCCGGGTTCAAACTCCAACTTCGTCCGCTCCGCGAAACTCTTGAAACCCACCAGTTCGACGCGCTTAAGGTACAAGATGAAAAACCCTCCCTACGTGAAAAAATGCGGGCCAATTCTCACTTTTGCAATCAGAAGCCGAAATTGTTGTAAACATCTTATTAACAGGGGCCAATCCATATCATGGGGCTGTTTTCAATGCAACTACTATATGTAGGTTTTTTCGCAGACTTATTAACAATTTCGTGCATGGTCTTCATGAAGCTATTATGAGACACGGGCGTCTTGCCCGCTTATCAGAATCCAACGGTTTCCGGGAGTCGTCTTCCCCACGCCAAGTTGGCCCGCGTGAATTCCAACGCTTGGAACTCCGCCGTTCATTTTGCTATGGTCCCGCTTCTTCGGAGCAGAAATCTATGGCCGAGAATCAATTGATCGAATTGCTATGCCGCTTGATCGCCGTGCCCAGCGTAAATCCCGAGCACACAGATGACACCGATATCGCCGGCGAAGAGCGCATGGCAGTTTGCCTGGCTGCACTATTGGAAGAGCGCGGTTTTACCATTCAATGGGATGCCCGTGATTCCGGCCGCCCCAATGTGGTGGGCGTGCTGGGACCGGAGCGGCCGCGCCGGACGATCATGCTGGAATCGCACTTGGACACGGTCGGCGTGCAGGGCATGACCGGCCCGACTTTCGCGGCGCGGATCGAGAATGGCCGCCTTTACGGCCGCGGCGCCTGCGACACCAAGGGGCCAATGGCCGCCGCGTTGCATGCCTTGGAGCCGGAGCTGCTCGCGCGTTTGGCGGCCGCCGGCTGTCGCATTCTTTACGTCGGCGCGATGGGTGAGGAGAAAGGCAACCACGGCGCGCTCCGGTTGGTGGAAACCGGCCTGCGCGCCGACGAAGCCATCATCCTGGAACCCACGGAACTGCGGATTGTGCATGCGCATAAGGGTGCGCTGTGGTTGATCATCGAGGTGTTCGGCACCGCCGCGCACGGTTCCAATCCGCACCTCGGCCTCAACGCGATCGTCGGGATGATGGAGGTCATCGCCCTGTTGCAGCGCGAGATGGAATTGGAACGCCAGGCGTTGGTTCATGAACTGCTTGGCGAACCTTCGCTGAATATCGGACTGATCCGGGGTGGAACGGCCGTCAACATTGTGCCGGACAGTTGCCGCATCGAAGTGGATTGTCGGATGCTGCCCGGCCGGGAACATGAACACTTCCTGGCCCGCCTGCGCCACGGGCTTGCTGCCCTTCAACAAGCTGACCGGATTCGCGGTTACCGCATTGAATTGATGAAGAACGGCCCACCCTTTTACACGGACGCCGGTTCGGCCCTGGTGGCACGGCTGCGGGCCGGGTGTCGGCGCGCCGGCCGGCCGGCGCTGACCGATGGCGCGGCCTGGTACAGCGATGCCGGTCCTTTCTCGCAGGTTTGTCCGGACGTGGCGGTCTTCGGGCCGGGCAGTATTCGTCAGGCTCACACGGCCGACGAGTATATCGAATTGGACAGCCTGCAGGCCGGTTGTGATATATTGCGCCAGTTTTTCCGCCTGCTGGCGGAAGAGTTGGAATTGGACGAAAGGGCGGGATGAAGATCTTCTGGCGCACGTCGTTTTTTTTGCTGGCATTGATTCTTTACCTGGTGTTGGCCGGGGCGAATTTATACCTCGGCGACCTGAATCAGGACGAGGGCTGGTATCTTTACGCCGCGCGCCAGGTGGCGGAAGGCCGCGTGCCATACCGCGACTTCGCTTTTACGCAGGGACCGGTCATGCCTTACGTGTACGCGTGGGCCTATGGGTGGGTGGAACGCAACGGACTGGCTGGCGGCCGGCGTTTCACGGTCCTGCTGGGCCTGCTGGGCGCGCTGGGCGCCGCCGCGCTGGCCCGGCGCTGCGCATCGGGCAGCGGTCCCTGTGCCGCCGCGCTGCTGGCTTTCGTGTTGATCGCCGGGAATGTTTACCAGAGTTATTACACCACCGTGGTGAAAACCTATGCGTTGTGCGCGGCGTGGTTGGTGGCCGGTCTGTTGGCGTTAAGTTTCACCTCCGGGCGCGGGCGGTGGGGCGCGGCGTTGCTCGGGGGAATCTTCCTGGCGCTGGCGGCCGGGACACGGCTTTCCGCCGGCGTTGCCTTGCCGGTGGCGGGGCTGTATCTGCTGTTGTTCAACCGGGCTTGCGGGCGCTGGTCCTGGCTGGCATTCGGTATCGGCGGCGCCGCCACGCTCGCGCTGCTTAGTTGGCCGTTCTATCGGGTTGCCCCCGAGGGTTTCATGTTCGGGATGTTCGAGTATCATACCTTGCGCTCCGCCGGCGGGTTGCTGAATGCCCTGGTTTACAAGGCCGGCTTTCTCTCGCGCATGGTCCAGGCGTATTTCCTGCCGCTGGTGATTCTCGCGGCGCTGTTGCTGGCCCGGATATTTCGCTTGCCGGGCGCCACGCCGGAGCCCGGTATGGTTTCGGCCACCCCCCGCGGCTTTGGCGGCATGATCTGGGCCGTCGTGCTGGCGTTGACCCTGGTCCATTTCACCGCGCCGTTTCCCTACGAGGATTACCAGGTTTTGGTGTACCCGATCTTCTGCGCCGCGCTCGCGTCCGCGCTGCTTGGCCTGCCGCTCTTCGGCGCGACCGGCGGCGAGCCCGCGCCCGGTTGTCCGGCCCGCGAAAACCCGCGCCGCGTCTGGTTGCTGGTGACGGTGCTGCTGGCTTCGATCGCCGCCGCGTTTTCTTCGCCGATCAATCAGGATTGGATGATCCGCGGCCGCGACCGGATCTGGTGGCTAATCAAGGAACAACCCGCTCTTGAACGCCTCCAGCAGGTGGGGGTGTGGTTGTCCAAGGTCAGTCCGCTGAACGCCACGCTGCTGACGCAGGACACTTATCTGGCCGTGGAATCCGGCCTGCGCGTGCCGGCGGGACTGGAGATGGGCCCGTTCAGCTATTACCCGGATTTCCCACGCGCGCGCGCCGAAAAACTGCATGTGCTGAATCATGAGATGTTGCTCGAACTGCTGCAAGCGGCCGAAGCGCCCTACGCGGCCCTCAGCGGCTACAGCCTGGCCATCCGCTCGCCCGAGATCATGCCGCTGACGCCGGCGGAACGGGAGGAAATCCAGGCGGCGTTGCACGCGCATTACGCCGAATTACTGGAAATTCCCGCCTTTGGACAGGCGCACACCCCGCTGCAAATCCTGCGCCGCCGGGATGACGCTGCCCCGCCATGAAGCTGTCCATCATTATCCCCGCCTATAACGAGGAAGGCCGCATCAGCCGCATGCTGGAGGCGTACACCGGCTTTTTTGTGCCGCGCTATGGGGCGGAGGTGGAGTTGGTTGTGGTGGTGAACGGTTCGCTGGACCGTACCGCCGCGATCACGGAGGATTACGCCCGCC
The DNA here is from genome assembly GCA_964570325.1 of uncultured Verrucomicrobiota bacterium. GTDB lineage: Bacteria > Verrucomicrobiota > Kiritimatiellia > CAIQIC01 > CAZMXS01 > CAZMXS01. The sequence goes on along the minus strand of CAZMXS010000003.1, from coordinate 105,543 downwards.
GCTGTCCCCAGGTGCTCGCGGTGGTGGAGCCGCAGCCCATCGGCAAGGGCGGCGCGATCATGCTCGGCTTCCAGCGCGCCCGCGGCGACCTGATCGGCTTTGTTGACGCCGACTGTTCCACGGCGCCTGAGGCGTTCCAGGATCTGGTGGATCACCTGGGTGCGGCCGACGTGATTATCGCTTCGCGCTGGCTGAAAGATTCGCAGGTCTCGCCGCGCCAGCCGCTCAAGCGGCGGATCGCCTCGCGCATTTTCAACACGCTGGTTCGCGTCATGTTCGGCTTGCGCATCTGGGACACCCAATGCGGCGCCAAGCTGATGCGCGCCGCGGTCGTGCGCGCGGTCGCCCCGCACTTGGGCCTGACGCGCTGGGCTTTTGACGTGGACCTGCTGTTTCATCTCCAACGCCAGGGTTGTCGGATTATTGAATGGCCCACGACTTGGCGGGATGATGCGGCCGGTTCCAAGATCAAGTTCGTGCGTAACTCACTCGAGATGTTCCTGGCTATCTGCCGTCTGCGCCTGCTCTATTCGCCCTTCCGCTGGATCGTCCGGCTTTATGAGCGAACCCTTGGCCGCAAGATTCGGCTGAAGGAAACGACGAGTTAATCCTGGGCCAGTCGCGCCCCCAAGGCATTAGCCAGCGGTGATCCTCTGTCCGTTTTTGCGCCCCAAGCATTTGTTACGCGGGATCGTTTGGCGCGTGAGCCCAACCGCGAATCAGGTCGGCCATTCCGGTCCGACTCGGATTGGCGCGAATGGCCGTCCCACTTTGCGCGCAGGACAAAATCAATTCCTTGGCGGCGGCTGCTTGCGGTTGCGGAGAGCCAACCCTGCATCCGACCGGCGCGTCAAGCGCTTTCCCGCACCACCGCCGCCAGCGCGTCGCAGGCCGCCAGCGCCACATCGTCTGGCGTCACCAGCGGCGGCATCAGATACAGCACGGAGCCCAGCGGGCGGGCCAGCAGGCCTTTTTCCAGGAACGCGCGCCGAACCTGTTGGGGGGTGCGCGGGGTGGCGGTCTTTAATTCCACTGCGGCGATTGCGCCAATCCCGCGGACTTCCTTTACGCGCGGATCATCCCGCAGCGGCTGCAGGCGGGTCATCATCAACTGGCCCAAGCGGCGGGCGCGCGCCGGGATGTCGTCCCGATCATAGATGTCCAGAGCGGCCAGCGCGGCGGCCGCCGCCAGTGGGTTTCCGCAGAAGGTGTGCCCATGATAAAAGGTGTGGTCCGTTGGTTCGTCGCTGAATTGTGCGTAGATCCGGTCTTTCACGATTACGGCGCTGATCGGCAGGTAGCCGGCGGACAGCGCCTTCCCGACACATACCAGGTCCGGATCAATGCCCGCCTGCTCGAAGGCGAATATCGTACCCGTGCGCCCGAACCCGGTGGCGATCTCGTCCACAATCAGCAGGATGTCCAACTCGACGCATTTGGCGGCCAGCGCCTTCAGGTAATCCGCCGGATAGATCCGCATGCCGGCCGCGCACTGGCACAACGGCTCGACGATCACGGCCGCGAGCGATCGGGCGTTGTCCTCCAATACGCGCGCTGTTTCGGCAAATGGACGGAATGGCGCAAGCCGCAGGGCGGGGGTCAGGAGCGATTCGAACGGCTTGTGAAAATGGGGGAGGTAGCCGACGCCGACAGCGGCCAGCGTATCGCCGTGGTAGGCGTCCTCGAGCGCGGCAAAACGGTGGCGCGCGCCTTGTCCCTGGTCGTGCCGGTATTGCAGCGCGATCTTGAGCGCGGCCTCGACCGAGCTGGAGCCGTCGGCGGCGAAGAGCACGCGCCGGTCGGGTGTGGGCATCAAGCGCGCCAGTCGCCGCGCGAGCGCGGCGGCGTTTGGGTGGGCCAGGTTGCCCAGGATGCTGTGCTGCAAGACCGCGGCCTGCTGCTGGATGGCGGCGACGATTTCCGGCCGGCCGTGGCCCAGCGCGCAGGCCCACCATGACGAGATCGCGTCAAAGTAGCGGTGCCCTTGGTCGTCGAACAGGTGGACGCCTTCCCCGCGCACGATCACCGGCGGTGGATCAGTCGCCAGCGCGGAAAAACGGGTATAGGGATGCCAGACGTAATCGCGATCGGCTGGATCATAGCGGTTCATGCGGGCGATTTTTTCCAATGATTGGAAAATACGCGATACTTTTTTTCCAATCATTGGAAACCGCGCGCCCCCAACCCGGTCCCTCCGAATGGCCCGGCCTCCGCGCGCCGTCCAGATTGAGCGCAACCGATCTGACGCTCGTTGGCCAGATCGTGTAAATAAGCGTTCGATTTCAGGGAAGCCGGCCGGTCGTGGTTTTTTCCCGGGGTGGGGGGTTGTGCGGCCGGGGGGGGGGGGCTGCGCCGGCTGAATGCAAATGGCTTGGAAAATCTTGCGCGGCCGCCGGCGAAGCGCCATTATCCCGCCCCGTTTGTGTCATGAATGAAGAGCAAATCCAATCCATCCGCGCGTGGTACACCGGATACGCGGCGCGTTTCTGCGAGGGCGGAGCGCGGCACCGCCACTTGCACGCGCTCAAGCGTGACCACACCCTGCGCGTGGCGCGCAATGCCATCGCGATCGCGGGCGAGTTGCGCTGGCCGGCCGGCGAGATCAACGTCGCCGAAGCCTGCGCGTTGCTGCATGACTGCGGACGGTTTGAGCAGATGGAAAAGCACAAGACGCTTTCGGACGCGCGCTCGTTCAATCACGCGGAACGCGGCCGTGACCTGGCCGTGGAAATGAATGTGTTGGCGGCGCTCGACGGAGATACGCGTGATTGTGTGCTGGCGGCTGTTTACCATCACAACCGGGCCGCGCTGCCGGATAACCTGCCGGCGCGCACCCGCCGGCAGGCCGCGCTGGTGCGCGACGCCGACAAACTGGATATCTATGAAGTGGTCCAGCATCACCTGGTGACCGGCACGTTGCGGCACAACCCTGAACTGGTGCTGGACATTGACTTCGATGGCCCGGTCACGCCGGAATTATTCGCGCGTCTGCGCGCGGATAATCGAACGTCGTACCAGTACATGCGCAGCCTGGCGGACTTCTGCCTGATTCAAGTGTCGTGGGTGTATGACATGAACTACGCCCCGACCTTCCGGCGGGTGTTACGCGAGGAATTGTTGGAGCGGGCGGCGCGTTTTATTCCGCGCGATTCCGAAGTGCAGACGTATCTGGACGCCGCCGCGGCGCACGCCCGCCGCCGCGCGCAAGATCCGACTTAAGCAACTTCGCGAGCGCGGCCAACGGGCGAAGCGGCCAGCGTTGCGGGTCGCGCCCCGGCAGGCGCGGCAGGCGCAGAACCGTCAAGCCGCTCCAGGCGGCAAGCGTTTGGGCGTTGTCCCGCTCCAGCGCGCCCCATGGCCCGCGGCCTTGGTTGATGACAATGGCGCGCACGGTCAGGCGCGCGCGGCGCAGTTCATTCAGGCTCAACAGTGTGTGATTCAGCGTACCCAGCCCGGCCCGGGCCACGAGCACCACCGGCATTCCCAGCACGCGCATCAGGTCCAGCATCGTGCGGTCCGGGCCGAGCGGCGCGAGCACGCCGCCGGCGCCTTCGATGATCAGAGTTGAATGCAGGCGCAATAGGGTATCCACGATTTGCGCGATAGTACCAAGCCGGATCGTCACACCCGCCAGCCGCGCCGCGCGGTGCGGCGAACAGGCGGGATGGAAGCGATAGGGACATAGCACGGCCTTTTCGAGCGGCGCAAGCGGACGTTTTAACCCGCGCAGGGCGAATTGCAGATCGGGCGCGAAGAGGTGTTGGCCGCGGCGCCGACAGCCGGTTTGAACCGGCTTCATCGGTACGGCGTCAATATGGCGGCGGGCGGCCAGTGTAATCAACGCCGCGGTCACATAGGTCTTGCCGACGCCGGTGTCCGTGCCGGTTATGAAGCAGCTTTGCATCCGGGCCGCCATTCTGGAGGAAACGGTGGGATTAGTCCAGCCGCGGTTGATGGCGAGGTTCACCCAGTCCCGCGCGGGACGAGAACCCCGCGCCACAGGTATTGTGGGTTGATTATTCACAGTCGTTTTGCGAGATATAAGCAGTGCGAACGGAAGCGCAAAAACTGGGTTATGTGGAAGGCTGGCTTTCCGTTGGTCTGAACACCGGTTTGTTTGCGCTCAAGTTCTGGGTCGGCGTGCTTACGGGCTCGATCGCCATGGTCGCCGATGCCTGGCACACGCTTTCCGATTCGCTGACTTCCCTCGTGTTGCTATGCGGTTTTTGGATTGCCGCGCGCAAGCCGGACAAGGAGCATCCTTTCGGCCACGGTCGCGCGGAGGTGATTGCCGCGATCGTCATCGGGACGCTGCTGGCGGTGGTGGGCATGAAGTTTATGGAGGAGTCCATCGGGCGGTTGCGGCACTATCGGGGTGCGGCCTTCAGTTTGACGGCGACGATCATATTTCTCGTCTCTGTCTTTCTCAAGGAAGGGTTGGCGCGTTTTTCCATCTGGGCCGGCCGCCAGACCGGCTCCCATTCGCTGCTGGCCGATGGCTGGCATCATCGCAGCGATGCCATTGCCTCGGCGCTGATCGTCGTCGGCGCGCTGGCGGGCCGCAACCCGAGGTTATGGTGGATAGACGGCGTCATGGGTATCGGGGTCTCCCTTCTGATTCTCTACGCCACGTATGAAATCCTCAAAGGCGCGGCGGATATTCTCCTGGGTGAAGCGCCGGACGAGACGGTCCAGCAGCAGATCGCCGGGATTGTTCAGCGCGTGGCTCCGGAGGCGCGCGGGACGCACCATTTCCATCTCCACCGATACGGCGCGCACATTGAGGTCACCTTTCACCTGCGTTTACCGGCGGACGTGAGCCTGGTGGACGCGCATCAGCTCGTCAACCAGATTGAGCAGGCGCTGCGGGATGAACTCAAATTGGAGGCGACCATCCATTTTGAACCTTACCGGATTGGGGATGGCCAGTCGGCCAGTGATGAGGATCTGTAGCCCGCTGCGCTCTGGCGGCCGGCGCGCGCCCGGAAAAACGGGCGGTCAGCGCCGCCGTGTTTTGAAATAGCCGACGTTGTAACTGGCCCGCACGCCGCCGTCGGTGGCGTAGGCTTGTTCGTAGTGGCTCATCAGTTGCTCAATTTCGCGGCGGTTCAGCGGCACGGCCGCCCGGGACACGGCGCCACCGGTCAGGCCCATCTCGTGGATTGCCTGGAAGAAATCGGGCGCGCCGGCGTAAACCTCGATTTCGACCTGGGCGTGGCTTTCGATGATTTCCAGTCCGCACAGATCGAGGCAATCCGACACTTCGTTGAGCAGCGGCAAGCGTCCCGCCGGCGCCTTGTGCGGGGCGACGCACAGACGCGCCGCGTGCAGTTCGCCGAGTGTGCCGTGGAGCATGATCGAAAAGGTCAACGCGCCGCCGGGACGGATTTGCCCGGCCAGATTGTAGAAGACTTCCAGCAACGGCGTGATCCAGTGCAGCGAACAATTGCTGACGACCAGTTCATACAGGGTGGCGCCGCGGAACAGGCGGGCATCGGCCGCGTGCCAATGGATCGTGGGCGCGGCCTGGAATTGGCGGCTGGCGGCGGCGATCATTTTCGGGGAGAAATCCACGGCGTCAATGGTCGCATGCTGAAAATGCCCCAACAGGTAACGCGTCAGGATGCCCGTGCCGCACCCGACTTCCAGGATGCGGTGGACGACATCGGACGGCGGGATGAGCCGGATCAGGTTGGCGGCGACACGGGCCTGCACGGTCGCGCGGTGGGCGTAGGTTTCCGCGGCCGCGGAAAACCGCGCGCTGACGGTTTGGCGCTGGAGATCTATGTTCAACGGTCGGGATTCTCGCAAAGTCGGATTTGTTCCGCAATCCATTCCGGCCGGCGCAGCGGCAGGTCGTGGCCGATTGCCTCGCACAAGACGAACCGGGTGTTCGGCGCGTGGCGCGCAAACCAGGCGCCGGCCGGCCAGGCGATGACGGCGTCCAGCCGGCCGTGCAGCGCCAGCAGGGGCGCGCGGAGCGCGGTGGCGGCGGCGCGGTGGTCGCAGCGGCGCAGGTATTCCAGGTCGCCCAGCAGACGGTCGCGCCCCAGCTCTTCCGCGGCGGCCGCGCGCTCCGCGTCGGACCCCGGAAACGGATGCGCGACCTCGGCGCTGAAGCGTTCGATGGCCGCCCGCGGCGCGCGCTGGACGCTCAATGCCAGCGCGCGCAGGTTTCGTTCCGGCACGCCTTCGGGGAAGTCCGCGGCCTGGCAGAAGCGGGGTGTCGCGGATACCAATACCAGGCGCCGCAGCCGCGCGTTCAGGGTCTCGGCCATCGCCAGCGCCAGCAGTCCGCCGAGCGACCAGCCGACCAAAGTAAAGGGCTGTTCCGGGAATAACCCGGCCGGCGGTCGGATCATGGCCGGCACCGGTTCCTGGCCATACAGATCGCGCGTGTCCAGGCAGGTCACCGGACCGGCGGGTGCCAGCGCGGCCGCCAGCGGTTGCAGGCAACGCGCGGGATGGGCCCATCCGGAGAGGATGACGATGGGCGCCTTCATGCCAACGGCGTCTCGCGCACGATCCGAGCGATCGTATCCGCCGCCCAGGCGAGTTCCCCATCCTGGTGCGCGAGTGTGACGGAGAAACGCAAGCGCGCCGTGCCGGGCGGCACGGTCGGCGGCCGGATGGCGACAACCAGGATGCCCGCCGCGCGCAGGCGCGCGGCGATGCGCAGCGCGCGTTCGTTATCGCCGATCATGACCGGAATAATCGGGCTGGCCGAGTGTTGAGTCTCCAGCCCGCCGGCGCGCAGGGATTCGCGGAACCGCTCCGCCCGGCGCAATAATTCAGCGCCGCGGCCGGGTTCCTGTTCCAAGACATTGAGCGCGCCAAGCGCCGCGCCGAGCGCGGCGGGCGGCGGCGCGGTGGTGTAGATGAACGCACGCGCCCGGTTGACGAGCCAGTCGCGCATGATTGCCGAACAGGCCACGAAACCGCCGTAACCGCCGAGCGCCTTGCTGAGCGTGCCCATCGCCAGATTGACATCGGATTCCAAATCCAGTTCACGGACCCGCCCGGCGCCGCCGGGACCGAAGACTCCGGTTGCGTGGGCCTCATCCACCAGTAGCATGGCCCCCTGGGTGCGGCAGACGGTGGCCAGCGCCGGGAGCGGCGCCAGATCGCCATCCATGCTGAAGACGGATTCCGTTACGACCAGCCGCCGGACGCCCGGCGGTGTGGCGGCGAGCAAATCGGCCAGGTGGCCCGGCTGATTATGCCGGAAACGGTGTAGTCGCGCGCCGCTCATCCGGATACCGTCCAGGAGACTGGCATGCGCCAGCCGGTCGGCGAAAGCGTGGTCGTGGTGATCGAGCAGCGCGGTGATGATGCCGACGTTGGCCAGATAGCCGCTGCCGAAGACGAGGGCGGCCGGGTATTGCTTGAACGCAGCCAGGCGCCGTTCCAGTTCCAGGGGCAGTTCCAAGGTGCCGGTCACCAGGCGCGAGGCGCCGGCGCCGGCGCCGGCTGTTTGCAAGGCGCGCGCGGCCGACTCCACCACCCACGGATGATGCGCGAGATTGAGGTAATCGTTCGACGCAAAATTAAGGAACTCCCGTCCGTCCATGACAAAACGTCCGCCGCTTGCGGGGCGGGGGGTCAGATGACGTTCCAGATGCTCAGCGCGCAGGGCTTGGAGCAGGGGTGGAATCCAGGATTCCGAATTGGGCGTTGGGTGGCTCATCAAGTTGCGCGCCGGGTTCGGGATAGGCGACCAGCCGGCCGTCGCACGTGCGCAGCTCGGTGTGACTGGGCGTGGAGCGAACCAGGTAATTCGGCAGGAGCGGGATCTTGCCGCCGCCATGCGGCGAGTCCACCACAAATGTCGGGATGGCCAGGCCGCTGACCCGGCCCCGAAGGTGTTCCATGATCTCCAGGCCCTTGGCGATCGGCGTGCGGAAGTGCTCAATGCCCCGAACCAGGTCGCACTGGAAGAGGTAGTACGGCCGCACCCGCATGCGCACCAGGCAGCGGCAGAGATCCTCGATGATCTGCGGCTGGTCGTTGACGCCGTGTAGGAGCACGGTCTGGTTGCCGAGCGGGATGCCGGCGTCGGCCAGTTGCGCGCAGGCGGCGATGGCGGCCGGGGTGATTTCCTGGGGATGGTTGAAATGCGTGTTGATCCAGAGCGGATGGTAGCGGCGGAGCATTGCGGTCAGTTCGGCGGTGACGCGCATCGGCATGACCACCGGCGCGCGCGTGCCGATGCGGATGATGTCCACCGAGGGCACCGCCCGGATGGCAGCCAAAATCCGTTCCAACGCGGAAGTGGCGAGGGTCAGCGGATCGCCGCCGGAGACGATCACGTCCCGGATTTCGGGATGCGCGCGCAAGTAGGCGCCAATGGGGCCGAGGTCGCGCGGCGCCAGGGCGGATTCGACGGTGCCCGCGACCCGCTTGCGCGTGCAGTGGCGACAGTACATGGCGCAGGTTGTCGTGGCCATGACCAGCGCGCGGTCGGGATAGCGGTGGATCAGACCGGGCACCGGCATGTGCTGTTCCTCGCCCAGCGGATCCGGCTCCAGGAATGGCGGATCAAACAACTCGTCCATCTGGGGCACGGCGAGCTGGAAAATCGGGTCCGAGATGTCGGCGGCGCGGATGAGCGAGGCGTAATAGGGTGTAATGGAGAGCGGATACTTCTGCGCAACCTGCGGCAGGCTGGCTTCCGCGCGCAGCGCGGGAAAGCGCCGAAGCAATTGCGCAACCGTGCGGATGCGGTTTCGCATTTGCCAGCGCCAGTCGGTTTCGCGCGCTTCGCGCGTGGCTTCCGCGGTGAGCGGATCAGGTCGGATGGCCGTTGGCGCAAAGCCGGCCTGGCATTTTGGCGGAGGCTGCTCCTCGACTTCCGTTACAGCCTCGGGCGTGCTGTTGTTTCCCATCGTGGCTGATTTCTCCAAACAACGCGTGCGCGTAATACGATATAAAACGCGGCGTTGAATGGCGTCAATAGGGAAAAATATTTTTACGATCTTTTTTTATGTTGTCCACGCGGCGTTAACACCTCGTTCCCAGTCTGGTAAGTTAATCGCATGGCAATGAGTTGTCAGCGCCCGGGTCATGGCTGGCGCCGGTGGTGGCGCCATGGACTGATGGCGGCGGTGGTATGCGCTGCCGCCGCCGAGGCCGCGGTCCTGCGCAACCCGGATTTTGAGGAAGGATCGCTGGCGGGGTGGGTTACCCATGCTGGGCCGCTGGCGGTCAGCGTGACCACGAACCACACGTTCAACCGAAACTACGCCGGCCGGATTCACGGCGCGTTCGCCGCCGATCAGTGGATCACGAATACGCTGGGCCAGGAAATCGTCGTCACGGGCGGCGACGAACTGGAGGTGCTGGGATTCGCGCGCTGGCAGACCGCCGCGCATTCCGCGGCGGGCGCCACCGGTTATGTCCAGGCCGTGCTGACGGGCGCTTTCGGCGCGACCGGCAAGGTGTGGACCGCGACCAACGCCTGGGATTTTTTCTGGCTGCGAGCCCGGCTGTTTGGCGTGGTGGACAACGGATTCGAATCGGGGACGCTGGACCGCTGGCTGCGTGGTTGCGATGACCTGACGCCTGTCGTTCAGACGAAAGTGGTGGCGCGTGGCGATTATGCGCTGGAACTGGGCGGGGCCTGGACTAACAAGTGGAGTTGGAACCAGGTCTACCAGGAACTGGCGCTGGAGTCGGGGGACGTCGTGCAGGCCAGTGCGCGGATGAACCCGGTCCGCTTCGAGAAGACCGCCGGTTGGGCGGTGGCCGGCATCAAACTCGAGCGCAACGACGGCGATTGCGACTTCGAGAGCGTGCTGGAAGCCGGCGGCGCCGCGGCCGGTTGGACCAATCTTGTTTTCACGGCGGTCATCACCAATTCCGGCACGTACGTTTACCGTTGCATGGTCTGTGGCGACGTAGTGGGCGGCGCCGCGGCGGCGACGGTCTATTTCGACGACGTGCAGCTTTGGCGCCAGGGGCAGGGCGAAGGGGGGACGACGACGGCGCGGATGGAGGTGGCGTACATCGGTTATTCCGGCGGTGGGGCGGCGACCAGCACGGTGGATGTCTATGTGGATGCCATTTCGCTTAAAGGTTCGGGCCACGATTGGCAACCGCCGACCAATATCCTGACTGATCTGCGCCGCGAGGCGGAAGCAATCGCCACCAACCCGGCGGTCACGATCCCGTTGTTGAATTATCCGCCGCTCAACGCCTTTGGCTATCCCGGTTATGACACGAACTTCGTCAATTGCCCCGCCAGCGTTGAAGTGAATTTCGCCGGCTGGCGTTTCAAGAGTCTGAAGAACTGGACCGCCCCGCTCCTGGCGACCAACGTCATCGAGGTTTCGGAACTCGGCACGAACGGCCCCGGCTTTTTGGAGTTCGACCAGTACGCCTACTGGGGCGTAAATGCCGGCACGGAACGCGGTGTTCCGGCGGAGATCAACACCAATCCGCCGTATTTCACACTCGGCGTCAAGGACGGCAGCAGCGCGGAATTCGGCGGTCCGTTCGGCGAACTGGAGTATACCTATGTGGTCGGCTCCGATCTGACCAATTTCCCGCGCCGCCTGACAACCGACGGCAGCGGCGGCTGGCCGGCGAAGCTGAACATCGTGTTCACCGAGACGTTTTCCTCGAACGTCTTTACCAATTCCGTCTGGAGCAAGCATTTCGTACTCGATGGCGTGCCGGCCGGCGGGCCGGCCGCCAACATCAAGGCGGCCCGGATTGCGCTTTATGCCACGCCCAGTCCCGTCTCCAATTATGTGGCCATCCGGAGCCAGGAGATCCATCTGGGCTGGGCCGGGGAGACCTCCTGCTGGGGGATGGTGGACTATCCGAATCTGACCTACCAGGACCACAATGAAGTCGGATTGCGCGCCGGCTGGCTCCACAATCTGCTCGACGTGGAGAACTGGTACATCACGCAGTCCCCGCGCGGCAGCGCGACCATCGAACCGATCGAATTATACGGCTTCGAGGCCGGCAACTGGACGCCGCGCTTCTACGAGGAATATCTGTTCACCTGGCCGAACGCCGCGTCGGGGGTGCGCTCAATTCGGGATGACGACGGTGTGGATCGCCTGCCGGGGCCGGCTTCCTATCATGTCGGCTTCAAGATTGGCCATGCCGGCGGCACGAACGAGGAGGGCGAGGTCCAGTTCCCCGAGGTGCTGAACATCCGCGGGTGCGGCTATTACCGGATGACGGATTACGACGGCGTGATGGCGGGCAGTTTTCGGCCGGTGGCGGCGGATATCTTCGGGCTCTACCAGCAAATGGAGGACGCGCCGCTGATCCCCAAGGCTTACATACGGCGGGCGCCCCGGACCACGCCGACCAATGCGCCGGACGACAGTTACCTGGAAGCATACCAATTGTTCCGCTCCAAGACCAACGCCTGGTGGATCGGCACGCTGCGGACGGAAATGCACTTTGACTATGAGGCGGCTCTCAGCAACGGCTGTTATATTGATATGGAGACCGATATCTGGGCGAATCGGGCGCTGGTGGCCACTCAGCATGGCGCGCTGGCCTGCTGGTCGCAGGTTTCCATGCACTGGCGCGGCAGCACCAACATCAACGACGGTACGGAGGGACATGACATTGACTGCGTGATGGTCCGCCGCGCTGACGGCGAATGGATCACGCACGAGGTGCTCAACCCGCCAACGAATATCTGCCAGCGGACCCTGTCTCGCTTCGCGAGCAACGACGTGGTCTATCTGATGCAGCAGGATCGCGGGCGTGATTCCTACGGGTTCGCGACCGAGGCCCCCTACAAGCGCGCCAGCGCATTTGAAATCACCATGCTGGACGACGGCGGGCGCGCCTTGAATCTGGACGTATATGAGAACAACACCTGGTCGGAAATCGCCGATAATATCAACGTCACCTGCCAACTGGTTGGTGACGTTGCCGAGGGCGAGCACTTGCGTTATCGCTACCGCTATCGCGCGCTCTACGCGCCCGGCGTCCGGGTTGTTCAGCCAAATGAGACTGACGGCGGCGATAACTGGGGTGTGAACACCTATCGCATTGAATGCCAGGCGACGGACGGCCATGAGCGCCCGCTGCTGGCGGACCTTTATTACGGCAACGGGCGGGACGACGCCTGGCGCTTGATCAACACGAACGGACCGCTCAGCGTGGATACCAACAGCCATCGGGCGGTCTATGACTGGGACATCACCGCGATACCGCCCGGCGCGTACTACATCAAGGCGACCGCCCGCCGTGAGGAAGGCGGCAAGCTGGGGTTCGATGTGTCCAACGCGCGGTTGCTGGTGGGCCCGGCGCAAGGGTTGCCTCATAACGCCGGCACGAATATCCCCGGCTTATACTGGACCAGCGCCGTGCCGGTGTGCGTGACCAATCACAATTTGTTGCGATTTCAGGCGGCCGGCGGGCCGGCCGCGGCGGGGGCGCAGGTGTGGGTCGGCGACAGTGCGGGGGTGACCAACCGGGTGGTTTTGACCAATTACATTGATCGGCTGGTTTCCACGGCCCGGCGGATTGACATTCCCTGGTCGGATTTTCCAACTGTCGGGCGGACGGGCATCGTGGCGGTGGGGTTTGACGTGCCGGCGCCGGGCGTCGGTTTGAGCGTGATGAAAATGCGTTCGCTGCGCGCGCCTGTGCGGATTAGCGCGCGCGTAACCGGCGCGCCCCAGGTGGACCTGGAAGGCTTGCCGCTTTTCAATCCAGGCGATGTCGTCACCAATATTTTGACGATTGAAAACCTGACGGCGGCGGCCGTGACCGGCCTGACGATTCAGGCGGTGCAGGAGTATGGCGCAACCACTTGGTGGTGGGACGCTTCGCCGCATGTCCCCGGATTGTGGAGCGCGCATACGCGCCAGGGCGATCGCCTTTGCGGTGATTTTGAGGCGCGCTGGACCGGCCAGATTTTGAATGCGGGCGCGTGCTGGGTGGTGACGAACGTGTACGTCATGCCGTATGGACAGCGCGTGGATCATACCGGGCGCATGTATGAGCCGTGTGACTGGTACTTCCTACGGAACATTGCCGGGCGCGCGCAGGTGGATGTAACCATTCGCGCGGCGGACGGCGAAAACCTTTACCAGAACGAGCAGGCTGCCGGATACACGATGGATGACGATTATGACATTGACAACAACGGTCTGTCCGACCGGTTTGAGATTGATTATTCCGGCAGCTACACGGGGCTGAATCCGCAGGCCGATGGTGACTTCGATGGATTCAACAACTGGCAGGAGTACGTGGCCGGGACGCGGCCCAACGACGCCAACTCGCGGCCGGCAGTGGACAGTTGCGAGTACGCGGGAATGGCGGATCAAGCGGCAATCTGGTTGGCCACGGTGACCGGCCGCGTTTACTCGGTCCTCTGGTCTCCGAATTTGATCAATGCCCAATGGCGGCTGCTGAACACGAATGGCCTGGCCGGCAACGGTTCGCTCCAATCCATCGTGGATCATGACAGCCCGGCTGTCACCGGCCGCTACTACAAGATTGGCGTGCGCTTCAGCGACCGCAATTGGCCGTTGTGAGCCGCCGCGCGGCATGCGTGGAAAGACCAATGGCCGCGCGGGAGTTTGGCGGTTACGCCTTGGTTGGCGGCCCATCAACCGCGGTGGTTGCCGGTTCCGGAGCGGCCTCGGCTTCCTGTGCCGCTTCCGATTTCGGCTGCGCGGCTTCACCGAACACACCCATGGCGCGGAACTTCTCGTAGCGCAGTTGCAGTAACGTCGCCGGCGGAACCGCTTTCAATTCGGCCAGATGCTTCAACAGATATTCCTGGAGCGTGGCGGCCATCGCCTTGGGATTGGTGTGCGCGCCCCCCGGAGGTTCGGGGACAATCTCGTCTGCCAGGTGCGCGGCCAGCAGATCGGCCGAGGTCAGCTTCAGCGCCGCGGCGGCTTTATCGGCGAAGGCGCGATCCTTCCACAGGATGGCGGCGCAACCTTCGGGCGAGATGACGGAGTAATAAGCGTATTCGAGCACGAGGACGCGGTCCCCGACGCCGATGCCCAGCGCGCCGCCGCTGCCGCCCTCGCCGATGATCGTGACGATAATCGGCACGGGAAGTGTGAACATCTCGCGCAGGTTCACCGCAATCGCTTCGGCGATGTGCCGCTCCTCGGATTCGATACCGGGGTAGGCCCCCGGCGTGTCAATCAACGTGACGATCGGCACATTGAACTTGGCGGCAAGCTTCATCAGGCGCAGGGCCTTGCGATAGCCCTCCGGGTAGGCGCAGCCGAAATTGCATTCCAGATTGCTCTTGGTGTCGCGCCCCTTCTGCGTGCCGATCAACATAACCGATTGGTCGCCGATTCGGGCGAACCCGCCAATGATGGCGCGGTCGTCCGCATATAGGCGGTCGCCGTGCAATTCAGTAAAGTCCGCGCACATCTCGCGCACGTAGTCGGCGGTGTAGGGGCGCAGCGGGTGGCGCGCGACGAGCACCTTCTGCCACGGCGTCAGGTTGGCATATATCTTGCGCCGGGTTTCAAGGATTTTCTTGTCCATGCGCTCGATTTCGAGCGAGACATCAATGTTCTGGGTCTGGCTGAAGACGCGCAGTTCCTTCAGCTTGCTTTCCAGTTCCAGAACCGGCTTTTCAAAAGGCAATGTATACGGGGGCACGGCGCCATTCCTCCGTTCTACTCCGCGATGACTACGGGTGTCCCGACGGGGACAATGGTATACAGCTCTTCGATGTCGCTGTTCAGCAGCCGGATGCAGCCGGCGCTGGATTGTTTGCCGATGGTCTCCGGCTCCCACGTGCCGTGGATGCCGTAACCGCGGACATTCAGCTTCAGCCAGTGTGTGCCGAGCAAGTTGTTGGTGTCGCCGTAGGGGATTTCCTTGCCGTCAGGCCGCCACCAGGTGGGCTGGGGGATGCGGTCCTCAATCACGTATGCGCCGCCCGGCGTGCGGCCGAACTGGCCGGTGCCGACGCGGTAACGCTTGAAGAAGCGGTCATTCAGCGTCAGCACCAGCGTATTGCGCGTCTTGTCCACCCGGATGGCAAACTTGCCGTTGAGGATTCGCAGGCGGTCGCCCAGCCGGATGATCTGGCCGCTGATCCCGTTGCTTTTCTGGATCAGCTCGATGGTCGTGCCGTATTGCCGGGCCAGGCTGCCGAGCGAATCGCCGCTGGCGACGGTGTGCTCGACTTTCTCGGGCATGGCGCGCGGTGTGGTGATGAGCAGGATGTGGATTTCGCCGAGCAGGTTTTCGGCCTCGGCGCGGGCGACGGCGTTGGAGGACTGGTCCAGAATGGCGAAGCACAGGTCGCGGGCGGCCGCCAGATCCTCCGCGGCGCGGAGGCGGCGGGCCTCGGCGAGCTGGGCCAGACCGATGTCCGGCGCCGCCGCCGGCGCCGGGGCGGGTGACGGCGCCGCCGGCAGGCTTGGGGTGGGGGCGTCCGTCAGCGGTTCCGGTGCGGCCGGCGCGGGGCGCTTGGGCCAGTAGAAAACCGCCACAGCCGCCGCGGCCAGCAGCAACAGAACCATCAGGAAAAAGACCCGGCCGCGGCGTGGGCGGTCCCGGCGCACAAAAATATCGGTCATATCATCGCTTCCAGATCGCGGATGACCAGGCTCATTGAGGGATACCGATCCTCCGGTTTCTTTGCCAGGCACTTGAGGATAAGGGATTCCAACGCGGCCGGGATAGCGGAGTTGTGCTGGCGCGGCTTGATTGGCGGAACATTTGGATCAAGCTGGTCAGCGCGCGCCTTCTCGATCTTGTCAGCCTCAAACGGCTTGTGATAGGTGACCATCTCATAACAGGTGACGCCGAAGCTGTAAATATCGGAGCGCTCGTCCACCAGCCGTTCCTTTTGCATTTCCGGCGCCATGTAAGAGGGCGTGCCCGGCAACTGCCGGATCTTCCGGTTCCACCACCAGCGCGGAATGCGCATCGCGAGGTCGAAATCAATGACGTACACATGGCCGTCGTTGGCCACGAGGATGTTCTCCGGTTTGAAATCGAGGTGCAGGTAATGATTCGAGTGGATGTAATACAGCGCGGCGGCCAACTGGCGCATGAAAGACAACACATTATTGGCCAACAATGCGTCCCGCTGCAGGATAAGTTCGCGCAAAGTGCGGGATTCGACGTAATCCAGCACCATGAACGGAATCTTGTCCTGGTAGCCGGCGGAGATGAAGCGGATGATATTCGGATGCCGCAATTTGGAGAGAATCTCGGCGCTATGGAAGAAGTTTTTTTTGATGTGCCGGTTGCGCGCCGAGTCTTCCGTTAATTGGCGGATGACGACACGGTTTTGTTGGGCGTCGCGCGCCACGTACAGACGGGTCAGCCCGCCGCCGGCCAAATTGCGGATAATGGAATAGCCTGCGAATTCCCTGGTTGTCATACAAACAAGAACATAGACTAACGATCAACCAAGCGAAAGAAAAAATTCTAGTTGTGCCCGTCAAGTTACGCCAGTTGAGTTGGTAGTCCCTTGCAAGAAACTACCATCGCCGCTCTTTGTGTTAAAGATTCAAGACCTTATCGAACCGCATGGCTCATGCCGGCGTGCGCCGGGTCGGTACGATCGCCGCGTGGCTGCCGGGGATGGCTTGCTCCAACGCTGCCCGCATGGCATCTGCCGTGTCCTGGATCTCCGCCATCCGGCGGTCCCCCTCGAACTCCAGGTAGATTTCGATGAAAATGTCTTTGCCTGAACGGCGCGACCGGACCCCGTGCAATTGACGGTAGTGCGGCTCGAAAACCACGAGGTGCTTGAGAATCTCAATCTGGAGCCGCTCGTCGAGCGTCTTGTCGAGCAGGGCCGCGACGGAATCGGCGAGGATGCCATAGTTGCTGAACACAATGAAAACGCACAGGCCCAGCGAGGCGAGCGGGTCCAGATAGAGGGCCAGTGCATGGCCGTGGCTGGCCAGGTCGGCCAGCAGCACGGCGAGGACGCAGGCGTTGGCCAGGAATTTGTTGCGCATCAATCGCCAGTGCGATTCCATCAACGGCGAGGGCTCCGCTCGCGCCGCCTGCCGGCTCTTTTGCCAGAGAATATAATTGATGATGCCGGCCAGCACCACCACCACGATGCCCAATCCGAGTCGGCGCAACGGGGCCGGGTGCAGCAGCCGGTGGATGCTATTGGCGGCCATGATGACGACCGAGACGGCCATCGCGCCGACAATCAGGACGCTGGTCAGGTTTTCCAGTTTGCCCAGCCCGTACTCGAAGTCCGCCCGCCCGCCGCGGGCCAGCCGGCGGACCGTCAGCCAGGAGAACAGGTTGGCCAGTGTCTCGGTGCCGCTGCGCAGCGCGTCAGTGTAAAGCGTGGCGGAGTCGGCCAGCCAGGCGGCAACCAGCCGCGGGAAGAAGTTGACGAGTCCCATCACCAAGCTATAGCGAACGGCCTGCTCGCGCTCCGGCGCGGGCGCGCCGGACCGGCTTGGGATGGGCGCGCTCATGCGGCGGGGTGGAAGCCGCGGATGGCGTCCAGGATTGCCGGCCGGTACTCCGCCACCGCGCGCTCGCCGGCCGCGAGGATGCGGGGGACGGCTTCCACGTCCCAGATGTGGATGTAGTCCTCGAAGCGCACCTTCACGTAGATGATTTCGTAGTGGTGCCACATGACCGAGAGCGTCAGTTGATGGCGCATGATGGTCTGCGTGAAAATTTTGTTCACGTGCGTGAGGCCGTCGAAAAAACTGCGGGGGTTTGCCTGCAGTCGCTCCATGAACTCGAGCGCGATGATAATATCAGCCGAGTGCTTGACCGCGTGCATGATGGGGACGGGGGCGCTGTAGAGGCCGTCGAAGAACCAGCGCGAGCCGATCTGGACCGGCGGGAACAGCGGATACAGGGCGGTTGTGGCGGCGACGATATCGGCCAGCCGCCCGCGGTCGAGGCCGATGCCCTCGCCGGTGTCGAAGTCGGTCACATGGAGGATGGTGCGGGGCCGCAGGTCTTCCAGTTGCCGGTCGCCGAAAAGCCGGCCGCAGAGCGCCCGGTAGGGTTTGGGGTCCAGCATCCCGAAGGGCTTGCCGAGGCGGCCGCCCGGCAGACGGTAGACGCCCAGCAGGGAACGCCAGTCTTTCTTGAAGAGCCGCCGGTCCAGCAGGCGGTTGATCAGCCCGCGGATCTCGGCGCAGGAGTGGCCGCCGGCGCGCAGCGCGGCGACCAACCCGCCCCCGCTACAGCCCACGAGCAGATCCTCCCGGATTCCGGCGCTATCCAGAAACTCGAAGAGCGGCAGCGCAGAGAATGGTTTGAGGCCGCCGCCGGCGACCACCACGGCGATGACCGGGCGCCGGACGGTTGGCGCATCGGCTGATCCCGGAGTGGACCCGGCCGCGTGCGGTGAGGGGGTGAAAGGCGGATTCACGCGGGTTTGGGTGCGGTCTCGGTCATGATTTTCAACATCGGTTCCGCCGCCCGGTACTCCCGATCCAAAGCCATGAACAGTTCGCCGAACTTCAATTCGTCAAACCCCAGTCGCTCCAGTACGCCCGGTATCAGTTGCGCCAGCATGGAATCGCCCGGCGAGCCCAGCCCCATGATCTGGGTCAACACATAGGCCAGGTTGATGATATCGGCTTCCCGGGTGCCGAGCGGTCCATGATGATCGCGCACAATTCGCGCCAGTTTGTCGTCAATGTTCCACGCCTTCAGCGCCCAGTAGCCGATTTCGGCGTGCGTGGCACCCAGCACTTCGCGCTCCGCCTCGATCACGCGGATGCGTCGCTCCTCGGCCAGTTTGAGGATCCGCGCAAGTTCCTGAGGGAAATGCTGGTCGAGGATCACGCGGCCCACGTTGCACAGCAGGCCGGCCACAAACAAGTCGCCGGTCTCCGCGTCGGCCAACAGGTTTTCAATCAGCCGACTGGCCAGCGCGGTGCCCAGCGAATGATGCCAGAGGTGGGTTCGGTCGAAGTTCTTGCAGCGGCTCTCGACCCCGAGCTTCTCGATGCAGGCGATACCGATGCAGAGGTTCTTGATCTTGTTGAAACCCAGCAACACCACCGCCTCGTCAATGGTGGCCACCCGCCGGGAAACGCCGGCGGAGACCGAATTGACGACATGCAGAATCTTCGTGGTCAGGACGATGTCGGCCTCGACCAGGCGGATCAGTTCGCGAATGGCGGAATCGTTGTCGCTGACGGCCACCTCCTGGATTTTTGCGACCACCCCGCCAAGCGTGGCCAGCGAGTTTTCGCCGGAGATGGCGGCGAGCACTTTTTTCTCGAACTGCTCGTCTTGCTGTCGGTAGCGTTCGCGCAGGTACTGCATGATCGGCGCCTTGAGGAGGGGCAACTGGCGGTCGTCATAGGCCTGCGCAAAAAGCCGCTCGACGCGTTGCTGGTGAATCTGAAATTGCTTTTGGAGTTGGGCCGGATCCTCGCCGGGCGGCCGCCGGACCGATTCCGTGTCGTCCACGGCTACCAGCGTGCTGTGGACTTTAAAATGAAGCAGCCGCTCGATCAGGCCCTGGTTCAGCACCATGCCGGATTTCAACAGCACGCGCCCGTGGACAATGACATCGTCGGCCAAAACCATCCCGGGTTTCAGATCTTCGGTCGCCAGTGACTTGGTGGCCATGTTGTACCTCCCGTCCCGCGCCGTTGCGCGCTCTGCCCGCCCCCTCCGTTTCCTTGTTTACAGTTTCAACGGAAACCCGCCGCCTGTCAAGCGCTCGCCGCGCAGGCGGTTGAACACAACGCCCAGCAGATGATCTAAAATATATATATCGCATTGCGTTGCGAAATGGCGCGATTATTATTACTGGGCAACCGGGAGATTGATATTTGCAACGGAGGGCGTATGTGGGGTACGGCGCGAGTGTGGCGATTGGGGTTGCTGATTTTGGCGGCCGGCTGGAGTGGTGGAAACGCGGCGGCCGGCGAGTCGGTGGTGTTTTTCACTAACGAGGCGGAGTGGGTTGCGGCGGTGATGGACCGGGAGACCTTTGTCACGACCGCGGCCAACATTGGATTGTCTGACGAGGTGGATGCGCCGATTGGAAATAATGCGGAGGTCGGATCCAATCTTACGTTCCAGGCGGGCGCGACCGGGTTGTCCCGATCGTTCCGAGTGGCGACCTTGCAGGCTGGGGCGGGGTTCACCTTCAATGACAACGAGCAAGGCATGCTCTACCCGGCTATGCCCGGTTTTGAGGATGCGCTTTCCATCGGCGACATCAATGACTTCGAGAATGACGATTGTGAGATCGTTATGCTGGATGGTCCGGAATTGTATGCGTTGGGATTTGAACTGGGCGAGAACGATCCGGCCCAGGACCAATATCCGGATATGGGCTGCCGGGTCTATGGAACAACGGGTGATTGGCTGGGCGCGTGTTCTTTCCTGTCGGCGGTCTCGAATGGTTTTGCGTTTTTTGGACTGGTGTCAGAGCAAGCCATTGGCCGGGTGGTGGTGGACGGCGATGCCAACGGCGACGATATGTCCATCCGCAATTTCCAGTTCGGCGTCTCCAAACCGGTTATGCGAGCGATTGCGCCGGCTGTTGCCGGCGGGGTGGTATTGCGCTGGTCGTCCGTGACCAACCGCGTATACGACCTGCAACGTTGCGAGGGCGCGCCCGGCGAGTTCCACGAGATCGCCGCCGACATCGCGGCCACGCCGCCGGCCAACCTCTACACGGTGTCCGTCAGCGCGGCCGCCGCGGTTTTCCAGATTCGCTCCCGTGCCCAGTAAGATCGGCGCCGGGCGGTTGTTGTGGGAAAAGCGGCGTCTCCGTTTTGGCCATTTACCGCGCGCGATGCGCGAGAACCAGCGCGCTGAAGCTGGCGACGGCGGCCACGTCGTTTGTTACTTGTCCGCGCGGTTTGATTCCGGCGCCTTTTTCGTCGGCCAGGATGTCCCAATGGCGACCGGGCAGCGGCACACGGATTGGATTTGGCCGCCCGTTGAAGATCACGCACAAACGGCCCACGCGGAAGGCGACGACGCCTTTTTCCTTTGTTTGCATGAAGCGCAGCCGCCGCCGGATTGCCGCCGCGGAGCGCAGCCGCAATTCGGGATAGGTCCGCCGCAGCGCCACGAGCCCGCGATAGTAATCGAAAAGGTCGCGGAACGCGCGCTTGCGCGGCCAGTCGAGGCGATTGATGGCGTCCGGCTGGTTGTAGCTGTTTTCCACGCCGCGTTTGGTCCGGGCGAACTCTTCGCCGGCATGCAGGAGGGTAATGCCCTGGGCCGTCAGCACGATTGCGGCGCAGAGCTTGTTCATACGCGTCAGGTCGCTGGGGTTCGCTTGCGGATTGGCAAGCTGCAGTTTGTCCCAGAGCGTGTAGTTGTCATGGCAGGAATCGTAGGTGATGCACCGCCACGGCTCTTCCGCCCACGGGCCGCGCCAGGCGTCGCCGGGCGGGTATTTCACTTGGGGATGCCGGGTGGAGGCGACCACTCCGGCCTTGATTGCCTCCTCCAAACCATCCGCGCCGGAGACAAAGCCCTTGGCGTTCTTGTCCCAGACCGTGCCCTTAAGCGCGTCGCGGATCGTGTCGCTGAAGGCCGCGATGCGGTCCAGTTTGCGCACATTGGTCTTTTGGGCCCGCCGCGCGGCGGGTAGCGGCGAGTCGCCGCCGGTCCAACCTTCGCCGTACAGGATGATTGAGCGGTCCACCCGATCCAGCGCCGCGCGGATGCGGCGCATGGTTTCGAGGTCGTGCAGGCCCATCAAGTCGAAGCGAAAGCCATCCACATGATACTCGCGAGCCCAGTAGCACAGGGAGTCAATCATGAACCGGCGGAACATCGGGTGGTCTGAAGCGGTTTCATTGCCGCAACCCGAACCATTGGCAAAACTCCCGTCCGGGTTCAGCCGGTAATAACAGCCCGGCGCAAGCTTGTTGAAGCACGAGTCCCGCGCGCGGAAGGTGTGGTTGTAAACCACGTCCATGACCACCCGGATGCCCGCGCGGTGCAGCGCCATGATCAGTTGTTTGAACTCGCGGATGCGGACGCGGCCGTCGTGGGGGTCGCTGGCGTATGAGCCCTCGGGCACGTTGTAGTTCTGTGGATCATAACCCCAGTTGTACTGCCGGCCCGGCCGGGTTTCATCCACCGACTCAAAGTCCTGAAGCGGCAGCAAATGCACATGGGTTACGCCCAGTTCGCGCAAGTGAGCGATGACCGGGGGCTCGGCCAGGCCGAGGTACTGGCCGCGGCGCTTGACCCCTGAAGCGGGGTGGATCGTCGCGTCGCGCAGGTGCAGCTCATAGATGATGGCATCGGTGGGGTGGCGGAAGGGTGGGCGCCGGTCGCGCGACCAGCCCGGCGGATTGGTTGTCGCCAGGTTGACGATCTGGCCGCGCCGCCCGTTTGCCCCGGTTGCGCGCGCATAAGGGTCCACGGCCTCGCGCCAATCCCCGTCAATCCGGACGCGGTAGGTGTAATAGCGGCCCTCCAGGTTGTCGGCGATCGTCCCGCGCCAGAAACCGCCGGAGTGGCGGGTCAATGGCAGAACCTGGCCGGGAGCGTCGCGGTGGTCATCGCCATAGAGAAGGACTTCCGCCGCGTCCGCCTTTGGCGACCACACGGCAAAGCGGGTGCGGGTGGGCGACCAATGGGCGCCAAGATCCGGCGCCGTTTTCGTTTTGGAGTGTGGGGTTGATTGCCTTTTCATATTTCGGGCCGCGATTATAGAGGGGAAGTTTGGTAGAGGCTGCGGGACTTGAACCCGCGACCCGCTGATTAAGAGTCAGCTGCTCTAGCCAACTGAGCTAAGCCTCCGGGGGCGTATAATAATGATCGCGCTTCGCATGGCAACCCCGAAACATAAAAAAATATGGAGCTATTTCTCTCGGGGGAACGGCTTGACTCCGGGCGCTGAATCATTAACTCTGTCGCAGCATGAAGAGCATGGCCACGGAGCAAACGGACCAAACGGACGAACGGCCGGTAGTCCTTACCATTGCCGGATCAGATAGCGGCGGCGGCGCGGGCATCCAAGCCGACTTGAAAACTTTCACGACGCTCGGGGTGTTCGGCGCCACCGCCATTACCTGCCTGACCGCGCAGAATCCCGTCGGCGTTCAGGGAATTGTCGCGCTCGATCCGGAATTTGTCCGCCGGCAAATCAAGGCGGTTTGCGATGCTTTTCCCGTCAGCGCCGCGAAGACCGGCATGCTATACAACGCGGAAATCGTCCGGGCGGTTGCCATGGCCGATGTGCGGCAAGGGATCCCCGTGCTGGTCGTAGACCCGGTGATGGTGTCGGCGACCGGGGCCAGCCTGCTGCAGGACGATGCGGTGGATGCGCTCTGTTCCGACCTCTTGCCGCAGGCTCGCGTGATCACGCCGAATTTGCACGAGGCGGAAATCCTCTGCGGGCGTAAGATTCATTCACTGGCGGAAATGCAGGCCGCCGCCCGCGACATTGGCGATCGGTTTGACACCGCTTGCGTCATCAAGGGCGGTCATTTGCCGGGAGCCGAGGTATACGATGTGGTTTACGACGAGGGAGAGGGGTGTCAGTTTGCCGCGCCCCGACTCGAAGTGCCCGAGAATCATGGCGCCGGTTGTTGTTTTTCAGCCGCCCTAACGGCGTTTCTGGCTCAGGGCGAATTGCTCAATGACGCGGTTGAACGCGCGAAAAGTTACGTCCACTGCGCGCTGGAAAGCGCTGTGGCGATCGGCCGCCATTACCCCCTCAATTTTAATCAGGCCGGTCTCGAGGCCGAACCCTGAAGACTTGGCGGAATCCCGTGCGCCATGTTCGATTGTAATCTCAATAACGGCGGTTTGCGCCGCCCAATAGTGGGCTTTGCGCTCGCGCATGTGACCGGTATCTGCGCGGGTTGGCTTGGCGGCTGGAATCCGTTTGGCTTATTGCTCGCGGCCTTGCCCGCCATGGGTCTGCTCTGGTTGTGGCTTCGGCGCGGCGGCGGGGCGCTGGTCTTTGTGTTGGCGGCTATGGCCGGCGCGTTGCACGGCGCGCTGGCGCGGCATGATCCCGCGCCGCGTCAGTTGGCGCAGCAAATGCGTCGTCCTTGCGAACATGTATGCATTATCGGCCGGGTGGTCAGCGAACCGGAAATGCGGGAAACGCCGGCCGACCGAACACGCTGCGAATTCATGGTTCAGGCGGAGGGCCTGCGGCGGACCCATTGCTGGCGGCGCGCCAGCGGGCCGGTCCGTGTGCGCTGGTTGCCGGCCGCCGCTGCGGATCGGCCCACTTATGGCGACCGCTGGTGTCTGGAGGGCGTGTTATCGCACCCCCCAGCCAAAAGGGAATGGAGCGGCGATCAAGCGTGCCGCATGGAGGTCGAGGGTCCGGCGGCCCGGCGCATTTCCCGCGACAGCGGCTCGCGGCTGGTCGCGTTCTGCCTGGAACGACGGCGTGTTATGCGTGAAATCCTGGGAAGAGGGATTGCCGCGTTCCCTGAGCAGGTGGGCGTGTTGCGCGCCCTGATGCTGGGGTGTCGGGAGGATATCCCGGAGGAATTGTATCGCGCCTTCCGCGGCACGGGGACTGTCCACATCTTTGCCGTATCCGGCACGCATGTGGCGGTCTTCGCCTGCCTGTTGACCGCTTTATTGAATGCGCTGGGGTTGCCGCGCACCCGCTGGTGCCTGCTGCTGGCGCCGTTGCTGGGATTATACGTCGTCACCACCGGCATGGCCGTCAGCGCAATCCGGGCTTGGGTGATGGCTGTGGTTTTCTGGCTGGGTCTGGCCTTTAGTCGCCGACCGGATGGCATGTCCGCGCTGGCTGCCGCCGGTTGGCTGATCCTGCTGGCGGCGCCGGAACAGTTATTTGATTTGGGGTTTGTCCTTTCCTTCAGCGCCGTGGCCGGTCTGATCCTGTTGTATCCTGCGCTTTATCCAAAACCGATTTTGCCGGCCGCCGCCGATCCCTTGAGCGGTGCGCCGCCCGCGCCGTGGCGGCGCTATGGCGCCAAGGTCTGTTCCCTCGTGGCCGGCTTGGGCGCCGCCTCCGTCGCGGCCTGGCTGGTAACCGCTCCCTTGACTGCCTGCTATTTCAACCTGGCGTCGCCGATTGCGCTGGCCGCGAACCTGATCGTTATACCCGCTGCCTTTGTGATCATGCTGACCGGTTGCCTGGCGTTGTTGTCGGCGACAGTGTCCGTATGGCTGGGGGAAATTTTTAATCACGCCAATGTGACCTTCATTTCCTGGCTGATGAAGATCATTGAGTGGGCGGCGGCCGTGCCCGGCGGACATGGATTGGTACCGGCGCCGAGCGGACTCTGGCTGTGGGGCTGGTATGGCCTGCTGGCGATCGGCCTGCTGGCGGCTGGTCGGCGGCGCGCGCCGGTCTGGTTGGCCGCCGGCGGTTGCCTGGCTTTGGCGGCCCTTTGGAGCGCCGCACAGGAAAAAACGACCGTGGACATACTGGACGTTGGCGAAGGCAGCGCGGCGCTGGTGGTTGCGCCCGGCTGCGGGGTGCTGGTGGATACCGGCCCGCGACATATGGCGACGCGAGTATTGCGGGCGCTGCGTGAGCGCGGCGTGGACGAATTGCAGATTCTGGTGATCAGTCATCCGGACGCGGAACATGCCGGGGCGGCCGCGGAAATATTACACCAGGTTCGAATCCGGGAACTCTGGTGCCCGGCGCCGGCGCGCGCCTTTCCACAACAGGCGGAATGGTTGCGCGCCGCGCGGTTGGCCGGTGTGCCGGTGCGCCGATTGCGCCGCGGCGACCGAGGCGTCTGGCCGGGCGGAGTGGAGTGGGAGGTATTGCATCCGCCGGCCGGCTTGCATTCGGCTCGCGCGGATGAGGCCTCGCTGGTGCTGCGCTTGGCGCGCGGCCGGCATTCGATCCTGTTCATGGGCGACGCCGACGGCGCCATTGAACGCGCCATCGTGCAGGCCGGCATCGAGCCGGCGGCCGAAGCGCTGGTGGTCGGCGCGCATGGCGATCGCGTCGGCAGCACGCCGGCGTTCTTGGCTTTGGCGCGGCCACAGACGATGATTGTCAGCACCGGCCCGGAAAACCAATTCGCGCACCCGCATCCTGAAATCCTGGCGCGTGCGCAGGCGGTTGGCGCGCAGGTTCGGCGCACGGACTGGGAAGGCGTCATCCACCTGACCTGGGACGAGTGAACAGTGTCTTCTCGTGAGCATGGCTGCTGCACGCATTCATGGCAGGGCGGCGTCCCGGTCGCCGCCCGCCTTTTCCCTTGCACTGGGCGGACTGAACCGATATTGCTTCGGACGCATGACAAACGATTTCCACTGGATGGGCAACATCACGATCTGGGCTGGCGTGACGGCATGGATTTTGGCTCAATGCATCAAATTGCTGACTTATATGATTCGGGAACACCGGTTCGACTCGGCCTTCCTGTTCCGGTTGGGCGGCATGCCCAGTTCCCATTCGGCTGCCGTTTGCGCCGCCGCCACCTCCATCGGTTTGCGGGAGGGTTTCAGCACCTCGATTTTCGCGCTGGCCTTCGGCCTGTCGCTGATTGTGATGATTGATGCCCAGAGCGTGCGTCGCGCCGCCGGGCAGCAGGCGCGATTGCTTAATCAGATCGTGGATGAAATGTTCAAGGCGCACCGCCTGTCGCAGGAGAAGCTGGTTGAGTTTCTTGGGCATACCCGGATGGAAGTGCTTTTCGGCATGATTCTCGGCATTCTTTGCGCGCTGCTGGTGCATGGTACGTGGCGCGGCGCCGGCTGATGAGTCCGGGCGGTGGAGTGTGGCCGCAACCAGTGATCGGTAATCAGCGGCCGGCGAGCAGGGAGTGGTGCGGCGGGTAATCCATGCGCCGGGTGTGGGTATGATCAGGCAATATGCGGCGTCCGGCAGACCAGCGGGAGAACGGATATGGAAATGATGATTAACGAAGCGCCCGATGTGATCCGGGTGACGGTTAGCGGCCAGCTTGACTCGCTCTCGGCGGGGACGTTTGAAAACCGGATCAAACCGTTACTGGAACTCAAGCCGCGCGATTTGATGATTGACTGCGCCGGGCTCAATTTCGTCTCCAGCATGGGGTTGCGCGCTTTGTTCACGCTGGCCAAACTGGCGCGGCGGGACGGCAAGACGCTCACCCTCGCCAAGGTCGGCGAGGAAGTCATGAACGTCCTGATGCTTTCCGGCTTTTCGACCTTTATCCGAATTGAGCGCTGAGGGCGCGCCGCATGTCCAGCGAGATCCGTTGGCAGCCCGTGGAAGGAACTCGATTCTCGATGCTGCCGCTCGAGCGCAAGCCTGATGCCACGTGCAGCAATACATACCTGCTGTGCGGTCCGTCGGCGCTGCTCGTGATTGATCCTGGCGCCGACCCGGCGCAAACAGCGGAAATCAATCGGCAAATCGCCGTAGCCGCGGCCGAGCGGGTTCGGCCGGTGATGGTGCTCCTGACCCATTGTCACCGCGACCACGCGCTGGCGATTGGCGCGGTCGCGGCGCCCGCTGGCGCGCCGCTGCGCCTTGCGCATGCGGCCGGCGCCGCCGCCATTGCGGCCGGCGACGAGCAACTCACCTTGTCATATCTGCATGAGGCGCGTTTTCCCGCCGTGATGGATATGCGGCCGCTCCTGCCGTTGCCGGCGGCGCCCGGCGGCGGTCTCCCGGCGCCGGCCCCGTTGAAGCGCGAATGGGCCTCCGGCGCGCAATTAATCGGCGCGCGCCTGGACTTTGGCCCGGAGGAGGCGCTGGAGATTTATCAGACGCCCGGCCACAGTCCCGATGGCCTCAGCATTCGCGCCGGCTCCGTGCTCTTCATGGGTGATCTGCTGTTTGCCGTCCAGCCCATGATCGCCGGCGCTTACGGCTGGAATCGCGATGACCTGCTGCGTTCGTTGGCGGGGATTGCGGCCTTGATCGAATCCGGCGCGGTGCGCTGGTGCTGTCCAGGCCACGGCCGGGCGGTGCCGGGCGACAAGGCCCTGCCCGTTTTGAAGAGTTCCATCGAACGCGCGCGGCAACTGGCGGAGATCGCGACGCTGGATTCCGCACGCGCGCGCCGGTTGAAGGAATACACGCGTGTAATTTTGGGCGAAGCCGGGCGCTTGCTGACCATCCTCGCCGGTCGGCTCTATACGCTGGCATACCGGCTTGAGCAGTTGGAGGAGGGGCCGGTTGCCGCGGGTCTGCTGGCGGCGCTGGATCTGGAGGCGATGGATCGCTACCTTAACGAGTTCGGCGGTTATGTGCGCGAATATGAGGCCGGCCATTTTCACCCGGCTGTGCCCTTGAAAGGTTTGCAGATCGTTCGCAAGCTCGAAGAGGCGCTCGCGCGCTCGCTGCCGGCGCCGGTGGCGGAACTCGCCTTGTTCGGCCGGATTCGTCGTTTGTTACAGGACTTCGTGAACACCTTGCAGGGTTTCGAGCATGCCGAGTTGGCGGACCCGGCGGACGCGGTGGCCGTCCTGCGCCGTTTGGCGGCGGGGCTGAAGCCGCCGTCTTGGACTGAGGCAGCGGCTTTTGCCGCGGCCGACAACCCGGACATGTGGCGCGATGAGTTGATCCGGCAGGTTTCATATCTGCCGTTGTTCAAGGCGGTGGATGTGTGCCTCACCATCCCGCCGGAACCGCTGCGGGCGGCGGTTGACGCCGATCGGCTCCAGGATGTCCTGCTCAACCTGGTGGAGCCGCCTGCCGTAGCCGGCGCGCGGGCGATTACTTTGGCGGCCGGGCGCGCCGCCGACAGTGTGGAATTGCGCGTGACCGCCGACCCGGCGACCGCGCGGGCTGCGCTGAAGCCGGACCTCATCCGCGTCTGTGCCGGTATGCTTCAGCCGTACGGTGCGGTCATTGAGCACACGGATGCAACGATTATCCGGTTGCGGTGTCCATAAAGCATCCCGGCGAAAACATTTTCAGCCGCCAACCAATGTCATGATCGCATGTGGGGGGAGGGTGGTGTCCGCCGTGCTTCCATCCAGGATCAGCCGGAACGGCAAGGAGTCCTCCGTGCGATTCAACGCGACGACAACGATCGCGCCATCCGGATTGCGGACAGCGGTCGCTTCCAGTCTGGGGTCGGAGGTTTGGATGCCGATCCGGATCGCGCCGGGCTCGATGAACCGGCTGAAGTGGCCGAGGTAATGAAACGAGCTCTGGTAATGCAGCGCGTCGTTCGCGGGATCGGCAATGATGGGGGCGTCGCAAAAGTTGTTCGCGTGGTTCGGCCCGCCGGTGGTATCGAGGGCGATGTTCCAGTCCAGCCAGCCGGAAACCCAGTGGTTCAGATCGCCGATGATGTCGTGCGCGTAGCGCTCGCCGCGGTCCCACTGGTTCAGCTTGACGCCGCCCTCACAGCAGGCCTCGGTGGCCAGCAGCAGCTTGTCCGGCAGCAGCGCATGCACCCGGTCAAGCTGGTCAAAATGATCGCCGGCGTACCAATGCACGCCGATACCGGCCACACGGCGGCGCGCAGCGGCATCGCCGGCGAACGGAGCGGCGCGCGCGACGATGATATCCTTGTTGTGGTCCACCGCGAAAATGCGGATGTGAGCGAGTCCGTCACGTTCCAGTTGCGGGCCCAGGAAGTCGCGGACAAAGTCGCGCTCGGCGTCGGCCGTCCACTCGCAGGAATCCCAGCGGTGCCGGCCGACCGGCTCGTTTTGCACGGTGATGCCCCAGAGCGGGATGCCCTCGGCTTCATACGCTTGGATGTATTTTGCGATGAACCGGGCCCAAACCGGGTAGTACTCGGGTTTCAGCGCGCCGCCGTGGTTGCGCTGGCCGGTGGTTTTCATCCACGCTGGCGGACTCCAAGGCGAGGCCAGCAGGCGAAAACGTCCGCCGCTGATCGCGCGCGCGTCGTGGATCAGCGGCAGCAGCCACTGACGGTCATGGGCGATGCTGAAATCCCGCAGGTCGGTATCGCCCGGCGTGTCGTCGAACGAATAATGGGCGAGTGAGAAATCGCAACTGTTAATGTGGGTGCGGCAAAGCGAATAGCGCAAACCGGCGTCGGGGTCAAAATAAGCGCGCAAAGCCTGCGTCCGCCGGGTTCGCGAAAGGCGTGCCAACACCCAGGCGGCCGATTCCGTGAACGCCCCGCCAAACCCAACAATCTCCTGAAATTGCTGGGCTTCATCCACCGTCAGACTGATCATTGTGGTGACGGGCGACTCCGTTGCAACGAGCTGCAAGGTGCCGCGCTCGCTTAAACGGTCGGAAATGCCATCTGCCGTTAATATCATTCGCAACTTATTGATGGTCATTGAAATCCTTTATTCATACATAATAATATAATATGATATAAAAGTTTCAGATTGAAAAGTCTATTTTGAAAATCAGCGGCATAACGATCACCGCTGGCCTGATGGTTGCAAGGGGTGGCCGCTCGTGATAATGAAGAGTCTAAAACGCTGTCCGGCAAGCGGCGGAATTGTGGCGGCTGGGGTTACGAGTACCCATTCGCGACTTGGTGTATCCATCCCCAAGCAGGGGGTGATCAGCGGCGAAATCGTGCGGGAGAAAGAAAATGAAAATGAGATTGGTTGGGTTGGGGGTGGTTGGAATGGTCTTTGGAGCTTTGGCGGGCTTTGCCTTGCCGCGATTTGAAAATGCAGATTTCGAGTCGGATTTTGGGTCGGCTGATAGTGGCAGTGTTTGGGGGGAATTTGGGCGGCCTTGGGGTGGGGCGGCCTTGGTAACGGTTGCCGGCGGTGCGGCATTGGAACACGCCCATTCTGGAGTGCGCGCTTTGAAAGTTGATGTGCCGCCTGGTTCCTGGAACGGCATCTGGCAACAGGTTCCATGGGGCGCGCAGCAGCCTTTTACGGTCGCTGGATGGTATCTGATCAAGGGTGGCGATCTGCCGGGCAATTGTGCGGCGTTTCTCAAGGTGGAGTTCATGGACGGCCAGGACAATCGTCTCGGCGAGAAGTCCGGCGAGAGACTGGCGCGCGACACGGGCGGGCAATGGGTCAAGAGCGCGCTGTCCGGTGTGACGCCGCCGGGGACCGAGGCGCTGCGGTTTGTGATCGTGGTGGGCGACAATGCCGGCGGGCAGCCCATTGTGGACCGTATTTTTTGGGACGATGTCGGGCCGGTGGCCAACGATCCTTAAGCCGTAATCCTGGATGCGGCAACACTCCCAAACCCGGCCGAGCAATGAGCCCCATTTGAACTCGCGCATCTCCGCGGCTGCGCTGATTACGGATTACGGCTCATGGATAATCATCACGGTTCCCGTTGCTCCAGCCGTTCGCGGGCTGCCTGGGCCAGTCCTTCCAGGGTTTCGTTGCGGCCGAGGCCGAATTCGCCCAGGATATTTTCTGCGATCTCGTGTTCCTTCTCCGCGTGGCGGATCTGGTAATACACCAGGTGGGCCAGGTAGATCACTTTGGCCATGGGGCGTACGGCTTCCGGCGCGGACAAAGGGGTGCGGCAGGAGCGGATCAGTTCCACAATCCGCTCTGGGATGTTCCATTTCTCCGCCATGCGCGCGCCGATTAAGGAATGGTTGACGCCTTCGATCAGGTCGTCAATCGCGCTGCGCGAGATATTTTTTTCCGCGCAGATACGGGACAATTCCTTGAAGGTGGTCGGATGGCGGCCCTCAAGGATGATTTTGCCAATATCGTGCAGCAGGCCGCCGACATAGGCGATCTCCGCTGCCTCGTCGGCGACGCCGCATCGGGCGCAGAGCAGGGAACAGATTTCCGCTATTTCCGAACTGTGCTCCCACAGTCGTTCCAACGCCTGTGGCGAGTAGCGCTGTTCCAGCGCCTTGCGCGCTCCGAATGATTGCAGGATGTGCTCCAACCCGCGCGTGCCGAGGATGCTGATGGCCAATTCGATCGTCTCGATTTTGTTGAAGCGCCGGTATAACGCGGAGTTGGCCATCCGGAGCACCTCCATGGTCAAGGCCGGGTCGCGCCGAATCAGCACGGCCACTTTGTGAAAATCGAAGCCCGGTTCCTTCAGCATTTTGCCCAGGGTCATGATGCTTTTGGGGAACTGCGGCACGGAATCAATCTCGGCCGCCAGAGCGGCGCTGATCCGCTCGGTTTCCTCGTCGGAGACCAACGCCAACGGCACCTCGATGCTGAAGATCGTGCAGGTATCCTCGCGGATGAAGCGGAAGTTTTCCTCGGGCACGCCGATCTTGCGCAGGATCATGATCAGCATGACCAGGCCGAGGCCGGCGCTCTCCGAGTCGTCGCTGATCTCCTCGATCACTTCGGCGATGCTGTTGTGGATCTTGGCCTTGGCCTGGCGGCTGAGCACCTTGCGGCGTTCGGCTTCGACCATCGGGGTGTTGTTGATGACCGCGATCGTGAACAGCGGCGGCTGAAGTTGGAAGCGAACTTCGACGTAGAGCGGTCCGCCCACCAGCAGGCTCATATAGCGGGACTCCTCCGTCGCGCGTTTCTCCTGGAACGAAAGCATGCCGCGCTCGTAATCATCGTCGGCGTTGATATCGAGGTGTTCGGCGGCGAAAATGACGCGCTTGAGGTTGGCCTTCAGGGCGTTGTCAATCAGTTCGCGCAGACAGAAGGTCAATTGATCGAAAAGGCCCTCCTGGCCGATCTCCGCCAGACACACCCGGAGGACGCCGACGGCATGTTCGATATCCTCGTTGTCGAGGCGGTCGCCGGAGAAGACCACCGGTTCGCCGCCGCGCAGACGGGCCAAAACCTCGTCATTGTTCAAACGGACTGTCAAGCAATCGAGCCTCCGTAGACGCAATATAGCCGGCGCGGCGGCGCTTGTCATGGCCGATTCACCGTTTGAACAAACTGACGCTGAAACGCGCAATCGCATATTTGGACGGTCAGCGCCGGCATCTGCCATGTTCAGGCTTTACACCGGCCTCGGTGTTCGCTACTGAACGAAATCAGGCAGTGTTGCCTACAGGGATATATGTACTGGATTGGCATAGCGGGCGGCTTGGCATTGGCGCTGGGCATGGCGGCGGCCGCCCCAGCGGCCGCGCCCGAGATTCAGACGATCGGTTCGGAGGAATCCCTGCCCACCGGGCAGGGCCGCCTGCCGAGCATTGCGACAGACAGTCGGGACCAGCCGCACATTGTCTGTGATGGCGGCAGCTATGCTTACTTCTATGATCGGATCGGCGGCGCCTGGCGGAGCGTGGCGGTGGATCTGGCTCAATCTGGCTACCGCCAGTTCTACAATCCGCACTTGGAAATTGACCGGCATGACCGGGCATGGGTGTCCGGCATTATCATCTGGCCGTTGGGCGTTTTTGTGCGCACCAACGCGGCCGCCAACCCCACAACGCCGATCCTGAATGAATGGCGCCTTAACCCGGACAGTTGGGACACCGGCAATATCT
Source organism: uncultured Verrucomicrobiota bacterium (assembly GCA_964570325.1). Taxonomy (GTDB): domain Bacteria; phylum Verrucomicrobiota; class Kiritimatiellia; order CAIQIC01; family CAZMXS01; genus CAZMXS01. The sequence continues at coordinate 72,334 of CAZMXS010000003.1, read as the reverse complement.
CGATTGATCTGCCGCTGGATGAAGTGGTCGGTTGGGGTAGCGCCGGTTATTGGCAGAAACACGTCTTCGATCCGGTGTCGGCCAGACTGACGCGTTTGGTGGCGAAAGGCCGGATGTATTGCGGGGTCGGCGGCGAAGCCAATACAATCTGGATCTCGCGGGCCGGCCCGGCGATTCATGCCGACCAGACCGTTCACTCCGTATGGCACATGGCCACCGAGGCGCACCAGGGCTACGGCTATTCATATTATCAGAACTCCCTGCGCTTTGCCCGCCGCCAGCCGTCGGTTGCCTGGGCCGACCCCGCGTATTTCGTCGGCATGGGCACGGATGGCGCGTATTGCAGCATCGTCGGCGACCATGTCAGCCGGGAAGTGGCTTACATTGCCTGCGATCTGAACAGCGACGGCGGACAGGGCGGGGTTTACGCCAATGTCTATAACGGCACCAGCATGGTGTACGGCATCCAGACCATGCGGGTCGTGGATCGCGCCGGCGGCAGCGGCCTGCGGCGTTTCGCGCCGCAATGGGCGGCCGCCCGCGACGGTGGCGCGTTTTTAAGCTGGACGCGCGCCGGACGGATCCGTGTGCGCTATTTCGGGCCCGATGGCGCGCCGGGTACGGAGGTGGACGTGTGCGAGGGGGCGCGCGCCGCGATCTGCGCCGACACGCAGGGCGATTTGCACCTGGCCTATACGCACAACGGGATGAAATACCGCAAGCTTACGCTGGCCCGGCCGGTTGTGTCTCCTTATGTAGCCACCCGCCCCGCGGACTTTGACGGTTCCGGCGCTTGCGCCGCTGCGGTGTATGAGCCGCGTCTCGGCCGGTGGCACGCCAACCGCGTTGCGTCCGGCGCCAACTTGTTTCGCGCGCGATCTCTCGGCGGGCCGGGAGAATTACCGGTGATCGGCGATTTTGACGGGGATGCCGTGGATGACCTGGGCGTTTACAATCCGACCGGCCGCAGTTGGGCGATCCAGCGCGTGGCGGACAGCAACTGGGTGGTGAATGGCCGGCTGTTCGGCCCGGCCGGCGGGATCCCTGCCGCCGGGGACTTCGACGGCGATGGCGCGGACGATTTATGTGTTTACATCGGTTCCAACAACAGTTGGTATGCACAGACCATTGCGCCAAGCAATCTCTGGTCCGGCATTTCCTTTGGGCCGACCGGGGCTACGGCGGTCGTCGGCGATTTTGATGGCGACGGGCGGGACGATGCCGCGCTTTACCGCGCGGCGTACGGGTTATGGTATGCGCGCGCATCCGCGTCCGGCGCTTTCCCGGTCTGGGAACGGCAGTGGGGGTATCCCGGCGCCGTGCCGGTGGCGCGCGATTTTAATGGCGACGGTGTTTGCGATCTCGCGGTCGCCGATCCGCGGACCGGGTACTGGTTCGCGCAGGGTGTGAACTCCAACTTGTTGCTGTGGGGGCTCAAATGGGGCGGTGGCGGTCGCGTGCCGGTGGCCGCCGATTTTAACGGCGACGGGCGCGTCGAGGTGGGCGCGTACAACGCCAGCAACGGCGTGCTGGATATTCTCCTGTGGCGCGGCTTGCGCGGCGGCCCGCCGGATGCGCGCTGGCATCTGAAAATTCCCGTGCGCGGCGATTACAATGGCGACGGGCAGACGGACCTTGCCGTTTATGACACATTCACCGGCGATTGGTCTATCCGCGAACTGGATGGCAGCGTCATCGCCTGGTCAACCAATTGGGGATGGAGCGAAGCCCAGCCCGTGCCGGGCGACTATGACGGCGACGGCGTGGCCGATCTGGCGGTATATCACTCGCGCGAGGGCCAATGGTATATTGCGCGGTTGGATGGGACCGTGCTGGCCGTTGCCTACCCATGGGGGTGGAGCGAAGCCCAGCCCGTGCCGGGCGATTATGACGGCGACGGCGCGGACGACCTGGCGGTGTATCATCCGGCCAGCGGTTTCTGGTTTGTTCGTTCGCTGAAACGCGAAACGAATATCTTGTTCGCGATCAACTGGGGCTATCCGGCCGCGATGCCGGTTCCGGGTGATTATGACGGCGACGGGCGGGCGGATCTGGCGGTGTATGACACGAATCTTGGATTCTGGTTTGTGCGCGCGCTGGATGAGCGGATTATCTGCCTGGGCACCAACTGGGGGTGGCGCGCGGCGACGCCGGCGGCCGGGGATTATGACGGCGATGGGCAGGCCGATCTGGCAGTTTACCACGCTGCCGCGGGTCGTTGGTATGTCCGAACGCTCGCGGGCGCAGTGCTGGATTTTCATGCCGATTGGGGGTGGGAAGAGGCGACAGCCGCGCCGGCAAATTACCTGGGCCGGGGCGCGGCCGAACTCGCGGTCTTCAATTCCGGCTATTGGTTCATTCGTTCCTCAACTCAGGATGTGCTGCGTGTTCGCCAAACACTTGGCGCGCCCGATGCCGTACCGGTGGGCGGTGCGTTTTGAATGGTGCAGGCGGAAGGATGAAGGGTGAAGACGGAGGGGCGAAAGGCAACCTGAAACCCGAATGTGAGAACCTGAAACTGGAAAGCGGAATGGGGCGGAAGAAGACATCGGCTGGCCGTCATTCCAAGAAGACCGGCGGAGCCGGACGGCGAGGAATCTCAAATGGGCCGTTCGATCATAAGCCGGAGACAGGCAATTGACGCCGCTTAAGTCCCAAGTGTTCGCACCAACTGGATCAATTCGTCCAGCTTGGCTGAAGCGTCCTTGGCTTTGAGCCGCGGGAAATGGTTGCCGCGCATGACGAATTCGCCTCCCCGCGTGATCATGACTTTGTCACCCGCGACCTCGATGGCCTGCACGCCGCGGCCGGCTGCGATAATCCGCAGGCGAGCAATTTTAAGCAGACGATCAACCGCCGCCGGCACAGGTCCGAATCGGTCGCGGAATTCGGCGGCCAATTCGTCAATCTCCGCCTCGGTTGCGGCGGCGGCCAGTTTGCGGTAGGCGCCGACGCGCAGGTTCTCGTCCTCCAGGTAGGCGATGGGCAACACGGCCGTCGGTGCGTCCGCGGCTGCGCCAGGCGCCAGGTCAATGAAATCCAGCCGCAGCTTGACGTCAATCAACGGCGGCGGTTGCTCGCCGCGCAGTCGGGCGATCGTCCGCTTCAGCAACTGGCAGTAGAGGTCGAAACCGACGGCGGCGATATGGCCGCTTTGTTCCGCCCCGAGCAGGTTGCCGGCTCCGCGGATTTCAAGGTCGCGCAGCGCGAGTTTGAAACCGGCGCCGAGGCTCGAATAGCGCTTGATCGCGCCGATGCGCTGACGCGCCGTGTCGAACAGCCGCCCGTGGCGCGGCAGGAGCAGGTAGGCGTAGGCTTGGTGCTTGAAGCGCCCCACGCGTCCGCGCAATTGGTAAAGGTCCGCCATGCCAAAACGGTCGGCGCGGTCAATCAGGATTGTATTAACGTTGGGGATGTCCACGCCGCTTTCAATGATGGTCGTGCACAGTAGCACATCGAACTCCGCGCGGACGAAACGATGCATGATCGCCGCCAGCCGGTGTTCGGACATCTGGCCGTGGCCGACCTCGACCCGGGCCTCGGGCACGACGTGGCGCAACCGCTCACGCGCCAGCTCGATGGTTTGGACACGGTTGTGCAGATAAAACACCTGGCCGCCGCGGTTGAGTTCGCGCAGGACGGCCTCGCGCACGACTTCATCCGTGTTCTGCGCGACGATCGTCTCGACCGGCAGCCGATCCTGCGGCGGCGTCTGGATCGTGCTCATGTCGCGCGCGCCGGTGAGGCTCATGTAGAGCGTGCGGGGGATGGGGGTGGCGGTCAGGGTCAGCACATCCACGAGCTGGCGAAGCTGCTTCAGGCGCTCCTTGTGCGCGACGCCGAAACGCTGCTCCTCGTCAATGATTACCAGTCCGAGATCCGCGAAGCGGACATCGCGCTGAACCAGCCGGTGGGTGCCGATGACAATATCCACGGCGCCCTCCGCCAGGCGGCGCAGGATGGCCGCCTGCGCGGCGCGGGTGCGAAAACGGCTGAGCATTTCGATGGCGATGGGGTAGGCGGCCATGCGCTCGGCGAAGGTGTCGTAGTGTTGTTGAGCCAGCACGGTGGTTGGCACGAGCACGGCGACCTGCCGCCCGTCCATAACGGCTTTGAAGGCGGCGCGCATGGCCACTTCGGTCTTGCCATAGCCGACATCGCCGCAGATCAGGCGATCCATTGGGCGCGCGCTTTCCATGTCGCGCTTGATCTCTTCAATCGCGCGCTGTTGGTCGGGCGTTTCCTGGAACGGGAAGGCGGCCTCGAACTCGGCCTGCCACGGTGTGTCCGGAGGAAAGGCGTGGCCTTGTAGCGCGTTGCGCGCGGCCTGGGTTTCGAGCATTGCCCCGGCCAGGTCATGGACCGCCTTTTCGGCGGCGACCTTTTCCCGCGCCCAGCGCGTCCCGCCGAGGGTGTGCAGTTCGGGCCGGTGGCGACCGACGGCCACGTAACGGCTGAGCAGGTGGGCCTGCGCCACCGGCACATAAAGCCGTGCCCGATCGGCGTATTCGATGGCCAGCGCTTCCTGCTGGCGGCCGTCGAACTCGATTTCATAGAGGCCCAGGTATTTGCCGATGCCCTGCTCGACATGCACGACAAGTTCACCGGGCTGGATGTCCGTCCAGTCCGCAATCCGCGCCCCGGGCAGGTCCGCGGGGCCGGGGCGACGGCCGTGCAGTTCGTAACGCCCCGGCAACTGCTTGCGGAAGCCGTACAGGTCCGACTCAGCGACGACCGTCAGGTTGGCCGCGTCGCAAACAAAACCTTCGGAGAGCGGTCCGACTTCCAGATGCAGCCGGCCGGCCGGGTCCCGCGGAGCGGCCGGATAGGATTCCCGGAAGCGCTCGCGCGCGCCGGGCGTGCTAAAGTAGATCCACACCTGTCGCTCGCCCGCGGCCTGCTGTAATAGATTCTCGACCAGTTTGCCGCGGGCGGCTTCCAGCATGTCGGGGTGCAGGATCTCGCCGCGGATGGCCGGCAGACCCTCGAACGGGCGCAAGCCCAGGTCTATGGCGGCGCCGGTTTGCTCAATCGTCAGGCCGATGGCGAGGTCTCCGGCGGGCCGGTGGCGCTCGAGCCAGAGACGCAGGCGATCATAGTCGGCCTGTTCGCGCGCCGGATCGCGCGGCGGCAGCATTTCGCGGCACATTGCCGCATGGTGGCGGATGCTTTCGGGCTCGGACCAGATGCGCACCGCGGCCGGTGGCAGGCAGGCAAAGATGGGGTAGGGATGGTTCGCGTCCGGGTCGCCAGCCGCGGCAGTCGGTTCGGCGGCCGGCACGATCAACGCGGTGTCCCGCGGCTCGCGCGAGCGTTGCGCGACGGGGTCGAAGGCGCGGATGGAATCCAGCGTTGACCCGAAGAATTCCAGGCGCAGCGGCCAGGGTTCCGTGGGCGGCCAGATGTCCAGCAGGCCGCCGCGCAGGGCCGCCTGCCCTTTTTCCAGCACCTCCGGGCCGAAGCGGTAGCCGGCGTCGCGCTCCAGTTCCGCGGCGAACGCATGCAGGTCCAGTTCGGCGTTCAGATGCAGCGCGCGGACCTGCCCGCGCAGGCGGTCGGGCGGAGGGGCGGACTCCAGCAGCGCCTGGATGCAGGTGGCGATGATGCCGGGTGGACGCCGTGGATCGAGCGCGCGCTGGAGCGTCCGCAGGCGGTCGCCGGTGACGTCGGGGTTGGGAGTGGCGCCGGCGCGGCGCGCGGTCGGCCCCGATTCGCGGGCGGGATAGAGATCGAGCAAGTCCGCGCGGTCGCCCGCCAGGGTGGCCAGGTCTTGGTGGAGCCGATCCAGCGCGCGCGCGCTGTCGGTGATCCACAGCAGCGGGCGGCCATGGCGGGCCAGTAGCGACCAGGCCAGGTAGGCCTGCGCCGCCCCCGGCAACGCCGGGGTGAAAATGGCGGCGGGGCCCTGGAAGAGGGGCGCCAGCGCCGGGAAGTCCGCGATCGGCATGGCGGCCGGATGCATGCCCGATAAAAATAATACGCGCGGGGGAGGCGCGCAATTGGCGATTTGGGGATTTCGCGGGGCGCTCGGAAACGGCGTCGGCTTACTGCTTCACCACCCGCTTGATGGTGGCCACGAGTTCTTCCAAGTCGTAGGGCTTGCGGATGTAAGCGGCGATGACGGTCCGTTCGATGTGCGGATCCTCGTCAAACGCGGAACCGGCGCCGGAGGCGATGATGATCGGGATCGCGCGCGTCCGCGGATCCTGCTGGAGGGCCTCGGCGGTCTCCCAGCCGTTTTCGCCGGGGAGCATGATATCCAGGATAATGGCGTCGGGTTGCTGGCGGCGGGCGATCTCCATGCCTTTCTTGCAGGTATCGGCGCTGAGCAATTCAAAGTCGGCCTTGCGCATTTCCATGAGGCGCCCCACCAATTCCCGGAGCACATCGTCGTCGTCTATGATCAGTACTTTCTTCCTCATAATAAAGGGCCTCTGTTTGCGCCACGTTATTCCGTCATGATCGCCAGCATCGGTTCGATCAGCTTGAACTCCGCGTCCAGGTCGTGCATCAGCACCACCAGCTTCTCCTCGTCCATCCGCAGTGTTTCCAGCACGCCGGGGATCAGGAGGGTCAGGATGGGGTCGCCCGGACAACCGATGCCCTTGATCTGGGTCATAACATAGGCCAGGTTGAGGATGGCCGCGTTGGTGTTGCCCGATGGACCGTGATGGTCCTTGATGCACCGGACCAGCGTGTCGTCAAGGCCCCAGGTTGCCGCCGCCCAGCCGCCGATGTCGGCGTGGGTCACGTTGAGCACCTGCCGCTCGGCATCCAGCATGCGGATGTTTTTTTCGCGTGAGAGCTTGACGATTTCCGCAAACTCCTTGGGGAAATTCTGGTCCAGAATCAGCCGGCCGATATTGCAGAGCAGCCCTGCCACGAACAGGTCGGCGGCCTTGGATCCGGTCAGGCGCTCCTGGATCAGCTTGGTGCCCACAGCGGTGCCGAGCGAATGTTTCCAAAGACTGATGCGATCAAAGTTGGAAACCAACTGGGCGTCGTGCGCGCCTTTGATGACGGTGATGCCCAGACATAGGTCGCGCAACTGACGAAAACCGAGGATAACAATGGCCTGGTCAATGTTCGCGATTCGCCCGCTGAAGCCGTACGCGGCCGAGTTAACCAGCCGCAGCACCTTGGAAGTCAGCACCGGGTCGGCGCTGATCACCTTGACCAGTTCCTTGACTGAGGCGCGCTGGTCGGCGGTCAGTTCGCGGACGCGCTGAACGACCCCCCAGAGCGTGGCCAACTCCTTGCCGCGCGTCAGCGACTTGAGGACCCGTTGCTGGAGTTCCTCGGGCGAGATCATGCGCGGCTCCCCAGGTAGCGCAGCATGGCCGCCTTGAGTATTTGCATCTGCTTGTCGTCGCCCGCGGTCGAGAAAAGCTGTTCGATGCGCGCGATGGCTTGCTGGGCGTCCGGATGGGCGCAAGCGGCCGGGGCGCCCGCCGGAGCATTGGGCGCCGCGTTCGACGCCGTGGCGCCGGCATCCGCCGCGCCGGGGGCGCTGTCGGAGGCGATGCTCACGTTGAGAACATGCCATTTCTTGAGCTGGGCGATGTGGGTGTCGGTCAGCGCCGTACCGGCCTTCAGCAACACCATGCCGCGGACTTCAACCTCGCGATCCACGATCATTCCCGGGGCCAGGCTTTCAATGGATTTGATAATGGATGGCATGGTCTTCAGGATTTGCGGAGATGCGAGGGCAGGATGTGAAGTTCCTCGCGATACTTGGCGATGGTGCGGCGCGCGACCTTGATGCCTGATTCGGCGAGGCCGGCGACCATGTCCTGATCGGAAAGCGGGTGCGCGGGATCCTCGTTGGCGATCATCTGAGAGATCGTATCCTTGATTGTCTTGTTGGAGATGTCTTTCCCGTCAGCCGTCTTCAGGCCCGGGGTAAAGAAATACTTCATCTCAAAAGTGCCGCGCGGCGTTTGCATGTATTTGTTGGCAATCGCCCGGCTGACCGTGGTTTCGTGAATGCCGAGCACCCCGGCGACTTCGGCCATGGTCAGCGGGCGCAGCGCGGTGACGCCCTGCTCGAAGAAGTCGCGCTGGACCTTGACAATTTCGGCGGCGATCCGGTAGATCGTCTGTTGCCGCTGCCCGATGCTTTTGATCAGGAAAGCGCCGGCCCGAACCTTGTCGCGGATATAGCTTTTGACCTCGTTCGCGGTCTCCGGGCTCTCCATCAACTGGCGATAGTGCTTGCTGATCCGCAGGTGCGGGATCTGGTCGCGATTCATGACAATGACGTAGTCGTCGCCGACTTTCTGGACCACGACTTCCGGGAGAATATACGCCGGAGATTCGGCGCTGAACAGGCGGCCGGGGCGCGGTTCGAGCGTGGCGATGAAACGCGCGGCCTGCTGGACTTCCTCCAGGGACAGATGCAGTGCCTTGGCGATCGGTGCGTATTTTTTCCCGCCGAGTTCGTCCAGGTGATGCTGCACGATATGCGCGGCGGTGGAATCCTCCTTGCCGAGGCGGCGGAGCTGCAGCAGCAGGCACTCACGCAGATTGGCGGCCCCGACGCCAATCGGATCGAACTCCTGGATCAGCGCCAGCATGTCCCGCAGCTTCCTGGCTTCAAACCCGGTTGAATGAACCAGTTCGTCGAGGGGGGTGGTCAGGTACCCGTCGTCGTTGATGCTGCCGATGATCAGCTCGCCAATCTGATGTTCTTCGGGGCTCAGGCCGGCCAGGGAAAGCTGGTTGAGCAAGTGATCCTGCAGGGTGGGCGGTTGGGTGATCGAATCCAGGAGAAACTGGCGCTTGGCGTCGTCGTCCGCCGAGTAGTAGCGGGCGGACTGGTTCTGATGGAAATACTCCTTCCACTCGTCGTCCAGTTTGGCCAGCACCTCGAACTCTTCCTTGAAATCAATGGCTTTGGCGTCATCCTCCGCCTCGTTGCTGCCCGGTTCCACCTCGACCGGGGTCGTTTCCGGGAGCTTTTCCTCCAGTGTGGGGTTTTTTTGCAGCTCTTGTTGAACGAGAGAGCGCAATTCAAGGATCGGAACCTGGAGCAGTTCCAGTGACTGGCGCAATTGCGGCGCCAGGATCATCTGCAATCGCTGGTCCTGCGTTTGTGTCAGTCCTTGCGTGGCGTTCATGCATCAAGTCCCAGAACACGAGTCAGGTTAGCTATCGTTGCAAACCGACTCAAGCGCGAAAAAAGAAAGTTGGCAGGTGATTTCAGATGGCTCGCTGGGTTGGAAGAAAGGCCGCTCGCTTCCGCATGTGGGTACGCTGGTGATGGAATCAGCCGCTCGCTTCCGCTTGGGGGACAGCCACGTTCAGGTCCTCAGACGCTTTTTTTCGTGGCCCGCCTAAACAAATCCGCCACGCTTGATTACATTATGCGTTTGAGAGCGTTCTCAATGGACTTTCCCGGAATGATTCGCCGACATGGATGGCTATTGGCGTTGGCTTGGGCTGGCGCGGCGTCGGCTTTGACCACCAATGATTGGGAGTTCCTTCAGAGTATCGAATGGTCGAATCTCCGCTTCTTTCAGATTGAGCGGCACGGCCCTTACAAACTGATTGCCGATTCGGTCTACTACGACACCAGCAACAATTACCCGACGGTCAGCAGCGTCGCCGGGACGGGATTCGAGCTGACCGCGATCGCCCTCGGTCACTATCGCGGCTGGATTTCCTTCTCCAACGCTTATGAGCAGGCGTTGTTGCAATTGCGCGGTTACACCGGGCAGCTCTCCGCCGATCCCGATGTGCTCAAGCGTGTCAATGGCTGGACCTATCATTGGTACAATATCGCCGACGGCAAACAGAACTCGCCGGATGGGTTGTCCTTGCTTGATCACTCGCTGTTCGTTGCCGGCTGCATCTTTGTCGCCGAGTATTTCAAGGGCACCGAGGTCGCCGAACTGGCCCAGCGGCTCTATGCGGAGACCACTTGGTCGTGGCGGCCCAACAGTGATTACGACTTCGGGTACAGCGAGAACCTGCTGGCAGTGATCGAATCGGCCGCCGCTCCCGCCTTTGCCAAAGGCGCCGACGCCAGGACCATGTGGAACTCCTACACGGTGCCATGGCCGCGCCAGCTCCAGCTCTATTTCTGGCAGTACCCGCATTGCTGGGTTGATTTCCGGTTCCGCACCGATGAGCGCGGCTTCAACCATGCCGACGTCGCGCGCGACAGTATCCTGTACCAGCGGCAGCGCGCGATTGATCTGCACGCGGCCGACCCGGCGCGCTATGACATGATCGGCGCCGATGTCTGGGGCTGGTCGGCTGCCGGCGCGTCCGACGGCTATCGTCAGATGGCCCCGTGGGAGTTGTTCATCAACGGTGAAACCTGGAGCGTTGAGCGGGCGAGCGACAGCGGTTCCATCACGCCATGCTGCCTGCCGCCTTGCGTGATCTATGCCCCCACGGAAACCCTGGCGGCGCTGAAGTACATTTACGACCACTTCTATATATATGGTTGGGATCCCGGCAAGGGCGAGATGCCGGTCTGGAACAATACCTACGGCTTCCTCAACTGCATCAACAAGGGCCGGCCCTGGAACAGCGCCAAGTCCAATCATTTCCACGGCATCAATGCCGCGATTGACTACGGGCCGAATGTGCTCATGCTGGAAAATTACAAGCTTGGCGCAACCTGGCGCTGGTTCATGCAGAACACCAATATCTCGGCCGGGATGACCACGGTCGGATTCGGTCCGACCCAGCAGGTCTGGATCGCGACGTTCAGCAACCAGGTCAACCAGTTCGGCGGCAGCCACGGCACCTGGGGCGCAGCCGCCAGCACGTGGGCCGCAATCCCCACTTTCAATGAATATGTGCGCGATTACGCGGTGCGCATCACGTCGTCCGCCGCCGGTTCGGGTGGCTGGGTGGACCTGGGCAACCGCGATCAGCGCGGCGCGGCGCTGTTGAATTTCTGGATCCGCGGCGCCAGTGGCGCGGAGCAGATTGCCGTTGGGCTGAAGGATCTTTTCGGCGTCGAGCGCAAAGTGCCCTTGAGTGAATATATCGCCGGCTCGCTGGGTACCAACTGGGCGCTCGCGAAAATTCCGCTGGAGGATTTCTGCCTGACCGGCAATGTGCGCAACGATGTCTGGCCGGGCAACCTCGCGCTGGTCTCGTTCGAGTTCACCAACGCGGCGGGCGGAACGATAGAGGTGGATTGGGTGGCTTTCACCAAGGATACGCTGGCGCCTCGGCGCCCCGGCGGCGCCTTTGGGGTCGCCATGTCTGGCGGCCGGCCGTGCGTGACTTGGGGCGCGGCCGACGGCGAGCGCGACGTGGTCGGTTATCACGTCTGGCGGCGCTTCAACCTCACCAGCGGCTTCACGCGCGTGAGCACCCGGCTCGTGCCGCGGCATGCCGGCTTTTATGCGGATCAAACGGCCGGCTTGGCGTCGGATGCGCCCGCCTATTACGCGATCCAGGCGTTTGACAACGCGGAACCCGCCAATTTCAGCGAGTTTGCGTTTGAAAAACATGTCCACGGCGGCCGGCTCGATGTGGATTGGAACAACGGCTGCAATCCAAACGTCTTCGGGGGAAGCGCCGACGGCTATTACGGGGCGAGCACAACGCAAACGTTTGCGTTCGTGAATATTCCGGGGCCGGACGGCGAATGGCTCTGGGCGCGCCGGACGATGGTCAGTGGCGCGGGCGCCGGACATTACATTGACCTGGCCAATGGCCAGGCCGCCACCGGCTGGGCGTTGAGCGTTTGGGCGCGCGGCGCGGTCGGTGGCGAGCAGCTCAAGCTCGGGCTGCGCGACAACTTGGATCGGGAGCGGATTGTGGATCTCAACGACCGATTGGGGCCGGGCGGATTGACGACCAACTGGACGCGCTTGGTAATTCCAATGGCGCAGTTTGCCGGCGTGGATGCGAATGCGCTTCGTAATTTTTCCATGACTCACGGCGGTTCCGGCGCCGTTTATTTGGCGGAACTGGGGTTCCTGACCACACGGCCGACGGATGTGGGGCAGTTGGTTTTCCGGGAAGCCGAGAATTGGACCAGCCAACAGGGCAGCGGCGGGCTTGATTATAAACCGGCCGCGTCCGGCGGAGAGGTGCTGGGCTACGACTGGGGCATCGCCGCCGGCTCCGAAGCCTGTTATGCGGGCGTGACCACCGGGCCGCATACCGGAGCCTGGGTTCATCTCTGGTACGCAATTGGCGGGACGAATGCGGCGCAGGTGGATGTGTATCTGGACGGCCGGCGCGGGGCGCGGCTGGTCTGCCCGCCGACCGGCGGCTGGGGTGAACATGCGGCGCATTTCAACCGGGTGGCCGCATTCATTGGGGCGCTCGGCGCCGGTGCGCATACTGTGCGCCTGGCGGCTGTGCATAACTCGCGCCCGATCAATCTGGATTGTTTTAGTCTCAATGGCGCGGCGCCGGATGTCACCGTTTCGGATCAGGATCGCGATGGGTTGGACTCCAGCCAGGAAATAGCCGCTGGCACGTCGGACAGCCTGGCCGACAGCGATGGCGACGGGTTGGAGGACGGCGCCGAGTTGCAGGGCGGGCGGTACGGACAGGTGAGCGACCCGGCGCGCGCCGATTCGGACGCGGACGGAATGGACGATGCCGCCGAGCGGGTCGCGGGTACTGATCCGCTCGATGCCGTGTCGGTGTTCGCGTTCGACGAAATTTTACGCGGGACCGGGCGCGTTTTCACGGTCGCATGGCCGGTGGTGTCCGGCCGGTTGTATCGGCTGTTCTACATGGACAGCGCGCTGTCCAATAACGCGGCATTTCACGAGGTAAGCGATCCGGGAAACATTCGGGTAACTAACGGCGCGGCGGTCTACCAGGACACCGGCGTCACCAATTGCCGCTGCTATCGGATTGATGTGCGTCAGGGGCCTTGAGCTTGGTTTTTTGTTCTTATACCCAGTCAGAGCGGAGTTCCACGGAGAATTTAATGCCGCGCCCAGACTGGGTCCTGTTCTGGCGCACGCTTTGTCCCAGCTTCGACAGTTTTAGGTAAAAAGCTCTCTGAAAAGCTGCCAATGGCGGGGTCCGCGGCGCGATCTCGAGATTTGCCGGCCAGCGGCCAACTCGACCGGCTCATCGGCTCCGGCGTCCGTTACAGCGAACACCGGGTGATCATGCCGATCCCTCAAGGGTTCGCCTGATAATTGTATAAAAATATAGACCTGACCCTCAACGGTGGCACCCATCCCCCGTTTTTACCCGGGTTGGGTTGTTGACAGGTTATGGCAGGAGGGACTAGCTTCACAGAAAAAGGGTGTGGTGTGCCCGTGGGCGTGGGGAGGGTGTTGCCGGTTTGGTTGACGAATAGCGAGGCGCGTATGAGAAAAAGCTTGTGGCGTGAAATAGCCGGGCGGCGAAATGCATGGCAGGGCGTCGCGTGGTTGGCCCTGGTGATTGCGCTTCTGTTCCAAGGGGGAGCCACAGCGCAGATTCTTGCGGGATGGGAACAGATGAATGCGTATTACTATGGATGGCCGGAGTATCTATGGCAAGTCCAGGTTGCGGCGAAGACCACCACTCCCGGCTTGGTGAGCGCGACCATGAGTTGGCGCAAAGGAGAACCGGGCGACATCCAGTCCTCTCTTTGGCCGCGCTTTCGCGAGTGGAACGACGGTTCTTGGTTCTTGGTCGCGATGTGGTGTACGAATTGGCTGACCGATGGCGTTTCGGCCACCAACCAGTTCACCATTAACGGCAAAATGCCTATTACGAATTATTTCGAATATGTCTTCACACTGCCGCCCAAGCACAAGATCGTCATCACCAACCTGATGTACCGGATGATGAACGACGAAAAGCGGCTCTTGCTTCATCTGCGAGCGAGAAACGATAACTATACATACGATCTGTGCCCGCCGACCTGGACTACCAATTTCTGGCGTATCTACACCAATAGCTTTAAATTGGATTCCAAGCTAAACCCCACCCGGATTCGTCTGTATGGCGCGAGCGCGGATACAAAACTCGTTTACACCTATTGGAACGCGCTGGGGATAAAAATTAGCTCAACACATTGGTCCGCCTTGCCTCCCAGTCCCAGTTCGTACCCCGCCGGCACCAGCAATTTGATGTTTGTCTTTTTTGGGTACTTGATACCCTATGCGACCGCCGAGCCGGATAACGGCCCGCTGGCGGGCGGGAACTTCGTGATCGTGACCAATGCTTTCGTCACCAACGGCATCTCGAATGCGGACATCACAAGCGCGACGCTGGACGGCAAGGCCGTGACGCTGGCCGGCCCGCAGGGCAGTAACTGGTTTGGTTTTTACGCGCCGCCAGGCAACAGTCCGGGCCTTAAGAATATGTCGGTGGTTTCCGTGACCAAGGGCACAACGCTGCTGGAGCAAATCTACACCTACAATCCCAGCGGCGTGGTTTTCCGGGTGGTGCCGACCGGCGGCGTCGCGGGAACGACGGTAAGGATCATTGGCTCGAACTTCTGCAATCAGGCGGGCGACGTGACCAACGTGCTGTTCGGCAACACGCAGGTGACGCCCTCGACCATCTCGCCCACGCAGATCGTGGTGACTGCGCCCGCCGGCGGCGGTGTTGTCGGCGTGAAAATCTGGTCCACCAGCTACGGCTATACGGAAGGGAACAACGTCTTCACTTATCCCGGCCCGCCGCTCGCGCCCGAATTGAAGGTTCTCGGTACGAACGGCGCGATCATCACAAGTGGAAGCGGCGTCTCGCCGCTTAATGGTTCCGACTTCGGCCCGAATTTACGCGGCATCGGCGCAACCAACACGTTCTCGATCACCAATTCCGGCACCTCTTTGCTGACCATCAGCGGCGTGACCACCAGCGGCTCGGGCGCGGTCTTCTTCCGCGTGGTGGAGCGTCCGGCCACGGTGGCTGCGGGGGCGCGGGCCGACTTCAAGGTGGCGTTCGACGCGACCGCGGCGGGGCCGCAATCGGCCGCGGTGCGCATCGCCAGCGACGACGGGCTGTCGCCGTTTGTCCTGAACCTCGCGGGCACGACGGTGCCGGGCTACATCGGCACGCCGGCGGTCTCAGGCGTTGCGACGGTCGGCGTGTTCTCGGCAGCCCAGTCGCCCAATCAGCCCGGCCCGATCAGCCTGCAATACACCTCGTATCGTCAGCAGAACATCTATTCCGCCGCGAAGCTGGCGGCGGCGGGCCTCACCAATCCCGTGCGGATCACGGCGGTCGGCTTCGATGTCGCCCAGGCCGCCACACCGCATATCGTCAGCAACTATCTACTGCGGTTCGCGGAAGCGGAACGGGCGGATTGGTCCGCCAACAACGTGATGCAGGCTTCCGGCCTTCAGCAGGTCTATAGTAACGCGGCGGCCTGGTTCTCTGTTGGCGCGTCAGCCGATTTGATCCTCGACATGACTTACGCGCTGAGCACCAATGTCGCCCTGCTGGTGGATTGCGCCTTTGCGCGTCCGGGCGCGCCCACCACGTTGGACGGGCAAGTGAAAGTAGAAACGGCAGTCAACGGCATGGTGTATTCGAGCGGTGCCGCCAATACGGTGACGAATCTCCTGCCGCGCATGGTTTTCGCGTGGCAGACGATGAGCGACGAGGGCGTCTCGCCCCTGATGACGCCCTCGACGGGCGGCACCGAGGTGGCCGTCTCCGGTTTCCATCTTTGCGACGGGACGATGGGCGATGTCACGCGCGTCACGCTCAACGGCGCGACCGCCACCGTGCTGGCCGTCAACGGCAGCACGCAGGTCGTCGTGCGCGCCGGGCCGGGCGGCACGACCGGACTTGGCGCGGTCGAGGTGGTCTCGGCCAAATACGGGCGCACCGCCGTGGCGAACCTCTTCACCTACAACGCGCCGGGTGTAATCGGGCGCGACTGGGTGGACGAGGGCTGGTCGGATGTGCCCGGCCTGCCCGCGATCCGCTGCCAGGGCGGGTTGGCGGTGGTCAGCAACAAGCTGTACTACATCGGCGGGGCGGATCAGATGTTTACGACCCAATCGGATGTATTTCGGTTTGATGGCACGGCATGGTCGTCGTCGTTCGCTTTGCCGCAGCCGCGAACCCGCTTCGGATGCGCGGAATATGGCGGAGGCGTCCATGCGGTTGGCGGCGGCAACCCGTCGGAAGTCACCAACGTGTACCGCTTCAATAGCGTTTCCTGGTCGGAAGTGGCGGGACTGCCCGCCCCGCGGCGTTCGCATGCCGCTGCTGTGTTGAACGGCGTTCTGTACGCCGTCGGCGGATCCACCTCAGCCGGCGCCCACACGAACGTGTATGCCTTCAATGGAACAAGTTGGACGGAGGTTCGCGGCCTTCCGGCGCCGCGGATGTTCCTGGCCGCCGCCGTGTTGAGCAATCGCCTGTACGCGATCGGCGGCAACGATGGGACGGGGGACCGCGATACGGTATACGAGTTCAACGGCACGAACTGGGCGCAAACCACGCCCTTGCCCATGACGCGGATCAACCATGCGGCGGCGACGCTGAACGGAAACATCTATGTGTTGGGGGGCGGCGGCACGAATGTCTGGCGCTTTGACGGATCGAGCTGGACCGCCATCAAAGGCTTGCCCGCGGCCCAGCAGCGCAACAGCGCCGCCGTGCTGAACGGCCTGATCTATTCGGCGGGCAATACCACCTCGACCAATGTCTATCGCTATTCGCCCGGCAAGTTCGCCGCGCACGGCGTTGTGCCCGCGGAAGGACTGGCCGGCCAGACTGTGACGATTTATGGGCGCAATCTGAGCGCGGGGACGACGAGCGACGTGACCTCCGTGACCCTGTGCGGCGCGGCGGCGGCGGTAGTGAGCGTGGCCGGCAGCACCCAGATCGTGGTGACGGCGGGCGCGAGCGCCCCCGGCACGGGCGATGTGGTGGTCAACTCCACGGCGTTTGGGCAAACGACGGCGGCGAACGCCTTCACCTATGTGGGCTCGCCGGAGATGCTCGTGCTGGGCAAGGATGGGCTTCCGTTGTTCAGCGGGGCGAATCCTTCGCCGCCAGGAGGCACGGACTTCGGCATCGTGCCGGCCGGTACGGCCTGGACCAATTTCCTGTCCATCACCAATCCCGGCCTGATCGAATTGAACATCCCCTCATGGACCACGAACGAGACGGAGGTGGGACCATGAAAAAAACAACTCTCGTTCTTTTGACGTCCTTGACGGCTGGAATGACCGCGCACGCGGCAAAATTTGAAATATCCGGCATCCCGTCGAAAGTCGCGGCGCAATCCGCTGTGAGCAACTTTAGCGTAAGGTTCGCGCCTTCCGCGCATGGGCGAGTCCTGGCGGCGCTGGAGATCGCGAACGATTCCACCGTGACCCCTTACGTCGTCAACTTCCAGGGCTACGCCTGGACAGCCACGCAGACGCTTTCGCAGGTTTTCGGTCCGGCGGCGGGCGGAAACATCGTGACCCTCACCAATGTGCCGTTCGGTTGCGGCGGAAACGACATCACCAATATCGTGATGAACGGGGTCAACATCACCAACATCACGGGCCAGGGGACGAATTGGGTGTCCTTCGTGGCCTCGCCGGGCACGGCGGGACAGACGGTCAGCATTACCGTACAGTCCGTTTGCAAAGGCAACACGGTGTTCGGTAATGTCTATACCTACCGCCCGGCGGGGGTGATCGGTGGAGGTGCGGGGGTGCGCTGGATGGATTACCGAGTTAACTTCTTCGGGACGACTTCCACAGACCCCAACAAATCCGTCCGCTATCCGACCAACACGGCAGCGGATGGCGAGAGCCGTTGGACATATTATGATCGTAGTTTGACCGGCACCTCGATCGAATTGATGTCCACGAACGGCCTTACCAATGGCGTTTATGTCAACATTTCCAACTATGCGAGTGATTACGGCGCTGATGGCATTAAATATCCCAGTTACGACTGGATCGCCCAAAACCCCGCGACTAATTTCATCTATTGCTTGATTGTGGCCAGCAACTACGTGGTGATTACGAATCTGCCGGGCTCCAGCTACTACGTGGATTTCATTGGCGCTTACTATGGTGGCGGCTCCAGTTGGAAGTTTAACACGAAGCTGTTTCAAGGAGTGTGGTCGGCGGCCTGGGGTACCGCCGGGGGCAATTGGGGCACCAATGCGTCGGCTACCTGGCAGAACCCGGGTGGTGCTGGCAACAATGCGGATGCAACCAATGCGGCTTATTATTCTGACCGGATTATGACCTGGTCCGACATTGCTCCATCCAACAAGGCGCTTACGATCGTTCAATGGCCGGGCTCCGGCGGCACCTACAACAACTATGTTTTTCTCAACTGTATGCGTATTCGGGGCTTTGAACCGGATATTAATGGTGGTACCGGGGTGGAGCCCTCCACCGGCCCGTTCACGGGCGGGATCACCGTGGCGATCAGCGGGTCGAATCTTTGCAATGGCACAGCCGGGGATGTGACGTCGGTGAAGTTGTGCGGGGTGGAGGCGGCGGTCATGGCGGTGCATGGCGGCACGCAGATCGTAGTGACGGCGGGCGCGAGCGGCTATGGGCTGGGCGATGTGCTGGTGCGGTCGGTCGAATACGGCTTAACGATTCGCAGCAACGCTTTCACGTATCAACCGGCGGCTTCGGCCACGCTGGCCATCCGGGGCAATAGTCAATTGATCACAAATGGCGCGAATCCTTCGGCGGAGAACGGAACAGATTTCGGCAGCAGAACCTTTGCAGCCGGGCAAAAGTACACCAATACCTTTGTTTTCCGCAATGAGGGCGCGTTGGCCCTGACGAATTTCTCATGGACGACCAACGGCGTGGGCGCGGCGGCTTTCGCCGTGCGAGGGGTGCCCAGCGTGTTGGCTCCGGGTAATGCTTCGAACGTGCTGGTTGTGTTCTCGCCGGCGGCTTCCACCCTTTATTCCGCCTCGCTGGTGATTACGAATAATGCCGGCACGGACAATCCGTTCACCATGAACCTGTCCGGGCAGGGCGTGCCCAACGAGCAGACGATTACGTTCCCGGCCATCGCCGATCAGGTTTTGACGAATGTTGTCGGGCTTGCCGCAACGGCCTCGTCGGGATTGGATGTGCGGTTCGAGGTGGCTTCGGGAAATGCCTCCATCTCGGGTGCTACGAACTTGTCGTTCGGGGGGGTGGGATTCGTCACCATTTTAGCCATCCAAGACGGCAATGAAAGCTATGCGTATGCCGCGACCAGCCGGACGTTCAACGTGACGCGCATGCCGGTGGCCTTCGAGGCAACCGGCCTTAACCCGACGTATGACGGCGACCCGAAGCCGGTGGAGATCACCTCGATTCCGGCGGGAAAAACCATCGTGACGAACTATCTGACGTCCGGCTCCCCGGCGACGGATGCAGGAACCTATTTTATCAGCGCCGAGGTGAGCGATTTCACTCATGCGGGTTACGCCGTCTTCACGCAGGTGATTGCGAAGGCCTCGCAGACGCTGTCCGGCTTCACGCCGACGAACGGGAGCGTATTCACGACGCTTCAAACTGCCACATTGAACGCGACATCGGATCGGGAGTTAACTCCGTCGTTCGAGGTGGTGGGCGGGCCGGGTTCGTTAAACGGCAATCAACTCTTCTTCACGAGTTCGGGCTCGGTGACGGTGCGCGTTACGCAGGCGGGGACCGGTAATTATCTGGCGGCGCCCCCGCTGACAAATATCTATACCGTGAGCAAAACGGCTCAACAGCCGATTTCCTTCCTGCCCGCCACGCCGATGACCTTCGGGACGACAAACCATCTTTCAGCGAGCGGCGGATCGGGCAGCGGCGCGTGGAGCTTCGCGGTCGCGAGCGGCGCGGGCGCCATTGCGGATGTCACCAATGTCGTTATCACGTCCGGCACGGGCACGGTTACGTTTGTGGCGACGAAGGCGGCGGATGATCTCTATCTGGCGGCATCGGTGACGGTTCAGGTGGCGTGCGCAAAAGCAGCGCAGAGGATCGAAATTGACGATCCGGGCGTTGTGCCGGTGACGAACGTCGTGGGCCTTTCGGCCACGGTGCCGAGCGGATTGCCGGTGACCTTCAGCGTGGTCAGCGGGCCCGGACGCTTGAGCGAGGGGACGAATTTGTCGTTCACGGCGGCGGGCTCGGTGATGGTGCGGGTCTTGCAGGCGGGGGATGACAATTATCTTTCCGCGGAAAATTCCCGCATCATTCCGGTTTCGCCGTTGGATGCGATCGTGACGCTGCACAAGCTGAACCAGTTCTTTGACGGCGATCCCAAGCCGGTTTCGGCCGCGACCGTTCCGGAGGGCTTGACCGTGCTGTTCACCTATGACGGCGACACGAATGCGCCTTCGGCGGTGGGTTCCTATTCCGTGTCGGCGGCGACGTACGATCCCATCTATGACGGCACGGCAACGGGAACGTTGGTGATCGCCTACGAGCCGAAGATGGAGGTTCAAACGCTAACGGGGCAGGTGGTTCCCAACGGCGCGCCGGCGAATCCGGCGCTGGGCACCGACTTCGGCACCGTGGCGACCAATGCCTTGGCGGAGGTTGTGCTTTCAATCACCAATAGCGGCTTGGGCGATCTCGTCGTTTCAGGAATCGGCACAAACGGCGTGGGCGTTGAGTTCTTCATTGTTCAGGGAATGCCGGAGGTGGTTTCGGCGGGCAGCGCGAGCAACATCACGGTGCGCTACGAACCGAGGGCACTCGGCGCGCATGCGCTATCTTTGAGCGTCTCCCACAACGGCACGAATACGCCGTATGTGCTGAACTTCAGCGGCACGGGCATTGAGCCGGGCGAGATTTTCCTGGTCGGATCGAGCATGAGCTTCGAGGGGCGCTATCCGGATGCCGTTATCCTGGGCGAGGCGACGTTCATCGTGGCCAACACCAACCCGGCGGCGTCGGCCTATGGCTACACCAACGAAATTCGCTACGGCGCGGCGGCCGACTGGCTGGCGATTGTGGGGCCAACCGGCTATCTGGAGGGGGCGGAGCAACAAATCCACACCGGCACAGTGGCGAGCGTGACGGGACGGAACGCGGGCGAGTACCGGGCGACAAACTGGATCGTGTCCGGCGAAGCAGCCAACTCGCCGGTGCCGATGCTGGTGAGCCTGACCGTCCATAAGGGTACGCAGCACATCGAGTTTGCGCAGATTCCGGATCAGGTGACCACCAATACGCTTGGACTTTCGGCACCGGCATCGTCCGGGCTTCCGGTGAGCTTCCGCGTGGTGAACAGCCCGGCAACACTCGCCGACGGCACGAACCTGTCCTTCACGGGCGCGGGAGAAGTGCGGGTGGTGGCCTCGCAGCCCGGCAACAGCAACTGGATGGCGGCGGTCGAGGTGACAAACATCTTCACCGTGACCAAGGCGCCTGCAACGGTTTCAATCACCAATTTGAGCTATGTGTACGATGGCGGATCCAAGAGCGCATCGGCCGCGACCGTTCCGGAGGGCTTGACGGTGGTGCTGCGCTACGAAGTGGGCGGCGAGTGGTCTGACAAGTCTGCGCCATCCGGCGCGGGCAACTATCCGGTCAAGGCCGAGATTAAAGACGCGATTTTCGCGGGCGAAGTCACGGGAACCCTCTCGATCGCCAAGGCGAATCAGACGATCAACTTCCCACAGATTGGCGATCAGTTCATCACGAACCAAGTGACCTTACGGGCGACGGCAAGCAGCGGAAGCGAAGTGGAGTTTACGAACCTGACCGCGATTGCGGTTATCGAGGACGGAACCAATTTGAGCTTTGTCGGCAATGGCGAATGCGTCATCGTGGCCAGGGCGGAAGATGATCCCAATTACCATCCGGCGCCTGAAGTGACCAACACCTTCACGGTTTTCAAGGCCATTGCCCAGATTTATGTTTCCGCTTTGCAACAGACCTACAACGGCGAACCGCGGCCCGTACTGGTGGCAACCGTCCCGGATGGATTGGACTATGATTTGACCTACGACGGCGACACTAACGCGCCGGTGAACGGAGGCCGTTATACTGTTGTGGTGTCCATTGTGGACGCCGATTATGAAGGCGTTCAGACCAACACGCTGACAGTTTCCAGGGCGGCGCAAACGCTCGAATTCTCGAATCCGGGCGACCAGTGGGCGACGAATCGGTTGGGATTGAGCGCGACCGCAAGCTCGGGGCTGAACCCTGTGTTTACCGTGTTGTCGGGGCCGGCCGTTATCACGGACGGGACGAACATGACGTTCACGCGGGACGGGCAGGTGGCGCTGCGTGTCTCGCAGCCGGGCAATGTCAACTGGCTGGGCGTGACCAACGATACGGTCTATTTCAACGTCAGCCAAGTGCCCGCCACCATCATGCCGAACAACGGTCCGTTTGCGGGCGGGAATTTTGTGACGGTGTCGAACGGCTATGTCGGCACGGTGACCAATGTGCTGGTTGGGAGCGTGGGTGTTGTGCCCGTGGAATCCGGCCATTACTGGTTCACGATCGTCATGCCGCCGGCTGCCAACGCGGGCTTGGTGGACTTCACCGTGCAGACTTCGGATAACGGCGAGACGGCGCTGCCCGGGGCGTACACCTACAATCCGGTCGGATATATCGGCGGCATGGTTCCCGGACCCTATGCCTGGACCAATCTTGGAACTGGCGTTGACGATGCCGTCAACGCGCTCGCTCATGCCGGCGCCCAGTTGTACGCCGGCGGTGGCTTCTGGGATGCCGGGGGCGTGACATCTTATTACGCGGCCTCATGGAACGGCGCGGCTTGGACCAACTTGGGGTCGGGTATGGATCAAACCGTGTATGCCTTGTGGACGGATGGCGCCAATCTCTTCGCGGGGGGTGGGTTCACTTCGGCGGGCGGCAGGCCGGCGTCGCGCATCGCCCGTTGGAACGGTTCATCATGGACCAATCTGGGCAGCGGCTTGAACAATAATGTATTGGCGCTGGACCATGACGGTTTGCGCTTATATGCGGGTGGCACCTTCCGTACGGCCGGTGTGGTCAGAGTCGAGCGCATAGCCATGTGGGATGGAGCAAGTTGGACGAACCTGGGCGCGGGATTGAATGGCTCCGTGTACGCTTTGGCTCATAACGGATCGCATCTTTTTGCGGCCGGCGGGTTTTCGACCGCCGGTGTGGTGGCCGCGAGCCGTATCGCCATGTGGGACGGCGCGACCTGGACCAATCTCGGCAGCGGCATGAATAATGCCGTTTACTCGCTGAAACATGACGGGACCAATCTGTATGCCGGCGGTTATTTCACCACCGCGGGAGGGGTTGCCGCGCGGGGATTGGCGAAATGGGATGGCACCAACTGGAGCGCGGTGGGCGGCAGTCTTGACGACGGGGGAGTGAGTGCGCTGGATTGGGATGGCACGAATCTCTTTGCCGGCGGTTGGTTCACGTCTGTCGGCGGCGTGGCGGCCAAGAGTATCGCCTGCTGGGATGGAACCAGTTGGACCAACCTGGGAACCGGAACCGACGATAATGTTCTGGCGTTGAAACAACACAATGGTTCTCTTTTTGCCGGCGGCGGTTTTACGGAAATCGGCGGGGTTTCCGCCAATCGCATCGCGCAATGGAAGCCCTCCATAATAGAGACGCTTGGGGTCACCCCCCCCTCCGGCTCGTACACCGGCGGCTATCAGGTCGTCATCAGCGGCTCTAACTTATGCAACGGCGCGGATGTGACCAATGTGACGCTGTGCGGGGTGAGCGTCAGTGGAATATCCAGCCAATCCGCCACGCAGATTGTGGTGGTGGCCGGCGCCGCTGCGGCTGGCCTGGGCGACGTGCGCGTGTTCTCTGTCAGTTACGGCGAGACGGTGAAGTCGAACGCCTTCACGTACCTGATGCCGCAGTTCCGGATGCTCGGGACTAACTTTGAGACGATCGTCAACAACAACACGCCGGACACGGCGGACGGCACCGACTTTGGCGCGGCGATTGTCGGGTTCGAGACCCGGACCAACACGTTCAGCATCACCAACTCCGGCAACACGGCGCTCGTTATCAGCGGCGTGACGACCTCCGGTGTTGGCGCCGCGGCGTTTCGGATTCTTGATCCGCCAGCCGCGATATCCGCGTTATCCGCGGTTAATTTCAGCGTGGTCTTCACGCCCCAGGGCGGCCGGCAGAACGCGGCCTTGAACTTTGTCCACAACGGCACCAACACGCCGTTCGTGATGAACGTCACGGCCTTCGGGTTGGGCGGCAACATTGACCTCGCGACCAACCGGTTGACGTTCGCGGCGACGTACCTGGGCGCGAACCCGGCGGATCAGCTGGTGTGGATGGGCAACAACGGCGTCAGCGTCTATACCTACACCAACATCCTGGCCTATGGCTCGACGGCAGCCGGCTGGCTGACGGTGCGGCCGGCGCAGGGCACGGTGGCCGACGGCGCCGCCACACGGCTGACCAATGTCGTGGACATCACGGGGCTCAATGCGGGCACGCACTGGGCGACCAATCGGGTAACGGCGCTCGATGCAACCAACAGCCCGCAACTGGTGGTGGTGGAACTGGTTGTGGCGAAGGCTGACCAAACGATCAGCTTCCCGGCGTTGGGCGACCAGGAAACAACCAACCGGATCGGCCTGGCGGCGACGGCCACATCCGGCTTGCCGGTGAGCTTCGCGGTGGGAAGCGGTCCGGCCGCGATCAGCGGCGGGACGAACCTGTCGTTCACGGGCGCGGGCGTGGTGTCCGTCATTGCCTCGCAGGCCGGGGACACAAACTGGAATGCGGCGCCGGACGTGACGAACACCTTCAACGTGTCCAAAGCCGTGGCGTCCGTGACGCTGAATAACCTGAACCAGACCTATGACGGCACGCCGCGGGTGGTGACGGCGACGACGGCGCCCGCGGGCCTGACCGTGGATATTACTTATGACGGCAATACCTGGGCGCCAACTAATGCCGGCAGTTATGCCATCACCGGCGTGGTCAATGAGGTGATGTACCAAGGCAGCCAGACCGGGACGCTGGTCGTCGGCAAGGCGAACCAGACGATCACGTTCCCGCCGATCGGCGATCAGTTCTGGACTAACCGGCTGGGCCTGGCGGCGACGGCCAGCTCCGGATTGCCGGTTAGCTTTGCGACTAATGGCGGGCCGGCTGAGATCGCCGGCGGGACGAATCTATCGTTCACGGGCTATGGCGTTGTTTCCATTCTCGCGTCCCAGCTTGGTGACGCCAACTGGAACGCGGCGCCGGAGGTGACCAACACGTTCACGGTCTTCGGGCCGGCGCTGATCGTGCTGGGGACCAACGGCGAGGCGATCGCCAGCGGCGAGGCCCCGAACGCGGCCAAGGGCATGGTCTACGACACGGTCTTCTTCAACTATCCGTGCCAGACCAACGTCTTCACGATCACCAACGCCGGTACGGGCGCCTGGCGCCTGCTGGGCCTGGTCACCAACGGCTCGCCGGCGTTCCGGGTGATGGAATGTCCGGCCACGCTGAGCACAGGGGCGGCCGCGCCGTGGGCGGTGGCCTTCGATACCGGCGTGATCGGCATCCATACGGCGCAGGTGGTGCTCGCCTATGACGGCACGGATACGCCGTTCACCCTCAACCTGCGCGGAACGGTGGAGCCCGACCTGATGAGTATCTGGATGGCGACCCAAAAAGTCGAGGGGATCGAACGCAATGTCTTCTCGCGCTATGACTGGACGGTGTGGCAGGCCCTGACCGACCTGCGCGACATCCTCAACCAAACGAACCTGGCGGGGATCATTGTGCGCTTCGGCGGATACACCGGTTACAATCCGGCGTTCACCAACGGCAACCTGGTCCAGTTCAAAGCCGACCTCGATTACTTGCTCGACGTGTTCCCGCTGACCAACACGGTTTATGCCAACACGAACAACGTGGGGCAGAAGAGCTATATTGACCAGTACGGCAACTACTTCACCACCACGCAGCCCGACAGCTACGACCCGCTGCCGTTCACGAACACCTACACGGTGATCCTGGAGGCCGGCCGGTACACGGCGGCGGCAGGCATCCTGCAGACCTTGGAGAACGTGGAACTGGTGACGCGCTACCAGCGCATCCGGATCCTGGCATCCGACAACACCCGCACGCAAGCGATCACGTTCGCGGCGATCCCGGACCAGACCTATCCGGACATTGTGCACCTGGGCGCGACGGCCAGCTCGGGCCTGCCGGTCAGCTACACTAACTTGCCGGGGAACCCGGTCCAATGGTTGAGTGCCACGAGCATCGGCTTCACCGCCGTCGGGCAGGTGGACATCGTCGCCATGCAGACCGGCAACGTGGATTACCTGCCGGCGCGGGCCATTACCAATAGCTTCCAGGTTGGCAAGGGCAACCAGACCATCACCTTCCCGGCGCTGGCCGACACCTACTGGTTGAACGCGACCGGCTTGGCGGCCACGGCGGCATCGGGCCTGCCGGTTAGCTTCGCCGTGCTTAGCGGACCGGGCTCGATCAGCGACGGCACAAATCTGTCGTTTACCGGGGTTGGGCCGGTGCAGGTGGTGGCCACGCAGGCCGGCAACGCGAATTGGAATCCGGCGCCGGACGTGACCAACCTGGTCAATGCGCTCGGTCCGGAGTTTATCCTGCGCGGGACCAACGGCGCAGAAATTGCCAACAACGCGGCGGCTTCCGTAACGGAAGGCACGGACTTTGGCGCGGCGATTGTTAATGTGGAGACGCGGACGCACACCTTCACCATCACCAACCGCGGCACTTACGCCCTGGCCGTCAGCGGCGTGACGACCAGCGGCGCGGGCGCGGCGGCGTTCAGCATCCTGGATGCGCCATCCGTAATAGCGGTGGCCTCCGCGGTCCAATTCTCGGTTCGCTTCACCCCGCTGGGCGGGCAGCATGACGCGGCGTTTAGCTTCGCGTTCAATGGAACGAACACGCCGTTCATCGTGAACGTGGCCGGATTCGGATTGGGCGGAAACATTGACCTCGCAACCAACCGGTTGACTTTCGCGGCGACGTACCTGGGCGCGAACCCGGCGGATCAGCTGGTGTGGATGGGTAACAACGGCGTCAGCGCCTATACCTACACCAACATCCTGGCCTATGGCTCGACGGCGGCCGGGTGGCTGACAGTGCGGCCGGCGCTGGGCACGGTGGCCAATGGCGCCGCCACGCGGCTGACCAATGTCGTGGACATCACGGGGCTCAATGCGGGCACGCACTGGGCGACCAATCGGGTAACGGCGCTCGATGCAACCAACAGCCCGCAACTGGTGGTGGTGGCACTGGTTGTGGCGAAGGCCGACCAGACGATCAGCTTCCCAGCGATCCCGGATCAACTGGCGACGAACCAGGTAGGCCTGGCCGCGACCGCCACGAGCGGCCTGCCGGTTGGTTTCTCCGTGCTCTCCGGCCCGGCGATGATCAGCGGCGGAACAAACTTGTCGTTCACGTCCTATGGTGTCGTTTCCATCGTGGCGAGCCAGGCGGGCGACACGAACTGGAACGCGGCGCCGAGCGTGACCAACACATTCAATGTCAACCGCGCGACGCAGTCGGAACTGGTCTTCACGCCGACGAGCCCGCAGACTTACGGAACAACCAACACGCTGTCCACGACGGGCGGGTCGGGCACGGGCGCGGTGAGCTATGCGGTGCTCTCAGGCGCGGGCGCGATTATCAGCCCGAACCGGCTGTCGGCTCTGGCCGGCACCGGGACCGTGACGGTGACGGCGACGAAGGCGGCGGACGACTTCTACAACCCGCAGACCGTGACGGCGCTGGTAAACTGCATCCGGGCAAACCAGACGATTACCTTCGATCCAATTGCGGATCCGTTCTGGACTAACCGGCTGGGCCTGGCGGCGACGGCTTCATCCGGCTTGGGCGTGTCGTTCGCGGTGGGGGCGGGCCCGGCGGCAATCGTGGGCGGAACCAACCTCTCGTTCAGCGGGTACGGGACGGTCTCGATCGTGGCGAGCCAGCCCGGCGACTTCAACTACAACGCGGCGCCGGACGTGACGAACACCTTCCAGGCGCTGGGTCCGGAGTTCGTGCTGCGCGGGACCAACGGCGCGGTGATCGCCAGCGGCGCGGCGGCGACGCCGACCAACGGGACGGATTTTGGCGCACTGATCGTCGGCGTGCAGTCGCTGACCAACACATTCAGCATCACCAACAACGGCACGGCCCGACTGACGATCAGCGGCGTGACGACCAGCGGCGCGGGCGCGGCTTGCTTCGCCATCCTCAATCCGCCAGCCGCGATATCCGCGTCATCGGCGGTTGCCATCCGCATTGTCTTCACCCCGCTGGGCGCCCAGCAGAATGCGGCATTCACGTTCACGTATGACGGCACCAACACCCCGTACGTGCTTAACGTCGCGGGCTTCGGCCTTGGCGGCGGGATCAAGTTCCTGACCAATCGGTTGGACTTTGCGGCGGTTTATGTCGGCACGAACCCGGCGGCGCAGTTCATGGGCGTGACCAACGTGGGGGTGAGCGGCTTCACGTATTCGAATACCTGGACCTATAGCAGCGGCGCAAGCGGCTGGCTCGGGGTTGCGCCGGCGACCGGCACGGTGGCGCAGGGCGCACAGACGCAGTTGACCAACGCGGTGAATATCGCGGGAGTGAACGCGGGCACGTATTACGCGACGAACATGATGACCGCGCCCGACGCGACGAATACCCCGCAGGCCTACATCGTGGCTCTGACGGTGGCGAAAGCTGACCAGACCATCAGCTTCCCCGTGATCGCTGATCAGTGGACAACCAATCTCGTCGGACTGGCGGCGACGTCGGGGTCGGGCTTGCCGGTGAGCTTCGCGGT
>CAZMXS010000003.1:0-43560 GCA_964570325.1 uncultured Verrucomicrobiota bacterium | reverse complement strand
TTGCCGGTGAGCTTCGCGGTCGGATCCGGCCCGGGCGTGATCACCGACGGCACGAATCTGGCCTTCACGACGGATGGGTTGGTGTCCATCGTGGCGAGCCAGGCAGGCACCACCAACTGGAACGCGGCGCCGAGCGTGACCAACACGTTCATGGTGACCAAGGCGATCGCGGCGGTGACGTTGCTCGACCTGGCGCAGACCTATACAGGCACGCCGCGCGTGGTGACGGCAACCACCGTGCCGTCCGGCTTGGGGGTGGATTTCACCTACAATGGCAGCACCAACGCGCCGATCAATGCGGGCAGTTATGCCGTTACGGGAACAGTCAATGATTTGATGTACCAGGGCTGGCAGACGGGGACGCTGGTGGTGGCCAAGGCCAACCAGACGATCAACTTCCCCGCAATTCCCGACCAGGCGCAGACCAGCACGGTGGCGCTCGCGGCGACCGCGTCTTCCGGTTTGCCGGTGGCGTACGAAGTGGTCTACGGCCCGTGCGCCTTGAGCTATAGCGGGACGTTGAGCTTCAATGGGGCGGGCCCGGCGGCGGTCGCGGCGCAGCAGGCGGGCGACGGCAACTGGAATCCGGCGTCCGGGGTGACCAATGCATTCATGATCCGGCCGGTGGTGATGATGCTGGCCACGCCGACGGGGGGTGGCGTCTTGACGCCGGCGGCGGGGGCGCATGTGGTGGACTACAACACGCCGGTCGCCATCGGCGTCGCGGCCAGCGCGGGCTTCCGGTTCCTGTGGTGGGAGGCGCCCAATGGCGTGGTGCTGGGCTCGTTGAGCGCGTCCGACACGACGGCGACGCTTGTTTCCAATGGCCTGGTGATCGCGCATTTTGCGCAGGAAGTGAGCGCCGATGCGACGGTGAACATCGTGGATTGGCAGCAATATGGCGCGTTCCGGTATCTCGTGTCCTTTGAAATCTGCAATACCGCGACGGATGGGGCGCGGCTGGGCCCGACGGAACGGCTGGGCATCTGGAGCAATACGATGTACTGGCTGGTGAATCCCCAGGGGACCGATCCGGAGACCGGTTACCCGTTTGTGAATGTGTCGGGCCAGATTGCGGCGCAGGTGCCGGGCGGGATCATTGATCCGGGCGTCTGTGTGACGGTGACCAACATCCGGATGTATTCAATCAGTTCGAATCCGCCGCCGAACCTGGACTGGAAGTTCTGGGCGGAACGGCTGGCGGCAACGAACCGGGTGGACACCGATGGCGACGGGATGCCCGACACGTGGGAGGACGGCTTCCCGGTGGCGGTGAACCGGTACAACCCGTTTGACGGCGGATTGGATTACGACGGCGACCGGATGTGGAATGAGTGGGAATGGATATCGAACACTGATCCGACGGATGATCATTCATTCTTGTATGTGGCCAGCATTCTCCGGCGGGTGGCCGGCCAGAAGGTCATTGAGTGGCCGTCGGCGGCCGAGCGCGTATACTCGGTTTACTTCGCTACAAATATCATGTCCGGCTTCCAACGGCTGGCCACTGGATTGCCGGCAACTCCGCCGGTGAACGTCTGGACCGACTCCGCGCCCAGCTCGGTCAATGGGATATACGGGATTCAGGTCGAGATAGGGCCATAGGGAGGAGTGGGCGGTCAATCGCCATCAGCGGCCGGCGGTCCGTAATCAGTGATCGCTGGGGTGTGTCCAACCATTAAAATCGCTTCATTCTTGCGGTGCACCCGACTTTGAATGATAATCAACGCGGGTTGGCTAACAGAGAGGTGCCGCATGAATGTTGCCATTCGGGGGTTGGTCAGCTTGTCGTTCCTGTATCTCCCGCTGTTGCCGCTGCTTGAGGCACAAGCGGATGTGACTTGGACGGAGACACGTCCGAATGGCGACCGGGATTGCAATTGGGATAAGTTTGCGTTCTCATCAAACGGCCAATATGTCGTGGTTTCCACGCATGCCGGGTCCTCTGGCGGGGTTTTTTATTCGACCAATTTTGGTGGCGCATGGACGGAGGTGCTTACCGCCGCTTCCCAATGGCAGATCGCGACCTGTTCAGATGACGGGCAAAAATTGGTGGCGGCGGCGTTCGGCAGTTCGTTCTATCTATCCACCAACGGTGGTGTGGATTGGGTTCAGAAATATCCGGCCGGCGGCGGCACCCATTATTGGACAGCCGGCGCGGCATCCGGCGACGGCCGCATTATCTATGCAGGGGTCGGCGCGCTGGAGTCCGGTCTATATCGTTCAACGAATTACGGGCAAAACTGGAGCGAACTTCTGCCTGGCGGCGTCCGCACGAGTTGCTATGCTGTGGCCACCGCGCACAGCGGGGAATTATTGGCGGTCGGTGGATCCAGCGATTTTTTCTACACGTCGGATGATTATGGAGCCAGTTGGACCCGGCGGCATCCCGCGGGCGGCAGTATCACCGGCTCGTGGGATATGGTGGCGATTTCCGCCGACGGCCAATGCATCCTGGCGGGCTACACGCACACGGTGTTCGTGCAGGCCCTGGGGTATCTCTACCTCTCTACCAACGCCGGTGTGAACTGGCAGAATATCAATCCGGCCGCGCCGGAGACCGGATACCGGGAATGGTTCTCCGTCGCCATGTCTGGCGATGGCCGGCAAATGCTGGTCGGTGAGCAGAACGGTCGCTTATACATGTCCACCAATGGCGGCGCGGCCTGGAGCCTGACCGATCCGCCTGGGATTGGCCAGACATACGACTGGGATGGCGTGGCCATTTCCGGAAACGGGCAGGCGTACCTCGCCGGCCAGTATGGCGGCCGGTTGTATTTGCAAGCGCCAGCGCAAACAATAGCCGAGACCTCCACGGCCGTGGCGGTCGGAACCTCGGTGCGCAGTGTCAGCGGAGGGGCTTATTCCACAGATTTAAGCAGTCTAAAGGCCGGCTATGACGCTTTCATGGGTGGGTACGAATGGCGGGGAACCATTGAGTTTGCCATCAGCAATTACACGACGACCGTTGAATCCGCAACGGTGGAGCTGGTGGTCCAGTCGCAATTGGCGGCGTCCAATAATGTCTACCGGCTGCATGGATATTTGAATGACGGCAATGGCGAGGTGAACGGCTACGATTTTACCAATATCTCTGTCGCGGCCATTGCCACGTTGTACAGCAACGAGTTGCCGGTGGCCGACACCACGAATGCGGTGCCGGTAACGGCCAGTTTCAACCAGGCGGTCACCAACGGCTGGGATTACTTTGGTTTGCATACCGTGCAAATTCCAGATCAGACAACCGGATCCCGGCTGCAGCATTATCGGACAGGCGACGGCTTGCAGCCCGTGCTCATCGTCACGCGTTCCGGCACGGGGCCGGCCCTGCCCAAGGCGCCGGCCAATGTGGCCGCGACCCAGGGCGCGTATTGGGATCGGTGTGATGTGCGGTGGGATCGCGTGGCCGACGCCACGCATTACATCGTGTTCCGCGGCAGTGGGGTGGATCCCAACGCGGCGGATATCATTGGCGAGGCGGTGAGCACTAATTATGCGGATACGACCGGTGACCCCGGCGAGGATTATTACTACTGGGTCAAGGCTACCAACGCCGTTGGCTCCAGCCCGTTCAGCGCGTATGCCGTGGGCTGGCGGCAGACGGGCGTTACGCTGACGGTGGAATCCGCCTACGGCGACCCGGTCCCGCCGGTCGGTTCATGGGCTTATGCCAAAGGCAGCAATATCATGTGCCTGGTCGCCAACTCGCCGGTGAATGTCGGGTCAACGCAGTTCATCTGCGCCGGTTGGATGATGGCCGGTAATGATCCCGCGAGCGGCGGCGCCACGAACACGGGGTTATTCGCGATCACGAACAACGCCACCCTGACTTGGCGGTGGACAACCAATGTTTATCTGACTATCCAGACCAACGGCAATGGCGCGGTGGCCGGCGCGTCCAACGGCTGGTATGCCGCCGGCGGCGCCGTGACATTGACCGCCGTGCCCGCCGACGCCAGTTATGTTTTCGCCGGCTGGGCCGGCGACGTGGCGCCCGCGCGGACCAACGAAAACCCGCTGGTGGTCACCAACGATTTCGCCCGTACCATCGTGGCCGCATTTGCGCTGGGGCCGACCGGTATCGTTACCGGCACCCATTATGTGAACCTTTACAATCCCAGCCCCGCATGGCCGTATCAATCGTGGCTGACGGCCGCGACTTCCATCCAGCAGGCGGTAAACGCGGCGGCGGCGGGGGCGCTGATCCTGGTCAGCAACGGCGTCTATGTGCTTACGCAGGAGATCGCGATCACCAACCCGCTCACCGTGCGCAGTGTCAACGGCGCGGCGAATACGATCGTGGACGCCGCCAACAACGGCTCGCGTTGCTTTAACATCAGTGGGTGCTATGCGACGCTGGATGGCTTCACGGTGACCCGGGGCGCGCATTATCAATACGGTGGGGGAATATATTGCGTGTCGGGCCGCGTGCGGAACTGCATCGTCATCAGCAATACGGTTGATAATTTCTTCGGGCTGGGCGGCGCCGGCATCTATTGCGAGGGAAGCTGGATCGAAAATTGCCGTGTCAGCCATAACCGTATCCTGCAAAACGGCGGCGGCGCCGGGGTGCGGGCGACCGCATCGCGGGTGGAAGGTTGCGAGATCCATCACAATTACGCCAAGGATTATGCCGGCGGAGTTTGGGCGATGGACACTTCGTTGGTGGTCAACTGCGTGATTTACACCAACGTGGCCAGTTGGTGCGGCGGCGGCCTGGTCACGCGATATGACAGCAATGTGGTGCGCAACTGCACGATCAGCGATAATTACGCCGGCGGCTATGGCTGCGGCGTCTACGCCTGGAATGGCGGCGCGTTTGAGAATTGCATCATTTATTACAACAGTTTCGAGAATTTTTATCGTGAGTTTGGCGTGGCCACCTGGAAGGCGTCTTGTGTGACGCCCAAACCCGATTCCGTCTGCATCACCAACGCGCCCGGATTCGTCAACCGGATGGCCGGGGATTATCGTCTGTTGTCCAACTCGCCGTGCATTGACACCGGCGCCACCGTGCCGGTGTCGAACGATTACCTTGGCATCGAGCGCCCGCTGGACGGCAACGCGGATGGCACGGCCGCCTGGGACATGGGCGCATATGAATTGGTCAACGATTTGGCGGATACGGATGGCGACTGGCTGCGCGATACGAACGAACTGGCGCTGGGCACGCGCCTGACGGCCGGCGACACGGACGGCGACCGCATGGGCGATGGCGCGGAAGTGCTCGCGGGCACCGACCCGCTCAACAGTCAATCATACCTTGCCATGAGCCAGACGCCGGCCGGTTCTGTTCCGGCGGGCATTGTGATCCGCTGGTTCAGTGTCGCCGGTCGGCGTTATTGCCTGGAGCGCGCCACCAATCTGCCGGGCCGGCTGATGTTTCAGCCGGTGGCGTGCGATCTTCTGGGTTTGGACGGGTTTACCTCATACACCGACACCACGGCGGCCGGCATATCCCCGGGACTGTATCGAATATCGCTCGATCAGTAGGCGCCGCCGCAGCTTGTTTGCCCGACGGCCCCCCGTCACGTTCGTGGGCGCAGTCGCTACTTTGTGGAAACGGTGGTGGCCATGTTCGTCGCGGCGGTGGCCGGGACGCCCCGGACGGGAAGATCGCGGCAGAACGAGACAAAGACGTTGCGGCGCTTTTGGATGGGGCTGGTGACATGCACGGTCCGCATGGTCACGCCGTACGCGCTCTTGAAGACCACATCGAATTCCTTCAAATCAGGCGGACAGGGGACGCGGGCCACGCCCAGCCAGCGCGGCAGAGTTTCCCAGCGCCGCACATCCGGCTGTTCCAGCAGGCCAATAAGAATCAGCCGCGTCAGGTCGCCCCAGCCGCTGTTGTTGGTGCCGGCCTCCACCGCCTGCGCGATGCCTTCCTTAATGGCCACCCGGGCCGCCGTCTTAAGCGCTTTACGCAAAGCATCAATCTGCTCGGTGGCATAGGCCAGGTTGGCGGTGTCGGCCAGATTTTGACTGTGCCCAAGCAAACGACCGTCGCAGTAGATCTCCGCGGTATACGCCGGCCATTCCCACTGGCTGGATCCCATCTCGTAACCGCCCGGCGCCCGGCCGGCGAGGATGAAACAGACCAGTTCATTCTCCCAAGGTTTGTCCGTTTCCAGGGCGAGCAGATCGTTGATGCGGGCGTCGTCACGTTTGCCTGTGGTTTTCTTCTTCAGGCTGACGGTTTTGCCGGCGTTCGTTTCGGCCGGGTTGTCAATCCTGATGGGCAGATCATTGCTTTGCCACGCGGCCGCCAGGTCGTTGGTCTGGAGCCGCGCGACAAAATGGCCGGTCTCCGGATTGATGGCCGCGGTCCCCAGAAGTTCCGACGCGCGGCGATACTGCTGTTCGGCGTTCGAAGCGTCGTCAATCATCTCCAGGCAGAACCCGGCCATGTAGCGCGAATAGGCGTCATCCGGGTAATTCTGCCTCACATCGGGCGAGAGTGACTTGATAATCCGGCGCGCCTCGACTCCGGCGTCGTCCCAATGCGCCAGCGCCAGATGATTCTTGGCGGTGAAACTGTGGAGCAGGGTGCGCTCATAGGGCGCGCCCATGAAATCCTGCACGTTGTCGTTGACCACCAGGCTGGTTGCGCCCTTGGACAGGCTGTAGGTTTCCAACTCTTCGAGCCTGTCGGACGCCGCGATGAACTCGCGCGCGCTGCCCGCGTAGTCGCCTGCCTCCTGTAACGCCATGCCGCGCTCCATGCGAAACAACACCTCATCCTTGGAAGCCGCCCCCGCGGAATTGAGGATGGATTCGGCTTCCCGGTATTGGCCGGCATAAAACGAATTGCGGGCGCGGTCCAGCGCCGGCGTGGCGCAACCGGCAGCCAGGAGCAGGCCGGCGAGGATGACACTCCACCCGCGCCGGCCCGCTAACCCGACCAACCGGCTGACGGCCGATGGGAACATGGGCCGTTACCAACCGATGAGCGGCTGGCTCTCCTGGCGCGCAAACTCGACTTCAGTCGTCCAGGCCAGCAGGCCCGTTTGCAGATCGGTCACCTCGATGGTGAGCTTGTAGTATTTCAGCACTTGCTTGGAAACACGGACCTGACGGCCGGACTTGGTTTCCATCTCGACCAGCGAGCCGCTAATCATGTACTTGGCGCCCAGTTGCTTCCCGACCGCAACCTGGGTTTCCGGCGTGGCGTTGGCGGCCTGGTAGCCCTGTTCCTTGAGCAGTTCGTCGCGCCGGGCTTCATTGACGAATTGCACCTTCCCGGACTGGAAGAGCAGGGTGCGCATCCGGTCGGTCAGGTTCTTGGTGTCCACGTAGGCCGACGTGCGGTTCTGGACCCCGGCGATGGTCATAATTGGCTCGCCGGATTGTTTCTCCATGAAGGGACTGGTCAACAACTGATTGACCACATCCTGGGTGATGTTTTTCATATCGGCGTAGTTATAGTCGGCACGTTCCACCGGGCTCTTCCCGGTGGATGTGTCCACGTCCTTGGTGGACATTCGGAACATGGCACAACCGTTGGCGAGCAGCAGGGCGGGCATGGTGGCGGCCATTAAAACAATGGAATGGAATCTTTTCATTCGACATGCTCCTTTCATGGATTTCGGACCATAAACTATCCGTTTTCTTTCAATCAATCAAGCGGCCAAACCCATACTCATGGACGCGCGGGGGCCGGATTTATTCACCGGCGGGGCTCGCGCACTGCTCGAGCATTGGAACTTGCCGTTGCCAGTTGAAGCGAACCAATCCGGACGCGCCCGCGGGTCCGGCGAGTCCCGAGAATGAGGCTGACATGTCCCGGCGCGATGCGGTGACGAACGGCACTTGCATTTTGGCCGGTTACGCATACTGTCTCATAAAGTTTTTTCATCTCACGAAAGAGGCGCCATCATGGAAGAAAAAGTGAAGGAATACATCGGGCAAGTGCGGCCCTACATTCAATCGCACGGCGGCGACGTGGAATTCGTCGCGCTGGAGGGCAACGTGGTCAAACTCAAGCTGCACGGCTCCTGCCGGTCGTGCCCGAGCGCGGTCATCACGCTCCATCAGGGCATTGAGGCCCAGTTGCGTGAACTGGTCAGCTCGGATCTGTCGGTGGAGCGGGTGGGATAGAAGATTCTTCAATCCGCGGGCGGTTTCGGGAACTTGCCGTCCAATGTGTCCTGCACTATCCGGCGCGTGTCAGCCGGGAAATCCCCATTGATGATCCATTGCAGATAGCTTTTGTCATGGCGCGCCAACGCGCGCAACGGAGCGCCCAGTTTCTTGCCGAAATTGATCACTATTTCCTTCTGCTTGCCCTGCTCGGTTTCGATTTCAGCCCATTTCAACTTTCCCGTCCGATCAGCCCAGGACGGGTCGCGTGACACACAGAACGCATCCATTTCATCCATTGTCTGCGGCAGGTCGCGGTAGCGTGCGAATTGCCCGTCCATCACCCGCAGCGTGGCCATGACGTCCTCCAGCGCGCCGTGCGCGCCGAGGTGGAGTTCCCCACAGTAGAATTTAAGGGCCGCGGCCAGGTCGCGTGGTTCTTTCTTGTGAAAAATCCGCTGCGCGTCAAATACCCGCCGGCCATCCATGGAAAACGCGATCTTCGCGCGCGCGAACTCCTCGGTCAGCATGGGAATGTCGTAGTGCAGGATGTTGTAGCCCGCCAGGTCGCAATCCTGGAGTATCTCGGCGATCCGTGGGGCCAGTTCCGTGAACTTGAGGCACTGTGCCACGTCTGCGTCGGTGATGCCATGAATGGCTGTGGCCTCCGGCGGAATCTTCATATCGGGGTTGATCCGGAAGGTATGCTGCTCCCGTTGGTAGCGGGGATTTACTTTCACAATTGCCAGTTCGACGATCCGGTCGGATCGGGCATTGATGCCGGTGGCCTCGATGTCGAAAACGGCCAGCGGGCGATCCAGTTTCAATTTCCATGCAGTCGGCATACCGGCAGCATAACACACCCGCGCGGCGCTGCAACCATCGGACATTCCCATGTTCAGCCGGTTGCCCAATGCGGCTTATCAGGCGGGGCGGGCCGTTTTCGGATTGCGTCTCGCCGCCGGCGTTGCTTACGATGCCGCGCCATGAACAACGCCCAAATTATTGATGAAGCATTCTTGTCCAGCCTCGGTCGCACCGCCGCCGAGTCGCCGCGCGGCCGCAAGAATTTTAATTTCCACGCCTCCGACGAAGACGCTTGCCACCGCCTGCTGAATGCCATGGAGCCGCGCACTTACGTCCAACCGCACCGGCATCTGGCGGCTAACAAGGATGAAACTTTTGTCGCGGTGCGCGGCCGGCTGGGGGTTGCGCTTTTCGATGACGCCGGCACGGTGGTCGGCCGGACTATTCTCGCGCCCGGCGGCGCCGCCGTTGCCATCAACATCCCGCACGGCATGTTCCATGCGATCGTGGCGCTGGAGCCGGGCAGTGTTTTCTTTGAAGCCAAGGGCGGACCCTACCGGCCGCTGACGACGGAAGAAAAAGCCGCCTGGGCGCCACCGGAGGGCGCGCCGGAGGCCGGCGCCTATCTCCAGCGACTGATGGCGCTTTTCCGCCAGTAGACCGGCGGGGCGCGGCCCCGACGCGTGTCGGCGGCGATTTGACAAGCCGCGTAAAACGGGTAGGTTGCACATCCATGGGCGAGAATAAAACAGTGCCGGTTTGCTCGGGACCGCCAGCGCTCGTCGAGTTGGCGCTGAAAGTGCTGGGCAATATTTACGATCCGGACCTGCAGTTCAGCATTGTTGAACTGGGATTCATTTACAATCTGGACGTCAGCGCCGACGGATTGGTGAAAATCCGCATGACCCTGACCTCGCCGGCCTGCCCCTATGGGCCGGCGCTGATTTTTCAGGTGAAACAGGCTTTGAAGGAATTGAAGGAAGTGCGGGAGGTGGAGGTGGAACTGGTCTGGGATCCGCCCTGGGGGCCGGAGCGGATGAGCGAGGCCATTCGACTGGAACTGGGCTTTGACGTGTGAGGAGCGGCAGCATGACCGGAACCGAAGCGGATTTTGTCATTCAGGATTTGCAGGCGGGCGTGGACGGCAAGCCCATTCTGAACGGCTTGAACCTGGCCGTCAACCGCGGCGAGGTGCATGCGATCATGGGCCCCAATGGATCGGGTAAGAGCACGCTGGCCAATGTGATCATGGGTCACCCGGGCTATGCCGTTTCCGGCGGCGCCATCCGCTTGCGCGGCGAAAATATCCTGGAACTGGAGCCGGAGGAGCGCGCCCGGCGCGGCATTTTCCTGGCTTTCCAGTACCCGGTCGCGGTTCCCGGCGTCACGGTCGCCAAGTTCCTCAAGACCGCGCAGGACGCGGTGCGCGGCGAGCGCAAGCTCAAACCGGCGGAGTTCATGAAAGAACTGCGCGCGAATATGGAATACCTCGAGATGAACGAGGCTTTCCTGAACCGCCACCTCAACGACGGCTTTTCCGGCGGCGAGAAGAAGCGGATGGAAATTCTGCAGATGCTGATGCTGCGCCCGCAGATTGCGGTCATGGATGAGACCGACTCGGGGCTGGATATTGACGCGCTGCGGATTGTCTCCAAAGGCGTGAACAAGCTCGTCGGGCCCGAACTGGGCCTGATCGTTATCACGCATTACGAGCGCATTCTAACCTATATCCAGCCCGACCATCTCCACATCCTGATGGGCGGCCGGATCGTCACCTCCGGCGGACCCGAAATGGTCAAGGAGCTGGAGCGGAAGGGTTACGACTGGGTCCGCGAAAAAATTGGCGAGGTCAACGGCGCGACCTGAAACGGGATCCTCCGCATGCATCCATCCGACCCCCAGAATCCCGAGGCGCTCCTCCAGGAGTACAAGTACGGCTTCGTCACGCCGATCGAGGAGGATACCGTTCCCGCCGGCCTTAACGAGGACATCATCCGGCTCATCTCGCAAAAAAAAGGCGAGCCGGATTGGATGCTCGACTGGCGCTTGAAGGCTTACCGCGGCTGGCTCCAGAAAAAGGAGCCGCGCTGGGCCCGGCTGGAGTATCCGCCGATTGATTACCAGGCGTTGCGCTATTATTCCGCGCCCAAGCGGACAACCACCGCGGCCGGCGAGATCAATCCGGAATTGCAGAAGACCTTTGACCGCCTTGGCATCCCCTTGCACGAGCGGCAGCGATTCGCGGGCGTCGCGGTGGATGCGGTGTTCGACAGTGTCTCGGTCGCCACGACGCACAAGCAGATGCTGGCTGAACAGGGCATCGTTTTCTGCTCGTTTTCCGAAGCGATTCGCGAGCACCCCGACCTGGTCCGAAAATACATGGGTACGGTCGTGCCCCCGGGCGATAATTTCTTCGCCGCGTTGAACTCGGCGGTGTTCACCGACGGCTCGTTCTGTTACGTCCCCAAAGGCGTCCGCTGCCCGATCGAACTGTCCACTTATTTTCGCATCAACGCCGTCCAGACCGGTCAGTTCGAGCGTACGCTGATCGTGGCCGACGAAGGCGCCTACGTCTCCTACCTGGAGGGCTGTACGGCTCCGCTGCGCGACGAGAATCAACTACACGCCGCGGTCGTCGAACTGATCGCGCTCGATCATGCGGAAATCAAATACGCCACTGTCCAGAACTGGTATGCCGGCGACAAAGAAGGGCGCGGCGGCATCTACAACTTTGTCACCAAGCGCGGACACTGCCGGGGACGCCATTCCAAGATTTCGTGGACCCAGGTTGAGGCCGGCTCGGCGATTACCTGGAAGTATCCCAGTTGCATCCTCATGGGCGAGCACTCCGTCGGCGAGTTCTACTCGGTCGCGCTGACCAACAACCGGATGCAGGCCGACACCGGCACGAAGATGATTCACGCCGGCGCTCACACGCGCAGCACGATCGTCTCAAAAGGAATTTCAGCGGGCGAATCGGTCAATACATACCGCGGGCTGGTTCAGGTTCTGCCGGACGCCGTCGGTTGCCGCAATCATTCACAATGCGACTCGATGTTGATCGGCGCCCGGTGCAAGGCCAACACCTTCCCGACGGTGGCGGCCGCGAACCATACCGCCGTGATTGAGCACGAGGCCACCACCTCGCGGATCAGCGAGGAGCAGTTGTTTTATCTCAAGAGCCGCGGCATCAAGGAAGAGGATGCCGTCTCGCTGATCGTGAACGGTTTTTGCAAGGAAGTGTTCAGGCAGTTGCCGATGGAGTTCGCCGTCGAGGCGGTGAAGCTGCTGGAGATGAAACTGGACAAGAGCATCGGATGAGCGCTACCGACACGGCTGTCTTTCTGCCCGGGCTGGATGCCGCCGCGTTCGCCGCGCTGCGCGCGCCGGACCGCGCCGCGGCGTTTGACGCCTACGCCGGCGCGCCGTTCCCCGCGCGCCAAATGGAGGAATGGCGCCGGACCGATCCGGCGGAATTCCCGTTCGGCGGCGTCGCTTTCCCCGGCCTGTTGCCGCGAACCGCGCTGGCGGCTGCGCCCGAAGAAGCGGAGTTTGACGCGGCGCTCGTGATTTCCGGAAGCGGTTGGGATCTGCACGATATTTCCGGCGCGCTGGCCGACGGCCGCCTGCGGATCGCCTGGGGCGCCGGAGAGGATGCGGCGCCCGCCGCCGACAAGTTCAGCCGGCTTAACGCCGCCTTCTGGAACGCCGGTTTTCAGATTCAGGTGCGCGACGGGGCCGAGTTGCCGCGCGGTCTGCTGGTGCGGCAGGCGCTTGACGCGGACCGGTTGCTGCTGCTGCCGCGCCTGCAAATCACGGCTGGGGCGCGCAGCCGGGCGACGTTGGTGGAATGGCGCGTGTCCGCGCCCGGCGCGACGGTCTTGAGCGTGTCCGCGCGGACGGCGGCCGTGGGCGCGGAGGCGGCCTTGCGGGTGGTGGATTTCCAATCATTGGAAAACACCGCTTGCCATTTTTCCAATGATTGGACAACGGTCGCGCGCGGCGGCCGGTTCGACTGGGTCGCGTTGAATCTGGGCGGCCGCCGGTGCAAGCTCACCGCCGGCTGCGAGGTGGCGGGTGAAGGCGCGGCCGCCGAACTGGGCGGGTTGTATTTCGCGGCCGGCGACCAGCATGTGGACCAGCGCACGATCCAGGTGCATGCGGCGCCGCGCACGACCAGCAACCTGCTCTACAAAGGCGCGGCGCGCGATCAGGCCCGTTCCGTCTATCAAGGGTTGATCGTCGCGCGGCCGGGCGCGGTCCAGGTGGATGCGTACCAAAAAAACAACAACCTGGTGCTGAACGATGGCGCGCGCGCGGATTCGCTGCCGGGTTTGGAAATTGACACCGATGACCTGAAATGCAGCCACGGTTCCACCATCGGCAATCTGGACGAGGAGCAAATCTTTTATTTACGCGCGCGCGGCCTGGATGAGCGGGCCGCCCGCCGCGCCCTGATTCAAGGTTTCTTTGAGGAGATCATCGGGCGCGTGCCTTTTGAGTTTATCCGGGAGCGGGTTCGCGGGCAAGTGGCGGAGCGGATGGGGTGAAGGATCTCGTTTCGGGCCCGCAAAGCGGATCAGATCGGTCAAAAGGATGGGGTTTACGACGTGATTTTTGAAGACGGCCAAGTTATGGTGGAGAAATGAAGAGCAAGCCATTTGTGCCGCCGCCGATGCCGGGTCCCTGTTGCCGGCCGTGCGGACCATCGTGCGGATCCGGTCCGGGCGCCGGGCCGGGTGTAGGCCCTTTCGATGTGCAGCGGATTCGCAAGGATTTCCGCATCCTGAGCCAGCCGGTGCATGGGGGCAAGCCGCTGGCCTATCTGGATAATGCGGCGACGACGCAGAAGCCTGATTCGTTGCTCTGCGCGCTTTGCGATTATTACCAGTTGTGCAACGCGAACGTGCATCGGTCGCTGCACTATCTGGCCGAGCAGGCCACGCAACAGTTCGAGGAGGGGCGCCGCAAGGTCATGCACTTTATCCGCGCGCCAAGCGAGCGTTGCATTGTTTATACGCGGGGCACGACCGAGAGCATCAACCTGGTGGCCCACGGCTGGGGACGCAAATTCATTCAGGCGGGCGATGAGATCATCCTGACCGAGATGGAACACCATAGCAACCTGGTGCCCTGGCAACTGCTCGCGCGGGAGCGCGACGCCGCGCTGCGGTTTGTCCCGGTGCGCGAAGATGGCCGGTTGGATCTGGATGTCTGGCGCCAATTGTTGAACCCCAAGGTAAAATTGGCCGCGTTCACGCAGGTCTCCAATGTATTGGGCACGATCAACCCCATCAAGGAAATGATCGCCGAGGCGCACGGGATCGGCGCGCTGGCGCTGGTGGATGGCGCCCAGAGCGTGCCGCACATGACGGTGGATGTTCGGGACTTGGATTGTGATTTTCTGGCGTTCTCCGGCCACAAGATGCTGGGGCCGACGGGCATCGGTGTGCTTTACGGCAAGGAGCAGCACCTGGAGGCGATGGACCCCTTTATGGGCGGCGGCGAGATGATCAACCAGGTGTTCCTCGATCGCGCGACCTGGGCCGACATTCCGCAGAAATTTGAGGCCGGCACGCCGCATATCAGCGGGGCGGTCGGGTTGGGCGCGGCGATTGACTACCTGACCGCGCTGGGCCTGGAGAATATTGAGCGTTACGAGAGCGAGTTGACGCGCCACGCCGTCGCGCGCCTGGAAAGCACGCCGGGCGTGCGGATTTTTGGACGCGCGCCGGAACGCGGCGGGGTGATTTCGTTTGAAGTCGCCGGCGTGCATCCGCACGACCTGGCGCAGTTCGTGGATCGCGAGGGGGTGGCGATCCGCGCGGGGCATCTGTGCGCGCAGCCGCTGATGCGCAAGCTGGGCGTGCCGGCGGTCAACCGGGCCAGCCTCTATTTCTACAATCTGCCGGAGGAGGTTGACCTGTTGGCGGAATCCATTGTCAAGGCGCGGGGGTATTTTGGCCATGGAGCTTGACGACCTCTATCAGGACATCATCCTGGATCATTACAAGCATCCGCGCCATTACGGGCCGATTCCTGACGCCGAAGTGCTGGTGGATGAGGAAAACCCGACCTGCGGCGACCATATCCGGCTGACCGCGCGGATCCGCGACGGCCGCGTGGAAGAGGTGCGTTTCGACGGCAAAGGGTGCGCGATCAGCATGGCGTCTTCCTCGATCATGGCGGAGGAGTTGACCGGCAAGCCGGTGGCGGAGGCGCGGCGGATGGCCGCCGATTTCATCGCCGTTTTGCGCGGCGAGAAGGCCGGCGGGCTGGAGGAGATGGGGGATGCCGTGGCGCTCATCGGAGTGAAGCAGTTTCCGCTGCGCGTCAAGTGCGCGACGCTGGGTTGGCATGCGGCGCAGCGGGCGCTGGACCGCGTGGCGGCGGCGGATTAAATGAGGGGGCGGATTCATCGGCCGCCCGCCACCCCCGCGCGGCGAGTTCTGATTTTGTTTGTTTTGAGTTTCCCGAGCCGTTAAAAAATACGGGAGTGAATTAAGCTGACGCAACGGACAAGGGATGGTGCCGGGTGTTTGGAAAAAGCCAGAATAAGAACCTGGATCGGATTATCCGCGGCCTGGATCACCAGGAAATATCCACCATACCTTCCGTGCTCAGCCGCATCCTGACGGTCAGCCGCGACCCGAAGTCCCACGCCGCCGACTTGGCCAGTGTTTGCGAG
Source organism: uncultured Verrucomicrobiota bacterium (assembly GCA_964570325.1). Classification (GTDB taxonomy): domain Bacteria; phylum Verrucomicrobiota; class Kiritimatiellia; order CAIQIC01; family CAZMXS01; genus CAZMXS01. The sequence goes on along the minus strand of CAZMXS010000003.1, from coordinate 27,983 downwards.
ATGGACAAGGCCACCAGCGCGCGATTGTTGCGCGCGGCCAACTCGGTGTACTACGCCACCGGCAACCAGGACCGGGTGGACAATATCAAGGACGCGATCGTTCGCATTGGTTTTCACACGGCCGAGGAGATCATCATGTCGGCGACGGTCTCCTCGCTGCTCAAGACAGCCAAGGGTATCGCCGATTATACGCCGACCGCGCTATGGCGGCACAGCATCGCGGTGGCGGTGGGGTGCCGCCTGATTTACCATCACAAATATGGCGCCACCTCGAAGGATCTCTTTGTGGTCGGACTGCTCCACGATTTTGGCATTGCGATCGAGCACCAGTTCCTTTCCGAAGACGGATTCCAGGATGCCATTGTGCGGCGTTTCCAGAATGAGTCCCTGCTGGCCGAGGAGGAGCGGGCGGTCATGGGGGTGACGCACCAGGAGATCGGCGAACTCGTGGCGCGCAAGTGGAACTTTCCCGATCACATGATCGCGGTCATCGGGCACCATCACGATCATGACCATCATGATGAAAAATACGAGGCGCTGCTGCATGTGATCCGCCTGGCGGAATACATGAGTTTCAAGCAACAGCAAGGCTATGCCGATTTTTCCGGGGCGTACGCGCAGCAGTTGGAGGCCAGCCGCGCCGCGCTGGGTATCGAGCCCAATGTGATCGAGCTGATGTCCGATTTCATGGCCAAGGAGATGAACAATCTCACCAACCTCGGCTGGTTCTCGGAATTGCGCCTGAAGCTGAAGTGATTGCGGATTACTAATCTCCGGTCGTTGCGCCAGAACCTTGACTTTCCGGCCTGCGCTTTGCATCTTGCCGGCATGTCAATTCGCGCAAAACTGTTTTCCCTCTATGGGTTGTTGCATGGCTTGAAGGAAGCGGAGCTTGATCCCGATCCGATCCGGCAGTTCAAGCAATGGTATGCTTTAGCCAAACGGCTGGGGTGCCCTTGGCCGGATTCCATGGCGTTGGCGACGGTGGGTTCAGACGGCCAGCCGGCGGTGCGCCTGATGTTGCTGAAGGGCGTGGATGAGCGCGGATTCGTTTTCTTCACGCACTATAACCGACGCAAGGCCCGTGAGATGGAGGCCAACCCGCGCGTAGCCTTGTCGTTTCATTGGGTGGATTTGATCCGGCAGGTGCGCGTCGAGGGGGTGGTCGCAAAAATTTCCGCGGCCGAGTCCGACGCTTATTTTCGGTCGCGGCTGCGCGGCAGCCGCATTGGGGCGTGGGCTTCCATGCAGAGCGAACCGCTGCCGGACCGCGACGAACTGGATCGGCGGGTGCGCGAATACACCGCGCAGTTCGCGGGCCAGGATGTGCCGCGACCACCATTCTGGGGCGGGTATCGGGTGGAACCCATTCGGATCGAGTTCTGGCAGGGTCGTTCCAGCCGCCTGCACGACCGGTTCGTGTACCGGCGCGAGCAAGGAGTGTGGCGGATCGAACGCTTGTATCCGTAGGGAGGAGTTGCCGTTCAAAGTTGCAAGACGGATGCCGGCCGACTTTGAACCTTGAACTGTGAACCAATGAGCATGCCTGACGCCAACTCGGCCGGTCACCCGACCCGGTACTTCACCCGGCTCGCGGACGGCCGCGCGAGGTGCGACATTTGTCCGAACCACTGCCTGCTCAAGGATGGTCAGCGTGGCATCTGTTTTGTGCGCATGGGGCAGGGCGGGGAAATTGTGTTGACCACATACGGGCGCTCCAGCGGTTTTTGCGTGGACCCGATCGAGAAAAAGCCGCTCAACCATTTCCTTCCGGGCACAGCGATCCTGTCCTTTGGCACGGCGGGATGCAACCTGAACTGCGCTTTCTGCCAGAACTGGAGCATCAGCCGCGCGCGCGAGGCGGACACACTGGCGGCGCAGGCGGATCCGGAAACGATCGCCGCCGCGGCCGCGGCACTGCAATGTCGGAGCGTCGCGTTCACGTACAACGACCCGGTCATTTTTCACGAGTACGCGGTGGATACCGCCGCGGCTTGCCGCGCTCGGGGCGTCAAGACCGTTGCCGTGACAGCGGGGTATCAATGCCCGGAGCCGCGGCGCGAGTTCTACGCCGCAATGGACGCCGCGAATGTGGATTTGAAGGGATTTACCGAGCGCTTCTACCGGGAGAATTGCGGCGGCCATTTGCAGCCGGTGCTGGATACGTTGTTGTATCTGAAGCGGGAAACGCCGGTCTGGTTCGAGATTACGACGCTTCTCATTCCTGGCGAAAACGATTCCGAGCGGGAGTTGCACGAGCTGACGGAGTGGGTGATGGGCCAGCTTGGGCCCGACGTGCCGTTGCATTTCTCGGCTTTTCATCCTGATTGGAAGATGGGCAACAAGCCGCCGACCCCGCCGGCCACGTTGACCATGGCGCGCCGGATCGCGTTGTCCAAGGGCTTGCGCTACGTTTATACGGGCAATGTGCATGATCCCGCCGGCGGCGCGACCTACTGCCACGCCTGCGGCAATCCGCTGATCAGGCGCGACTGGTTTGAACTGACCGCGTGGAACCTGATGCCGGATGCGAAATGCCGCTTCTGCGGAACACCCTGCGCAGGCGTGTTCGAGAGCCAGCCGGGAACCTGGGGCGCGCGGCGTTTGCCGGTGGACCTGGCGCGGTTCAGATCGAAATAATGCGGCTGGATTCGTCGAGGAAGATGCCCTTCAGGTTCATCTTCAGCGCGTCCGGGTTGCTGGCGTGATGCATGCCCTGTTCCTCGGTGATCGCGCCGCCCTTGATGAGCTGGTAGATCGCCTGATTGAAGGTTTGCATTCCATCTTCCTTGCCGGTTTCGATGCCGGCGGGGAGTTTCTCCAGCAGATTCTTCTCGATCAGTTTCCGGATGGTCGGCGTGCTGATCATGATCTCCACCGCCGGGCGGACCCCGCCATGAATTGCCGGGATCAGGCGCTGGCAGAAGACGGCCCGCATATTGTCGGCCAAGGCCATGCGCAATTGCTCGCGTTCGCTTGAGGGGAAGAAGTCCAGGATGCGGGGAATGGCCTGCGCGGCGTTGCCGGTATGGATCGTGCTCAAAACCAGATGGCCGGTTTCCGCTGCCGCCAGGGCGGCCATGAAGCTCTCCGAATCGCGCATCTCGCCGATCATAATGACATCGGGATCCTGCCGCAGGACCGACTTGAGCGCGGCGTGGAACGACATCGTGTCCAACCCCACCTCGCGCTGGGAAATGACCGACTTGATGTCGCTGAAGACATATTCGATCGGATCCTCGACCGTGATGATGCGACGCCGGAGATTGCGGTTGATGTGATTGATGATCGCAGCCAGCGTCGTGGATTTGCCGGAGCCGGTGGTGCCGGCGGCTAGGATGATCCCGCGGGGCGAGAGCGCCAAGGTCTCCATCACTTCCGGCAGATGCAGATCCTGGAAATTCGGAATCTTGGATTTCACATGGCGCATGACGACGCTGCACAGGCCATAGCTGCGGAATACGTTGACGCGGAAACGGCCGATGCCTTCCAGCGCGAGGGAGAAGTCGGCCTCGTGCTGGGTCTCAAACTTCTGCCGCTGGTAGGGCGGGAGGATTTCGTCCACCAACTCCTGCAAGTTGGCGGCGGTCAGCGGTTCGCGCGCGGCATCCATCAGCTCGGCGTGTACCCGGTAAATCGGAATTTTATCCGGTTTCAGATGGACATCCGAGGCCCCGATTTCGACAGCTTTGCCTAGAAGTTCTCGCAGTAGGGACATAGGAACTTGGAGTGTTTAGCCACGCACTGGATGCGGCTGCGCTCGCTTTCCGGCAAGTCGAGAAACTTCACCCAGACGCGGTAGAGCGGCGATTCCTTTTCGGGGCGGCAGTGGACCACGACGCCCGTGCACTTGATCGCTTCGGGTGTGCCGTTGTTGCCGGGGACATCAATATTGAACTCCAGCAACTCAAACTCGGGGATGCTTTTCTTTGAATAAAGTTGGATGCCGAGCGGGCAGACGCGGAATGTATCAGGTTGCCGGATTCCCTGACCCCGGCCGACGACGACTGTTACCGGGTCAGGTTTTTTGGCGTCGGTCTCGTCTTTGACTTGCATGATCGCGACAAAAAAAGTGCTCTCAATCCCAGCAGCTTTACCATGAAAAATTAACACACGTTGGCGCGGTTGTCAAATTGCCGGAGGCGTCAGCGCATCCGGTAGACCATGCCGGCGCCGAGGGTAAAAAAGAGCAGGTTGGGCAGCCAGCCGGCGAGCCACGGCGCGATGACCTGCTTCTTGCCGAGGGCGATGCCCACGTTGCTGACGACATAGAAGGCGAAGAAGAGGCAGATGGCAAAAACGATGGCCATGAAGGCGCCCTTGCGGCCATGCTGGGCCGCGCCGAAGGGGATGCCCAGCAGGGTAACGATCAGGCACATCAGCGGCATCGCCAGTTTGCGATGGATCTCGGTGTCCAGAATGGCGCGATAGGCCGGCGACATTGGGCTGTGGGTACGGATATAATCGTATAATTCGTGCGATGAAAAAAACTGGGGATTTTGCAGCGGGTCCTTGATTTCAGCGATAAAATGACGGGGTTCTTCGTCGAACTCGAACATCTCCCGGTGCAGTTCCATTTTGGGCGGTCCCGCCGGCACCCCATCCAGCCGATATTGCTGGATGGAAACTTCGCTGAACCACCAGCGGCCATCGAGCCACTTGGCATGGCGGGTGTGAATCTTGTATTCGTCCGAGCCGTCCGGTCGCTGCTGGGTCACCAGCACATTGCTCATTTCCAGTTTGCGTGTGTCGAGTTCCCCGATCATCCAGGTGCGGCCGGCGGCTGCGTTCTTATACGGCAGGTTATAGGCGATGTGGACCGAGATTGGCCGGTCCTTTTCCTGCATCCGGATGAATTGTTCGCACCAATACGCCAACCGCGGCCCCAGCAGCTCATTCATCAGGGCGACGCTCAACGTCGCTCCGAGCGCCACGCCGATAAACGGCGCCATCAGCCGGTAAATGCTGAGCCCGCAGGCCCGCATGGCGATCAGCTCGTTGGTTTTGGTCAGTTGGGAAAGCGTATAGAGCGCCGCCAGCAGCAACGAGACCGGCACAATATAAACGATGTTCGGTGGAATGTTGAACAGGTAATACAGCACGATGTGCCGGACCGGAGTCTTGGCTTCCAGAAAATCCTGCAGGTAATAGAAAAGATCAAAGATGACATATAGCATGGTGAACGTGACCAGGCAGTAAGCCAGCGGCACGAGATAGGACCGCAGCAGATATTTGTCCACCAGTTTCATATCAATGCCCAGCGCCCAGTAATAAGTGACCGTAGTAATTCATCAGTAATTGGTGATCAATAAACCGGGATCAGTTATCAGTTATCGGTTGACTTGGACACAAGCAAAATACGCGGCGGAGGCTTGCGCGCGCCTCGCTTTTTTCACTGCGCTAATGGCGTTAGTGGGTTCAACGCGGCGGGTTCCCAAAGTTGGGCCGGAACGTGCAACTTCCTGTTTCACGCCGGGCCGCTCGCCTTACGCCTTCAAGTCATAGATGCCGCGGTCGGCGCGGATGAAGCGCGGATCGGCGTTAAGCAGATCCAGGATGAAACCGGCGCCCTTGCGGCAATGCGGTTGGAGCTGCTCATTGAAGGCGGCGGTGATCGCCCGGTAATGGGCGGGGCGTTTGATCCGGCGCATGATTTCCACCAGAAAAGCTTGCGCGCCCTGCGTGTATAGAAAGAAGCGGTGATCCACGGTGGCGGCCACGCCGGCGGCGTGATTCAGCAGCAGGCCCAGCGCATGCGCGGCTGTGACGGGATCGGCCGGTGGCGGCAGCGTGGGGAGGCCCGCCGCCAGTTTATCCAGGGTCAACGGCTGGGCCTCACGCGCGAGCAGATCCCGCCCGGCCTGTTCAATGGTTTGTAGCGTGGCCAGTGGCAATGTGCTGAACAGATTGTTGTAAAAAACCACTGGTGGTTTGGCCTGGATCCCCAGCAGGCGCAGTACCGCAGCCGGGTTGTGGCCGCCCAGCAGCGGATCGCTCCGCAATGGTTCGAGTTCGGCGGCGGTCACGATACGGCCCCGGGTGTTTATATAATCGGCGAAATAAGTTTGAAACGGACCCAGGCATACGGCGGCCAGGCGGCTCGTCAGCCGGGCCGTCGCGGTTTCCTCGATCTGGCGAATCCGCTCGCGGGTCTTCTGTGTCTGGTCGGCAATTTGCTGCAGTGTGGCGGCATTGCGCAGCACCTGTGGGTGGCTGCCGGCGAAGCCGTAGCGGCCGCTGATTACCCGGAACTCGTCCTCATCCAGGAAGAGGCGCAGCGCTTCATCAATGGATTGGAACTGCTGACGGCCCTGCTCGATGGCGGCGCAAATGCGGAAGAAGGCGCGGATGCGCATCAGGGAAACGCGCCCCAGGCTGCGTAGCCCGATCAACTTGGCGTCCGGCCACCCGCGCAGCGCGCCGATGGTGGCGACCCCGGCTGCGGTCAGGCTGTTGACCACTCGCACCGTCAGGCCGGCATCGGCAATGGGCCAACCGTCAATCACTTCCCGTTTGACACGTGGGATCGTGAGCATGGCGCGATTTTGTTGAAATTCCCCCCTTGCGAGTGTTGACATTTCCCAAGGTTCCCGTGACTTGTCAAGGATTATCTGAATAATTTCGAGAACCGTGATTGACTGGCCGGCGGGCTTTGGCTAGTTTACGCATTCCGTTTCTAAAACCGGAAATGAACGCCGCGCCGCGTGGTTGTGGCATAGTGGAAATAACTGAAGGAGGAGCAGCAATGGCGATCAAAGTTGGCATTAACGGGTTTGGCCGCATCGGCCGCATGGTTTTCCAGGCGATCTGCGATCAGGGCCTGTTGGGCAAGGAAGTGCAGGTCGTAGCGGTGGTGGATGTTTCCACCGACGCGGACTACTTCGCTTACCAGATGAAGTATGATTCTGTGCAGGGCAAGTTCAAACACACGGTCACGACCAAGAAGAGCGATCCCGCGAAAGAGGATGCGGACACGCTGGTGGTCAATGGCTGCGAGATCAAGTGCATTATGGCGACCAAGACGCCGGACCAATTGCCGTGGAAGGCGCTGGGCGTGGATTATGTGATTGAGTCCACCGGCCTGTTCACCGATTCCGAGAAGGCCAAGGGGCATTTGGCCGCCGGCGCCAAGAAGGTCATCATCTCCGCTCCGGGCAAGGGCGAGGTCAAGACCCTGCTGATCGGCGTCAACGAGAACGAATACGACCCGGCCAAGCACCATATCGTTTCCAACGCCTCCTGCACGACCAACTGTCTGGCCCCGCTGGTTTATGTGCTGCTCAAGGAAGGCATCGGCATCGAGACCGGCTTGATGACGACGATTCATTCCTACACGGCCACGCAAAAGACCGTGGACGGTCCCTCCAAGAAGGACTGGCGCGGCGGGCGCGCGGCGGCGATTAACATCATTCCTTCCACGACCGGCGCGGCCAAGGCGGTGGGCGAGGTGCTCCCCGCGATCAAGGGTAAACTGACCGGCATGTCTTTCCGTGTGCCGACGCCGGACGTCTCGGTTGTGGACCTGACCTTCCGCGCGGCGAAGGACACCTCGATCGAGGAAATTGACAAGCTGATGAAGAAGGCCTCCGAGACCTATCTCAAGGGCATCCTTGGCGTGACGGAGGAGGAACTGGTTTCCACCGACTTCATCCACGATGAGCGCTCGTCCATCTACGATTCGCTGGCCACGCTCCAGAACAACCTGAAGGGCGAGAAGCGCTTCTTCAAGGTCGTGTCCTGGTACGACAACGAGTGGGGCTATTCCCACCGCGTGGTGGACCTGCTGCGCGTCATGTCCAAGAAAGACGGAGTCATTTAAGCGTAAACGGGGAAAAATGCTTACCGGCGCCGGGGGCCCTCTGCGAGGGCCGCCGAGCGCCATCCCAGGAGGAATGCGATGAATAAGCTGACGATTCGCGATGTGGATTTCACCGGCCGGCGGGTGCTCTCCCGCGTGGATTTCAATGTGCCGATCAAGGACGGCAAGGTGGCCGACGATACTCGGATCACCGCTGCGCTGCCGACGATCAAGTACATCCTCGACCATGGCGCCTCGCTGGTTCTGATGAGCCACCTCGGGCGCCCGAAGGGGAAGGGCTACGAGGCCGATTTCAGCCTGAAGCCTGTCGCCGCCCGCCTGCAGGAACTGCTCGGCCGGCCGGTCAAGTTCGGGCCGGATTGCATTGGCGCCGACACGATGGCGATGGCCAAGGCGTTGCGGCCGGGCGAGGTGCTGCTGGTCGAAAACACCCGCTTCTATCCGGACGAAGGCAAGGCCAAGGTTGCCGATACCGCGACTGAGGAGGAGAAAAAGGCGGCCAAGGCGGAGATGAAGAAGAAACAGGCGGAACTCGCCGAGAAATTGGCGCCTTTGGGCGACGGCGAGATTTTCGTGAACGACGCATTCGGCTCCGCGCACCGCGCGCATTCCTCGACCTCGCTGGTATGCAAGTACTACAAGAAAAACGTCGCCGGCTTCCTGATGGAGAAGGAGATTGATTATCTCAGCCGCGCGCTGGAGAAACCCGAGAAACCTTTTGTCGCCATCCTGGGCGGCGCGAAGGTCAGCGACAAGGTCAATGTGATCACCAACCTGCTGGCCAAGGTGGACGCACTGATCATTGGCGGCGCGATGGCTTACACGTTCTACCGCGCCAAGGGTATCCCGACCGGCAAGTCGCTCGTCGAGGAGGACAAGATTCAGCTCGCCAAGGACATCCTCGCCAAGGCGCAGGCGGCCAAGGTCAAGCTGTTGTTGCCGATTGACAACGTCATTGCCGACAAGTTCGATGCCGCTGCGCAGACGAAGACCGTCGGCGAGCAGATTGATGACGGCTGGATGGCGCTCGACATTGGTCCGAAGTCCGCCCAGCTTTTCGCGGATGAGATCCGCAAGGCGAAGACCGTTGTCTGGAACGGACCGATGGGCTGTTTTGAAATGAAACCGTTCGCGGCCGGCACGTTGGCGATCGCCAAGGCATTGGCGGAGACCAAGTGTTTGAGCATCGTCGGCGGCGGCGACAGCGTCAGCGCCGTTAACAAGAGCGGGTTGGCCGACAAGATGACGCATATCAGTACCGGCGGCGGCGCGAGCCTGGAGTTTCTTGAAGGCAAGCAGTTGCCGGGCGTCGTGGCGCTCACGGATAAGAAATAGTTCAAAATTGATTCTGGCATACGCGCGGATGGCTGTAAGGGCCGATTCGAGCCGGGTGCCAAATACAACCCGGATGGAAGGAAACTGACAAGATGAGAAAGCCGATTGTGGCTGGGAACTGGAAGATGAACAAGACGGTCGCGGATGCCCAGGCGCTGGTGTCGGCGCTGAAGCAGTCGTTGGCCGACGTTAAGGGCGTGGATGTGGTGCTCTGCCCGCCGTTTACCGCGCTGGATGCTGTGGGCAAGGCGGTCGCCGGCACGCAGATTGACCTGGGCGCACAGAATATGCACTGGGAGAAATCCGGGGCATTTACGGGCGAGGTGGCGGCAGAGATGCTCAAAGAGCTCTACTGCCACTATGTGATCCTGGGCCACAGCGAGCGCCGCCAGTATTTCCATGAGACCGACGAGATTGTGAACAAGAAGGTCAAGGCGGCGCTGGCGGCCGGCCTGCACCCGATCGTCTGTGTCGGCGAACTGCTGTCCCAGCGCGAGGCCGGGCAGACTGAAAAAGTGGTCGAAACCCAGGTCCGCGGCAGCTTGGCTGGGTTGACGGCCAAGGATATGCTGGAAACCATTATCGCTTATGAGCCGGTCTGGGCGATCGGCACCGGCAAGACCGCCACCCCCCAGCAGGCCCAGGATGTGCATGCGTTCATTCGCGGAGTGCTCAAGGCGATGTTTGATGAGCACGTGGCGCAATCGGTGCGGATCCAGTACGGCGGAAGTGTCAAGGATTCCAATGCCAAAGAATTGTTCCACATGGCGGATATTGACGGCGGATTGATTGGCGGCGCCAGCCTGGACGCGAAATCGTTCACGGCAATTGTCAAGGGCGCGTTGTAAGCGAACAAGAAAGCGGGTAATGCTATGTTGGATATTGTTAAGGCAATCCTGGTGGCGGTCGAGGTGATCATCAGCCTGCTGCTGGTGGCCATCATTCTGATCCAGAAGACCAAGAGCGAGGGCCTTGGCCTGGCTTTTGGCAGCGGTATGGGCGAGACGCTTTTCGGTTCGCGCGCCGGCAATGTGTTGACCAAGTTGACGGTCATTCTCTGTATCGTGTTTTTGGTCAACACGTTGTTTCTTTCGTTGACCTTCACGCGGTCGCGCGGCACGTCCTTGATGGGCGCGGCGGCCCAGTCGGCGATGCCGGTGCGCGCCGGCGGCGGCGCGCCGCAACGTTCCGCCCAGCCGGCCGCCCCAGCGCCGACTGCACCGGGCGTAGCGCCCACGTTGCCCGGCACATTGGGCGAAGCGGGCGCCGCTGCTCCAGCGGTCCAGGCGGAGAGCGCTACGCCGGCGGCCGAATCCGCTCCGGCGCCGGCGGCCGAGCCGGTCCCGGCGCAGTAAGCCCGCGCGCAGATGAAGTTCTGGAAAACACCCCGCCGGTTTTTATCCGGCGGGGTGTTCTGTTTGTTGATCGTCGCCTTGGGCGCCGGCGAGGGATGTGGTGAACGCGCGTCGGATGCGCGCCGGCCCGGCATTATGCGCGGTTGTATCGCGCGGATCAGTGGATTCGATCCGGTGCGCGTGGGCGATGTGGCGTCTGTTTTGGCCATTGCCAGGGTTTACGAAGGCTTGCTGCAATACGCTTACCTGGCGCGCCCTTACCGCCTCGAGCCGTTGCTGGCCGAAAACCTGCCGGCGGTCTCGCCCGATGGCTTGACTTACACGTTCGCCATTCGGCGCGGCATTTTTTTTCAGGATGATCCATGCTTCCAGGACCGTGCCGGGCGCGGTCGCGAACTCACGGCCGAGGATTTCATTTATTCTCTCAAGCGGGTGGCCGATCCGACAAACGCCTCCAGCGGTTGGTGGGCATTTAATGACCGGATCGCCGGCCTGAATGAATTTCGCGCAGCCGCGCTCAACCGGGGCATGACCGATTATGAGCAGCCAGTGGCCGGGCTGCGGGCCCCCGACCCCTATACATTGGAAATACGCCTGACCCGACCGTATCCGCAGTTGTTGTGGGTGCTGGCCATGCATTATGCCGCCGCCGTGCCGCGCGAGGCGGTCGAGTTTTATGGCGCGGATTTTGTCAACCATCCGGTCGGGACGGGCCCGTTCATCCTCAAATCCTGGATCCATAATTACCGGATGGAGTTTGTGCGCAATCCCAAGTGGGCGGAAACCGGTCGCCGCGAACCGTTGCATGACCATACGGAGTGGGCGGTCGTCAATGGCGGCGCTCCCGCGGTTATTCCCAGCCTGGACGCTGTCATTCTCTATGTCATGGACGATGCGGCCACGCGCTGGCTGGCTTTTTTGCGGGGGCAGGTGGATCTCTACACCGATGTTTCGCGTGACGAGTGGGACGCCATCATGACACCGGCCGGCGATTTGGATCCGGAGTTCGCTGCCCAGGGCATCCGCATGGCTTCCATCCAGAGTCTTAACACGTATTACATTGCTTTCAATATGGATGATCCTGTCCTCGGCCGGAATCGCCAGTTGCGCCAGGCTTTGAGCTGCGCGTTTAACACCGCCGAGTGGGTGCGCTTTTACAACGGCCGAGTCGCGCGCGCGACCGGGCCGATCCCGCCCGGTGTCGCGGGCTATGACGATACGCCGTCGCCGTATGGGTTCGACCTCGAAAAGGCCCGCCGGCTGCTGGCCGCCGCCGGCTATCCGGACGGCCGCGACCCAGCGACAGGCCGGCGGTTGGAACTGACGATTGAATTGGGTCGGACGGATGCTGAAACCCGCGAATCCACCGAGTTGTTCATCAGCTTCATGGATCGGATCGGCGTGGTTGTCAACCCGAGCTACAACAACGCGCCGGCGTTCTTCAAGAAAATCGAGCGCCGCCAGGCCCAGATGTTTCGGCTCAGTTGGGTGGCTGACTATCCGGATGCCGAAAACTTCCTGCAATTGTTTTACAGCCCGAACGCCTCGCCGGGGCCCAACCGTTGCAACTATTCCAATCCGGAGTTCGACCGGTTATATGAACAGGCGCGCGTGATGAACGATTCGCCCGAACGGACGGCGCTCTACCGGCGCATGGCGGCCATCCTGGTGGAGGACGCCCCCTGGATTTTCGTGCATCATCCCGTGGATTACAGCCTCTACCATACGCGGCTGAAACGCTATGTGCCGAGTGATTTTCCCTACGGCATGGACAAATACTGGGCTGTCGAATGATTCGCTATATCGCCAGGCGTTTATTGAATATGATCCCGATTCTCGGCGGGGTCATCCTGTTGACTTTCGTGCTGTTCAACCTGGTCGGCGGCAGCCCGGCGGCGACCGTGCTGGGCAAGAACGCGTCGGCCCGAATGCTGGAGGACTTCGACGAGCAGCGCGGCTTCAACAAGCCGTTGCTTTGTGGGTGGTGGACCCGCACGCGCGCGTTTGAAGATCTGGACCTGGCCCGGGTGGCCGATCCGTGGGGCGAGACGGGCGGGGTGACGCGCATTGCCGGCGGCGTCGCTTTGGCGCCCGGCGTGTACCCGCTGCGTCTGGCCTTTCCGCCGACCGCGGGCGCGGCATACCGTTGGATGCTGGATGGGCGGTTGACGCCCGGCGGTCGGGCGCGGTTGCGGGACGCGGCGGGTCATGAGCAGAACTTGGATTTTTCCAATCATTGGAAAAAAGTTTTCCAATCATTGGAAAACTCGCCCGCCGATTGTTCCATCGTGGTTTCCGGCGCGCCGCTGGAACTGCGCGCGATCGCGTTGCGCCGCCGGACCGCCGGTTTCTTCGATTCGCAGTTGCGGCACTATCTGGTCCGGCTGGCGCGGCTGGATTTCGGCGTCTCGCATGCGACAAACCAGCGGGTTGCAGCGATCCTGCGCCAAGGGGTGGGGCCTTCGTTGAGCCTGATGATCCCAATTTTTGTCGGCGGGCTGGGTGTTTCACTGGCGCTGGCGCTGTTGTGCGCCTACCGGCGCGACCGCCTGACCGACCGCGCGCTGGTGGTGGCGGCGACGGCGTTGATGAGCGTGAATTACATTGTCTGGGTTCTGCTGGGGCAATACTTCCTGGCGTTCAAACTCGGCTGGTTTCCGATTTGGGGCTACGAATCCTGGTCCTATCTCCTGCTGCCGGTGCTGATCGGCATGGTCTCCGGGCTTGGGCGCGACGTGCGGTTCTATCGGACGATCATGCTCGACGAAATGTACAAGGACTATGTGCGCACCGCGCGCGCCAAGGGCGTGACGCCGGCGGGAATCTTGTTCAAGCATGTGCTGCGCAACGCGCTGGTGCCTGTGATTACCAACGTCAGCATGGCGATTCCGTTTTTGTTCACGGGGAGTTTGCTGCTGGAGAGTTTCTTCGGGATACCCGGGTTGGGTTGTATCAGCCTCAATGCCATCAACTCATCCGACATGGACGTGGTGCGCGCGGTGGTGCTGATTGGCGCGCTGGTATATGTCGCGGTCAATTTGGTTACCGACCTGTGTTATGCGTGGGTGGACCCGCGGATCCGGTTGGAGTGATGGGGTAATAAGCGATTTGCGATGGATGAACGGCGGTTGGAGAATGACGAACAACTCCACATCTGAATTGCCCGGGCGCAGCCCGTGGGCAGAGGCTGGGATATGCCTGTGGCGGCGGCCGGTAATTCGGGCCTGCTTGTTCGTAATTGCCGTATTTTTCGCGGCGGCGATTTACGGCGAAGTCGTGTACCGGTATTACCGGGTGGTGGACCGTACGCCGAGCTATCAGGCGGCGAATCTGGCCGCGCGCTATCAGCCGCCCACGTTGCCCGCGCACCCGTGCGGCACCGACAACCTCGGACGCGACGTGCTGCAGCGCCTGGCGCAGGGCGCGCGGATTGCGTTTCATGTCGGCGTGATGACCTCGCTGATCGCGATCCCGATAGGCGTCCTGCTGGGCTGTTTGGCCGGCTATTATGGCGGCAAAACGGATGCGGTGGTGGTCTGGCTCTACTCCACCGTGGCCTCGATGCCGGGCTTGTTGTTCATTCTGGCGATTGCGCTGATGGTGGGAAAAGGGTTGCCGGGGATTTACCTGGGGATTGGCCTGACGACCTGGGTCGGTATCTGCCGCCTGGTGCGCGCCGAGGTGATCAAGCACAAGGACCGGCCCTATGTGCAGGCCGCGCGCGCGCTGGGATTCAGCGACAGCCGGATCATTTTCCGGCACATCCTGCCGAACATCGCACACGTCATCATTATTTTGTTTTCCATTCGTTTCCCGGCGGCGATCAGCACCGAGGTGTTCATCAGTTTTCTCGGGATTGGCGTGCAGAATGAGCCTTCCTGGGGCGTGATGATCAACAACGCGCGCTTGCGGCTCTGGCACGGGGCATGGTGGGAGATGACGTTTGTAACCCTCGCGATTTTCCTGGTTGTGCTGGCGTTCAATCTTGTCGGGGACGCCTTGCGCGACGCATTCGATCCGCGCCTGCGCACGGGCGATCAGTAGCCACTCGCTCACGCTCGTGGGTACAGACGTCGGGTTGAACCATTTACCCTGGCGTCCGCGGACAGATCCGGCTTCGGCGCCGGGACCTACAAATCCGCGCGCTTGGTGGATAATTCGGAGACGGCCAGGCCCTCGGTGGCGTGGGACTGGGCGCTGATGGTTTTCATCGAACAGCGGATGAAACCGATAGACATGCCGTAATCCGCCATCAGCGGGACCATGCTCCACGCCGGCACATCATCCGACATTTGGCGCAGTTTGGGATCTTTGATGTTCTTGGCCACGTCCTGGAACGAGGCCGCCCACAACATAAAATTGCGGCTCTCGACGTCGGTTTCCGGCGCCGGCTCCACGAGCACGCGCAGCGAAAGGATGGAACTGTCCAGCGCCTCAACCCGCACGCGCGAGTTGGAGGTTTTGACCGTGAAGGGCAGGACTTTGCCGTCAATGTTCATCTTGATCCGGAAATCCGAGTCCGGCGTGATCATTTCATGTTTGCCGTAATAAATCTGCGACATGATCCGCAGTATGTTCTGGACCTCTTTGCCCTGGCTGGCGAGGTCCACGGCACCGGTCATATTGGTCTCCACCTTGCCGGTCAAATAGTCCTTCAAGTAGAAGCGCAGTTCACCGCTTTCGAGATCATAGACGTGGATATTGCGGTTTTCCTTCTTCTTCCCCAGCATGGGGTTCATATACTCGTCCGTCGTCTTGATGTAAGTGATCGTATCCAACTCGGGCATGGTCAGGACGGAAACGATCCGGTTGTCAATCGAGAGCCGGGACCGGTTGGCGATGTTGGTGCCCGCCTGCTCCCGGTCCATGGTGTGGAAGCTGAAATCCATGAAACAAGCGGGAATCCATTGCCCGGTCGTGCGATTCAGCCAGAGCCCTTCAGTGGTTTCCACGCGCGCCACCGCCACGCGCGCCAGACGCAGGAACAGAAATCGGTAAGACACGTCATACGTGATGGTTACGGTAGGCTTGACCGGCTTGAAGCGGGCTTGGAGTTCCTCAATCCGTTCTGCTTCCAAGGCTTGGCTGACGGGGACTAGCAGGGTGGAAACAACCAAGAGCCAGCCGGCTAGTTTGATGAATTGCGCGCCCATAATGATTTATCGGTTTTCTTTCCCTGCGTTTGTTGACCAAAAACACTAACAAATGGGCGCAAGGCATTACAAGTCGGGAAAACCGGGGCATATTATTGATTTTGTGCCGACTCAGGCCGCACAGCGCGGTTCAGTGAGTTCAGTGAGACAGCCATTCCCGCCTTACCCGAAGTTGGGCAGGAATGTCGGACTTGCTTTTCGGCTTCAGCCCAGTTCAAACGAGGTGACGCCGAATATACCATCCAACGGCAGGGCAGGGGCGGCGCGGCTATACATTCGCGCAGTCCGGAATACCGGTTGCATTTGATACTGCTTGGCCAGGTTCACGGCGGCGGAGTTTGGCGCCGGAACATCCAGATAAAACAAAGCGCCCGTCGGGATGGTGCGCGTTAGGGATCGCAGCAGGATATCCGCAGTGGATGGATTATCAGCGAACAAGGGTCCGAGTTTGAATCCCTTTCGGCAGGGGCGGATGACGCCATAGCCGGTTAGGCGCAAACCGTCCAGCATAGCGAAGCCGCGAGTGCCGGGGCGGCTGATCCAAGCGGCTAAAAAAGCGGGACGCGGGGCCGGGAAGAAGCGGGCATCGTATTCCTGGATCAGGCGCGGTGGGAGCGTATCGAGCGGTACGGCGGAGGTCGGTTCCAGCGCGTCGGACTGGCGTCCTTCATAGCGCACGTTGTTGTAGGCCAGCTTGAATCCAATGGATTCATAATTCCGGATTTTCTTTTCCACGCCGTCGAGCCCGACATTGTGTTGGTTCAGATGTTCCAAGGCGCGCCGGCCTAACTCTATGCCCACCGTGTGCCCGCGGTGATCGGGCGTCACGATGAAGAAACCGATGAACCCGAATTGGTGGTCATAGGCGACGGCGGAGATGGAGCCCACCGGTTCGTCGTTGTCGAAGGCCATGAAGAACCCGGCCGGGTCCACCGGATAAAAGCACTCCGCGTCGTGCAATCCCGGATTCCAGCCCTCGCGCGCCGCCCATTCAACCGCCCGGTCGAGATCGGTGCGGCTCATGGTTCTGATCTGGATGGGCTTCACGGGTTTATTTTCAGGAACCGCGGTTGATTCACGGCTTGGGCGGGATGCCCGGGAACTGTGGCGGGCTGACAGGTGGAATGCACGGAAGGCGTGACGATTGTTTCAACTCAAAGGGTGTTCTTCAGGCTTCAATAGATCTCCGGGATGAACTTCTGATCGCTCATTGGCGGACGGACGTAGCCGTCATCACGCTGGCGCGGCGGCAGTTTGATCGGCTTCGGCGTCAGATCCTTGTAGGGGATCAGGCTCAACAGGTGATGGATACAGTTTAGCCGCGCGCGCCGCTTGTTGTCGGCGTTGACGACATACCACGGCGATTCGCGTGTGTCGCAGTGGGCAAACATCTCATCCTTGGCTCGGGAGTACTCGACCCACTTGGAGCGCGAGAGTACGTCCATCGGGCTGAGTTTCCAGCGTTTGGTCGGGTTCTCGATCCGCTTCTGGAATCGGCGTTCCTGCTCCTCGTCGCTGACCGAGAACCAGTATTTGATCAGGATAATGCCGGCGCGCTGGAGCATGACTTCAAACTGCGGGCACGCGCGGAGGAACTCGCGGTATTCGTCCTCGTTGCAGAAGCCCATGACCCGTTCCACGCCCGCGCGGTTGTACCAACTGCGGTCAAACAGCACCATTTCGCCGGCGGCGGGGAGGTGGGCGACGTAGCGCTGGAAATACCACTGCGTCTTTTCGCGTTCAGTGGGGACGCCGAGGGCGACGATTCGACAGATACGGGGATTCAGGCTCTCCGTGATCCGCTTGATGACGCTGCCCTTGCCGGCGGCGTCGCGGCCTTCAAAGATGACGACAACGCGCAATCCCTTGGCCTTGATCCACTCCTGGAGTTTCACAAGTTCAATTTGCAGCCGGACCAGTTCCTTTTCATAAATCTTCTTGCGGAATTTCTTGTCTTCCGTCTCCAGCAGTTTTGGGGTCGGCGTGTCTTCCTGGCGCTTCTTGTGTTTATCCTTGGACATGGGCATGGCCTCCGCAAGTGAACGCATGGTAGCGCAGCCGGCCGGATGTTGATAGCAAAAAACGCAATCACACAACCTCTCTCGGCCGGATGCGCTTCCGCGCACATGCGCGGGGTGGTTGGTTTGACGGCTGGCGGTCGGCGCGGGTATGCTTACGGCGGAGGGCTAGGTGATGCCGCGGATTTGTTGGCTGGTGTTGTTTTTGATCGGGCCGGCTGCCGGCGCGTTGGCGGCCACCTGGTATGTCGGACCGGATGGGGTGGGCGCCGACGCGCCCGGCCAGGGGCGCGCGCAGACGAATCCATTGGCGACGGTCAGCTATGCCATCAACCAGGCGTCCAGCGGGGATGAGGTGTATCTGCTGACGGGGCGGCACACCCAGACGGGAACGCTGTATGTAGCCCGGGAAATTGCGTTGACCGGCGCGGGTCGCACCAATGCGACGCTTTTTTTCCCGACGAACTTTACCAGTTCGCTTGGTGTATCCGCGCTTGTGCTCATGGCCAGCAACATTACCGTGCAGTCATTGACGGTTGAGCGGCGGAATTTTCTGGCCTACGGGGCGGTCATCCAGGTGCCGGACATCTGGCCCGACTGCCAGGCGCTCTATGACCATATCTTGATCCGTGACGTGGATGTTGTCGGCGGCGCCGGCGCATTCATCCTGCATCCAAAAAATATCACGATCGAAAATTGCGCGATCTACGGGATGGACGCGGCCGACAGTCCGACGGCGTTGGCCTTCGATCTGCCGGGATTCAATGGGCAGGTGAACATCCGCGGCAACTATATCCACGGCTTGCTTGCCGGCGCGTTGGGCGGGCTGCGCGTGCGCCGCGTCTTCCAGATTGAACCCCACACTGGCCCGGAACGGTCGGCGGGAATCCTCAACATCGAGAGCAACCTGATCTTCAATGTCCGCGAGCCGTTCCTGTGGAATCATTGGACCAACCCAACCGGCGACCCGGTGCGCATCCGTTTCAACCACAACACTCTTTCCGTGACCGAGAAGACGCCGTTCACTTTCTGGGCGCAGGGCACGGGAACCGGCGGTCTGGAATACTTGAAGTTCACCGGGGTCGAGGTGCGCGACAACATTTTCGCCAACATCTACGCGTCTGCCCTGGCCCGCGCGGATTATCAGGCCGGCTCCTACAACACCAATTGGGCTTTCGCGCGCAATTTCCCGGTCGGCGGTTTCAGCTTGCGCAACAACCTGCTGTATGTGGACCCGGCGACTGCGCTGGCGGATGCGTTGTACTGGCCGCTGGCTACTGACCCGGGCTGGTTTGGCGGCGCGGAGTTCGACACCAACGGCCAGTTCGCCGATCTGCGGTTCGATTACACGACCAATCTTTCCCCCTTCGTTTATGCCGGCCTCTGGAACCGGAATTGCGCGCTCAGTCCCACCGCGCCGGCGGGGTTGCGCGGCTATGGCGCGGCGACCGACGGGCAGAACATCGGCGCGTGGCAGATGCACCGGGCTGAAATCCGGCGGAACCCGGACGTCGAACTGACTTGGAACTCGACGACCGGTCTGAATTATCAGGCCCAATGGACCGCCGACCTGGCCTCAGGCGCATGGCGCGACCTGGGCGCGCCGGTGCCGGGGGATGGTCGCCGGTTGTTCGTTCCGGCGGCGACCGGCCGGTTCCAGCGCGTGCTAATTGTGCCTTGATTTTGGCTTGATATACGGTAACACATCCATACAATCGCCGCTTTTTCAACCCAAGCGAGGAGGCGGCGGTCGTGCTGGCCAAGGCGTTTTCAGGCGCGATATATGGGGTGGATGCGTTTCCGGTCGAGATCGAGGTCAATGCGGGCCATGGGGATCCGCGGGTGGTTATCGTCGGCCTGCCGGACACTGCGGTCAAGGAGAGCAGCGACCGGGTGTTCACCGCGCTGATCAACTCCGGGTTCGCGCCGCCGCTCGGCCGCACCACGGTCAACCTTGCTCCGGCTGACATTCGCAAGGAGGGACCCAGCTTTGACTTGCCAATCGCGCTGGGGATGCTGGCGGCAACCGAATCCATCCCGGCCGATCGGCTGGCCGAGTTTGCCGTCATCGGCGAACTGGCCTTAAGCGGAGAGGTGCGCCGGGTTCGTGGCGTGTTGCCGCTGGCGCTGAACGCGAAAAAGGATGGGCGGCGCGGTCTGTTGGTTCCGGCCGGCAACGCAGACGAAGCGGCCGTTGTTGAAGGCCTGCCGGTCTTTGCTATCCACAATCTGCGCGAGGCGGCGGATTTCCTGGCGGATAAGCGCGATCTGACGCCGTATCGGATTGACGTGCGCGCCGTATTTGAGAACCAGAGCGTTTACGAAGAAGATTTTGCCGACGTGAAAGGGCAGGAGACAGCCAAGCGCGCGCTCGAAATCGCCGTCAGCGGCGGACATAACTTGTTGACGCTCGGCCCGCCGGGGACGGGCAAGACGATGCTGTCGCGCCGGGTGCCGTCCATCCTGCCGCCGATGACGTTGGACGAGGCGCTGGAGACGACCAAGATTCACAGTATCGCCGGCGTGCTGGCGCCGAATGAGGCGCTCGTGGCGCGGCGGCCGTTCCGCGCGCCGCACCACACTATTTCCGACGCCGGGCTGCTGGGCGGCGGATCGCATCCCATGCCGGGGGAAGTCAGCATCGCCCACCATGGCGTGCTGTTTCTTGACGAACTGCCCGAGTTCCACCGCAATGTGCTCGAGGTCATGCGCCAACCGCTGGAGGAGGGTTGCGTGACCATTTCGCGCGCATCCGCCACGGTTACTTTTCCCTGCCGTTTCATGCTGGTGGCGGCGATGAACCCGTGTCCATGCGGTTACTACGGCGACGCGAAGCGCGAGTGTCGTTGCTCGCCGGTCCAAATCCAGCGCTACCGCAATCGAATTTCCGGGCCGCTGCTCGACCGCATTGATCTGCATGTCGAAGTGCCGGCCGTCAACTATCACGACCTGGCGGCCGCGCCGCGCGGGGAATCATCCGCGACCATCCGCGCCCGGGTTCTACGCGCGCGCCAAATCCAGCATGAACGCTTCCGCGCCTCCCGCCGCATTCATTGTAACGCCGCGATGGGCGCCCGCGAAGTGCATAAACATTGCCGGCCGGAACCCGATGCCGAGCAGGCGCTGAAAATGGCCATCACGGAATACAATTTCAGCGCGCGAGCCTATGACCGCATTTTGAAAGTGGCGCGCACGATCGCCGACCTCGCCGGCGCGGACGCGATTCGCGCGGATCATGTGCATGAGGCCATCCAATACCGCTCGTTGGACCGACAGTACTGGGTTTAGGAAGTGGGCCAAGCGGAAAGATGAATGAGCACGGGGGAGGGAGGACGTCCGTCCCGTTGGGGGTTGATTTCCAGGGTGCTGTCCAGTCCTTAAGGAATCCGGATTTTCTGGCCGATTTGGAGTGTCTGCGGGTTGATCTTGGGATTGGCCTTTTGGATGGCGGTCACGGATGTGCCATGGTCTTTGGCGATCCCCGCCAGCGTATCCCCGGCCTTCACAATATACGTTTCACCGGCCGCCGGCGCCGGCGCGGCGGGAGTTGCCGCAGTGGCTTCGGGTGTGGGCGCTGCCGGTGTTGCCGCGGGCGTCGGTTCCGGCTCAGGAGCTGTTTTGGCGGCTGCCGCCTGGGTCGCGCTGGCGCGCACCAACTCGCGGATGCCGCGTAGTTCGGTGTCAACGTAATCGGCCAGTTGGCGATAGCTGGTGACGGACGAATTGATCTGCTGCCCCAGCCGGGTCAGATCAGCGGTGTTCCGGCTGGTCTCTTTACGCACCTGTCCGAGATCCTCCTGATTGACCATTTTCTCGGTGAGCAACAACAGGTCGTTCATCTGCCGGCGCACAATCAGGGACTCCACCAAGGCGGCGGACCCGATGGCGGCGCCGACCAGGGCGAGAACCAGCGCGCTGTATACCAACATATTGTTTTTCATGACCTCACTCGCTTGTTTACGGGCGCGGCATCATAGAGATTCCCAGCCGCCTGACAAGCCGGAAGATGAAGGGTTGAACTGATCTCGTCCGGCGCCCGGGTTGAATGCTTGCCGATATGAAATGCTTTAGCGCGCGGATTCGGGCGAATGTCGACCGTTGCGCCGCGTGGTTTCCGCTGAAGCCCGGGTGTTCCGCCCGGATCAAAAGGAACGACGGGTTGCTGAAGGCGGGCAGGATGTCCGCGATCCGATTTGCCGGATTCAGCAAACGATTTGGGGCGGCCCAGTTTCCAGTTTTCAGTTGCGCGCCGTGAGAGTATGACTACGGGCAGCATATGCAAATCTTTGTCAAAATCTGCGGGCTGTGTTCGGCGGAGCAGGTGCGCGCCGTGGCCGCGCTGGGCCCGGACGCGCTGGGTTTTGTCTTCTGGCCGCGATCGAAGCGCCACGTTTTGCCGGCCGAGGTCGCCGCCTGGACGGCCGATTTGCCGCCCGGCATCCTGAAAGTCGGCGTGTTCGTGGATGCCGGACCGGCGGAAGTGGCGGAGACGGCGCGCGTGGCCGGGCTGGATGTGGCCCAATGGCACAATTTCCAATCATTGGAAAAACGGCCGGCCGGAGTTTCCCAGGTTTGGAAAGTGGCGGATCCCGCGGCGGTTCCCGCGCCGGACCCGCG
Organism: uncultured Verrucomicrobiota bacterium; assembly: GCA_964570325.1. Classification (GTDB taxonomy): domain Bacteria; phylum Verrucomicrobiota; class Kiritimatiellia; order CAIQIC01; family CAZMXS01; genus CAZMXS01. The sequence goes on along the minus strand of CAZMXS010000003.1, from coordinate 5,686 downwards.
CGTTGACGCCTACCTGCTGGACCGCTATAGTGCCGATTCTCCCGGTGGAACCGGGATGACGTGCGACTGGGCGCGCGCGGCGGAGTTTGTGCGCGCCGCGTCCCGGCCGGTAATCCTGGCCGGCGGATTGAACCCGGAAAATGTGCGGGCGGCCATCCAGCGGGTGCGTCCATGGGGAGTGGACGTGAGCTCCGGGGTTGAGGAACGGCCCGGCGTGAAGGATTTGCGGCGCGTGAGGGAGTTTATCAACCAATGCAGAAATATGTGAATTACCCGGACCGTTTCGGGCGTTTCGGCCCGTATGGCGGCATGTTTGTGCCCGAGACGCTGATGGAGCCGCTCAACGAACTGGCGCGCCAGTACGCGCGGGCGCGCCGCGACCCCCGGTTCCAGGCGGAACTCGATTACTACCTGCGCGAGTACATCGGCCGGCCCACACCGCTCTATTTGGCCGAGCGGTTGACGCGCGAGATCGGTACGGCGCGGATTTATCTCAAGCGCGAGGACCTTTGCCACACGGGCGCGCATAAGATCAACAACTGCATGGGCCAAATCCTGCTCGCGCGGCGAATGGGCAAGACGCGCGTGATTGCCGAGACCGGCGCCGGCCAGCATGGGGTCGCGACGGCGACCGTGGCCGCGATGTTCGGCATGAAATGCGTTGTCTATATGGGGCAAGTGGATATGGCGCGCCAGGCCCTTAACGTTTTTCGCATGCGCAGCTTGGGCGCGGAGGTTGTGCCGGTGACGGCCGGCCAGCAGACGCTGAAGGAGGCGATCAGCGAGGCGATGCGCGACTGGGTCACCAATGTCCGGCACACGCATTACATCCTCGGCACCGTCTTCGGCGCGCACCCGTATCCGATGATGGTGCGCGATTTCCAGAGTGTGCTCGGGCGCGAGGCGCGCCGGCAGATTCTCCGCCAGGAGCGGCGCTTGCCGACGGCCCTGGTGGCGTGCGTCGGCGGCGGCAGCAATGCCATGGGGTTGTTTTATCCGTTCCTCAACGATACGCGCGTGCGGATGATTGGTGTTGAAGCGGGCGGGCGGGGCATTCGTCGCGGCGCGCACGCCGCGCGCTTTGCCGGCGGGTCGGTCGGTGTGTTGCAGGGAACCCGCACCTGGATTTTGCAGGATAAGAACGGCCAGATCGAGTTGACCCATTCGGTCAGCGCCGGCCTCGATTACGCCGGCGTCGGGCCGGAACATAGCTGGCTGCGCGATCTCAAGCGGGTCGAATACGCCTATGTGCTTGACGATGAGGCCGTGGCCGGGTTCGACGCCTTGAGCCAACTGGAGGGCATCCTGCCGGCGTTGGAGTCCGCCCATGCGGTGGCCTATGTCATCCGTCACGGCCGGCGCTGGACCCGGCGCGACCGGCTTATCATCAACCTCTCCGGGCGTGGCGATAAGGATGTTCAGCAAATCGCGGCCTGGAAGGAGCGCGCCCCGCGGCGCGGAAAGGGTGGCCGGCAATGAACCTTTGCAGTATGACGGGTTATGGCCACGGCGCCGCCATTGCGGGTGGGCTGAAGATTGAGGTCGAATTGAGCTCGGTCAACCGGAAGCAGCTTGATCTTTCGATCAACCTGCCGCGCACGCTGGGGGTGCTGGAGTCGCGCGTGCATGAGGCGGTGCGCCGGGTGATCGCGCGCGGGCGCGTGACCGTGGACATTACGGTCCATCGTTCCGCGCGCGCCCGCGCGCAAAGCGTCCGGGTGGACGAGCCGCTGGCGGCGGCGTATCTGAAGGCATTGCGGCGGGCGGCGGCGCGGCTCGGGTTGTCCGGCGATTTCGAGGCGCGGACCTTGCTGGCCTTGCCGGATGTGCTGAATTGCGATCAGCCGGATGAAGAGGCGGAGCGCATGTGGCCGCTGCTGGCGCGCGCGCTCGATAGCGGTCTGGCGGCCCTGCGCCGGATGCGCGCGCGCGAGGGAGCGGCGCTGCAGCGGGACTTGTTGCGGCGGGTCGGCGCGCTGGAAACCCACTTGCGAGTGGTCCGGAAAAATGCGCCGGCGGTGGTCGCCCGGTACCGCCGCAGCCTGCTGGCGCGGCTGGAGCAGGCGGGGTTCACGTGGGACAAGCCCGATGAGCGGCTGCTGCGGGAACTGGCGTTGTTCGCCGACAAGTGCGATATCACGGAAGAGACCACCCGGCTGGCCAGCCATTTGCGCCAGGCGCGCGACTTGCTGCGCGGGCGCGAGGCGGCCGGTCGGCCGCTGGATTTCCTGCTCCAGGAGATTATGCGCGAAATTAACACAATCGGCTCCAAGGCAAACGACGCCGCCATCCTGCAACGGGTGGTGGCGTTCAAGGCGGAAGTGGAAAGGATCCGCGAACAGGTGCAAAACATCGAATGATCCAACTCGAACGAACACCACTGATTTTCATTGTTTCCGCGCCCTCGGGCGCCGGCAAGACGACGCTGTGTGACCGGCTCCAGGCCGAGTTCACGTCCATCCACTATGCGGTCACCGCCACGACCCGCGCGCCGCGCGAGGGCGAGGTGGATGGCAAAAGTTACTATTTCATGTCGAAAGCGGAGTTCGAGGATAAGCTGCTGACCGGCGGTTTTCTTGAAAGCGCGATCGTGCATGGCAACCGCTACGGGTCGCCCAAGGCGCCGGTGGTGGCCGCCCTGCGGGCCGGCAAGGACGTTTTGATGAATCTCGATGTGCAGGGGGCCGCGAGCGTCCGCCGCTTCATCCTGGAAGCGCCACCCGGCGATGTGCTCAAGCAGGAATTGGTGGACATATTCGTTGTGCCGCCCTCGCTGGAAGTGCTCAAGAACCGGCTGGTCAAGCGCGGCAAGGACTCGGCGGAGGTGATCGAGCGCCGACTCAGGCAGGCCGAGTTGGAGATCGCGCAATGGCGCGAATACAAGTACATGGTGGTCAATGATGACTTGGCGGAGGCTTACGACAACATGCGCGCAATCATCCTGGCCGAGCGCCACCGGATCCGTTTCCGCACCCCCCTGGAGGATTGAATGATGAACCCGCGGCCCCGTATTACCCTTGGGGTGACCGGCTCGATTGCCGCCTACAAGGCGGCGGAATTGGCGCGGCTGATGATTCGGCGCGACTGGGATGTCTGGGTGATGATGACGGAGGCGGCGACGCATTACGTCGGCCCGCTGACGTTTCAGGCCCTGACCGGGCACCCGGTGGCAACGGGGCGGGCGGAGGCCTCGCCGGTCGCGACATTTCAACATTTGGACCTGGCTGGCGCCGAGGTCGTGGTCATTGCCCCCTGCACGGCCAATGTGATGGCTAAGATCGCTCACGGGTTGGCGGACGACATCGTCAGCGCGACCGCGTTGGCCTGCCGCGTGGCGCCGGTGGTGGCCCCGGCGATGAATGAGGGGATGTGGTTGAATCCCGCGACTCAGGCAAACATCCGAACCTTGCGCGAGCGCGGCGTGGAAGTGCTTGAGGTTGAGGCGGGCGCGCTGGCTTGCGGCGCGACGGGCAGCGGCCGGTTGTGCGCGCTGGAACGGATTGTCGCGGCCGTGGAACAGCGCCTGCCGCGGCTGGCGGGATGAAGGTGCTCGTCACAGCCGGCCCGACGCGCGAACCGATTGACCCCGTCCGCTACATCAGCAATCGTTCGTCCGGGCGGATGGGCTTTGCGATTGCCGCCGCCGCGGCGCATCGCGGCCATCAGGTGCGCCTGGTGGCCGGGCCGGTGGCGCTGGCTACGCCGCGCGGGGTGGCGCGGACGGATGTCATCACCGCCGCCGATATGCTGCGGGCCGTGCGCCGGAATCTGGCCTGGTGCGACGCGCTGGTGATGGTCGCGGCGGTCGCGGATTGGCGCCCATGCCGCGCCCGGACGCAGAAATTGAAAAAGACGCGGCGGCGCCTGGTGCTCGAATTGGAACCGACGACAGACATCCTCCGGGCCCTTGGCCGGGTCAAGGGCCGGCGCGTGTGGGTGGGTTTTGCGGCGGAGACACGGCGGCTGGATGCGGAGGCGCGCCGTAAGTTGCGGGAAAAGCGGCTGGACATGATCGTAGCCAACGATGTCTCCGCGCGGGACGCGGGGTTTGAAGTGCAGACCAACCGGGCAGTGATTTTCACACGGTCGGGGGAGCGCATCGCGTTGCCGTTGATGAGCAAGGCGCGCTTGGCCGGGTTGATCGTGCGGCGGTTGGAGCAGATCCGCGCGACACAGGGCGGGCGCGCATGAACACCACTCCGAATCGCCGCGGAGTACAGATTCTTTTTGGCTTGTTCGGGGTCATCCTGGCCGGGGCGGGGGCCTTGCTGGTAAACACCTGGATGGTCAGGCTGTTTTCGATTGACCGGTTACTTTCGCCGACCACGGTTGCGCGCGTGCATTGGATTCAGGCCATGTTGGTAAGCGGCGGCGGCGTGTGCCTGACGCTTTCCTTTTGTCTGGGCCGCCGCCGGTCGGATCGCGACTGGCCGCGGCGCGCGGCGCAGTGGGTTTCGGCTGCCGCCTTTTTTCTTTTTCTGCTTTTCTTTCTTGAATGCCTGCTGGCGGTGCGGTTCCCGCCGGCCTACTTGCCGTCGCAGAGCAGTGTCGAACCGCTCGCCGTGCGCGATCCCTACCTGGGATTTACGCTGAATCCGAAATACGCTGATGCCTATAAGATCAATTCGCAAGGTTTTCGCGGCGCAGAGTTTGCCCCGGTGAAAAGTGGTTATCGGGTTGTCTGTGTCGGCGATTCGATTGTCTTCGGCTTTGAGCTGAACGATGAATCCGCCCCGTTCCCGGTCCAGTTGCAGGATAAGCTGCGCGCCGCGGGATATCCGGATATCGAGGTGATTAACGGCGGGGTGCCGGGTTATTCGAGCCTGAATGTCTTGCGGTTTGTCGAGCGCAAGGTGCTCCCACTGGCGCCGGATTTGATTATCGTGACGACCGGTTGGAACGATCTGATCCCCTCGCTGGCGCCGGGTTGGCGGCCCGATTCGCCGGAGACGGGGGTGGAGCCGCCGCGTGATTATTCGCCGTTGGCCATCATGCGCGCCGCGCGCACACTGGGCGCGCGCCTGCGCGGCCGTGTGCAGACAGGCCGGCATCATGCGACTGCCGCGCCGGGCGCGGAAAAAATCCGGCCGGAGGCGCTGAACCCGGCGGCGGTGGAACAATATCGGAGCAATCTGCTGAAACTGGCCGGCCTTTGCCGGGATCGCGGCGTGAGCCTGATTTTGATGAACATTCCGAGCGTTCTTAGCCGAGCGCCCATGAGCGCGTCGGAATTGGCCAAAGCGGGTCCGTTTACGCCGGAAGTAGTGGGTGTATACGAAGATGTAGCGGCGGATGTCTGCCGGCAGGTAAATGGATGTTATCTCAAATTTTTTAACCTCGAAGAATCCGGCAAGGATCCCTTTTTCTGGGATCATTGTCATCTGACCGTCGCGGGGTGCGCCGAGGCGGCGCGGCGGTTGGAGCCGCTGGTGCGCGAACGGATGGGGCAGGCGTCAGGGATCAGTAATTAGTGATAAGTGCGGCTGTTGGGTTGCCGCGACGTCAAGCCAGATGGATAGAGATATTGGTCGTCCCGAATTCCCGTCCGCCTCGGTGGGTGAAGTGGGAAATCTCGTTTTGTGTCCGCCAAGCCGATCGAAGATGGCTCAACTGACCATTGCAAACGAGTGGGTTCGGAATAACCGGATGCGGTGTATCAGGCGAGTGCGCGATAAACAAACCGGGC
>CAZMXS010000002.1:0-156557 GCA_964570325.1 uncultured Verrucomicrobiota bacterium | reverse complement strand
GGGCGGGGGGGGGGGGGCTGGCGGCGCCAACGCTTCCTGGTGCAGGGCTTGAACGTCCGCGCCGATGCGGCGGGCGCGGTTGGAGGCATCAAAACCGAATTCGGTCAGGATCACCCGGCGCATCCGGACAAACTCCTGGCGTTGGACGTCCGGCAGGGCTTCAATCATCTCTGCCAGTTGGCCGGCGGTCAGGTTGTTGAAGTTGCGTCGGGCCGCCTCGGGCAGGCGGAATGGAAAGTTGCGCAGGGCTTCGAGTACCTGGGCCGGCGGGAGTTGCGGATTGCCCAGCAGCAAGTCCGCGGCTGCCCGGCTGATGCTAAATTCCTGTGTCTCGCCGTTCGTGTTGACCAAAGCCACGCGGACATACGGGGCCGCCAATGCGTCGCTGGCAATCAGCGCCTGGCCGCCTTCCGGCGGCGCAATAGTCTGGGGGTTGAAAGGCGTCTCATAGGTTTTTGAAGCGTCCGGGTAATAGGTGGTAAGGGTCTGGTTGTAAGTGCCAAACACCATATTGGGGTAGCTGGAAAGGATCACCGCCTTGCGGCGGTCATCCAGCCGACGGTCTTTGAGCACGATGGCCAGGAATGTGTCTGAAACCGGGATTTCAAAATCAGTGCCTGCCGGATGAATCAGGTACACATTGGAGTAATTGGGTGATTGCACATAGGCGAAAGCCTGATTCTCGCCGGAAGCCGGCAAGCTCGTGGCCAGATCGGAGGGAAGGATGCGCTTCTTCTCGTCATCTCCCGCGTCCGGCGGGGCTTGGATAGGATAGAAAGCGGTGCGCGCTTCGTTGCTGGGCAGCGCGGTGGCGGCGTCGGGTTTGTCCTGTGCGGTGGCGGCTGGCAAGGCCAGTCCCAGCATGCAGGCGCCGATGGTCACGGACATAAAAAAAACGCGGCACATGATGACCATAAACTGTTGCCCGTCCAATATCGCGGGCCGGAAAAACCCGCGCCCTGTTGGGTTGCGGCTTTGCCTACGGCTGGAGCTGCACATCGTAGAGGTGGATCATTTCGGTGTAGAGCCCGTAAACGTAATCATACATGGCCAGTGTTTTCCAGGCATTCCAAGGGATGTTAACGGGGATGGCGTAGTAGCCTGTGTTCCATGAGGAGAACTCCCAAAGGCCGGAGTTGTAATTATAGATGCCAGTCCAGCTCAAGCCGACCGAATAGCAGTTGATGTACTGCTGCGTGCGGAAATAGGCGTTGGCGGCCTGCGCCGGGTTGATGGTCAGAGCCGGCATAAAGGCGAATGCGCCGATCAGTATTCCAACCAGCAAGAATCGTTGCATGATATTCCTCCTGTATGACCAATCACTACCCAGCTTGTGGGCCAGCTCATACTTACGCTTTTATTCACGGTTATTATCCTACAAAGCACGGCATTGAACAAGTCCTCTTTCATCAACTTGGACGTGACAACGGGTCGTGATATTCATATTAAACAGGCAGAATGAGCACGAAATATGACCGCGATTACTACCGCGCCTACGGCACCGTGGATGGTCCGGTTTCCTACGAACAGGATGAGCGGATCCGGAATTTTCTGGCTGGCGTGGCGGATCGGATTGTCCAGGGGCTGCAGCCGAAAAGTGTATTGGACGCCGGTTGCGCCATGGGTTTGCTGGTTGCGGCTTTGCGCGATCGCGGCGTGGATGCTCACGGCGTGGACATTTCCGACTACGCCATCAGCCGCGTGCGGGAGGATGTCCGGCCTTTTTGCAAGGTGGCTTCGCTCACGGAAGACCTGCCGCGCCATTATGATTTGATTGTCTGCATCGAAGTGCTGGAACATCTTGAGCCGGCGGATGCGGAGAAGGCCATAGACAATCTTTGCGCGCATACGGCAGCGATTCTGCTTTCTTCGACGCCGGATGAGTTTCGCGACCCCAGTCATGTGAATCTCAAGCCAGTGGAGGCGTGGGCGGAGCTGTTCGCGCGCCGCGGATTCCTGCGCGACGTGGATTTCGACGCCTTTTTCCTCACGCCGTGGGCGATCCTTTTCCGCCGCGCCGATCTGCCGTTACCGTCCGTCGTCCGCCGTTATGAGAGCAAGTTCTGGCGGCTGTGGAAGGAAAACACGGACTTGCGCGCGGCGTTGCAAGAAGCGCGCGGCCGCGCGGATCTATTTGAAAAAGCAGTGGCGGAGCGGCAGGAAATGGTGGTGGCGCGCGACCAGATGATTGTTGAGCGGGATCAGATGGTGGTGGCGCGCGATCAAATGATCCAGGCGCGCGATGTAATGATTCAGGAGCGGGAGCGGCAATTAACGGAACTCCAGCGAACGCTGGCGGAACATCAGCAACGGATGGATGAGTTGGCTGCGCGTCTGAAACAGATTGAAAATGACCCCGCCTGGCAGAAGATGCAAAAGATTCGCGGCTGGTTCCATTAGCCGCCCATCCTCTTCCCGCTTACTCGAAAAGCGCATAATCCGATGCGTCGTCCGCTCCAGTTTGGAGCGGACTTACCCGCCCCAGGACGCCGGATGCATTCGCGCCGGTTGGGCAGGGCGGGGTGCCAGGCCCGGTTGGCTTCCGCCCGCTCCCGCGGCGCACAGCTCCGCGTGGGCGCAAGCGTGGGATTGGACCTTGGCTTGTCCCCAGTCTGTCCAGCGGACGGGAGCGCCATGGGTTCAGTCTTCGCCGGGCCGACGGAAGTCCGGCATGCGGACGCGGCGTCCCAGGTTGGGATTGTAGTATGGATCGCCGGCTTCGATGGCGGTTCGGATACGTTCAGTCGTCGCCACGGCCATTTCGGCGAGCGGCGCATCGAGCATGAAAACCGCGAACGGATTGTAAAGCACCCCCAGGTCATGCGCGCGCGCTCGCAGGCAAAAGTCGGCGGCGGCGGTCGGGGCATCGAGCGCCGCGTCGAATCCGTTCAGCGCGTTGAATACCTCGCGCCGCGTCGCCAGGCACAGGCCGCTTACAACCGATAGATCGCGATACCAGTCCACCGAGCCATAGAGTCCGTAAAAGTGATCGGGCGCGTGTTGGAAAACATGACCGCAGTTGCCGGCGAGCCCGAGGACTTGGCCGGCATGCTGAATGGTTCCATTCGGGTTCAGGATTTTAGCCCCTACCACGCCGATCTCCGGCCGGCGGGCCCAGCGCACCAACTCCGCCAGCCAGTCATTATCGGTTGGCGTCAGTTGCCCGGAGATAAAGACCAGCACCTCCCCGCGCGCGTTACGGGCCGCCGCGTTGAGCGCGGCCACGTTCCGGTTGGCGCCCGGAATACATACGATTTCCACATTGGTCAGTTCGGCTTGATTGGCGCCCGTCCACCGCGCCGGCGGGATGGCGGCATCCATGACCAACACGCTAACCGGGCGGTTTTCCAGCGGCCAGGTCATCCGGAAAATGAAAGTGCGCGGCCCCTGGACTTGGGCATCGGCGATGCCGAGCCGCAGCAGGTGGTTGCGAATGCAGCCGAATTGGCGCTCAAAGGCCCAAGGCTTGGCCGCCGAACTTAATGCCGCCGAGCCCTGTACTTGGCGCCAATGATAGAGGATTTTCGGAATGTGCGCGATCCGTTGCGTACGCTCCACGCAGCGGAATTCAAGATCCCAGTCCTGCGCGCCATCGGTGCGGGGATCAAAGCCGCCGGCATCGAGAATCAACGTTCTTCGGTAGCAGGCATGCATCAGATAGTTGGCACACAGGAGCAGGTGCGGCGACCAATCCGGCTTAAACCACGGATGGAAGCGTTCGCGTCCGTCGCCGGAAAGCAGATCTTCGTCGAAATAAATCAAGTCCGTGTCCGGTTGCCGATTCAGCCGCGCGACAATCTCCGACAGCATGTTGGGCGCGATCAGGTCGTCATGGTCAAGCAGCGCGACAAACTCGCCGCGAGCCAGTTCGAGCGCCGCGTTGGAATTACCGGAGATGCCAAGGTTACGTTCCAGGAGCCGGACGCGCGCGCGCGGTTCGCGCGCCGCCAGTTCGTCCAGCAGCGGGCGAATACCGGGGGTCGTCGAGGCTCCGTCCGCGATGCACAGTTCCCAATTGGGATAAGTCTGGGCCAGAACGCTGTCCAGTGTTTCGCGCAGATGATCCGGCCCGATGTTGTAAACGGGGACAACGAAACTGATCAGCGGCTGGTAGGCCAGACCGGACGCGGCCCGACGTTGGCGCTTTAACTGGGATGCACGCGGTTCGTTGTCGCGCATCCAATCCGCGTAGGTGTAAGGCGGCGGTGGCGGCGGCGGGCGCCCGACCGCGCGGCAGGCCAGTGCCAGCGCCACCGCGCGCGCGCGGCGCAGGACCGAACGCCAGCCCTCGTTTTGCAGCACTTGGCAGGTTCGCGTCAGCAGAAAAAACGGTGACAAGGCGGAAGGCATATAGTGCGACGGCTGATTAATCAGACGGGGCGCCGCGCGCGGCGCCATCGTTTTGTTTTTCCGTTGACAACCTGATCCTCCCTCAAGTGGTGGCGAAGATATACACCGCCGCCGCCAGCGGCAAGGAAAAGGACAGAACTTGAGCTTTACGGTGAACAAACAGCAACTAATCTGCTATTCTATATATATCAGGCCGCTAGCAATAGTTATCCGATGGGGGGCGTTATGCAAATACGCATCTTGGGTTTATGCCTGGCGGTGATCTGGGCCGCGATCGCGCCGGCCCGCGCCGATCTGCGCTTCGTCAGCGAATATGAGTTGGCGGACTCCGAGGACACCCCCGTGTATCGGTGTATATTTGCCTATGATTTCGACCTGGACGCCGCCGGTAACATTCACGTTTTGTACTCTCTGCCGGTGCCGGGGGCGGAGCGTTGCCAGGTGATCTATGCGGTGCGGACCGGCGGCGTATGGCGTCAGCAGGTGATTGATAATTACGGGCGGCTGGCTTCCGTTTCCACCTACGTGCGGGTGGACCGCGCGACTGGCCGGGTGCACCTTTGCTACATCCAGGATCCGGATACGCGCCTGGTTTACCGCATTGTGGACAGCGGCGTGGTCGGCGCGGTGACGGTTGTGGAAAACGGCGGCTGGCATTCAAAAATGGAGTTGGACGAGAACGGCGCGGCGTTGTTTATCCGCGAGGGGAGTTCCAGCCTGCGCCTGTTCCAGCCTGCGCTGGCCGGCGGCTGGACGCAATCTGTGCTCGCCATTCCCGCCGCCAACCACCATCGGTTGGCTGACTTTGTCTATGACCGCGCCCGGCATACCTATCATGTCAGCTATGGCGATTTTTACAACCAGACCGCCCCCGGCCAGGGCTATCATCGTCTCTGGTATTCCGTCTCCAGCGACGGCAGCTACTGGGAGACCACCTGTATTGACCACTCGGGAACGCTTTATGAGATGGAGTTCTGGACCGCGCTGGTGCTCGACAGCCGCGGCAATCCCTATGCCGGCATGTATAAATACAACGCCAATAACACGGGCACGTCCATGCTGTACGGCCGCAAGGTTGGCGCCGCGTGGCAGACCGCCGTCATCGCCGGCGGCAAGTCGGCCATGGCCCGTGCCGGGATGGGGTGTGGCATGGCGGTGGATGAATCAGACCGCCTCTATGGCGCTTGGGATAACTCGCCGGACCAGCCGATAGACGACAACGGCGCGCATGGCAACATCATGGCGCACCTTTGTCGGGATTCAAACTCGTGGCACTTCTGCCAGCAAGCTCGCCCATACTCGGCCGAAGGCTACTGCCGGTTGCGCGCCGCGGGCGGTAAACTGTACCTGTTGGTGTCCGGCGACCACACGGATCGCAAGCTCCGTTTTATCGAGTACGATGTTTACTGGGCGGCGCGGGCGGTCTATCCGCTGGACTTGACCGACAAGTGGACCCAAACCTACATCTGGAATAACGCGGCGCAGAAGTTCGTCAGCAACAAGATTCTCTATGGTCCCAATCAAGCGATTGTGACCAACATGAATCCGGATGGCTACTACTGGTGCGGCGTTTGGGATTTCACGTTGGGCCAGTGGGCGGTCAACGACTGGTGCGGGCAGATCCGGACGCCGCAGCACGGACGGTTTGTCGCGCATTTGAATGCGGGTTCGACCGCATCGCGAGCGGACCTGATCCCGTGGGACACCGCATATATTCCGACCGCGCAGGGCCACCTGGTTTGGCCGATTTTCGTCAACATGACGACCGGAGCGTGGGATTACAATTGGCCGCTGTTCACCTCGGACGGCACGTACGAGTTTCGGCTGCCATCGTGGAATACCTGGTACTGGCTGGTGTTCTGGGATCAAAACACGGGGCTGTTTCTATAACGGGGAATAGTGCGGCTGGAAGGGTGAATGCGATTTGAGCGGGGGCGCTTTCATTGTCATTCCGCTGCGTCGGCTTTCGGCGCGCCTTAAGGAGCCGCGATTCCGAGGTCTATACGCGGCGCCAGAAATCGGGTCAACTCGGCGGCGATCACGTCGTTGCCCGCGCGGTTGAGGTGGAGATAATCCGCGTAAAGATTGGTGCCTCCGGCCGCATACAAGGCTTCGCGATAATTCAACAACGGCAGATCCAGTTCCGCGCAAATCGCGCCGATTTTCCGCTCCGGAAAGAGGGCCCGCCGCCGGTCCAGTTTGAGCGCGCGGTCGTCCAACTGCTCGCTGACCGGAAAGACCATTACCTGCAGCGGGATCCCGTGTTCGGCCAGCAGATCGCGCATCTGGCGCAACAGGCCGGCCGTTTGCGGCCAGGCATAATCGAACCAGGCCAGGTAAAAATCGTCCTTGGCGTCGAATTGGAATGTCGGTTCGCGGCGGAGCAGACGGGCCGCCTTGCGGAATACCCGCGCCAGTTCATGGGCCAGGTAGCTTTTTTGGAACAGCAAGCCCGGGAAGCGGCGCGTGTCGAATCGGTTCAGCCGCGCGGTCGGTTCCCAAGCCAGGAGGTTGCCTTCGACGGGTCGGTGCAGGTAGGGGCAGAACACATCGTTATAGACAAAACCGAGCACCACCAGGTCGGGCTGCATGGATAATCCGTATTGCCGCAGGAATTCCAATTCCTGCCAGGTGGTGTAGCCGGGCACGCCGGCGTTGATTACCTCGCACCGGCGGGCGCGCGCGCGGGCCAGCGCGTTGAGGTTGGATTCGACCACTTGCGAGTAGAGCGCCCCGCCGCTGGTTTCACCGGTCCAGATTAACGAGTCGCCCAGCAACAGAATCCGAAAAGTGTGGGGATCCTTGGGTGTGATCGGCCGATTCTTCAGCCCCAATTCGTTGCGTCCATCTTCCGGCGAAAACCGCCAGCGCAAGGCGGTGTCTTTTTCCGTCAGGTGGTCCAAATGCTTCAACGGCTGCTCGAATGGCCAGGCGCGGAAGCGATGCCGGAAAAAAAGCTCGCCGACGCTGAAAGCAACGGCCAGCGATCCAAACAGCAACAGGCTGCGGCCAAAGAGCGCTTTCCACTTCATCCGCGCCTCGCCCGCCGGCGAACAATTATGGCGGCCGCCAAAACGGCGTTCCCCAGCAGGAACATGGCGGCGCCGAGCGCCATCGCCGCGGCGCTGTGCCGATTCCATTTTTTAATCACCTGCGTGGCCAGGATGATGCTTTCCGAGTCTGTCGGATAGTTGGGAACCGTCAGATTGAATTGCGTCGCGGCCGATTCGATGAATCCGAAGCGCCAGCCGTGGATGGTGTTCTCGCAAATCGCATTGTGCGCGCAGCCCCGGTCCAGCAGCACCCCCGAGTGGTGCGCGCCATAAATGAGGTTGTGGGCGATGATATTTTCGTGGCAGGGCTGGAAACTTAAAACGCCGCGTTCGCTTTCGATGTCGGGCTGCGCGCTGCCCAGCAGAATCCCGAAGAAATGGAACCGGTCGTTCTGGCCCTGATTATTGGAGATGAGGCTGTTGAACATCAGCACGTTCTGGAAGCAGGTGCGGACCATCTTGATGCCGTCGCCGGCGTTCTCCCGCACCACATTTTCGAGGACATAGTTGCGGGCGGCGTTGTCCATGGAAATGCCGGGTACCTTGGCGATGGCCGAGCCGTCCGCCATCCGGCCGAATCCGAGCACGAAATCGCGCTCCAAATCCTGGTCGGTTTGGCGCCGCCGCCAGCCGTTGCCGGCGACCGTGTTGCCGATGACCACATTGAAGATGGAGCCGTTGTCGAGGCACAGGCCTTCCTTGTCATTATCCAAAAAGCGATTGCCCGCGATGCAGTTGCCGGCGCCGCCGTCCAGATAGAGCCCCGACGAATGATTGCCGGTGAACGCGCAGTTCCGAATGAGGATTTCCGCCGGCGCGCTAGTCGCGGCCGTCAACACCGGCGTGGCCACGGCGTCCCAGCAGAAGGCCATTTCATCCTGCAGGCGATTGGTATAGGGCGTGTCCGACAGGACCGCGCCCGCGTGCCAGTTGAAATAGCTCTGGCCATTCGCAAAGCGGCACTCCTCCACGAGCAAGCGCCGCGTCGGCCCGACGATCAGCAAGCCGCCAAAAGCGGCGCCGACTGATTCGCAATGCCGAATCCGTCCGTATTCGCTCGCGCCCTGCACCACAATCGCGCGCGCGGAGTTGGCGCAGTTAAGCCCCTCCAGCTCGAAAAAACGCGAATGCATGACATAAACGCCGACGCGGCCGCCGCCGATGTTGAATCCCGCCAGTCGCGCGCCGGTCGCGCCTTCAATCAGGAAGATGATCTGGGTTGCCGTGGCATCAATAATCGCGGTCTGCGCGCCGATGACCGTTATACCGGACGGGATGGCAACCGTCCCGGCGAACTTAAGCGCCGGCGCGCTGACTCGGACCACGGCGCCCGGTTGAAGGTGCGCGAGGAAATCGTTCAGTTCCCCGGTATCGGCGCCGGTGAAGGCTGTTTCTCCCGCCGCCGGAGGGGACTGCGCGGCCCAGGCGGCCGCCAGCCGGGCGTTCAACGCTGTTTCATATTGGAAGGGATTCTCAGGTTCGGTCAGCCCGCCCCGGAGCTGATCCATCTTCCGCATCACCTGGCATTGCTCCATCAACTCACGCTCCGGCGCATTGGCCGGCAGTGCCACCAGACCGATCGCGCGCGCCTCGTCGTCAAATGCCGCCGCGCGGGCATTCCTCGGGAATCCGCCGCCGCAAAGGAAAACAAATGCCGCAAGCGCAAACGGCCAATAATATATCGCTAATGGCTTTGTTATTCCGCGAGCGCGCATCCCTGCTCCGTGAGTTTCTTTTCAAATTCCGCCGGTGTCTGCGCCGCGCCGTTCTGGCGGGCGCGACGTTGGACCAAAAAAACAAGGAAGAACCAGCCGATCCGCAGCCAGCGCAATGGCCAGCGCAGCGCCGCGCCGACCCGGGCCCAGCCGCCGGGCACAATCAGGCACTTGTCGTCCACGCGCAGCACGATGTTGCGCGTAGCCAGTCCGAATAGCCCGCTGCAAACATGGTCAATGTCCAGGATGAAGTAATCCGACCGGGGTTGAAGAAAAGCCATGCGCAGCAGTTCCGCGAGCGCCGCAAACTTGGTCGGGGGCAGGCGCCGGCGCGGCGCGGATGCGGGCAGGGCGGTGCAGCGCTCCTCGCGCGCATAGCTCACGCCGGAAATAGCGATCCCCCGCTGGCGCGCGGTTTCCAGGTCCGCGGCCGTGAAGACCGGCTGCTGGGCGGGTTCAAAGGCGACGATGCGCGTGCCGGTCGGTCCGGCCAGCAACCGGTCCAGTGTCTCGCGGAACGGCCGTGTCTCCAGTGCGGGCAGGTTGTCGCGTTTGCCCATCCGACCGGCAAAGAAATCAATCAGCGCCAGTTCCACAATCTGGCTGTAATAGCTTTTGCCGCCAAGTTCGTCGCGCATCGCGAAATAGCCGAACATGGCCAGATATTTCAGCCAACGCCGCAGCCGGAACTCGAGGTATTTATGTTGCAGGTAGACGATGTTGCGGACATCGTAATACAGAATCCACGTTACGCGTTTGACGTTGGCCGACATGTGCCGGATTCGGCTGGCGGCGCAGGCCAGCACTTTCCAGCCGGCGGCCTTGATTCGCAGGCACCAGTCCACGTCATCATAATGAATGAACAGATCATCCCAGATGCCGACCCGTTGCAGCGCCGCCCAGCGCACGAGCAGCGAACACGCGGCGACGTAGTCCACCTCGTAGACCTCGTCGCGGTGCGACCACGCCGGCGACTCGAAGTGCCGCAGCACCAGCCGCGCGTTTTCCAGATCCACATCGGCCCCGATCTCATTGGTGATCTCCGGCCGGTCCATCTGGATCATGTGGCTGCCGGCGACGGCGGCATCCGGACGCCGTTCCAGCGTCTCGACCAGCACCGCCAGCGCGCCCGGTTCGACCTCGACATCGTTGTCCAGCAGCCAGACGTAATCGAGCCCGGTCTGCCGCAGCAGCGCGCACAGGCCGGTGTTGAAACCGCCGGTTCCGCCGAGATTGACCGAATTAAAAATGTAAGTGACTTGCGGGAAGCGTTCGATTACCGCCGCGCGCGTCTGGTCGGTGGAGGCGTTGTCCACGATCCAGATGTGCCAGTTGGGGTAGGGGTTGCAAAACAGGCTGTCGAGCAGTTTGAGCACATAGTCTTTCTTGTTCCACGTCACGATTACCACGCCAACGCGGGGCATCGCTATTTCACTTTTGCTTGAACTCATGCTCTTGCTCGCGCTCGATATTCAGTAATCCGTGTTCAGTGGCTGCGCCCTTGAATCTTGCTCTTCCCATTCAGGTTTTCGGTTTCATCCTTCCGGTGTTCATCTCACCCCGAAATCCGGCGGCGTCTCATGCAGGTTACGATTGTAGTACGGATCGCCGCCGACGATCAGCGTGGGCCATTTCTCCAGTATGGCCGCGTAATCGCGGCCGGAAGGCGCGGCCATGGCCGGGCCGGAGTCAAACGGCGCTTTTTCGTACACGACGCGGATGCCGCCGTCCGCTACGATTCGTCGGCCGACCGCCCGCAGCGCGCAACACGCGGCGATGACGGCGCCGGTCGCATCCAATCTCGGGTCAAAGCCGCCGGCGGCGCGCAAATCGGCTGTCTTGAACAGGGCGGCGATTGGAGCCACGGCTGAAACATTGCGCCCAACCACGCCGTATGCTCCATAACCCGGGTCATCGCCCGGCAAGCCGCGCAGCGGGAAGATCAATTGTCGTCCCAACGGCCAGGCCAGGCCGACATGGTCCACGCGGCCGGCGGGATCCAGCACTTTCGGGGCAATTGCCGCAACGCCCGGCGTACAGATGCCGGTAGCCAGGTCCGCAAGCGTCGTATCGTTGCCCGGGCGGGCGCCCGCGGCGATCACCAGCAGCCGGTCGGCCGTTGTTTGGGCCAGCGCCCGCGCCAGCGTGGCGCCGCCGGGTTCACTCGATTGCGCCGCATACTGCATGACCGGCCGCGAAAGATCTAAACGCCCGGTTTGCCGCAGCCAGATTTCCGCGGCACCCGCGGCTTCATCTGCCGGGCCAAGGGCGGCCAAGTCCAGCGTGGTGGGCGGTAGTTGGCGCGTGACGCGATAGTTGCCGGTCAGCACCTTGGCCGCATGTTCCGCCAGCGTTTCGGGATTGCGTCGCTGTTGCAGGAAATCCTCGAGTGCCTTGAGTCCGTTTTCATGGGCATAGGGTTTGGCGGCCAGATCGAGCGCCGTGGAGCCGGGGGATTGCCGGAACGAGTACAGGATTTTTGGAATGTGATGCACTCGCGGGTTTTGCGCCGCCACGCGCAAGTACAGGTCATAATCCTGCGCGCCGTCGTAGCCGTCGCGGAAGCCGCCGGCGGCCAGCGCTGTCGCGCGGCGGATCACCGAGAGGTGCAATGTGTAATTATAGCAAAAGAGCAGGTCCGGCGACCAGTCCGGCTTGCAGTAGAATTGCCAGCGGTCGCCTTCAAGCGAGATCTTGTCATGGTCGGAATAGAGCCAGTCCAGGGCCGGATTGGCGTTCAGGGCGCGGACCACTTCGTAAAGCGCGTCCGGCGCCAACCGGTCGTCATGATCGAGCAGGGCGATGAACTCGCCCGTGGCCAGGGCCAGCGCCTCGGCGGATGTGCGCGCGATGCCGCGGTTTTCGTCGCGCAGCGCGAGCCGGACGCGGCCGGGATGACGCGCCGCAAATTGCCGGAGACGCGCGCGAATTTCGGGCAGGCCGGAGCCATCCTCCACGGCGCACAATTCCCAGTGCGGGTAGATTTGGCGCTCAAGCGACAGCAGGCACTCATCCAGGATCGCCGGCGCGATCTTATAGACCGGCGTGATGAAACTGACCACGGGACGGTAAGACCATTCGCGCATGATGATTTCCATGTGCCGCCGCCGGGTGCAGGTAATAAAACCGTAGCGGAGTAGAAAATGCTGATAATAGTCCCAATGGCTGATTTGCCATTTCAGGTTTTCCGCGCAATCACACCCGACACTCGCGTCCAGTGCGCGGCGCGCCTCGGCGGTCGCGCGGTCGCGCGCGGTGGTGATATCGCCGGTGAGAATGCGCGCCCCCCAGTAACAGGGTGGGGCTGGCCAATTCGCCTGGACCGGATAATAAACCGGCTTCGCCGGCAGCGGCGGGGCGGGCAGCGGGAGATCGCGGGCTGCACGCGGCGAGTCGAAACCGGAATGGAGGCCGCTGGCCTTATTGGCGTCCATTCGCGCCCACTCGCGATGGCCCTTGCGGCCATGGAACAGGTGGTGGAGCAATGAGTATTCCTGGATAAAACTCCGGACAACCGGCCCATCCGACATCGGCAGCCGCCGCCGCTTGCGTTTTTCAGTCAGTCCGCGCCAGAACCATCCCAAGCCCGGGATTAAACAGCCGGCGCGCGCCGCCTGCCGGAGCGCCATCAAGGCCTGTCCGGCAATAAGGTCCCATTTGCGGAAGCCGGTGAAGTGCGCCCGGACGATGAGCGTGAAATTGCGCAGCATCATCTGTTGCTTGCGGTGAGGCGGGCGATTGCTGGCAACCCGGCGGTGATCAAAGAGCCATTCGCGGGCGTAGGCGATGCGGTATCCCAGCGCAATGATCCGCAGGGCCAGTTCCAGATCGTTGTAATACAGCCGCAGGTGTTCGTCGTAGCCGCCAGCCTGCTGGAGCACGGAACGGCGCGCCAGGAAGCCGCAACCGATCAGGTTGTACCAGTCCGCGGAAAAATCCGTTTCGGCTTTTGCGGCCCATTCGCTGGCGCCATCCGGTCCGACGATGTTGCCCGCGGCCGCGCCAATCCCCGGATTCCGTTCCAGACATGCAATCATCTTGGCCAAGGTCCCGGGCTGGGGGGTGGAGTCGTCGTCGAGCACCAGCACGTAAGGGGTGGTGACCGCGCGGAACGCAAGGTTATAGCCGACCAGCGGCTTGTTTTCGGATTGCGGGATCAGCCGGACGGCAGGGAACTCGCGGCGGACCATTTCGCCGGTGCCGTCACTTGAGGCGTTATCGGCGACCATGATGTCCAGCGGCCCATCCGGCAATTGCCGTAACCGTTCCAAGGTGGTCTGCAAATCCGCCCGCCGGTTGTGCGTGCTGATTACGGCGGTGGCGACAGGGGCAAGCGGAGAAGCCGGGCAATTCGCGTTCGCTCGCGTTAATCCAGGGTGTCCTTCGTTGGAACTTGTCATCGGCACAAACGTCACAGCCTTGGTTTCCTGCGTTGCCTTCCGTGAAATAGCGCTTACGGGTTCCGCCGCGCGTTGACCACCGCCGGCGTGAAGAGCGTAGGCTCATATTCCGGGCCGCCGTCATGGAGCAGCCGTTCGGCGCACTCGTAGCCCTGCGCGAAGCTATGATCCTGGTTGGCGACTTCGTATTTCCATGCGCCAAACCGGCCGCGACTGAAAATGCCGGCTTCCTCGAAACGGCGCAGGGCCGGATCCACGACGGCGTCGCGGCCGAGAAACGGCGTCGGATAGCCTTGCGGCAGGAACTTGTAAGCCACCGAGCAGACTTGGCCGCGATCGGGCAGCAAACGGTCCTCGACAAACGCGCGCAGGCATTCTTCCACAACGGTGTCGCGGTTCACCGGCTTGGCCGGGCTTTCGGCGACTTCCGTCATCAGCGACCACTGTGCGCCGGGCCGCGGAGCGTTGTTCGGACTGTAATTCGTAAAGACCGTGGTCCGGTAATACGGGCTGTTCGCCTGCGGGAAATACATCCAGCATTTTGTCTTCAGATGATCGGGCGGCTGGCCCGCGATTCCGGCGCCGACGAGGTGGGTGGCCGAGAATAGCAGTTGGTCCGCCGCGGCCGGCGCGACCGGACCCGGTGTGATCCGGATCAAGCGATTGAGCGGGATGGTGCTGATCAACTTGCGGTACTTGAACGCTTGCCCGTCCGCCGCCTGCGCGGTGCGCGCGCCGGCGTCAATTCGTTCAATCCGCCAACCGAGGCTGACTCGCGCCGGGTCAAGCCGGCGGCCGATTGCCTGCCAGATCGCGCCGGTCCCGCCGAACTTCGGGAATCGGAACAGCCGGTTCGGGCCCCAGGAAACCTCGTCGTGATTGAGGCAGATGGATTTCAGGACTTGTTCGAGCCGGGGCACGGAGACGCGTTCGCCGATCCAGTTATAGTCCATTTGCTCGGCCGGCCAGGCCCATACTTTGAAATTATACGGACGGAGAAATAGGTCGGTCAGGCCCTGGCCCATGGACATCACCATCCATTCGCCGAAGTGGGCCGGCTTGCGCGGCGCGGGATTCTGCGCGGCCTCCAGCAGGCCGCGCACGCAGTTCCAGCGATCCTCGGGATCAAGCCGGTGCAGGTTGTTCTGGAAGGGGTAGGGGACAAAGCGGTCCTTGATCCAGACCCAGCTTTCGCGTTCGTGGTCGAACCAGCCATCCGCCCCCAGCGCGAGGTCCATATAGCGGTCAAAGGTTTCATAGTGCGAGAACAGGACGTGGCCGCCGAGATCCCAGGTGAAGCCCTGCGCGTCAACAAACGAGGCCGAGAGTCCGCCGAAATGCGGTTCGGCCTCGACGATCCGAAAATCCCGGCCGTGTTCGGCCAGGCGGCACGCCGCGCCCAGCCCGGTGGGGCCGGCGCCGATGATCAGGTATTCCGTTTCATGCATGCCGCTCATGGGAAACCAGAGATTGCTAATTACTGACTGGTCACCGTTGCATCCACTCGCTCCCGCCCGCGGGTACTGATTACTGATCTGGTCACTGAATACTACCCGCCGCTCACTTCCAGAACAATTCCACCGGTTCCGCCGTCTTCCGCGCCAGCAGCACCACGTTCAGAAAGCTGGGATGGTCGGCCGCGCCGGGGTTTTCCTCGGAAACGATCTTGCAGGGGAATTCATGCTCGGCCTCAATAACCGTGTAGCCCGCCTTGGCGCAGAACAGGCTCGTGAGGCAATCCTTGGTGAAACGCCAGTAATCATAAGGATAGGCGTGCAGCGGGAAGGTCTGGTGGGTTTGAAGAAAGAGGAGTCCGCCCGGCTTGAGGGCCTTGCAGATTTCCACGCAGGCGACCCAGGGATACTGGACGTGCTCGAATGTGGAGCACGAGATGATTCCGTCAAAGCGGCTCGTGCCTGTTGCCTGGGAGAGCTGGTGGATATCGGCGAGGATGTCCACGTCCAGCCCCGGCTGGAAGTCCGAGCCGAGGAACTCCTTCGCGTGCGGCACCCAGTCCCGATGCATCGTCGAGCGGTTCGGATCGCTGCGCTTGGTGCCCAGTTCCAGGATCGCCGGGTTTTTGACCGCGGACAGGAGTTCAATGAATTTCTCATGCGTCTTCATGGGCCGGGCCTTTCCCTGCATCATTTTTCGTAACCGGTTGAACATGGCGCCGTACGTTATACCGATTGCGCGGCGCGTTTCAAGGAGAAGACATCCTGGGCGGGGAGGCCGGCGGCGATCAACTCCCGGTATGTCCGCCATGTTGGGATCATGCGCGCGGAGCGGGCCCGGACGTTGGTGGGTGGTCCGACTTTGTGCGAAGTCAGCGCCGCCGGCGCGGTGTTGATCCTGTGCGACAACCGGCGCTGTGGCGCCGGGCCATAGCTTCAAGTCCGGTCATTTCCAAGCGGGCAGATGCCTGCGCTCCGGGCGAGTCAGGTTGTTTTTGCGGGATTGCGTCGGAGCGGGTTGGTGGGATATGTTGACCGGAATAGGAATTTTTACGCCATGATAAATATGACAATGAAACGATTGATGATTATAGGGTTGGTGGTTGCCGCCTGGGCGCCGGTTGCGGGCCGGGCCGCGCAGCGCGGCAGCATGGACTGGTTCAACACGGAAACCAATCTGATCCGCTATGCGTCGGGTGGAACCAACTACCTGAAAGGCAGTTCCGACAAGACAATTGGCTGTTTTGTCCAGTTGATTGACGGCGGGAATAATCACAGCAACGATCCGGCCGTTTGCAGTGGGGACGGCACGACGGTGGATGACACCGTGATCGCCACACATTGGTGCATGGAAGACGGCTATATGTCGCACATTGCCACGGTGAACGGGGAGCGGTACCTGTTCACGCGGCTGTGGACGGCGCCCTCCCCGGATTTCGATCATGGCTTGGTGCCCACCAGCCCAACCAATCGGTATGGCGATTCGCGAATCGTTTATTTCAACATGGGACCGCCCGATTTCGGCGAGTTCAATTTTGGCGGCAACGGCGGTTTTGCCACGCTGTTGACGCCGCGCGCCACGGGCCAGACCGCTTGGGTCCAGGTTAACATTACACCGGCTGGCGCAGCGGCCACCGGCCGCTGGAAGTTGAACGGCGATTCCGGCCACAGCAGCGGTGAAGCGGTGGCCACATCGCAAACCAGCGTGGTCATCAGTTATACGAATACCGCCGAGTGGGCCTGGCCGCCCGCGCTCAACACCATGCTTACCAATGGAGTAACGAACGTCATTACGGCCGTTTTCACCCAGAAGACGGTTTGGGTGCGGGTCAACATCCAGCCGCAGGGCGCGGTGGATGCCGGGGCCACCTGGACGTTGGATGGCGTCGGCCCGCATACCAATGGCGCGGTGGTGGCCGCTACCCAGACGAATGTAGCGCTGGGGTTCAACGCGGTGACTGGTTGGACCGCGCCGCCGGGCGTGAACGTGAATTTGGCTACGGGTATTACTAATCTGTTTACGGCCGTTTACACCCAGCAGTTTGGCTGGATTCGGTGCTGGTTGAATCCAACGAATGTGGCGGCCACTGGGCAGTGGCGAGTTGTCGGCGCGACCAACTGGATGCTCAACGGCGATACAACCAATGTGGCAGTGGCGGGCTATACGCTCACGTTCGGCGAGGTCGCCGATTGGACCAAGCCCGACGATTTGGCGGTGGGCGTGACCAACCTGCAGACCAATACGGTGAATGTTCTGTACACGCCGCACATGGGCGCGGTGAGGGTCACGATTGAGCCGGCGGCCGCCGTCGCCACCGGCGCCCAGTGGCGGTTGTTGAACGGTCCCGACACCAACTGGCAGGCCAGCGGCGGCACGGTCGGCAGCGTAACGGTGGGTCCATACACGGTCACGTTCAAGGATGTCTTCGGTTGGGCCACGCCGTCGGACTCGACGGTACAGGTGGCGAACGCGGCGACGACCGCGACGAATGGCGTCTATATCCGGAAGATGGGCAGTCTATCCTGCGTTATTGAACCCGCCGAACTGACCAATGCCCCGCTTTGGTATCTGTTGAGTTCCGGGCCCGCGGAAAGCATGATCAGCGCCGCAGTCACCAACCTGGCGGTCGGCCGGTATGTCGTGGCGTTCAATGAAACCAACGGCTGGCAGTCGCCGCCGGATATGGCGGCGGATGTGGCCGAAGCCACGCTGACCACGGTTACCGGCGCTTTCGCTCAACTGGTGGATGGCGCCGTGAAATGCCGCATCTATCCCGCTTCGGCGGTGGCGGCCGGCGCGATGTGGCGCTTGACCACCGGCGCGGATACCGATTTCAAATCCAACGGCGTGGTGTTGGGCGGGCTGGCTTTTACCAACTACTGGCTGGAGTTTGCGACGTTGAACGGTTGGGCGCAGCCATCGGATATCATGATTAACGTGGCCACCAATGCCACGTATTTGCGCGAGGGCGCTTATCAACAATTGAGCAGTGGCCGCGGAGCGGTGATCTGCCGATTGGGGCCTTCCAACATGGGGGTTACCGCCCGGTGGCGTCTGTCGGCCGACCCGTATACCGGCTGGCGCTCCAGCGGGGTGTGTCTGGCCGATGTGCCGGTGGCGGACTATGTGGCGGAGTTTGAGGATGTTATCGGCTGGGGGCAGCCGGCGGACCGGCGGTTGGCGGTGTCCAACGGCTTTACCACGCTGATCAACGCCGATTACACCGAACTGCAGGGCGTGGACGGGTTTCTCTTCTGCCGTATTGCGCCGACTAATGTGACGGCATTGGCGCAGTGGGGCGTGGCATCCGGCGCGGTTACCAACTGGTATTCCAGCGGCACGGGGACCAACCTGGCGGAGGGCGTGTACACGCAGGTGTTTGCGTTATCGTCGGGCGCGTGGCGCATTCCGCCGGCGAACGTCATCACGGTTGCTCAAGGCCGCACGACATACGCCCACACGACCTTTACCCAAGCCGTCGGCGGCATTAGTTGCTTTTTTGAGCCCGCCGCGGTGACCAACGACGCGCGCTGGACGCTGACGAACGCCGCCGCGATGGTTTCCTGGCAGACCAATGGCGCGATCATCACCAACCTGCCGGTGGGCAGCTATGAAATCACGTTCACCAATCTTTTCGGTTATCGGACCCCGGCGAACATCATTACCAATGTGCGGGACGATCAAATTGCCGTCGTCACCGCTGCATATGTTCAGGTGTACGGCAGCCTGACCTGTGCGCTCAATCCGACCGATATCGTGGACCAGGCTTTCTGGCAGGGCTCATTCGCCACCAATTGGTACACCAACAACGCCGTGGTTGGGGATGTGCCGGTAGGCCGCCACACGATTACCTTCAGCCCGATTGAGGGCTGGGTCCGGCCCCTGGACCAGACGGCGGAAGTGACGGAAACTAACCTGACCAGTCTCAGCGGTAATTACACGCGGACCGGACTGCTGATGCGGTTGAAACTGGATGAGATTACCAATACGATGACTGTGGCCGATGCCACCGGCATGCATCATGACGGCATCAATTACGGCGCGGACGTTTATCAGGACGGCAAGATTTGGCGCGCTTATTACTTTAGCGGCACGCAGTCCTATATCCGGGTCGGGGATTTCAGCTATGGACGGGTGTTCAGCCTTTCCTTCTGGTTCAAGGCGGGCAGCCCCGACCGCACAAACTGGTGTCTGTTCTCCCACGGCGCGCTCAACGAGTCGAACAATGTCAATGTGTTCCTGACCGGCTCGATGGCGGCGTCTAACCCCAACTCGCTGATTGCCTATCTGATCAGCCCTCAGGCGGCGGCGGCGCTCGTTATTCCCAACACATTTGCGGACAACCAGTGGCACTTGTGCAACGTCATCGCCGGCCACACGAACGCGCAGTTGTTTGTGGATGCCGTGGAGCGCGCCGCCGCCGCGTGGAACCCGACCGAATTCGCGCCGGCCTCGTCGGTAGTCATTGGCGGCCGATCGGACACGAACAGCCAAAGTTTCCTTCGCGGCTATCTGGACGATGCGCGGATTTACAACTACCCGCTGACCGCTGCGGAGATCGCGGACCTCTATGCCGCGACCAGTGTCTATGGATCGGTCACGACCACGATTCTGCCCGTTGATGATTCGCTGCGCGGCCAATGGCGCCTGCTGCCGCAGACTAATTGGATGCTTAGCGGGGAAACGACCAACATCCTGGTCGGTTTCTACACGCAGGAGTTTGCCCAGGTGGATGGCTGGATCCGGCCGGATGCCCGGGCGATCACCGTGGGCGATGGGGCGGCCATCGTTGCCACCGGGCTTTATATGCGCAAAGTGGGCTCGTTCACCTGCGTCATCTGGCCGGCGGACGTGACCAATTCCGCCCGCTGGACACTGGGGGGCGGTTCCGGTTACAGCACCACGCAGGTCAGTGGCGTTGTGGTGACCAATCTCGCCGAAGGAATCTACACCTGCTCCTTCAGCGCCGTCAGCGGCTGGTTGACGCCCGCGGCGCAGGCGGTGTCCGTGACGCATGGCGAGTTGACGCAGATCATCGCCAACTACAACCAGGTCTGGGGCTACCTGACAGTCAATCTGGGTCCGCAAGGGGCGCTGATGGCGGGGGCGGCCTGGATGGGCGGGACGGCCACCACCTGGCAGGCCGGCGGAACCACAGTGGCCATCCTGCCGGGCACCAATGTCGTTCGCTTCAATTCCGCGGCGCGCTGGAACAAGCCCCAAGACAGCAACATCGTGATCGCCGCCGGGCAATCGTACACACTTACCGTGATGTACGGCGCGGTTCCCGGCACCAATCGCGAGCCGACGATTAACGACTTTGATGGCGACGGGATCACCGATCTGTCGCTCTATACCACGACCGGTGTGTGGAAGTTCAAGCGCAGTTCGGACGGGCGGATTGTGACCAACCGGCTGGGCGGCGGCGATGCGATGCCGGTGCCGGGCGACTACGATGGCGACGGGATCATTGACCCCGCTGTATATTATCCATATTCGCGGACCGGCCAGTGGGAGATCATCAGCAGCGTGAGCGGCAGCAACTGGTTTGCCGGGCCGCTCCAGGGCGACCAGGGCGGGAGCACTTCCTGGCCGGTGCCGTGGGACTATGATGGTGACCGTGTGGCCGACCTGGCGGTTTACACGACCGCCGGCGCATGGATCCGGCGGCAGAGCTGGAATGACCAGCAGGCGCCGGTGGAAGTTTGGGGCCAGGGCGATGTCGTGCCGCTGCCGGGCGATTACAATGGCGACGGCAACACCGAGCTGGCGGTGTACCAATGGGTGGATGGCAAATGGTATGTGTCGGACAAGCCGCCCTACGGCCAGCATCCCGTGCAGTGGGGCTATGACTATTCCAGTCCTGTCCCGCGTGACTACGATCTGGATGGGAAGACGGAATATGCGATTTACCATGCGAATGACGGGTTGTGGTACATTTATACCGACCCGGCGAGCACGACCTACATGACCCACGTGCTGGGCGGCGCGAATGCCTTGCCCATCCCCGGCGATTACAACGGCGACGGTTACGTGGATCCGGCGGTGTACAACGTCACCAACCAGTTGTGGTATATCATCAACCGCGACGGAACGGTGACGACCAATTCGATGCAGTAAGGCGCGGCGGGAGCACGGGTTGTCCCGCCGGTGAGGAGCAAGGAAGAAGTTGGATTGTGAAACACGGGCAGGATACCCGTGCGCGGAAAGTTCAATATGAAAATAATGCTTAGTTCGATAGCGGTGGTGTTCATTTGCGCCGTTGGCGCTCTTGCCGATGCGCCCGCCATGTCGCCGGCCTGGGTTTTGTGCGACACGACCTATGTCAATTTCGGTTCGGTGGATAATAGCCTGGAGGTCAATCATACGGTGCAGGTGCGCAATCCCGGCCAGGAGGATCTCGTGGTCCGGCTCATGGATCCGCTGCCGCCTGGCGAGTCCTGCCGGTGCAAGCGCCGCCTGATATCGGAGGTCGTGTTGCCGCCCGGCGGCGAGGGGAAGATGAAAATCACCCTACCGCTGAAGACTTATCACGGCATGGTGAAGAAAAATTACGAACTGGAATCCGCCGACACCAACCGGCCGGTGATCAAACTCTTGCTTGAAGGCCGCGCTTTTCCGGGCGTCATTATCCTGCCCTCCGAGGCTAATTTCAAAGGCGTCGCGCTGGACGCCGTCGCCGAACAGGAACTGGATATCCGCTTCGGCGCGGCCGATCCGGTGGATGTCCTGCAGGTCAAAAGCAGCGCGCCTTTTGTCGCGGGCACCTTGATTGTGATGCCCGACCAAACCAATCACTATGGACTTTTGGTTCAGACCCGGCCGCCGCTGCCCTTGGGCTTAACCAACGCGGAACTCCGACTCTTCACCGATTACGGCCCCCTGCCGGTGGTGACCGTGCCCGTCACGATTACGGCGGAGTTGCCCATCGAGGCCCGTCCGCCCACGCTGGAGATCAAGGCCGGAACCATCCACGCGGAGGTTTTCCTCAGTTCAAGGCATCGTGATTTCACCATTCGTTCCATCGAATCTCCTGTCCAATGGTTGCGGGCGGAACTGGCCGGCGTGGGCGTCAACCTATATCGAATTGAGCTGACCGGCGAAGGACCGTTGGCCGATCTTCAGGGCAAGTCATTGAAGGTCAATACGTCGTTGGCTAATCAGCCGGTTGTCGAGGTGCCGATCCGGGTGATCAGCGAGCCGTGATCGGTTATTAGTGAATAGGCGGGTCGCAGTCATCTCGAACTCCCGTCCACCTCGACGGACAAGGAGCGGAATGACAACCTGACGGTGGTGGATGGGTTTGCTTGATGACCTCGGACCTGCTGATCAAGAATGCGTTGGTCTGGCCCGGCGTCGGGCGCGCGCCGATTGCAGATGGCAAGGTGCTGATTCGCGCCGGGCGGATCGCCCGGGTCGGCCGCTTTCATGCCCGCGCCGACACGGTGATTGACGCGGATGGCTGCCTGGTCATGCCCGGCCTGGTTCAGGGGCATGTTCATCTTTGCCAGACCCTTTTTCGCGGGCGCGCGGAAGATCAAGCGTTGCTGCCCTGGTTGACGGAGCGCATCTGGCCGCTCGAAGCGGCGCTTGATCGCCGCCCCATGACGGTGGCCGCCCGGCTGGCCTGCGCTGAAATGATTCGCGGCGGTATAACGGCGTTTCTATCATTGGAAACCACGCGACATACGGGCGCGATCTTCGAGGCGGTGGCGGAAACGGGGCTCATGGGCGTGATCGCGCATGGCTTGATGGATGAGTCCTGCGGGTGCGAGGCGCTGGCCGTGGATATCGAGGATGGTCTGGCCGACTGCGATGTGCTCTTGGACCAGTGGCGCGGCCACGCCGACTTGCGGCTGGCGGTTGCGCCGCGGTTCGCCCTGGCCTGCGCGCCCGATAATTTGCGCGCGATTGTTGAATATGCGCGTGAACGCGGCCTGCTCTTGCACAGCCATGCGGCGGAACAAGCAGCGGAAGTCGAGCGGGTCCGGGAGCGAACCCGAATGGGCAACATCGAGTATTTCCACGCCGCCGGACTGACCGGTCCGGACGTTCGCCTGGCGCACTGCATTCACGTGAGCGAAGCGGAAATAGATTTGCTGGCCGAAACCGGGACGCAGGTTCTGCATTGCCCGACCGCCAATCTCAAGCTGGGTTCCGGCGTGGCCAATGTCCCCCGGTTTCTTGAAAAGGGGATTGCCGTGGCGCTGGGCTCGGATGGCGCGGCCTGCAACAACCGGCTCGATTTGTTCGGTGACATGCGGGTGGCGGGGTTGGTCCAGAAGCCGTTGTACGGCCCGCAAGCCTTGCCGGCTGACGATATTGTGCGCATGGCGACCGCCGGCGGCGCGGCGGCTTTGGGGTGGGGTGACGAGATGGGCGCGTTGGATGAAGGCCGGCGCGCCAATGTTATCCTGGTTGAGCGCAGCGGGGCGCATGTGCTCCCGGGCGGCGACCTCGCGACCGACCTGGTCTATGCCCATACGGCCGCCGATGTGGTTATGACCATTGTGAACGGCCGCATCCTGTACGAAGACGGCCGGTTGACGACAATAGACGAAGATGAACTGCGCGCGGATGTGGCGCGAGCGGCCGGTGATCTGTCATCAGTAATCGCAGGTTGAGGATGGGTTTTTCCCGTGGCGCTCAGCTTCACTGGGCGCAAGCGCGGTCTGGAATGGTGAAAGATGAACGCGCGCCCGGCGGACTTGGGCTCCATATCGCGCCCTTCGCACTCTTGCTCAAGCCTGTTCCGATAGAATCGCTTGGGGCTGGCGAGGCACCAGCTCGGCTACCAGGCCGCTTACGAGTTGCCGGCCAAAGACCCCGCCAGTAACTCCCGGATCCAGTCATAGGCCATCACGGATGGCTGCCCATTTTCGACAAACTCATCGAACGGTTTTTCCTCCGTGCAGGGGCCGACCGGGCCGCGCAGACAGGTCATCGGCACCGGTTCGGGGGTGTGGCCGCGAATCTGCACCGGCGTGCGATGGTCTGTGCAGATCACCAACTGATAAGGTTGTTTCAGGGTTTCCAAGTATTCCCACACGGGGGCGACCACCTGCTGGTCGAACAATTCCATGGCCTTGAGTTTCAGCGCGAGGTCGCCCTTGTGGCCGCATTCGTCCGGCGCCTCGATGTGCATGAAAACAAAATCATCCCGCTCCAGCATTTCTTTTGCTGTTTGGACCTTGGCGGCGAAGTTTGTGTCAATGAAGCCGGTTGCGCCGGGAATTTTGGGCGCCCGCAAGCCGGCGAGCACACCCAGACCGCGGATCAAATCCACCGCGGAGATTACGCCGCCGGTCAGCCCGTACAATTCGCGATAGGGCTTGAGGGTCAGGGCCCGCCCCTGGCCCCAGAGCCAGATTTGCGTGGCCGGTCCTTTGCCGGCCCGGCGGCGGGCCTGGTTGACGGGATGCTCCGCGAACAAAGGGATCGAGGCTTCCATCAGGGCCTGGACTTCCGCCTGCCGCGCGCCGGCGGGCAGGTGCGGCGCCGCGAGCTGATCGGCGATGTCGTGTGGCGGCTGGGTCTTGAGCGCGGTTGGTCCATCGCGCCAGACCAGCAAGTGGCGATAACTTACTCCAGGATGGAAACGCAAACCGTCGCGCCCGATTTTTTCCTGCAGGGTATTGATCAAAGCGTGCGCTTCCGGCGTGGAAATATGGTCGGCCGAGTAATCGGCCATCCGGCCGTCGCGGATGGTGACCAGGTTGCAACGGAAGGCGACCTCGTCCGGGCGCAGCGCAATCCCGGCGCCGGCGGCCTCGATGGGGGCGCGACCGGAGTAATTCTCCGCCGGGTTGTAGCCCAACAGGCTCAAATTGGCCACATCGCTGCCTGGCTGGATCCCGGCGGGAACGGTGCTGACCAGGCGGGTTTCGCCGGCGGCCGCGATGCGCCGGATGGCGTGGAGGTTCGCGGATTGCAACGGGGTTTTCCCGCCAAGGGAGGCGATGGGATAATCCCCCATGCCGTCGCCGACCAAAATCACGGTTTTCATAAGAATGCGGGAAGTTACATCAGCTCCGCGTCAGGGTCAAATTAACACTTGCCACCCGCGCGCAAATGGTAAATCGTCAAACGAAGACGCATGGACCCATTGATTTATCCCTATCGTTTCCGGCCGGTCTACAAGGACTACATCTGGGGCGGCAACCGCATCGTTCGCGATTTTCACCGCGACGAGCCGCCCGGGATTTACGCTGAGTCCTGGGAGGTGTCTGACCGGTCGGACGGCATGAGCGTGGTCATCAACGGACCGGCGGCCGGGTTGACCCTGCGGCAGTTGATGCGCGAGCGCGGTTTTGAGCTGCTCGGTCACGCCCCGTCCGCGGCCTTTCCCCTGCTGGTCAAACTGATTGATTCACGCGAGCGGTTGAGTGTGCAGGTGCATCCCGATGCGGAAGGAGCGCGGCGTTTCGGCGGGGAGCCCAAGACGGAAATGTGGTGCGTGCTGGATGTCAATTCCGGCGCGGATGTTTTCGCCGGGTTGAAGCCCGGGGTGGACCGGCCCCGGTTGGAGGAGGCGCTGGCCCGGAAAACGATCACGGATGTGCTCAATCGCGTGCCGGTGGCGGCGGGCGACGCGGTGTATGTGCCCGGCGGCCGGGTTCATGCGATTGACGCCGGCTGCCTGCTGCTGGAGATCCAGCAGAACTCCAACACGACCTATCGGATCTTCGATTGGGATCGCCGCGGACCGGATGGCCAGCCGCGGGAACTGCACCGAGCGGAGGCTTTACGGGTGATTCGCTGGGATGACCGCGATCCGGTGAAGGTTCCGCCCCGGGAATTGGAACGAACCGAAGCGCGATCGCGCTGGGAAGTGTTGCGCAGTCCGTTCTTTCGGGTGGAGCGAATCCGGTTTTCCAATGATTGGAAAGTTCACGAGGGCGACGGCTTCAGGATCGTCTTCGTGGTTTCCGGCGCGGTGACCCTGGCCGCCGCCGGCCGCGCGGAGCCGCTCCCGCCGGGCGCCACCTGCCTCGTGCCGGCCGCCATCGGCGACGCGGTCTTGACGGCGCAAGAGCCGGCTGAGATCCTGGTAATCACTGAACAGTGATCTGCAAGCGGGAAAGTCTGCGTCTCGGGAAACCAGCGGCCGAGCGGATCACGCTACATCCACTTTTTCCGCTTCAGCAGCCAGTAGATGAGCAGGGTCAGTGTGCCGGTCAGGGAGAAGACAAACAAATAGGCGAAATGCCATTCCGGCCAGTCGGTATTGGGCATGTGTTTGATATTCATGCCGTAGAAACTTGTGATGATCAGCGCAGGCATCGAAAGGGTCGCCAGCACGGTCAGCACCTTGATGACCCGGTTGACCTCCATCTGCTGCAGGTTGAGGTGGACCTGCAGCGTGCTGGTCAGCGCTTCACGATAGTTGTCGGCCATATCGTTGATCCGCTGGAGGTGGTCCAGCAAGTCGCGGTAGTATGGCAGCAGGTGCGTGCGGATGATCTTGAACTCGCCATGGGCGATGCGCGCCAGCACCTCGCGCTGCGGCGCGATAATCTGCCGCAGCCGCTGTACCTCGCTCTTGAGTTTGACGACATTGCTGAGAATGTCAGAGGGCGGCGCCGTCAGCACGCAGCTTTCCATGTTGGCGATTTCGGAAGAGAGTTCGTCCAAGGCCGGCTGGTAATTCTCCAGCAATGCATCTAGCAGATGGTAGGTTAGCCGATCCGGCGCCCGCGCGATGGATGGCGCATTTTTCTGCACGCGCTCGATAGTGGCGCTGACGCTGCGCAGGGGAGCGTCGTGGTAGGTGACCAGAAAGTTTTTCCCGATGAACAGATTGAGCTCGGTCGTGCGAAACTCCTGGCCGGCGCGCAGATAGTCCACAGCGTGAACGACCATGAACACGTAGCTCTCGTAGTCGTCAATTTTCGGGCGTTCACTGACGGCGACGCAGTCCTCGATGGCCAGCGGGTGGAAGTTGAAGACGCCTTCGAGCAGCATCTTGTTCTCATCGGCGTTGGGGTTTTCGGCATCCACCCAGATCTGCACGTCTTCGTCGTAAAGCACGACGCGCAGGACATCCATGCCGATGTCCTGGCTGACGAGTTTGCCTTGGCTGAAGACAAATGACCGAATCATGCGCCCCCCTGCTGTCGGTAAAGCTGGCACGGGGCATTCGCTTTTTCAAGGAAAGAAAAGGATGATTACGGCAAAACGCCGGAAAAATCCGCCGCGCGCGATGGTTACGCCCCATGTAGGCTCCGTAACCGCGGCGGCGAGTGCATGGCGGCCGCGCGGGGGGGGATGGGGAGTATCCCCGAATCAGGGAGTTTTCAATCCGGCGATAGCGATTGCCAGTGCGCTCAAGTCGCCGATCCGCGCTCCGAGCGCGCTGGGCATGATTCGACATGATTCGCGGCTGGCCAGCCACGTGTAACGCGGCAGGGCCTGTAACAAGGGGTGGAGCAGAAAATCGCCGGTATGAATGGCGATCGTGCCCATCAGGATGGCCTCCGGATTGAACATCATGATCACGTTGCCGACGCCCTGCGCCAGCCGCTCAATATATTCCGCCCAGTATTCCCGGGCGAACGGGTCGCCGGCTCGCGCGGCGTCAGCGAACGCCTTGAAATCAATCCGCGCGGGGTCGCCGCCGGCGTTGTCCAGGATGGCGGTTCGGATCTGTTCGCGCACAATCCGCTCGCGCAGGCGGTTGGCGACGTTCATTCCGCCGCAGTAGATTTCCAGGCAGCCGCGTCGTCCGCAGGGGCAGGGGGGGCCATTGATGTCGAGGCAGTGATGCCCGACTTCGCCTGCCAGGTCGGCCGCGCCCTGCGCCACCTGGCCGTTGACGATCACGCCGGCGCCCAAGCCGGTGCTCATCGTCAAATACACCAGGTCGCGCGCGCCCTTGCAGGAGCCGAACATCCATTCAGCCAGGCCGCAGGCATTGGCGTCGTTATTGATGAAGACGGGCTTCTTGAGCGCCTCGCTGAACCAACGGTGCACCGGCACATCAACCCAGCCGCGCATGTTGGGCGGTTCCAGCAGGATGCCCCGTTTGACCGACATCGGTCCCGGGCAGGAAACGCCTACCGCGTCAATTTGCGCCCAAGTCTGGCCGGCGTCCCGCAACAGGCTTTCGAGCAACGGCAGCGTGCGTTGAAACCAAGCCTCCGGCCCTTCCGGCGCCTGGGTGGGATAACGGCGGGACAGGGCGATCTCGCCGGTTTCATTGCCGACACAGAGCGCGGTCTTGGTGCCGCCCAGATCAATTCCGAGGATTTTCATGCGCAAAAGAGTCGCGCTTTGGCGGCTGCCACGCAAGCGGAAAGGGGCGTTGCGTTGGAAGCCCATGGAAACAAGAAAGAAGTTGGATTGTGGAACATGGGCAAGCTGCGCATCCGGTGGCGTCACGATAATTCGCGGTTCACAAATGCCTTTGCTGCTTCTATTATAGCCCGGTTTTTTGAATGGAGGCGGTCATGGCGGTCGAATACACGCAAGCGGCGGATAAAATAGACGTGCGCTATGTGGCGCATCTGGCGCGGTTGCATTTGAGTGATGCCGAAGCCGTGCGGTTCCAGGGGCAACTGGAGCAGATTCTGCAATATGTCAAGGAGTTGCAGGAGCTGGATGTTTCCGGCGTCGAGCCGACTGCCCATGCCGTGCCGGTTCAGAATGTCTTTCGCGCGGATGAGCCGCGCCCCGGCTTGGATCATGCGCAAGCCATGGCCAACGCGCCGCTGGCGCGGAATGACCAGTTTGTCGTGCCGAAGATTATCGAGTGAGTGGGCCCAGGATGGGGCGTGTGGAATAACATGCGTAACAATATGAAGGAACTGCACCAACTCACCGTCTCCGAGGCGGCGGCGATGCTGGCGCGCCGGGACTGCTCGGCGGTGGATTTGGTTGAGGCTTTGCTGAAGCGCATTGCCGAGCGGGACGGAGGGGTGCAGGCTTATTTGACAGTGGATGCCGAGGGCGCTTTGGCGCAAGCCCGCCAAGCCGATC
This sequence comes from uncultured Verrucomicrobiota bacterium, assembly GCA_964570325.1. Classification (GTDB taxonomy): domain Bacteria; phylum Verrucomicrobiota; class Kiritimatiellia; order CAIQIC01; family CAZMXS01; genus CAZMXS01. The sequence goes on along the minus strand of CAZMXS010000002.1, from coordinate 127,607 downwards.
AAGCCCGCGCGGCCGGAACCGCCGGCGCGCTGGCCGGCATCCCCATTGCCGTCAAGGACGTGCTTAATGTGGCCGGTCAGCCCTGCACGTGCGGCTCCAAAATCCTCCAAGGTTACATGGCGCCGTATGATGCCACAGCCGTCGCGCGGCTGCGCGCTCAAGGCATGGTTTTTCTGGGGCGGACCAACATGGACGAGTTTGCCATGGGGTCCAGCACGGAAAACTCGGCCTTCAAAATAACCCGTAATCCCTGCAATCCCGACCATGTTCCCGGCGGCTCCAGCGGCGGGGCGGCGGCCGCCGTGGCGGCCGACGAAGCCATCGCCGCGCTTGGCACCGATACCGGCGGCTCAATCCGCCAGCCGGCGGCTTTCTGCGGATGTGTGGGGCTTAAGCCCACGTACGGAAGGGTGTCGCGCTATGGTCTGACGGCGTACGCATCATCACTGGACCAGATCGGTCCTGTAACCAAGGATGTGCGCGATGCGGCGATCCTATTACAGGCGTTGGCTGGGCATGATCCGTTGGATTCCAGTTCGCTGCCGACGCCAGTGCCTGATTATCAAGCTGCGCTCAAGCCTGATTTGAAGGGGTTGAAGCTGGGCTTGCCGCAGGAGTATTTCATTACGGGCATGGATGCGGAAGTTGAGCGCGCGGTGCGCCTCGCGGTGGAGCAGTGCCGGTCTTTGGGGGCGGAAGTGCGCGCCGTCAGTCTGCCGCACACGCGGTATGCGATTGCGACCTACTACGTGATTGCCACAGCCGAGGCGTCCGCGAATCTGGCGCGCTTTGACGGGGTGCGCTATGGGTTGCGGGTGGAGGGCGTGGACCCGATTGACATGTATGGCAAAACGCGTGCGCAAGGGTTTGGCCCGGAGGTCAAGCGCCGGATCATCCTCGGCACCTATGTGCTTAGTAGCGGCTATTATGATGCCTACTACCTGCGCGCCCAGCAGGTTCGCACGCTGATCCGCAATGATTTTGCGGCGGTTTTCAAGGAATGCGACGCCTTGCTGACGCCGGTCGCGCCGACCCCGGCCTATCGAATCGGCGAGAAGGCGGACGACCCGCTGCAGATGTATTTGGGTGATATTTTCACCGTGACGGCGAATCTGGCGGGCATCTGCGGGCTCTCTGTGCCGTGTGGAAAAACCCAGGCCGGATTGCCTATTGGCTTGCAGATTCTTGGCCCGGCATTCGGCGAGGAACAGGTGCTGCGGGTGGGGCATGCATATGAACAAGTATCCAGGGTTTCAGATGCATCCGGCCGTGCCCTTTGAAATCGCGGCGTTCAGTTCCGAGCGAGCACAGGCGCCGGATTGGCCCGTTATCGGGAGGTTGGCTCGCAGAATCAAACGAGGAAAGACTCCAGGAACACGATATGCAATCGTTGTCTCTTGAACTTTGAACCATGAATTACATCCCATCCATCGGCCTTGAAGTCCACGTTCAACTGAAGACCCGGACGAAGATATTCTGTGGTTGTCCGAATGATTTCGGCGCGCCGCCGAACACGAACGTCTGCCCGGTTTGTCTTGGCTATCCCGGCACGCTGCCGGCGGTAAACGAGCGAGCGATCCAGTACACGGTCATGACCGGCCTGATGATCGGCTCGCGGATCAGCGCTTTCAGCAAGTTTGACCGCAAGAGCTATTTCTATCCGGACATGCCGAAAAACTACCAGATTTCCCAGTATGACAAGCCGCTGTGCCTGGGGGGAGCGGTCGAGATTGAGCTGGATGGCCGCAAAAAGAGCATCGGCATCACGCGGATTCATCTGGAAGAGGATGTGGCCAAGAACATGCATTTCGAGGCTTCGAGCGGGATTGATTTCAATCGCGCGGGCACGCCGTTGATGGAAATTGTCACTGAGCCCGACTTGGCGTCGCCGGAGGAGGCGATGGCGTTCCTGCTGGCGCTCAAGCAGATACTGCTTTATGGGGGGGTGAGCGACTGCAACCTCGAACAAGGCAATCTGCGCTGCGATGTCAATTGCAGCGTCCGCCCCGCGGGTCAGGATCGGCTGGGGACCAAGACCGAGATTAAAAATATGAATACTTTCAAGGGGGTCTTCCATGCTTTGAAGTACGAGCTTCAACGGCAGGTTGCGGTTCTGTCCCAGGGTGGCGCCATCCAGCAGGAAACGCGCCGCTGGGATCCTTTGGCGGGCGTGACCCAGCCGATGCGCTCCAAGGAATATGCGCACGACTACCGCTATTTTCCCGAGCCGGACCTGATGCCCGTGGCATTGGCCGCGGCGCAGATTGAAGCCTGGCGCGCGCAATTGCCCGAGCTGCCGGCGAGCCGGCGCCGGCGGATGGTCGCGGAATATGGCATCCCGGAGTATGACGCGGGCGTGCTGGCGGCGGACAAGGCGGTGGCGGACTTTTTTGAGGATACCGCGCGCCGGTGCGGCAATCCCAAGGCTGCTTCCAATTGGGTGATGACGGACATGCTGCGCGCGCTCGCGGAGCGGGAAATGGAAATTGGCCAGGCGCGGATCACGCCGGCGGCCCTGGCGGCCCTGATCAAACTGGTGGACGAGCAGGCCATCAACATGCCGGCGGCGCGCGAGGTGTTCGCCGTGCTGTTCGCGCAGGGCGGTGAGCCGGCGGCCGTGGTGCGGGAAAAAGGTCTATCCCAAGTCAGTGACACCGGCGCGCTCGATGCGCTGGCCGATCAGGCGATCGCGGCCAATCCCCGGACGGTCGCCGACTATCGGGCCGGCAAAAAAGCGGCCCTCCAGTTTTTGGTGGGCCAGGTAATGAAGCTCAGCAAGGGCAAGGCCAATCCCCAGGTGGTGATGGGTATCCTGCGGCGCAAGCTGGATTGATCTCTCCCGCTTACGCATACGGTTGTGGGTTTCGCATCCGCGTTGCTCCCGCCATTCGCGGTCCAATCATCGTTGAAACAACGAACGAGCGGCGGCGGTTCATTGTTTCCCGTCGCGTTGACACCACCGCTCCGGCCGTGTTACTTTACCCATCATGGCATCCGCACGCGCATGCAACTCTGGGGGGCTGGCGATTTGACCGCGAACGACGACTATATCCTGGAGATACTCGAAAGCGTCGGCTTGATTAGCCGCGATCAGGCGGTCAAGGCCCGCGATGCCGCGGTTAAAGAAGACAAGACCGTCGTGGATATCCTGGCCAGCCAGAATGTTGTCTCCAAGCTGGATGTTCTCAAGGCGCTGGCCAACCAGTTTGGGATGGACACCATCAGCCTGACCGGGCTGGAAATCCCGCAGGAAGTGCTCGACCTGGTGCCCGGCGAGGTCGCGCGCCGCTACAAGATCGTCCCTGTTTTTAAGAATGACAGCACGCTGACCGTCGCCTTGAGCGATCCGCTGGATGTGGAGACGCTGGACGGCCTGCGCTACATCCTCAAGTGCAACGTCGAAGGGGTGGTCGCGCCGGCCGAGGAGATCGAGACCGCGCTTAATCACTACTACGCGCACGCCGGCTCAACCGTCGAGTCCATGCTGGAGGAGATCACCGAGGGCACGGTCGCAATGCCGACGGGCGCGGACCAGTTGATCGCCGACGGCGAGGTGACCGAGGCGGACGCGCCGATCATCAAGCTGGTCAGCTTGATCATCATGGAGGCTTTCCGCAAGCGCGCATCGGATATCCATCTCGAGCCGCTGGCCAAGAAATTCCGCGTCCGCTACCGCATTGACGGCGTGCTCAATGAGGTGGATAGCCCGCCCAAGCGGCTGCAGTCGGCCGTCATCAGCCGCATCAAGATCATGGCCAACATGAGCATCGCGGAGAAGCGCCTGCCGCAGGACGGACGCATTCAGATCAATGTCATGGGCCGCGATCTCGACCTGCGCGTGTCATCCATCCCGTCGAACCATGGCGAAAGTATTGTCATGCGCATTCTCGACAAGCAGAGCCTGATGCTGGGCCTGCCGCAACTGGGCTTCCTTTCGGACGACCAGCAGACTTTCGAGCGGCTGATCGGGCTTTCGGACGGTATCCTGCTGGTCACCGGGCCGACCGGATCGGGCAAGACAACGACTCTTTACGCCTGTCTCAATTACATCAACCGGCCTGATCGCAAGATCATCACCGTTGAGGATCCGGTCGAGTACCAGATGTCCGGCATCAACCAGGTCCATGTCCGGACCGATATCGGGCTGTCTTTCGCGGCCGCGCTGCGCTCGATCCTGCGCCAGGCGCCCAACATCATCATGATCGGTGAAATCCGCGATATGGAAACGGCCGAGATCGCCGTCAATGCCTCGCTGACCGGTCACCTGGTTTTCAGCACCCTGCACACCAACGACGCGCCCAGCGCGATCATCCGCATGATTGACATTGGCGTGAAGCCGTTCCTGGTTGCTTCTTCCACCCGCGCGATCATGGCCCAGCGCCTGGTCCGCAAAATCTGCGAGAAGTGCAAGGATGAGCACACGCCCAGCGATGCCGAATTGCGCCTGCTGGGTCCGGCCGCGCAGCAACTCAGCGCGGCGCGCCTGTTCAAGGGGCGCGGCTGCGCCGATTGCTCCTTCACCGGGTACCGCGGCCGATTGGGCATTTTTGAAATTTTCCTGGTCAATGACGAAGTGCGCCACATGATTTTCGAGCGCGTCACGGCCGCCGAGTTGCGGACCAAGGCCCGCGAGCTGGGCATGCGGACCCTGCGCGAGGATGGTCTGCGCAAAGTGGTTGCCGGCATGACGACGCTTGAGGAAGTGCTGCGCGTAACGATGGGGGATGTGGACTAATGCCCGGTCTGGAATCACATGACATCTCGATGAGCGACCTGCTGCAACTGGTTGTGGACGAGGGCGCATCCGACCTGCACCTGGCGGTTGGCGTGCCGCCGGTCCTGCGCATCCATGGCCAGTTGGCGCCGCTGGACGCGGAGCCGTTGAAGCCCGAGGACACCGAGCGCCTGATGAAGAGCATCACGTCCGATGATCACCAGCAGAAACTGCGCGAGCAGGGCGGCAGCGACTTCGGTTTCGGCTTCGGTAATGTCGCGCGCTTCCGCGTGAGCATCTTCAAGCAGAAGGGCCATATCGGCCTTGTCCTGCGCCAGATCCCGTCCAAACTGATGACCCTGGAGGAGATCGGCCTGCCGCCCCAGATCCGGGATCTGCTCTATAAGCCGCGGGGCCTGATTCTGGTCACCGGACCGACCGGTTCCGGCAAGAGCACGACGCTGGCCAGCATGCTCAACGTGATCAACATTGAGCGCGACTGCCACATTATTACGATCGAGGATCCGATCGAGTATTACCACACGCACAAGAAAAGCGTGGTTACCCAGCGCGATATCGGCGTGGATGTTCCGAATTTTCGCGAGGCGTTGCGGCGCGCCCTGCGCCAGGATCCGGACGTCATCCTGGTCGGCGAAATGCGCGATCTGGAGACGATGGAGGCGGCGATCACCGCGGCGGAAACCGGCCATTTGGTGTTTGCCACCTTGCACACGACCGGTTCCGCGCGCACTGTGGACCGCATCGTGGACGCCTTCCCGACCAACCAGCAGGAACAGATTCGTACGCAACTGTCCTCGACGATCGTCGCGGTCATCTCGCAGTTGCTGTTGGTGCGCGTGGACAAGCCCGGCCGCGTGGCCGCGTTTGAGATTATGATCGCGACTCCGTCCATCCGCTCGCTGATCCGCGACAACAAGACTTTCCGCATCACGTCCGATATCCAGACCGGCGCGCGCTATGGCATGGTGACCCTGGACGCCCACCTGATGACCCTTTACGAGAACAACATCATCAGCTACGAAGACCTGATCACCAAGTGCCAGGATCCGGAGGCGGTTGCGCTCAAGATGCAGGAAAGCGGGGCGAAGAAAAAGTAGCGGGCGGGGCGGTCCGAGATGGGCAGGCGGCAGTCAGTTGGCGGTAAACAGTGAGCAGTTATCGGAGATCAATGAGCAACAAGGTGTGGTTGCATTTGGCCATTGGCAATCGGAAATTGGCAATGATATGACGGCTCCCCAATACAGCGATCCATTGCTGCAGCAGTTGAGTGACGAGGGGCTGTTGACGCCCCAGCAGGCGGAAGAAATCCTCGACGAGCACGAGCGCACCGGCAAACCGGTTCGTGAAGTGGCGCTCAACATGCAGATTCTGACCGAGGAGCAATTGCTCGACGTGATTGCGCGCCAACTGGGCTGCGAAGTGCTCAATCTCAAGAATATGGATATTGACGGCGAAGTGATCCGGGCGGTGCCGGCCAGCATCGCGCGCATGTATAACATCGTGCCGGTGCAAACGGGGCCGAACGCGGTCACGCTGGCGACCTATGACCTGCTCAGCCCCGAGGCGGTGGATGAACTGGGTTTTGTGCTTACCCGCGACATCACTTTTGTCGTCGCCCGCGAGGACGACATCAAAAATTGCATCTCCCGCTACTACGGGGACGAGAGCGAGTCGGTCAGCGATATGCTCAACGCGCTGGAGTCGGAGTTACAGGATGCCGGCGATTTGATCGAGATGGCCAAGCGCGGCGAAGATATCGCCTCGGTGGAGCAAGCGGCCAACTCGACGCCGGTGGTGCGGTTTGTCAACCTGGTGCTCTACCAGGCGGTGCAGGATCGCGCCTCCGATATCCACTTCGAGCCGTTCGAAAACGAGTTCAAAATCCGTTATCGCGTGGACGGTGCGCTTTATGAGATGGCGCCGCCGCCGAAGCACCTGGCGTTGCCGGTGACCTCGCGGCTGAAGGTGGTCTCGGGCCTGAACATTGCCGAGCGCCGTCTGCCGCAGGACGGCCGCATTCAACTTACCGTTGCCGGCCGGCCGATTGACTTCCGCGTTTCCACCCTGCCGACCCAGTTCGGCGAAAGCGTTGTGCTGCGCGTGCTCGACCGCAGCACGGTGTCGCTCGATCTCGAGAATTTGGGTATGCCGGACGACGTCTTCCAGTATTTTACCGAGGATATTGACAAGCCCAACGGCATTGTCATCGTGACCGGCCCGACCGGCTCGGGCAAGACGACCACGCTCTATTCCGCCCTGCGCCGGATCAACACGATTGAGGCCAAGCTGCTGACGGCCGAGGAGCCGGTGGAGTACGACATTGAAGGCATCATCCAGATTCCGATCCATGATGCCATCGGGTTGACGTTCGCGCGCGTGCTGCGCGCGTTCCTGCGCCAGGATCCGGACATCATTATGGTCGGCGAGGTGCGCGACCTGGAGACGGCCGAGATCTCCATCCAGGCCTCGCTGACCGGCCACCTGGTGTTTACGACTCTGCATACCAACGACTCGCCGGGCGCGGTGACGCGGCTGATTGACATGGGGGTGGAACCATTCCTGATCGCCTCGACGCTGGAGGCTGTGCTGGGCCAGCGGCTCGTGCGCACGATCTGTCAGAACTGCAAGACGGCTTACCAACCGGACGAGCACATCCTCCAGCAGCTCGGTTTGCGCCCGGACCAGGTGGCGGGCCGCAGCTTTTACTATGGGGCCGGCTGCAGCTACTGCAACCAGAATGGCTATAAGGGCCGGCGCGGCATCTATGAGTACCTGCGCGTGCGCGACCCGATTCGCGATCTGATCAACCTGCGCAAGCCGACGCTGGTCATTCGCGACAAGGCGGTGGAACTGGGCATGCGGACCCTCCGTGAAGACGGCATCCGTTGCATCCTCGACGGGTATACGACGGTGGAAGAGGTGCTGAAATACACATAGGCATGAGGGCGGAAACTGAAACCGGAGTGAAAGCTCGTGAGCGGTGAACCGTAAGCAGGATGGGTGGATGAATCGCCTAATTTTGAACTTGGAACTCTGAACTTCCCACCAAGGGTGTGAATCATGGCTAAATACCGATATGTCGCGCTGGACGCGAAGGGCAAGGAAACGGAAGGCGAGATCGAAGCCGACAACCAGTCGGCGGCGGTGGCCAAAATCCGCGAGAAAGGATTGTTTCCCACCAGCGTGGAGGACACCGCGACGGCCAAGCCGCGCAAGGTGAAAAAGGCCGCCAAGGCCGCGCCGGCCGCCGGCGGTGACATGCTGAAGATGGAGCTGCGCCTGCCGGCGTTCCTCTCGCGCGTGAAGCCAAAGGTGTTGATGGTTTTCACCCGGCAGCTCGCCACGCTGGTCAACGCCGGCCTGCCGCTGCTGCGGGGGCTGCGCGTGCTCTACAAGCAGGAGAAGAACACCGCGTTGCGCAGGGCCATCGCCGAAATGGCCGAGTCCATCGAGTCCGGCAGCACCTTTGCCGAAGCCATGGCCCAGCACCCGCGGATCTTCAACAAATTGTACGTCAACATGGTCAAGGCGGGCGAGGTCGGCGGTGTGATGGACGTGGTGCTGGTCAGGCTGGCTGAATTCATGGAGAAGGCCCAGAAAATCCGCGGCAAGGTCATCGGCGCGATGGTCTACCCGGTGGTGGTGCTCATCATGGCTTGCGCCATCCTGACCTTCCTTATGGTGTTCATTGTGCCGAAGTTCCAGGAGATATTCAAAGACCTGCTGGCCGGCCAGTCGCTGCCCGCGCTGACGGAGTTCGTGATGAACATCAGCACGTTGATGACCAAGCGCCTGCCCTATGTCGCCATCGCGATTGTGCTGCTGGTTGTGCTGGCTAAAATTTTGGCCAAGACCGGCTTCGGCCGCTACGGGCTGGATTTCCTGAAGATTCACGCGCCGGTGTTCGGCGTCCTGGTTCGCAAGACCGCCGTCGCGCGCTTCACGCGCACGCTGGGCACCCTGATGACTTCCGGCGTGCCGGTCCTGCAGGCCCTGAACATCGTCAAGGAAACCGTGGGCAACGAGGTGGTCACGCGCGCCGTGACGATGATTCACGACAATGTGAAGGAAGGCGAAAACATGGCGCCGCCGATTGCCGCTTCGGGTGCGTTTCCGCCGATGGTGGTCAGTATGGTGGAGGTCGGCGAGGAAACCGGCAAACTGCCGGAGATGTTGATGAAAATCGCGGATAGCTATGACGACGACGTGGACAATACCGTCGCTGGCCTGACCTCGATCATCGAGCCGTTGTTGATCATCTTTCTGGCCGTGGTTGTTGGCACAATCGTCATCGCGCTCTTCCTGCCCTTGATCGCGATCATCGGCAAGCTGAGCTAATGGAGGAGCAGTGGCGGAACGAGCGCCTGGCGGGTTTCCGGCCGGCGGCCGTGGATGGTGGAAAGCAAGCAATCGGACGAGTCTGCGGTTGGCGGGAATTTGTCAATTTATGATTATGAGTGGATAATCGGCTTCCGGAAGCCGCGATTGGCAATGCGTTAAATGGTTCTTTCAAAAGCGGAATGGGCGATTGTGGGTGGAGCGCTGCTGATCCTGGGTGCGATCATCGGGCCGGCGGTATGGGCGGTATATCGGGCCAACTACCGGGCGATGGTCCGGGCGGATATGGCCATGCTGACTGATGCCGGGCAGCGCTTTTTCGCGGAATACGGCGTCTGGCCCTGCCGGGATATCCACGAGCCCGGCGACCGGCGGTTCGGCGGCAAGGCGCCGAATCGCGAGGTGATCGGCATCCTGCGGTCGGTGCAGACGGAAGGCGGTGGCGACGAGATCAATGTCAACCACTTGGTTTTCCTGGAGCCGTTGCCGTACCGGCCGGGCCGCTCGGGAATCAATGCGGCCGGGGAGTTCCTCGATCCATGGGGAACGCCCTACCAGATCGTGCTGGACACGGATTTGAACGCTGTTTGCGACATCCTGGATAGCGCGCATGGAGCCGGCATTCAACGGGGAATGGTCGTGTGGTCGTGTGGGCCGGACCGGATTTCGGACACCGCGGATGATATATTATCGTGGGAATGATGATGACAAGACGATAACAACGCTTGCTCCTGCTCTGACTTTGCCGGACCGGGACAGGGTGGGGTAAGGATACGACGCCGGAGTAAGCGTAAAAAAGAGGCACAATGGATCGAAAACTGCTGAAAACCCGTCGGGCGTTTACCCTGATTGAACTGCTGACTGTCATCGCGATTATCGGCATTCTGGCGGCCCTGATCGTCGGGCTTTCCGGCTACGCCGGACACAAGGCCAACGTCGGCAAGGCGAAGGCGGATTTGGAAAAAATCAAGAACGCGCTGGAAGAATACCGGTTGCAGTATGGGGTATATCCCAACGACGACGCCACTCTGGCGGATTCGCTGTGGAACAAGCCCAAGAATGATCCCAAAGTGGGCAAACCGTTTCTGGTCATGCCGGGGTGGGGCTCGCCGACGGCCGATTACACATTGAAGGATCCTTGGGGAAACCCCTATCTTTATGAGCATAAGTCGGCGGCGCCCTATGCCACACACAATAACTCGAAGTTTGGCTACGATTTGTCGTCGAAAGGCCCGGATGGAGTGAAGGATACCGGCGATGATTTGAACAACTGGGCGGCGCCGACGGAGTGAGTCAGACGCCACGATAGCAAAGAATGGCGTTAATGGCCGGACGGTATTGGGGTATGATGACTATAGGATAGAGTGGACCGAGGAGCATGGCTATGACCGGACGCAAAGAGGCTTTTACATTGATTGAGCTGCTGGCGGTGATTGGGATCATTGCCCTGCTGGCGGCAATCCTGGTGCCGACGCTGAACATCGCCATTCAGAAGGCCAAGGTGGCCCGGGCGCGGACGGAAGTGTCCAACATTGCCAGCGCGATCAAGGCCTATTACGGGGATTATGGAAAAATGCCGGCGCCCGGCCGCAATGGGATGAACGACTACGATTATGGCGGCAAGAGCATTTCAGATGCCGCCCAACAGCAGAACAAAGTGATGGCCATTCTGCGCGGGATTGACGTGACCAACAACCCGAACCGAACCGTTTACCTGAGCGTGAACGAGGATTCGATGGAGGGGACGGATCGCAACGGGAAGACTTACACGCGCAACGAAGGTTACTTTCTGGATCCGTGGGGCACTCCTTATCACATTATCATGGACACGGATTTTGACGGCGTAATCAAGTTCAGCCTGCTGGAGTCGCCGTTCTCTCCCGGCGCCGGGTGGAATAACACCGAGATCAAAGGCCAGATCAGCGGCGTGGTCTGTTACGGGCCGCCGCCACATAGTTTTTCAGACATCATTTCATCCTGGGGTGGCAAACCACAATGAACACGAAAAGAGCTTTTACCCTGCTGGAAATGATTGTGGTGATCGCGATTATCGGCATTCTGGCCGCGATCATGGTGCCGGTGGCCGGCCATATGATCACATCGGGCAAGAAGGCCAAGGCCAAGGGCGATGTCAAGGCCCTGACCACTGTTTGGAAGAAGTACTACAACGAATACGGGCACTGGCCGACCAATCTGGCCACCGAGGCCGCGATCGAAATGAAGAAGTACTACGTGGACATGCTCTCGTGCTACTTCCGGGATTCGTACCCCGAGAACCCGAAGCGCGTGGTGTTCATGGAGCGCAACGAGGACTCGTTGAACGCCGGCGGCGATTTCGTGGACCCGTGGGGGGGGCAGTATAAAGTTTTGATGGACATCAACATGGATAACACGGTGACCGGGCCGAACGCGGAGAAGGTTTACGATACCGTGATTGCCTGGTCGCCCGGCGTGGACAAGACCGAAGGCACGGCGGACGATATTTACAGCACGAAGTAAAGGGCGGAGAATCCGGCAAGCTAAATGAATGGCCTGAAAACAAAATGCGGCTTTACGCTGATCGAGATGATGACGGTTACGCTCATCATTGCGGTGCTGTTCATCCTGACAATTCCGGCTTTCCAGTCCATGACCCGCAAGAACACGAACGCGGCGGGCAGCCAGTTGATCAGCACGATCCGTCTGGCCCGCCAGTACGCCGTGACTCACCGGCAGGACACATACGTAGTCTTCCCGACCACAACGCCGGTTTATGGTTCTCCTGCAGAGGTGACCAAGGCGCTGTCTTCATACGCGGTGATTTCCAGCAATCCGGCCGCCGGTCGCTTGGAATACGTTTCGGACTGGAAGTTCCTGCCTAAAGGCGTGTATTTTGACGACAGCGCCAGTTCCGTGATGGGTACAGTCCAGGAGAACGTGCTGCGGCACGCCCAAAGTTCCTTCCCGTTCCCAAACGATTTCAGCGGCTCCTTGCGGGCGATGCCGGCGCTTAAGTTTCGTCCCAATGGGAAACTTTATTATTACAGCGGCACGGAATGGAGACAGCCGAGTTTGCGTTTGAAAGTCTATCTTACCAGTTGCCGGTATTACGATCTGAATACGACGGCGGGAACGATCACTCGCGGGGTGAAGGATCCGCCCGGTGTGACCAATGCGGTCTGGATCTATTCCAAGAGCGGTCAGGTTATGTTCAAGGAAGCCGACACCATTTATGATTAAAGCGGGATATTCATTGGTTGAGCTCAGCATGGCCCTGCTGGTGGTGGCGGTGGGGTTATTGGCGGTCTTTGGCCTCTTTCCGGATGGGCTCAGCGCCAGCCGCAAGTCGGTCGAATCAACGGAGATGGCGGCTTTTGCCGATTATGTGTTTGACAGCATTGCCATGAAGGCGGCGCTGCCGGAGACCAATTGGGATGATATCAAGAATGGGTTGACCCTGGTCGGCACGCATGCGCTGAACTTGGCCGATCAACCGGTGGTCAAGGCGCTGGGACCCTATGTGCGCAATCGCTATTATTGGGAACCCAATTATTACGGAGGCGACGCATCCGATCCTAACAAGCTGTTTGTTGACAAGTATATCACGGCCTCTTTTACCTACAGCTTGGATATTGGCACTATTGCGGGTACAGAATTGAAATATGCTCGGTTGGAGGTGTGGCCCGGTTTCTATCCCGATAACAACCCACCGGTGGCCGGTACGATTTTTTATTGCGAGCTGGCGCCAGTAAAATGAATGCCCATGCACAAGTTTGGCGCGGCAGGCGGCAAGCCCCAATGCCGTCTGCGCGTGATTTTGGTCAGGACGGAGCGGATCGAGGCGCATGTTTTTCCAGGGGCTTCACCTTGATCGAGGTCATGGCTTCGATGGCGGTGCTGGCGATTCTGACGCTGGCGCTGCTGCGGGTTTTCACGGAAGCCGGTTCGGCTTTCACCAAGGGGGTCACCTCGGTGGATCGCAACGCGGCCGGGCGCGCGGCGATGGATATGATCGTCAAAGACCTGGAAGGTCTGGTGGTGGACAACCGGCTGGGTTTTTTCAAGCAGCCTAATGTCTGTGATTTCGGCACAGGGACCAATAAATACGGCTTTGGTTTTGATACCATGTGTTTCTGCACCACATCGGGAGATCCAACGGATGGCCGGATTTACCAGTTGGTGCGTTATTATGTCGAGGCGGCCACGGCGTCCAATAATGTCGGCGACCGTTACACCAAGTTCACGCTGTACCGTTCGGTGTATAATTTCGACGCGGCCAGCGCCGCCGGCCTGTTCCCGATGGATCGGAGCAATCCGAATAACCAGCGCTGGTGGTTGGGCCCGAAGAGCGGCACGCGGGCGGTTGTGGCCGATAATGTGGTTCGTTTCGACATCTACCTGATTGATGAGTATGGCGACAATCTGCAGAGCGGCGGCTGCTTCTGCGACGGGCCGGGCGAGTGTTTTGATTCAACCTATACCGTTCAATGTGGGGTAGACTATCCAACCAATCGGGCGCCGCCATATATAGATATTTATCTGCAAGTAACTTCCGAGGATGCCGCGCGCAAGGGCGGGCGTGAAATCCTGGTGAATCGAAGCAATGCCGGGGGGCTGGAGGAGGAGGCCCACAAAAAAGGACGTTCGCTCCTCTACCGGGAATCCAATGTTTTATACACGCGCGCCGCGCCGTACATGAACGCGGGAACCTGGAACTTTCCGCGGGAGTATTGAAAATGGATGGTCGGCTGGGTGAAAGAGCGAATTACGAGATGAAGCGGAAGCTCAAATGGAAGCCGGCGCTTGGGCGGCGCGCCGGGATTGCGCTGATCATTGTGCTGGGGTTTCTCAGTATTCTGATCATCATGGCGACCGCCTTGCTGACCCTGACCCGCACCGAGCGGTTGGTGTCCGAGAGCGCGCAGGACGACACCCGCAGCCGCCAGTTTCTGCGCACCGCCCTGGCTTCCGCGATGAGCGATGTCAGCAATTATATGTGGGGCAAAGGCCGGATCAGCAACAGCAAGGCGGACGCTATTTTGCTGTCGGATCCGCCAGTTGAGCTGGAATGCGGCGGTGCGGTAGGCGCCGGTTTGCGGCTGTTCGACTTGAACGGCTGGGTAGATAACTGGGTGCCGGCGCGTTACCTGCGAACCGTCGGCGATCCGGCCTACGACCCCGATTACGATGCCCAAACCCTTGCCGCCGAGGCGCGCTGGGTGCGGATCGAAGACCCGCTGGATGGGCGAATTTTGGGGCGTTATGCTTTCATGTGCTTCGATTGCACCGGCCAGTTGGATGCGAATTTGGTGAGTGATGGAACCAAGGAGCGGAAATGGGGCAAAAGCATCGCGGAAATCAAGATTGACCGGGAACTGGCCAGCGGTTTGCCCGTGTTGTGGGATCTAGTGCCGCAGGGTGCGCCCCGCCTGGTGGCCAACCGCAATTATTATGCGCGCTTCGATTCCCTCTCCGAAATCATGCAGTTGAATGATGGGAATTCCGAGGGATACTACAAAGATTCGGCCACGCCGCCCGGCGATCCATTTGTTGAAGAACTGGCGATAGATGCTTATGAACTCAATAATCTGGCGCCCTATTCACTGTGCTACGATAATGGCTGGTGGGACTGGAGCAATGGTCGCTGGGTTATCGAACCTAAATCCGATGTGCGCGGTTGGAGCCGGTCCGATGCGCAAGCGGCGTTCACGGCCTTGGGATATCCCAATGCGGATAAGATGGCGGCTTGCTTTGGGGACTACGTTGACTCCAATTATCGCCCGCAAAGCACCGATGGCGGTCCAGTGGACAACAGCATTCCATGCAACGAGCCGATTCCAATGCTCAATGAGGTATTGGTTAGCCAGCAACTGACGGCGCAAGACACGCCGGGTTGCGTGACAAACTCCGTATTCATTGAGATTGAGTTGTGGTATCCGTTTCCGGCAAACCACAATCCCCAGACCTATCGGCTTGTGGTTGGCGCGCCGACGGTTGGGGGGGCGGACATGTTGCTGCGTGTCGGACCGTCAAACCAGAGCTTTTCCGCCGCACTGGTCACACCACCCGCACCCGCCACCTTTACGGTCAGTCCAGGCACCCCGTTTATCATCGTCACAGCGCGATATGACTACGCCTACAATGCGGGGCGTGATTTTATTCCGGCCCAGGATTATCCGATTCGTGAAAGGACGCGTCAGATCGTCTTGGGTAATGTTTTTTTGGAGGATACATCGGATAGTAATGCGCGCGTGGATCGTGCAAATTTGTCGAGCATCACGGTTTCGCCCTTTGCCGATCTTTCGCTCACTGCAGCGGGTACTAGTCCCCGTTCAACGCCGCTTTCCTACTGTGCCAATGACCCGCGAATGAACTTGAACAATACGGCCGCCGACAGGTGGACGACGCCATTCAATCCCACACCGGGTGCCGTGAATGCGTTGCCGGGTTTCAACCGGGTCGGTGGCGTAGCATCCGGCGATTTGGAAGGCACCAATTTGTACGTGCGGAATTCGGCTGATTTGGATTCCGTCGCCGAACTTGGGTTTATTCATGCCGGCGCGCCGTGGACGACCATCAACCTTTTCGATGAGCGCGGTCGCCAGTTGCTTATGCGCTATCGGACCACCAATCTCACGGCGCGCTATACGGATGCTTTTGCCGGTTCGATCAATCCCAATACGCTTTTCACCAATGTGTTGATTGCGGCGTTTATCAATACGCCGATCAATGACAGCCCCAGCGGCACCGTTGTTCGGACAGTGGACGAGTTCATGGCGAGGGATATCGTGGGCGGAATCTTCGCCGCCAACCGGGCCGGCCCGGCGCGGGAGGGTGCAAGCGGATGGATGACGACCACGGCGTTTGCGGTTAATGGGCGGTTAATGCAGGCGCCGTACAATCTGGATAATACGCGCAAAGAATCCATCATCCGCAATACCTATCGGCTGTTCAACGCGAACCAGAACCTGTTTGTCTTCGTCGTTGTCGCGCAGACGATCAACGATCAGCGCACGCTGGGCAGTTGGGAGCCGAATTACGACCAGATCACCAGCGAGAAACGCGCCGTGGCTATTGTCTGGCGCGATCCATTCCCAGTTGTTGGTTCCAACCCGCTCCGGCATCAAATGTTCGTTCGCACCTTCAAATTCCTGGACGAGTAGGCGGCGGGCCATGAATGGTGCCGGCGTAATGCTGAATCTGGAAAGAGCAAGTTCGGTTACGCTGCGCGTGCCCGAACTGTCCTTTCCAGGTTAATAGTGGCCGTTACGAGCCCGGCTTCGTGATCAGGATGCGGTAGTAATAGTTTGCGCCAGTGGATGGGATATTGAACCAGAGCAGATTCGTGCCGCCGCCTTTATAAACGCTGTTGAATGGGCTGACGGCAAGCCAGGTCTGGCTCCGGTTCAGGTTGGTGGCCGCGTATGGCGCGACAATCCAACTGTTGGTGTTCCCGTAGGTCGTGATCCAGATATTGGTGCCGAAAACCGTCTGAATGATGTCCACGATCGGCGGTGTTTCCGGGTCGGCGGGCTTCACCAGCGTCTGCCCGACATTGACGGCCCCGGGGGTGTAGGTCACGTTGGTGATCCAGGTGAAGTTGGTGTAATATGAGCCTGTTCCGGTCATCTGGACGTCCTTTGGATCGGCATTCTGCCAGTATTCGGACGCTGAGATCTGGTTGAATCCTTGAATCGGCCCGCGGTATGAAATACTCTGCTCGAAGCCGCCGGCTTCATTGATCAGCCTTATCCCGCTGGGATATACGCCGTCGGATATCTGGTTGTATGGATCCCAGGCGTAGATGATGTTTGTGAGCGTTAAGTTAACGTTGGCCAGGATGGCGCTGGGATCGCCAAGCACGAAGAAGCCGAAGCCGTTGACCTGATTGGAAAGAATGGACAGTTTCGGCAGGATGTAGGACGCATAGTACGTATACGTATTGGTGTCGGCCCCCGTCATGTAGAATTCGATCCGCCATCCACCCAGATCAAAGCCGGCTGGCCCGCAGACTTCAACGAACTCGTTCGTGTCGTCGTCCCAATCCAGCATATTCATGTAGTTGATCTCATTGATCCACACCCGGCCCGGCGGGTTGCGCGGGATGACGAATGCCGCCGGATTGGTGGGACCGCCTGTGGGATAATAACGCGGGCTGTTGATTTCGCTGCCTGTTCCGCTGAAGCGGCAGGCGATGTAGTATTGGACAACCGTGCCGGTGGGGTAGGGGCCGAGGCTCGCGGTGGTGGCGAAGTTGACGCCTTCGTCCGTTTGCATAGCCAGGGCGGTCCATACGCCGGAAGTCCCGACACGATAATAAGATGTCATGACCACTTTCTCCGCTCCGTAGGCGGTAAGCGCATTACCATAGATGCGCACCGTATCGCCGGTATATGGATTATTCGGCTGATGCCAGCCGTTGAGAATGACGTCCGGCGGCGGACGGGGCAGGCCGATCGCGATGACATCAAATACCGCGCGCGTGGCGCCGGCGGTGTGGTAGAGACGGACATAGCGGTTGTTGGTGTCGTACATGAAGAGGGCAAAATTCGTCCACGCCGAGGAGGTGATCACCAAGTTGGTTAACGTGGTCCAATTCGCGCCGTTGGAGGAAACCTGCACGGCATACGTCGGCGCAGTGCCGGAATCGCTGAACTTTTTATAGTAGAATGAGAGCGCACCCAGCCCATCGGGTATCGGCGGACTTTGAATGTAGGCGTACTGGCTGACCGTCTCGCGCATACGTGCGCCCTGCCCGATGTAGCCGCCGCTGCTGTCAATCATCGCCTGGTGTACGCTCCATCTCTGGAATTCGGAATCGCCATAACTGGTGGTGCTGGGCCACTGGTCAAAATTCTGGCTGCGATAAACAACCGGCAGGCGGATATTCACGTCGTCCACCAGCAGGGATGACGGATAGTAATTGGTGTTCAGATTATGATGGATGCGAACGTAGCAGGGTTCCGGGATGTAATTGTCAATGGAGGCGAAAGTATAGACGCTTTCCGCCGCCGTGAAATCCCGGATGGTGTGCCAGGTATTGCTGTCCGTCGAATACTGGACGCTGAAGTCAATCGGGTTGGTGCCGATCTCGTTGCGGTACCAGAACTCAATGTTCCCGGCGCCCAAATCGAACCAGGGTGTGCGCAGGTAGCTGTTGGTGCGGATCCAGACGCACTGATCCAACCGGGCGTTCTGGGTGACCGCCTTGCCGTCGGAGAGCAGCCAGCCGTTGCGCTCATGCTGGCCGAAGGCCTGGTATTCTGAGTTGGTCCACTTGCTGAAGTCCTCGACTCGTTGGATCAACTCCGGTTCGGCGATGGCGATCTCGTCTATGTAGAACCGGTTGGAGCCGGCCGTGTGCAGCAGGCGGATATACTTCCCGTCGGGATCGTACACATAAGTGGCGTAAGGTATCCAATTGGTGTTGTTGACCCCCGACAAGGTGGCCACTGTGCTCCAGTTCGTGGCGTCCTGCGAGGTTTGGATGGCGTATTCGATGGCGGGCGATGTGGCCGCCGCCCGGTACCAGAACGTGATACTGCCCACGCCGCCGTCGAACTCTGCGCTCCGGATATAGTTGCTGATGCCGGCCGCGACATTGGCGCTGAATCCGTGCGGCGTGTAATAGGTATCGCCCCAGGTGATCGTGTGGTAACCCAGCCCGTTGAAAGTGTTCAAGGGCAGAACATCCCATTCTTCCGTTGGGACAAATGCCGCCGTCGCGTTGGTATCCCCGGCATAGATCCACGATTTGCGCCGCAAAGTCTTGTCCGTGGTGATTCCGCCCCAGCCATTGTCGCCCGGATTCTCGCCAACGCGGCCAAAACGGTCCACAATTGGCCCATTGGTGCCGCCGGAGCGCAGGACGATCGCATCATTGCCGTTGAAATTGACCAGGCTGTTGCTTTGGTTGGCGATGTTGAGGATGCTGCTGGTCGCGCTTGAATGGCAGATGACGAAGGTGTCCAACCCTTCAATTGTGCCCGAGAGGGCGATGCTGCTGCCGGCCGTGGGGCTGCCGTTGTTGTAAATCATCAGATAATAATTGCCGGCGGTCAGATTCAGCGCGTTTGAATTGCCGTTATAGATTTCCACCGCCTTGTTGTTGCTGCTGCCTTCGACATATTCCGAAATCAGGACGCCGGCGTTCGGTTGGGGAGACGGCGCATTGGAGACGGCCATGCCCTGGTTCATGATCCAGTCCCACTCATGGTAGCCGTCATTGGTAAAAGCGCCCCAGGCATCGAAGTTCTGGCTACGGGTGGCGACCGCGCGCAGCTCGGCGTCATCAAATTGCAGTGCGCCTTGTGTGCCGGCCTGGCTCATGGCCATGACAAAGCGGGCCCAGGCCGTGTTTTCCGGCGCATAAGCGCGCATGCTGTAGCGCTGCCAGAGCAGGGAGCTGATGTTGGTGATGGGGCTGACGGTGACGCCTAATTTGTTGTAGCTGGCATCGTAGAATTCGATTTTGATCTCCATATTTGATGCCGTCCATGTGCTGTCGGCCCAAGCCCAGACTGAACCCTCGTAGGTCAGGCCGGGGAAAGCCGCGCCATCACGCCACCACCCGCCGAAATCTTCCGCTCCGCTCCACCATTTCCCGCAAAGAGTGGCGATCCAACTGCCGCTGTGCGAGCGCCAGTTTTGCCGCAATGCGCGTCCGGCCGACCCTTTGTTCCAGACATCGCCATGCGTGTCCGGATAGCCCCACTCCCAACCGTGAGCCCGTTCGGTGTACGAGCCCTCAATCTCGAAGCTGGGATTGGTCAGGAGGTTCACGCCCGAGGCGGCCGAATAGAGCATTTCCACGCGGAACTGGAAGTTGGAATCGTTGAATGTGAAGCGGTAAAGCCCCGGGACCGCGTTGGATACAATGATGTCGTTGCCGTCGCCCGGACGCCAGGCGGCCGTGCCGGCGACCGGCAGGAAATGGTTGGTCTGGGTGGCGCGGATGATGCCCCAGTTGTAGTACCAGTTGTTGCTGGCGACGAACTTGAAGGCGAAACGACTGGCGGTGACGTTGAATTCGCTTTGCCAGGTGTTCTTGGCGACCCGGTACATATTGGGAATTGGCTGCCAGTTGTTGATGTCGCCCGCAACCGCCATGAAACCGTAAACGGAGGAGGTGGTTTGCCCCTGGGCCAGAATTCCTGCCGCGAGCAGGATGAAAATCATCGTAACTAACTGTTTTTTCAACATGTAAGCACCTTTGGCCAATGTTGCTTCCCGTATATAAACATACACAGGAAAGTGAGAACTGGAAACTGGAAAAGGAGCAATAGAACCGCGATAGATTCGTGTCATTCACGGTCAGCAAATCAGCATTCGTTTTTTTATGCTTTTTTTCCTTTTTTGGGCTAATCTATCGGCTTGGAGGATTGCATGAGTGCGGCGATTGAAATCGAGAACCTGGGTGTTCAATTCACCGAGCGTGGACGAAAGGTCGAGGCGCTGCGCGGCTTGAATCTCCAAGTTGCCGAAGGCACGGTCTTCGGTTTTCTCGGACCCAATGGCGCGGGCAAAACCACCACGATGCACGTCCTGCTCGGGTTTATTGAGTTCCAGGCCGGCACGGCGCGGGTGTATGGCGAGGATGTCCGGCGCGCCATTGCGCGCCGTCGCATCGGCTACCTGCCCGAGCGCGCGGAGTCGTATCCATTCCTGACGGGTCGCGAGCTGCTGCGCATGGCCGGCAACCTGTTCGGCTTGCGCGGCGCGCCCCTGAAAACAAGGATCGGCGAACTGCTCGAGCGGGTTAACCTGACGGAGGCCGCCGACCGCCGCATCGCGACTTACTCGCGCGGGATGTTGCAGCGGCTCGGGTTGGCGCAGGCGCTGGTCAATGACCCCGATCTGGTGATCCTGGATGAGCCAACGGGTGGGCTGGATCCGTTGGGGCGTATGGAAATTCGTGAGATCATCGCTGAACTGCGCGGTCGCGGCAAAACCGTGTTTTTTTCATCCCACGAGTTGTCCGAGGTCGAGTTGGTCTGCGACCGCGTGGCCATCCTGGTTGGCGGGCGGGTGGTGGTCGAGGGGGCCGCCGCCAAATTGGTAGGCGCGGGTGAAAGCCTGGAGCAGTTCTTCCTGCGGGTGGTGCGCGCCGAGGGCGGTGGAAAGGAGGGGGCGCGATGATCCGTATCCTTGCCATTGCCCGGACGGTCTGGCTGGAGATGATTCGGCGCAAGGATCTATACGTCGCGCTGATTCTTCTGCTGGCGTTGCTGATGACGCTGCTTTCCGTCAATGTTTACGGCTTGGCCAATGTCTCGCGCTATGTGAAGGATCTGGGCCTGTTATTAACGATGGTTTTCGCGTGGATTTTATCCATTAACTCCGCCGGGCGGCAACTGCCGCAGGAGGAGGCCAAGGGCACGATCTATCCGTTGCTCGCCAAGCCGATCACGCGGGCGGAACTGCTGCTTGGGAAATGGTTGGGCGCGTGGTCCATTGCCGCGGTTGCGACCGTCGTCTTTTACGCCCTGGTCGCGAGCGTGGTGCGCCTGCGCGGCGGGGGCTTCAGCGGCCCGGCTTTGCTGCAGGCGCTGGCTCTGCATTTGACCAGCCTGGGCATCATTTGTGGGATTGCGCTGGCGCTTTCGACCCGCACCACCTACGGCGCGGCGGCGGCGCTGGCCTATCTGTTCACGTTTGCCGCCTACGCGGTGGCGCCGCAGGTGCCCGTTTGGGTGCTGGAAGCGCCGGGTTTCCGGGCGACGGCCCTGCTGTTCATCTACTACGCCCTGCCGCACCTGGATCTTTTCGACATGCGCCAACGCGTCGTGCATGACTGGGGCGCCATCCCCTGGACGACCTTCGCGGTCATTGTCATCTATGGGGTTTTATGGATGGCTGTTTGCTTGCTGGTAGCTTGGCTGGCCTACCGGGAAAAGCGGTTTGTCCGGGGGGCGCGGATGTGAATGGGCGCGCGACACGGCGTGGCCTGGCGGGACGAACCGTCCCCGGCGCGCCGGTCAATAACCGGAGCATGACATGACCCGGCCGGGCGATCATTCCAAGCCGGTTTTCCGCGCCGTCGCGGCCCTGGCGATTTGTTGGGGGTTGGCCTTCGTAATTGCCTGCCGCGTCAATCCGGTTGCGGCTGGCTTGGCGACCGGGAGCGATACGGTGATCGGCCGCGTGCTGGG
Source organism: uncultured Verrucomicrobiota bacterium (assembly GCA_964570325.1). Classification (GTDB taxonomy): domain Bacteria; phylum Verrucomicrobiota; class Kiritimatiellia; order CAIQIC01; family CAZMXS01; genus CAZMXS01. The sequence goes on along the minus strand of CAZMXS010000002.1, from coordinate 105,404 downwards.
CTCGACGCGCGTGTTTATCGGCAAGGATTTGTTCGACGAGGCGGACACTTATTTTCACCTGGGTGTGGCGCACGCCGGCCGGCCGGCGTTTAGAGATAGTTGGTATCAAGCAACCGCCCGGGTGGTCGCGCCGGACCGCCATGTGCATCCGGAGGGCGCAAGCATATACGAAGTAATGCCATGGCTGCGCTTCGCGACCGAGGTGGACCCCCATAATGTCGAAGCTTACCTTGCGATTGCCTTCTGGCTGGCTGGGCAAGGGAAGCGGCCGGACTTGGCGGCGCGCAGTCTGCTTGAAGCCCAGCGCAACAATCCGACCGATTACCGGATCCTGATGGAACGGGCGCGGCTCTACATTCAGGATCAGGATGATTTACATGCCGCCAAAACATTGGATCTGGGTCTCAAACTTTGGCCGAGTCCGATGCCTCCGACGGACCCCCAAGCGCGGTTGGACCTGGCCCAGATGCTGGCTTTCCGGGCCTTTATCGCCAATCTGCAAGGCCAGCCGCAATTGGCCCTCAAACTGTTCAAGATGGCTCACCAGCTTTTTCCGCACAATGCCGCCTTGGGCGAGCGGATTGCCGACCTGGAGCAGGGCAAAGACACTTCGCTCTGGACCCGGCGGATGTGGACGATGATGTTCCCGCGAAACACGCGCTGCGCGCGCGAGGGCGAGGCCGGTCATGTGCATGATCACGACCACGAGCATGGTGATGACCATGACCATGAAGATGACCACAACGGACATCAGTCTGATGATGAAGGCTGACCAATGAATCGCCGTTCTAAAATTCCTTCCATTGGCAATCTGAACCGCCATGTATCTTGAATTCTATGGCCTGAAGGAATTTCCGTTCAACATCACGCCGGATCCGCGATTCATCTTTTTTTCTGAACAACACAAGACGGCGTTCGATCATCTGATTTACGGAATTGAGAACCGCAAGGGGTTCATTGAACTTACCGGCGAGGTCGGTTCCGGGAAGACCACGCTATGCCGCGCGGTCTTGTCCAATCTTTCGCGGAATGTTCGCACCGCGCTGGTGCTGAATCCCTCGCTGACCGAGAGCCAGCTCCTGCGCGCGATCCTGCACGACTTCGGGCTCAAGCCGAAAGGGCGCGACCGGCTCAGTTGCATCGAGCAGCTCAACGAGTTCCTGCTGGGCCAGATCACGGAGGGCTACAATGTGGCGGTGATCATTGATGAGGCCCAGGATCTGCCGCCGGATGTCATGGAGCAAATCCGGCTGCTTTCCAACCTGGAGACGGACCAGCATAAATTGATGCAGATTGTGCTCGCCGGCCAGCCGGAACTGCATGCGCGGCTGGGGCAGCCGGAGTTCCGGCAACTGCGGCAGCGAATCACCGTCACCTGCCGCCTGGCGCCGCTGAACGAACAGGACACGGCGCGGTATATTGCGCATCGGCTGGCGGTGGCGGGGGGGGGCGCTGATGTGGGTTTTGACGCCGGCGCGGTCCGGCTGGTATATAAGCACTCGGGCGGCATCCCGCGGCTGATGAACGCGGTGTGCGACAATGCCATGCTGGCCGGCTACGTGGCGCAAAAACGCACCGTTGGCGCGTCCGAGGTAAAGAAGGCGATTGCCCATCTGGAGTCCGCAATATGAGCCTGATACAGGAAGCTTTGAAGCGCCAAATGGCCGAGAATGAGAAGGCGGCCGCCACCCGCTCCGGGGCGGAGCCGCCCCCTGCGCCGGCCCCGGAGAGCCCGGTGCCGGCGCCCGCGTCGCCCGCGCCGGAAGCCGCCGATTCGGGGACTAAAAAGCAAGACAAGAAGAAGCCCGACCCGCGCACCGTAATCATGGGGGTGATCCTGGTCGTATTGCTGGGCGCGGCGGCGGTCTATTATTTCTTGTTCATGGCCGCGCAATCCATCAAGCCCGCTGATTTGGCGGCCACTCCGGTCCGGCCCGGCGCGCCCGCGGCGGTGGCCAAGCCGCCGGTGACGCCCGCGCCGGCGGCCTCGCCGGCAACTCCGATTGCGCCACCGTCACCGCCCGTGTCACCGCCCGCGCCGCCGCCCGCCGCCGCTGCGCCGAGCGTCGCGGCGGTCGCATCGGTAGCCCCGGAATCGCCGCCGGCTGGAGCCGTCGCGCCCGCCCCCGCGCCGGCGAAGAAGGAGAAGGTTCCCACAACAAAGACTGCCGCCGCCAAGCCCGCGTCGCCGCCGCCAGAACCGCCGCCACCCCCCCCGCCGCCGAAGGTGGTTTGGCCGCGGTTGACAGTCAAAGGCATTATCTGGAAGAACACGCCGGAGCGCAGCATCGTCATCCTTAATGAACGCATGGCGGGCATGGGCGACAGCGTGTTGGACGCGAAAGTCATCGAACTGCGCGAGGACGGCGTGACCGTGGAATTTCAAGGCGAGCGCCGGTTTATCGCGGTGGGGCGGACGACGATGTAGCGCAGGGGAAAGGCGGAATGATGGGCGCCGAAGGAAGGATCCCCTGGCCGGCGGTCATTGGCGCCGTGAGCCGATTACTTTGTTGTTTCCGCCAGGCTCTTGCGGATTTTTTCCAGAAAACCGTCGTACTCCTCGGCGGTAACGATGTAAAAATGGCAGACCTTGCCGAGGGTGCGCTTGATTTCCGCGCGCAGTTCGGTGTCGTACGGGTTGAGCAGAGCCACGAGCGCGTCGTCGCCCATAAGCTCGAATACCAAGGCGCCGCGGCTGGCCGCGAAACTCAACGGGAGCAGTTTGGCGTTTTCTTTCTGAAACTCGAAACTGCTCAATGGGATGAACGATAGGCCGCTATCCTTGCATAGAAAGCGGATCACCTTCTCGATGCCCTTGAAGCCGCGGTCGTGGAGTACATGCATAACCGACACCGGGACTTGCACGTTCTTGGATGAGTTTTCAGAAAGGTCGTGTACGACGTTGGAGTATTCCTCCTGGGAGAGGATGCCGGCCTGCAGGAGGTTCCACGCCAGCGCCAGTTCGTTGGTGATGTCCACCGCCTTGCGTCGGGCGCTCTCGCCCGGCGCCGTGTCCGCCGCCGGCGCGGCGGCGGGCATTTTGTTCTGCACCAGCAGCCGCTCCAGCCGGTTCAACATGGGTTTGACGGCGGGGCTGTCGGCCGCGTAGGCGTTGAGCTTGTTGACGATGTCCGGCGCGGCGTCCACGTCCATTTCATCGGCGACAACGCCGGCCAGCCGCATCAGGTATTCCAGCGCTTTGGCGCGGTCGCCGATCTGCTCGTAGGCGTCGTAGAGCGTTTCGAGGGAAACGCGGTCGGTGGGGATGGCTTCGAGAATCTGCTCGAAGGCGGAAATAGCGTTCCACACCTCGGATTCGACGGCTTCCTTGCTTTTGGGCTCCTGATCCATGGTGCTCAATTTTTTCCCGTGCCAAGTACTTTACCGGAAAGCACGGCCGGTGAAAAAGCAAAATGCGCGCTGAAATCGGCCGGGGGCGCCCAGGCTCCGATCGGGCCGGTTGCCACGGCGGAGAGGGCTGATCGAGTCTTTTGTTTCGGCCGGCCGTTCGCGTGCGCTGGTGCAAGCGGGCGCGGTTCACGCATCCGGATCATTTGCGGTGACGATTTTACTGTATAAAAAAAGGCGGGAATATGGTATGAACATTTATGTTTATGGCCTTGACCTTTCGCCCATGAACATTGAACGTTGGATATTGAACCTTGAACGCTAAATACTCAACCTGCGGGGTTCCATCATGGCGGACACGGCCACGCTAGCCGACAAGGTTGTTGAGATTCTGGTGCGCCGGAAGGCGGTGAATCCGGCAGCGGTACAGGAAATCCGCGAGAGCGCCGCCGCGACGGGGGTCAGCCTCGAGAAGCTGCTGGTGCAGAAAAACCTGGTTACCGGGCCGAATATGGCGCTCGCCCTGTCGGAATATCTGAAGCTGCCCCCGATTGAACTGGCCCATTTCAATCCCGATCCGAGCCTGCTGGACTCCATCCCGCGCGAGGTGCTGACGAAGCACACCATGATCCCCATCCACAAGCTCGGCACGACGTTGACGGTCGCATTGGGCGACCCCTTCGACGTCGTTGGGTTGGAGGAGGTGCATGCGTTGACCGGGCTGGAGGTTCAGCCGATGGTCGCGCCGGAAAAGGAGGTTACGGACCTCCTGCAGCGCTTTACCAAGGAGCCCACGCAGGGGCTGGAGGACATCCTGAAGGATGTCAGCGAGGGCGACGTTGAACTCGGCACCGAGCAGAAGGAGGATGTCAGTCTCGACGAGATGCTCGAGAGCGCCGAGGATGCGCCGGTCATCCGCATCGTCAATTCGATCATGGTGGAGGCCATTCGCAAGCGCGCCAGCGATATCCACATCGAGCCGATGGAGAAGGCTATCCGGCTGCGATACCGCATTGACGGCGTGCTCTATGAGAGCCCCAGCCCGCCGAAGTCGCTGCAATCCGCCATCATCTCGCGTATCAAGATCATGTCGAACCTGAACATTGCCGAACGCCGCGTGCCGCAGGACGGCCGGTTCAAGATCAAGGCGCTGGGCAAGGAGGCGGACGTCCGCGTCAGCTTGTTGCCGACGGTTCACGGCGAGAAGATCGTCATGCGGATCCTCGACAAAACGGCGCTGGCGCCGAACTTGAGCGCGCTCGGGCTGGATGCGAAGTCCTTCGAGAACCTGAAATACGCGATCAGCCAGCCCCATGGGATGTTGCTGGTCACGGGACCGACCGGGTCAGGCAAGACCACAACCCTGTATTCGGCGCTCCAGGAATTGAACCAGGTGGATGTCAATATCATCACGGTCGAGGATCCGGTGGAATATCAGTTGGTAGGCATCAACCAGGTGCAGACGCACTCGGAGGTCGGACTGACGTTCGCGGCCGGCCTGCGATCCATCCTCCGCCAGGATCCGGACATCGTGATGGTCGGCGAAATCCGCGATGGCGAGACCGCCGCGATCGCCGTGCAGGCGGCCCTGACCGGTCACCTGGTGCTGAGCACCCTGCACACCAACGACGCCGCCGGCGCGGTGGCCCGCCTGCTCTACATGGGCATCGAGGCCTTCCTGCTGGCGTCTTCGTTAATCATGACCCAGGCCCAGCGCCTTTACCGAAAGGTTTGTCCGGCCTGCAAGAAGCCGCGCGAGATGCCGACCGAGATCCTGCGCCTGAACAAGATTGATCCCAAGCATCTGGAGGGGGGGCAGTTGTTCGAGGCCAATGGATGTCCGAAATGCAACAACAACGGTTACAAGGGCCGCGGCGCCCTGATGGAAATCCTGATGGTGGACGAGGAGATCAAGCAGTTGATGCTGAAGGAGTGCAGCGCATCCGCCATCCGCGACATCGCGGTGAAGAACGGCATGCTGACGCTGCGCGACGTTGGCTTGCTGCGCGTGCGCGAAGGAGTGACCACGATTGAGGAAGTGTTGATGGTAACGAGCGGGGAATGAGGCTCGGCCACCGGATACCAGCGACCGGGAATTTGCGGCCCGGTTAATGGGAACGGCGGCGGGCCGGCATGAGCGGGAACCGGGGTGCGGCGCGCGTCGAAACGGTTCCAGGAGGACAACATGGCGGTGGCGACAACAACCAAACCAGCGAGCGGAACGGCAACGGCAACCAAACCCGGGCAGAAAGCCCCCCCGCCGCCGCCGAAACAGGCCAAGAAAAGACAGAAGGTTCCGGGCGCCAAGAAGATCATCGCGAAGGATTTGCCCGCCTTTACACGGCAACTGTCCGCGATGCTGTCTTCCGGACTGCCGGTGGTGCAGACGCTGGATGCCCTTCAGGAGCAGACGGTCAACAAGGCTTTCAAAACCGTTGTCCAGGGGGTGCGGGCCCAGATCGAGGGCGGCGCATCGTTCTCGGAGGCGTTGGCTCAGTTCCCGGATGTTTTTGACGAATTGTACATCAGCATGATGAAGGCGGGCGAGACCGGCGGTCTCCTGGCGGAGACCACAACCCGGATCGCGTCCTATCTGGAGTCTACCGCCCGGCTCAAGCGCAAGGTCAAGTCGGCGATGATGTATCCGTCCATTGTCATGACGATCGCGATTGGACTGGCGCTGGCGATGATCATCTGGATCGTGCCGGTGTTTGCCGGCATCTTCGGCGATTTCGGCGCCAAGCTGCCGGGACCAACCCAGTTTCTGCTCGATGTGAGCAACGTCATGCGCAAATACGCGCTGGTGGTGATCGCGATCTGCGTCGGCTTGGGCATCGCCTTCAACAAGTTCAAGAAGACGGAGAAGGGCGCCTTGATGGTGGACTCGATCAAGCTCAAGCTGCCGGTATTCGGTGAACTGACGAAGAAGGTCGCATTGAGCCGGTTCGCGGCGACCTTCGCCCAGTTGACCCGTTCCGGCGTGCCGATCCTGCAGACGATGGAAATCACGGCCTTCGCCACCGGCAACAAGGCGCTGGCCAAAATTATCCTGGACGCGCGCGTCACGGTGGAAAACGGCGAGCCGCTCTCGGTCGCGCTGGACAAGAGCAAGACCTACCCGCGTATTCTCATCCACATGCTTTCCGCCGGCGAGAAGACCGGCAAGGTGGATGAAATGCTGCAGAAGATATCCGAGTTCTACGACGATGAGGTCGAAGCCATGCTGGGCGGCCTGACTTCGCTGATCGAGCCGCTGCTGATGGTCTTCCTCGGCGTGGTTATCGGTGGCATTGTGATCTGCATGTTCATGCCCATTTTCAAGATGAGCGAGATCATCAAGATGTAACCGCCGCGTGCGCCAATGATGCCCGATCCGCAAAACAACCTGGTGGCGCGGATCGCCCGTACCTGGCCGGGACTGCTGGCCTTGATGTTCCTGCGACTCGTGTTGCTCGGCGCGGCGTTGTTGTTGATGGCCCTGCTGTTGCCGGGCGATAGCGCCGCTTTCTACACCGTCATCGCCTTGGCGTACATCGTCAGCATTCCCTATGCCTTGTGGCTGAAGAACAGCGAGAAGGTACGCGATTTCCTGCCGCTGCAATTTCTCGTGGATCTCGTTGTGGTGACCGGCGTGGTTTATTTTACGGGCGGCATCGCCAGTGAACTCACGATGCTCTATCCGCTGGTCATCCTTTCCGCCGGCGTGGTGACCACGCCCCTGCGCGCAATCCAGGTGACGGTGCTGTGCATGCTGGCCTATGTTACGCTGATCGTGCTCGTGGCGCAGGGAGTTCTGTATCCCTTCGGCGGCGCCGCGCCGTACGCCGACTGGCGCGCGGTCGCGCGGGTCGTGGCCCTGCGCCTGCTCGTGTTCGCCTGCTTCGGCGGCGCCAGCCTGTATGTCTCCCGGCGCTGCAACTACGCGGACCGCCGGATCGAACGTTTCCGCGAGATGACGGAGATCATCTTCCGCAATGTCGGGGCCGGTCTGGTGTTGACCGATGAGCAGGGGTTGATCCTGATGGTCAACGACCACGCGTGCCGCCATCTGGGCTGCCGCGAAGAGCAGATGCTGGGTTCGCCGTTGAGCAATTATCTCATCGGTAACTGGGTGACTCACCAGACCCAGCAGGAGGATCGCGACGTGACCCAGTGCTTCTTCCGGCGCGCCGACGGCTCCACCTTCCCGGTCAGTTTTGAAATCGGCGCCGTGACCTTGCCTGCCGAGGCGTTTCCCGGGCGGCGCGAAGGCATGCTGGAGGCCGCGATCATCGCCTTTACCGACGTCTCGCCGATCATCGAGATGCAGCAGCAGTTAAAGAGCGCGGAGCGCATCAAGGCCGCGGCGAATATCGCCGCTGAGATTGCCCACGAGATCCGCAATCCGCTGGCCGCCATCTCGGGGGCCGTGCAGGTGATCCAGCGGCTTGAACGGCGGGCCTTGTTGGGTGACGAGCGCGTGGCGGAACTTCTGACCGTCGAGCGGCGCAAGGCCTTCGATCAGATTATTCGGGATGCCGCCCGCCTGGACAAAATCATCGAGCGTTTCATCAATTTCACCGAATTCACCCCCGAGGCATTAGCCCGCCTCGAGCGTTATCTGGACACATCGGCCCGCGAGCAGGACAAGATCGAGGGCCGGTTCCGGGCCAACCGTAGCGTGGTGCTGGGCTTGGAGGTGGACAAATCCGGGGTCTAGATGCCCAAACGGCGTTGTTCATTGTCGCAAAAAAACAACGGTTTACATTTGATAAACTGAAAATAGTGCGGTAGAAGGTATGCTTGGTAATGTTTGTGGGTTTGCGGTGGTACCGGGGCGGGCCGTGAATGGCTGAACCGAGGAAATTGCAATATGGCGCGGATCGTTCTGGTTGATGACGAACCCAGTATTTTGAGCGTGCTCAGCACCCTGCTCCGGGCCGAGGGCCATGAAGTGGTGCCGGTCTTGGGCGGGGACAAGGCGCAGGACGTCATCAAGACTGAATCCTTTGACCTAATGATTTCCGACATCCGGATGAGTCCGGTGGACGGGATGCAATTGCTCAAGTTGGCGCGCAAGGAGCGGCCTGGCATGGCGGTCATTATGATCACCGCCTATGGCTCGGTGGAGACCGCCGTCGAGGCCATGAAGGAAGGCGCGTTCGACTATGTCACCAAACCTTTCAAGGTGGATGAACTCCTGATCACCGTCCAGCGCGCCTTGGAGTATCACAGCGCCCTGGCGGAAAATGTCAACCTTAAGGCTCAACTGGAGGCCCGCTACCGCTTTGAGAACATCGTGGCTGAAAGCCCCGCGATGCGCGCTGTGTGCGAGATGATCGAGCGGGTTGGGCCGACAGACACCACGGTGTTGATCCTGGGGGAGAGCGGCACGGGCAAAGAGGTTGTCGCCAAGGCCATTCATGCCTGCAGCCGGCGCAAGGCGAAGCGTTTCGTGCCGATCAATTGCGCGGCCATGCCGGAGCAGTTGTTGGAGTCCGAGTTGTTCGGACATGTCAAAGGCGCCTTCACCGGGGCTTCCGCCAACAAGGAGGGCCTCTTTGAGGCGGCCAACGGTGGGACGATATTCCTTGACGAAGTCGGCGCTATGCCGATGAGTATCCAAAGCAAGTTGCTGCGAGTGCTGCAAGAGCGGGAAATACGGAAAGTCGGCAGCACGGAAACCGTAAGTGTAGATGTGCGTGTCTTGGCGGCCACTAATGACCGACTGGAAAGGCTTATTGAGGAAGGCCGCTTTCGTGAAGATTTATATTACCGATTAAGCGTAATTCCGATCGAGATTAAGCCATTAAGGGATAGGCCTGAAGACATCCTTCCGCTGGTTTCTCACTTTATGCGGCAGGTTTTGGGTCCTGATAAAGAACTTTACACTATAGACCCGGACGCCCAATTGGTGGTCGAGCAATACACATGGCCGGGTAATGTGCGGGAACTGGAAAATGCCGTCCGGCACGCCATGACCTTTGCCAAGGAACAGAAGATCACCAAATCGGTATTGCCCGCAAAGATCGTCAGCGCAGTTGATTCAGGCGCATCTGCTACCCAGTCCGGAACAGGTGGTGGCATCCGGGCTGAAATTTACCGTGGGAAATCGCTTAAAGCCTTCCTGCGAGCCAAGGAAAAAGAATATCTCTCCCAAGTTCTGCAGCACGTAGAAGGCGATAAAGAGAAGGCAGCCAAGGCGTTACGTATCAGTTTAGCCACTCTTTATCGGAAGCTCCCAGAGCCGAAGGAATAGTCCTTTCTATTTGCCGGGCAATCTGTTGCTCTTTTTCTCTAAAATGGTTTGTGCATATTTGCAATTTATACTATTTGAGTTCAGGGTTTATTGTGAAAACGTAATATGCGCCGCTTATGTGAATTATTGCTTTAAATATCCGATGATGCGGAATGGCCTGTTGGCATTGAATATTCTCTGCTTAACGTTGGCTGATGACAAAAAAAGTGATCCGCACCTATCTGCTATGTTGAAGTTGGCATGACTGCTGCTAGTGTAATACCCCGGTCAGCGGGGCACCAAGGAAAAGACCCCGGTAACGCAAAAGGAGAAAGACAATGAAGAAAAGTGGTTTCACCCTGGTTGAGATTATGATCGTGGTCGCGATCATCGGCCTCTTGGCTGCGATCGCTATTCCGTCGTTTATGCGCGCCCGCCAGACGAGCCAGACGAATTCCTGCATGAACAACCTGCGCTTGGTCAGTGGCGCGATTCAGCAGTGGGCGCTTGAAAACAACAAGACGGCCGCCGATGCGGTTGCCGCTGGCGATATTCAGGTCTATCTGAAGAACGATGTCGTTCCGGAATGCCCCTTGGGCGGCGCCTATGTTCTGGCCACGGTTGCTGATGAGCCGACTTGCCCGAACTTCGATGCTGCTACGCATCCGGCCCAACTGTAATAGTTCCGACATAGTCTGTTGAAAGCGCCCCCCGGCGGAGTAATCCCCGGGGGGCCTTGCTTTTTCCTTTGCGCCTCGCTTGACTCAGCCCGTTTCAGCCCGATAATTACCCGCGCATTCAAGGCAGCATGAGACGCAAGGTATATTACTTGGCGTTAGCGGGATTGGTCGCGGGGTTGACGGCGCTGGCGGACGTTGACCGGCGGACGGCCGTGGTGGCGGCCGTCGAAAAGGCTTTGCCGGGCGTGGTCAACATCAGCACGGAGAAGATCATCCAAGTGCTTTACAACGAGCCCCAGATGGCGACCCGCCGGGCGCTGGTGGATCGGTTTTTTGACCGTTTCTTTGGTCCGAGCCAGTCAACCGGGATTCAGGTCAAGCATTCGCTCGGTTCCGGCGTGGTCATTCATCCGGCGGGCTACATTCTTTCCAACTACCACGTCATTGAACGGGCGTCGCGGATCAATGTGACTCTGGCTGACGGCGTAACCCATGTGGGTCGGTATATCGCCGGCGACCCGTTCGCGGACCTTGCGCTGATCAAGGTGGATGTCGGCTATCCCTTACCTGCGGTGGAGTTTGCGCGCGGTGACGATTTCATGCTGGGCGAGACAGTGATTGTTCTCGGCAACCCGTTTGGCCTGTCACAGACTGTCACCGCGGGGGTGCTTTCGTCCAAGAACCGCGAGGCAAAATACGAGGGGCGGGTGCTGTACAACGATATCCTGCAGACCGATGCGGCGGTCAATCCCGGCAGCTCGGGCGGGCCGCTGCTGGATATCAACGGCCGGCTGATGGGGATCAACGTCGCCATTTATGAGGATGCCCAGAACATCGGATTCGCCGTACCGGTGAGCCGGGTGCGCGAACTGCTGGCGCACTGGCTGGCGCCTCAGCTCCTGAATAACATTTGGTTGGGGTTTGACGTCGCGGAACAATCGAATCGCCTCGTGGTGGCGCGCACTGCCGCCCGGTGGGCCGGCCTGGCGGACTGGGCGCGCGAGGGCGACGAGGTATTGGCGATTGACGGCCAACCGGTGGCATCCGTCTATGACTGCTACCGCGCGCTGCTGACTGTCCAGCCGGGTGACCGCATCCGCGTGCGCCTGCGGCGAGCCGGCGCCGAAATCGAGATCGAGACGCCTGTAGCGGTGGTCTCGGATACGGTTGGCGCGCAGTATGCATGGGATCGGCTGGGGGTCGAGTTGGAGGAATCTGACGCCATCCAGGGTGTGCCCGGCATCAGCAGCGGGGGCCGCTATGCAATCAGCCGCGTTCGACCGGACAGCGCGGCATCGCGGGCGGGGTTGACTCCGGGGCAGGTCGTATCGAAGATCAACGGTATTGATATCAACGCCCGTGCCGATCTGGGCGTAGTGCTGGGCGTCGTTCACTCCGGCGATCCCGTGACGCTGGAATTGCTGACCGTCCAGGAGGCGGGCGCTGCGTTGATTGCGCGGGCATCCAAGGTCCAATTGCGAGCGGATTGATGGAGTCCAACTCAGTCATGATTAAGGTTTCGCATCTTACCAAGCGCTTTGCCGGTTGCGTGGCGGTGGATGACCTGTCGTTTGAGGTGACGCGCGGTGAGATCGTGGGGTTTTTGGGGCCGAACGGCGCCGGGAAGACCACCACCATGCGCATCCTGGCCGGTTTCCTGCCGGCGAGCGCCGGACAAGCGGTGGTTGCCGGGCATGACGTGCTCACCGATTCGTTGGAGGTGCGGCGTCGGATCGGCTATCTGCCCGAGAATGTGCCGTTATATCCCGAGATGCGGGTGAATGAGTACCTGCGGTTCCGGGGCCGCCTCAAGGGTGTGCCCCGGCGGCGGCTGCGCGTGCGAGTGGACGAGATCAAAGAACGCTGCGGCCTGCAGGAGGTCGGCCGGCGCATTATTGGCCAGTTGTCAAAGGGGTTTCGCCAGCGCGTGGGGTTGGCCGAAAGCTTGGTGAACGATCCGGAATTGTTGATCCTGGACGAGCCGACGATCGGCTTGGACCCCAATCAGATTCGGCAAGTGCGCGACTTAATCAAGGATCTGGCCCGGCGGCATACGATTTTGCTTTCCACCCATATCCTGTCCGAGGTGGAGGTGACCTGCCGGCGGGTCTTGATCATCAACCGCGGCCGGATTGTTGCTTCCGATTCGCCCGAAAACCTGCGCGCGCTCCTGCAGTCCGGCGCGCGGATCACCGCGGAAATCGCCGGGCCCCGGGAAGCGGTGGGCGAGAAATTGCGCGCGTTGCCGCAGGTGCAGGGGGTCGAGGTCGCGGCGCTGGAAGGTCCTTGGCTGCGTGTGGCGCTGATGGCCGAGACGGCGGCGGACCTGCGCCAAAGCGTATTCGAGCTGGCGGTCCGCAATAACTGGACCTTGCGCGAACTCCGGTTGGAACGGACCAGTCTGGAGGACGTTTTTGTGTCGCTGACCCGGACGGATGAGGAGAAAGGGAGCGCGGCGGCATGAAGGCCTTCTTTCCACTCTGGCGGCGCGAGCTGGCGGCTTACTTTCTTTCCCCGATCGCCTATGTTGTGCTGATCTTCTTCCTCGTTGTCATGGGGTTCAGTTTCTGGTTGCTGGTGTCCGTGTTGATTCAAGGGGCGGCCGGGGCGACGGTAATGAAGGAATTGTTCGGCTCCATCTTCTTCTGGATCGCCATCCTGATCGTTGTCCCGGTGCTGACGATGCGCCTGCTGGCTGAAGAATTGCGCTCGGGCACGATTGAGACGCTGATGACGGCCCCGGTGACAGACACGGAGGTGGTACTGGCAAAATATGCGGGCGCGCTGACCTTCTACGTGGCGATGTGGGCGCCGACCGCCGCCTATGCCTTTGTGATGAAACGGTTCAGCCCCCTGACGGCGCCGATGGATTTCGGCCCGATGCTGGGCGGTTATCTGGGCGCTCTGCTGGTGGGCGCCTTCTTCATTGCGATCGGGCTTTTCTGCTCGGCCTTGACGCGCAACCAGATCATCGCAGCGATTGCCGCTTTCGCGCTGATTTGCGTGGTATTCTTTGTGGGGTTCATCCCTTATGTCACGCGCAATCCGGCCGTGCGCGATTTCACAATGTATTACTCTTCCGTCGCGCACATGCTGGATTTCTCGCGCGGCGTGTTGGATACGCGGCCGGTCGTTTTTTACCTGTCCGGGGCCGCGATGATGCTGTTGATCACGATCAAGGTTGTGGAGGCCCGCAAGTGGCGGTGAGGCCGCCGTGAACGGCGCGGTTTGATCCGACGGGTGTGGCGAATTTCCGATGGAAGACAAACTTCAGGCGGGGAACGGACAAGGGCGCACATGGCGCGTCCGCGCGGCCGCGGGTCTGAACGCGGGCATGGCGGTCCTGCTGGCGGCCGTGTTGTTCGCCATGGTGAACTACCTCTCGTATCGCCATTTTCGGCGCGCGGACATCAGCCGGGCCGGTTATGCCCGGCTGTCGGACAAGACCTTGGAGTTGCTCAAGGGCTTGACCAACGATATCCAGGTTTACGTGTTTCTCCAGCCCGGTCAGGAGTCCTACGAGGATGTGGACAACCTGCTGCGCGAGTATCAGGCGGCCTCATCCCGAATCGGTGTGGAACGGGTGGATCCCGACCGCGATCTGGCGCGGACTGAAGAACTGGCGCGGCGCTTTCAGGTTCCGGAGGCAAACGGCGTGGTTTTCGACGCCGGCGGCCGCAGCCGCTATGTCGGCGGCAAGGAACTGGTCGAGATGGATTATACCCCCATGCGCGTGGGACAGCCGCCGACCAAGGTGGCCTTCCGCGGCGAGCAGGCCTTTTCCTCCGCGATCCAAAGCATAACCCAGGCGCGCCGGCCGGTGGTCTATTTCCTGCAGGGCCACGGTGAGCGCGACATCACCAGCTTCGACCGCGTTGCGGGGTTTTCCAGAATCGCCCAGTTGATTGCGCGCGATAATGTCGAAACGCGCCAACTGGTGTTTGGCGCGGCCGCCGCCGTACCGGATGATTGCGATGCCCTGATTGTGGCCGGTCCGGAAAAACGCCTGGCCAAGGCGGAACTGGACTTGGTGCGCCAGTATCTGGATCGGAAAGGGCGCTTGCTGGTTCTGCTGGATCCGCTGACGGAGACCGGTCTGGAGAACTTGCTCGGTGAGTGGGGCTTGGCGTTGGGGGATGATGTGGTGGTAGACGCCACCCGCACGCTGAGCGGGCGCGAGCTGTTCGTCAACACTTATGGCAATCACCCGATCACCCGTCGGCTGGAGGGGATCACCGCCATTTTCCAACTGCCGCGCTCCGTGGAGGCGGCGGTCGAATTCGAGGCGGCCGCGGATCCGGCCGACCGGCCGCGACCCATTGTGCTCGCCGCCTGCACCGAGTCCGGTTGGGCGGAGACTGATCTGGCGCAGAGCCCGATGAAGTTTGACCCCGGCCGGGACCGGCCGGGCCCGGTGGGGGTCGCGGCGGCCGTGGAAAAAGGGCCGGTGCCCGGATTTGATGTCCAAATTCGCCCGACGCGCATCGTGGTCTTCGGCGATTCTGATTTTGTCGCCAATGGCGGATTGGTGGGCGGCAACGGTGACCTTTTCTTAAGTGCGTTGAACTGGCTGCTGGAGCGCGAGCAGTTGCTGGCAATCGCGCCGAAACCGGTCGAAGAGGCGCGATTGATCATGGACCAGCGCCAATTGCTGGCCCTCTTCTGGGTGCTCGTGGTGTTTCTCCCGGCGGGGGTGGCGGTGTTGGGCGTCGCGGTTTGGGTGCGGCGGAGAGTCTAGGCGGATGAACTGGCGCACCACCTTGGTTTTGCTGGCGGCTGTTCTCACTTTGGGTGCGTTCATCGCGCTCTATGAGCGGCGGACGCCATCCAGTCGCGAATTGGCGGAGCGGGCGCGCCGGGCGTTGACCTTCGCCGCCGGAAGAGCGGATTTCCTTGGGATCGAGGTCGGCGCAATGCGGATCGAATGCGCGCGGGAGCAGGACCGCTGGTGGCTCACCCATCCGCTGCGCGCGCGAGCCGACGGCGGCGCGGTGGATCGGATTCTGGCCGGTCTCGCGGAACTGCCTAAAGGCGAGGTGATTACCGCTGACCAACTCAAAGCCCGCGGACTCAGTCCGGCGGACTACGGATTTGAGCCGCCGCGGGCGGTTTTTACGGTGGGCGAGGGACCTCGGCGATGGTCGTTTCGTGTCGGGCGCGATGCGCCGCTGGGCGGCACCCTGTACATTCGCGAGGATGGCAGCGATACGATTGTCGCCACTTCCACCAACTTGCTGGGGTTGCTGCCGGGCGGTGTGACCAACTTGCGCGATCGCGTGCTCTTCGCCTGCAGTCTGGACGAGGTGCGCCGGCTGGAATTGCGCGGTTCCGGCGGGTTTATCAAGCTGGTGCGCGGCGAGGGGGGTGGGTGGGCGCTTCAGCAACCGCTAGCCGCGCGCGCCGATCGGGATGCGGTCCGCGGGCTGATCGAACCGCTGCTGGCCCTGCGGGTACGGGACTTTGTCAGCGATGCCGCGGTGGACGCCGCCGCTTTTGGTCTCGATGATGCCGCCGATCGCGTCACTTTGGAAACGGCTGAAAAAGGCAGCCAGCGCAGCCTGCTGCTGGGCCGCGGGGTAGCAGCGGCAACGAACTTGGTGTACGCCAAACTGCAATCCGAAGAATCCGTTTATACCGTGCCGGCTGGTGTCCGAGCCGTGACTGCGGTGCGCGTTGACGATTTACGCGATCGTCGGTTGGTTACGCTTTCCGCGCATGATGTGGACCGGGTTGTGGCTCGGGCGGGTGATCGGGCCTTGGAGTTGCGGCGGGAGCCGGGCGAGGGCTGGTGGGTGGTTCAACCGCGGCGTTGGCGGGCGGATGCGCGCCGCGTCGAAGACTTGGTGCGGCTTTGGTGCGGTTTGCGGGTGGATCGTTTTGCGGACCCCGCTGCAACCGACTTGGCCGCGCTGGGATTGGAACATCCGTTCCGGACGTTGGAATTGGGTCGCGCGGCGCAGGCGGATGGCGGTTTACTGCCAGGCTCGGCCGCCGCCACGGGCGTGGTCTTGCGGATCGGCAATCCGGATGCGACCGCCGGCCTGCTGTGGGTCAAGGCCGACGGCGAAGCCTGGGCCTGTGAGGTGACCAACGCGGTGTTGGAGGTGTTCCCGGTTGATCCGCTGCTGTACCGCGATCGGGATGTGCTCAATCTGCCGCCCGAAAGCATTGTGCGCATTGCGGTGGCGCAGGCGGAGCGCGAGGAGGTCGTGGAGCGCGACGACACCGGCGTGTTCCATGTTCGCACGCCTTCCAATGCGGTGCCGGACACTGAAGCCATTACGGATATCCTGATGGTCTTCAACAATCTCCGAGCGGTGAATTACGTGGCGGACAATCCCGCCGATCTGTCCGTCTTTGGCCTGGACGCGCCGCGGGCGGTTGTCAGTCTCGGTTTGCGGGGTGAGGCCGGCCCGGGCAAGGCGTTGCTGCTGGGGCATGCGGTCGGCGGTGGCGCGCTGGCCATGCTGCGCGGGCAGGATGTGGTATTTGCGATTGACGCTGAAACCGAAATTCGCTTGCTGCGGGCGTTGGCCCTGCCGCCGGCCCAACCCGGGGAAACATCGGTTGATCGCCCAACCTCCACCGTCGCCGAACCTTGAGCCGGCGGCAAACGGCAGCGTCACGCCGCCGCCGCGCGCCCGGTCGCCGGCGATCCGGTTGCTCCGCTCCTTGATCCGCTGGACTTTTCGCCTGATTTACAGCCTTCTGATTCTGTTGTTGGCGGTGATGGTCTATCTGGGCACGGCCGGTTTCCCAGAGTCGCTGACCACGTATTGGCTGGATCAATTGCGCGAACAGGGATTTATCCTGGATGCCGAACGCATTCGCCTTGATGTCGTGGATGGCCTTTCCGCCGACAACCTGCGCATGTACGAATCGGCGGCGCGCCTGGTGCCGATCATCGAGGCCGATGAGATCGGGTTGCAAGCAAACGTGGCGGACCTGTTGCGGCGCCGCCCGCTCAACCTGACCCTGCGCATCCGTGGCGGTTTTATCCGCTTGAACATGGAAGGCGGGTTGGAGGCGCGGCAGGGGTTGCGCACGCTGGCGTTGGAACGGGTTAATGCGTTGATTCAGTTGACGACCGAGGGCATTCGCGCAAACTATATTACCGCCGATTTCCTCGGCATCCAGGTTCAAGCGCGGGGCTTTGTGGCGCGCGGTCCCGGCGCGGCGCCCGTGCGGACCGATACACGCCCGGGCGAACGGATCGTGACCCTGGTCCACGATGTCCTGGCGCGTCATCGCGACTGGTTACCCCAGGCGGTGGAACAATTGAACCAAATCCAGTTTGAAACCCCGCCGATGGCCGAGCTGGATTTTTCATACAATCCCGCGGCGGCGCAAGGCAGTTGGGCGCTGCTCAATCTCCGCGGCGCCGGAACGCGCAGCCGCGGCGTGTATTTTGACAAGTGGAACCTGGATGGCCGGTTACGCGACGGCCAGATCACGGTTACGGCTTTCAATGCCCGCCAGGATCGTCAGCAGGTCAGTCTGACGGGCGCCTACAACCTGACGAACCGGATGCTCAATGCGCGCTTCTACAGCAGTCTGCATCCGGCCCAGTGGCTGAAGCTGCTGCCGGCCAGGTGGTGTGAGCGTTTTGAACAGCAGGGCTGCACATTCAGCCAACTGGCCGACTGTGAGCTTTGGATCGGCCCCGCGCCATTAACCAATGTCCTCAACCGGTGCAGCGGCTGGATCGCGTTGCAGCAGGCGGATCTGCGGGGGCTGTGGGTGGAGAAGGCCTTTGCCGCCTTTGAACGCGCGGATGAGACCGTGCGCATCGAACGGTTCGACGCCGTGCTCGGCCGCGGCGCCGGCCAGGGGCCGGTGACCGGCCGCGGGCATTACAACTTATGCACCCGGGATTTCAGCGGCCATGTGGAGGCCCTTGCGGATCCCAACGGCGCGGTGCCCCTGTTGCATTCGCTGCTGGGCACAAACAGCGTTGTCGCCGAATACATCGAACGGTTCAAGTTGTCGGGGCCGCGCCCGAGCGGCGTGGCCGATTTCAGCGGGGTGGCGGATCAAATAGACCGTTTTGGCCTGACCGTAAGGATTGCGGCGACCAATTTTAGCTATCGCGGAGTGCCGGCGGTTCGCGCGGAAACAGTGTTGCGCGTTACCAACAACGTGTTGAGCCTGGATCCATTGCGCGTCGTGCGCGCGGAGGGCGAGGCGCAGGGCACGCTGGCGGTGGATTTTGATGGGCAGATGGTGTTGTTCGATTTGTCCAGCGGGCTGGCGCCGCCGGCATTGGGGAAGATCATTGGCCCCCCCGCGGAGCGTTTTCTGGAGCAGTTCCGCTGGGAGGGGCCCGTGACGGTCGTCGCGTGCGGTCGCGTCGGCTATGACTCCAACCAAATGGCGGTGATCGAAGCCGACGTGGACGGCGAAAAGCTCGGTATGAATTGGATGTTGGCCGACCAGGCCCGATTCCACGTGGATGTTGCTTGGCCGACGGTCAGCGTCGAACAAGTTAATGGCCGGGCCTTCGGTGGCGCGTTTTCCGGCCAGGCGATCCTGGCGCCTGTGCCTGGAACATCCAATTTTGGCTATGACGTCTCGGCGCAGGTTGATGGTGTGCAATTAGTCCAGGTGGTCCGCGCCCTTGGCCGCACCAACAGCGAGACCTATGTCGGGACGCTGAGTGTGACCGTGCAGGTGGCCGGATGCATCGGGTTGGGGCAGGGCCGGACAGCCCGGGGTGCGGGCCGGGTTCAGCTTGATGATGGCCATTTGTTCCAGATTCCGCTGATGTGGAAACTCTCGCAACTGCTCTCCCTGGTGCATCCGGGATTCGGATACGCCGTCCAAACCGACTTCACCAGTGACTTTCGCATTCGCGACGGGCGCATCGAAACCGACCGTGCCTTTCTGGAGGGCAACCTGATCAGCGTTATGGCGCGCGGGTCATATAGCTTTGATCAGCGGCTGGACTTCAACGTCCAGGTGAAGCTGTTGCGCGGCGGGCCGGTGGCGTATCTGTTGCGATTCGTAACGTTGCCGGTGACGAAGTTGATGGAATTGCATCTGGGCGGCACCGCGCAGAATCCCGTATGGCGGCCCGGCAATCTGCCCAAGGAATTATTTCAGATTTTCCAATGAAAACGGGCCACCATCCCGATGCAGGCGTCGTTCTGACCGTGGAGACGGCGGACTCCGCTGCCGCCGCCCGTTTGGCAGACTGGGTGCGGCAGGCGTGGGCGCTTGAACCAGTGGAATTATCCCGGCCCGGCGATCCGCGGACCTGGGTTGAAATCTATTTTTGCGACGGTGTCGCGGCCGGCCTGGCCCGGCGTGTGCTTGCCGCCCGGCCGGAGGCGCGCGGCGTGGCTGCCCGGGATTATCGTGAACGCGATTGGCGCGCTTATTGGCGTCGGCATTTTCAACCGCTGGCGGTCGGGCGCCGCCTGCTGATCCGGCCGGCCTGGCGGCGCGCGCGCGCGGCAGACCGCGGCCGCGCAACCGTGATTATTGACCCTGGCTTGAGTTTCGGCACCGGCGATCATTTTACCACCCGTTTCTGCCTGGAGGCGCTGGACCGGATTTTTACGCGCGCCGCGCCGCGCCGCGTGCTCGATGCCGGCGCCGGCAGCGGTATCCTGGCGCTGGCCGCCGCGCGCCTGGGTTGTCGCACCGTTGTGGCGTTTGATTCGGACGAACAGGCGTTGCGGCAGGCTCGGATTAATATCCGGTTGAACCGGCTTGAGCGGCGTATTCGCCTGTTGGCCGGGGATGTGACCCGCAGCCTCCCGAGCGGGCGATTTGATGTCGTGTGCGCCAACCTTTATGCGCGCCTGTTGGTGGATGCGGCGCCGGCGCTCGCCGCCGCGGCCGCGCGTTATCTGGTGCTCAGCGGGATGCGTGAGCCCGAGGCCGACGAGGTCGCGGACGCCTTTCTGGCGCTGGGCGCGCGCGAAACCGCGCGTGATGGCGACGGCGAATGGTGCGGACTGGTGCTGGAGCGGCCATGAAGAGAGTGCTTTCCTTGGCCCGCCGCTGTGGTATTGTCGGACAGCCAAATTGACGAAAGGAACCGTGAATCGCGGCCACAACAACAGTAATTGCGCCATTCGTGTTTAGTGCGCGGCAACCGGCGCCGGACGATTCTCTTCCACCATGCAACCGCTGATCAATCCTCCGCTGACTCTGGCGCAGATTGCCTTTATTCTGGCGGCCTTGCTGGCGTTATCGAGCATTCCCGCCCTGCTGGCCCCCGCTCGATTTCGCGCGGCCGTGATGGCGTTCCCCCGCAGCCTTTGGCCGGGGTGGATCCTGTCGGCCGTGTGCCTGGCATGGGTGGCCTGGGTCATCTTGCATGCCTCGCTGGGGCGGTTTGATTTTCTCAAACCATACGTTTATGCGGCCGCGCCCATTGCGTTTTTCCTGGTCATCAAGTTCATGGATGAGTTGCTCGCGCCGCGCGCTTTGGGCGGTTTGCTGATGTTGCTCGCCAATCCGGTTCTGAACGTTGCCCGCTGGCACGATTCCGCCTGGCGGCTGCTGCTGGTCGTGATTGCCTATGTCTGGGTGGTGGTCGGCATTGTATTGATGCTCAGCCCCTATCGCTTTCGTCAGGTGGCGGAGCGCTTGACTCGCACCAACGGGATCATCCGGGGGTTGGCGCTGATACGGCTGACCATCGCCTTGTTGCTGCTCGTGCTTGGCTTGACGATTTACTGATGCGGATCATGGGCCAGCCTCAACATCGGCTTGTATGCCGGTCGCTGCCACGCCAGCTCCGAAACCTGCATGCTGCATTCTGAACTCTTCCATTCCCATCCGAATTCTTGTGCTGCGCGGCGGCGCGATCGGCGATTTTATTGTGACGCTGCCGGCGCTGCGCGCTTTGCGCGAAAACTGGCCGCGGGCTTATATTGAATTGATTGGCTATCCGCATATCGCCAACCTGGCGTTGGCCGGCGGTTTGGTGGATCACGTGGATTCCCTGGACCGCGCTGAAATGGCGCGTTTTTTTGCCAAGCGGCCTGCCTTCAGCCCGGAACAGGCGGCCTGGATCGAGTCTTTTCATTTTATTTTGAGCTATTTGCACGATCCGGATGGCGTTGTGCAAAACAACTTACTGGCCGCCGGCGCGCGCCAGTTGCTCTATGGTTCCCCGATCGTGGCCGCGGGACATGCCGTGGATCACCTAATCAAACCGTTGGAATCTTTCGCCATTTATGAGAGCGGGGCCGCGCCTCGTCTCGAACTGCCGACCGAATTACGGCAACAGGGCAACGAACGGCGCGCGCGGATGGGCTTGACGGGCCGGGCGGTGGCATTGCATCCCGGCAGTGGCAGCCCCAAAAAAAACTGGCCGGCCGAACGCTTCCTGAAATTGGCCCAGGGGTTGGCGGCGGCGGAGTGGTGGCCCTTTTTCATTCTGGGCGAGGCGGATGATGGCGCGCGCCGGGCGCTGGCCGCTGCGCGCGCGGAGTTCCCCGTCCTGACGGATTGCACGCTGGTGGAATTGGCGGCCGGCCTGGCGGGTTGCGCGGGATATGTTGGGAACGACTCGGGCATCACCCATCTCGCGGCGGCGCTGGGCCTGCCGGTGGTGGCGCTTTTTGGTCCGAGCAACCCGGAAAACTGGGGGCCGCGCGGAACGCGCGTGACCATTCTGCGTGCCCCGCAGGGTGATCTGGCGGCGCTTACCGTTGAAACTGTTCTGGCGGCGGCGCTGGGGAAACTACCGGCCTAGCTTTTCAAGACCAGCGGACGCTCACCGCGGCTTGGTTCCCGCATATACATCGTCCACCAGCACCTCGGCCGCGCCGTAACCTTTGATGCCGATATCCACCTCGACATGGACCTGGCTGAAGTCCGGCAGTTCCTTCTTGTCGGGCAGCTTGAACTTGACACTCACCTTTTGCCAACCCGGGCTTTTCCGCGCGATGCTCTTTTCGTCCAGCACCATTTCGTAAGTTTCTTTTTTCTTCACGGCGATGGAAATGTATGGTTCGCAGGCGCCGGGCGCGCTGATCACCTTGAACCAGGCGCTCGCGTAAAGCGTTCGCTCAGTCGGCGCCAGTTTGTCTTCCAGGCGTTGCCAGAGAAAGGCGTATTCGTCATCGTTCTTTTTGGCCAGCTTGAGCACGGCGCCGCCTTGCGGCCGGTCGGATACATGGGGCAGAACCGCGGTGTTTTCAGCATCTATTCCAAAACTGCCCCAACCATCCAATTCTGCGCCAGGCTCGCCGTCGAAACCAGGATTATCAACCAGATTGGGTGACGCCGCCGCCGGCAGTGCCTGGCCGGTTGCGATGCGGGCGCCGCAGACACCGGACAGGAGTAACAGGGCCAGCAGCCATCGGGTTGCCCGGCGTGGCGCCCAAGCGACAGATATGCCTTTTTT
This sequence comes from uncultured Verrucomicrobiota bacterium, assembly GCA_964570325.1. GTDB lineage: Bacteria > Verrucomicrobiota > Kiritimatiellia > CAIQIC01 > CAZMXS01 > CAZMXS01. The sequence continues at coordinate 82,792 of CAZMXS010000002.1, read as the reverse complement.
CATGTTCCGCATCCTGGATGGAATGGATTAGTCTTCGCTTCTACCGCAACGTCAGATCCCGCAACGCGAACGGCAATTCCTCAATCAGATCGCCGGCGATCAGACCGGCCTGGGACTTGCGCCAGGCCGCCATGTCGCCGGCACGTCCGTGAATATACACCGCCGCGCGGGCCGCGTCGAAAGGGTTGAGTCCCTGGCCGATGAAACTGGTGAGCAGTCCCGCCAGCACATCGCCGGTGCCGCCGGTGGCCATGCCCGGGTTGCCGGTCAGATTGACATGCATGGCCGCGCCCGGCTGGGTTACCACTGTGCCCGCGCCCTTGAGCACGACGACCCCCTGGGTTTGCTCGGCGGCCTCGCGCGCGGCGGCGAAGCGGTTCGCCTGAATGTCCTCAGTTTTTTTCATTAACAGGCGCGCCATCTCGCCGGGGTGAGGGGTGATCACCAGCGAACGCCGCGCGTTGCCGAGGCGGTGCGCCTGGCCTTCCATCACACTCAACGCATCGGCGTCCAGCACCAGCGGTGCGGAGCACTCGCGGATGATTTGTCGCACCAGTTGCAGGCTCGAGTCGTGGCGCGTCAGGCCCGGGCCGACGAGGACGGCGTTGAACTCGTCGGCGCGGGCCCGCCAGGTCTGCCACACCTCGGGCGCGATCGCCCCCTGTTCGGTCGCGGGAACGCCGATCACCATCGTTTCCAGGCTGGCCGCCGCCACGACAGGGGCGATTTCCTCCGGCGTCAACACGGTTACCAATCCCGCGCCCCCGCGCAGCGCGGCGCGGGCGGCGAGCGTGATTGCGCCGGCGTAGCCGCGGGCGCCGCCGATCAGCAGCACATGGCCAAAACGACCTTTGTGGGCGGCGCGCGGCCGGCGTGGGAAGAGCCCCCGCAAATCGCTGGAATAGATCAGTTCCCGCGCCGGGTCGGGTCCGGCTTGTTCGACAAACGCCGGCGGGATACCGATGTCCACCACCTCGATGCAACCGACATAATCCAGCGCCGCCGGCGCCATCAAGCCGGTCTTGGGCAATCCGATCGTGACGGTGAGGTCCGCCAGGACCGCCGCGCCGTTCACCTGCCCGGTGTCGGCGTCCAATCCGGAGGGCAGGTCAATGGCGACTACGAGGGAGTCGCGCGATTGCATGTTGATGAACTCAATCGCGCCGACCGCGGGCCCGCGGGCCGGCCCGGCGGCGCCGGTGCCCAGCACGCCGTCCACCAGGATGTCGGCGCCGGCGCGATAGCCGGCGGCGTCCTCCCAATCCTCCTTGGTCGGCAGTTCACGCAGCGGCACGTGCGCGGCGCGCATGCGGCTGAGGTGCTTGAGCGCGTCGCCCTTGATTTCGTTGGCGGCGCCGGCCAGCCAGACCTCCGCGTCGGCGCCCCATTCCTTCAAGTGCCGCGCCGCCGCGAAGGCATCCCCCCCGTTGTTGCCCCGGCCGGCCACCAACAGGACAAAAGGCCGATTGAATCCGGCAATCTCCGCCAGGTGCTGGACCGCTCCGGCGACGCCCCCGCCGGCCCGCTCCATCAGCTCCTCGCCGGTGATATCGGCTTCCTCGATCGTGCGCCGATCCAATTCGCGCATTTGCGCCGTAGTGACAACTTTCATGGGATTTCCGATTTCCGATTTGCGATTTGCGAATCCAAGATGTTTGCGCCTGCCGACCCAGACGGCCCGCCCTCTGCCGGGTGGCCCACCAGCACCGCCTGCGCGATCGTCTGAGTTCGCGTGTGCGATAGGCTGGCCAGCACCGCCGCGACACCGCGCCGTTGCGCCATCCGCGCTCCCTTGCCATTCAAGCGCACCGCCGGCGCGCCGGTATCTTCATCGCGGACCACCTCGATGTCCAACCAGTCGAGATGGGCGCCAATGCCGGTGCCAAAAGCCTTGCTGACAGCCTCTTTGACCGCGAACCGGCCGGCATAATGCCGCCAGGGTTGGGCGCGGCTGTCGCAATAGGCCTGCTCGGCGGGGAGGAAGACCTTGGCTTTGAAACGGGCGCCCCAGCGCGCGAGACTGTCGCGCATGCGCCGGTTCTCGACGAGATCAATGCCTATTCCGAGCACCCCTGACAGTTTCATCGGTCGCCTCCGCGGTAGGCGGACATTGCCTGCCGCATTTCGCGGACCGCAGCGTCCAGTCCGACCAGTACGGCGCGGGCGACAATGCTGTGCCCGATGTTCAGTGTGTTCAGGTGGGGTATCCGGAGAATGCCCTTCAAGTTGTGCAGATTGATGCCATGGCCGGCGTTGACGCGCAGCCCAAGTCGGTGGGCATGGCGCGCCCCAGTAATCAGGCGCTGCAGTTCTCGCCGGGCGGCGGCGCCGCGCGCGTTGCAAAATGTGCCGGTGTGCAATTCGACATACGGCACCCCCAATTCCGCGGCCGCGTCGAGCTGGCGCGGATCGGGCTCCAGAAATAGACTCACGGCGACCCCGGCATCAGTCAAGGCCCGGATCGTTGGCCGCAGGCGGGAAATGGCGGCGGCGGCGTCCAGCCCACCCTCCGTTGTCAGCTCCCGCCGCTTTTCCGGCACCAGGCAGGCCTCGTCCGGCCGGGCGCGCAACGCGATGCGCAGGATTTCCGGCGTGTTGGCCATTTCCAGGTTCAACGGGATGGTCCGCTCGCGGCGGAGCGCAAACAGGTCGCGATCCTGGATGTGTCGGCGGTCCTCGCGCAGATGGATGGTGATCCCGTCGGCGCCGGCGGCAATGCAGATGCGCGCGGCCGCCAGCGGGTCGGGATAATCCGTTCCACGTGCTTGTCTAAGCGTGGCAACATGGTCAATGTTGACTCCGAGCCGGAGCTGAACGCTGGGCTTCATACGAGCCGCCCCCGGGTCGGATGGTCACCGGCCCGGCGACCGCTACTCAATTGGCATTTGGCACTTGGCATTGGACAATTTCAATAGGTTTCCGCCCTGGCCCCTGCCGGTCGCCGGCGTCCGGCCATGTCATCGGTATAGACCAGGCTGATGTTGCCGCCGCGGTCGCGCGCGGTTTCCAAAGCGGCCTGCGCGGATTCGAGCAGCAGCGGCGGCACCAGCCCGTGTTCGGGACAAGCCGCGACGCCAATCGAAATAGTAATTTTAAGGCTGGCGCCGGCGTGGTCCAGACTGGATTTCTTCACCTGATCTGCCAGCCGCTGGGTAATCCGCAGCGCCATCGCGGCGTCGCTGTCGAATACCAGCCCAAACTCGTTCTCCGCCAACTGCCCGACCAGATCGGCGGGCCGCACGCCATTTCGCAGGAGGCGGCCGAGATGTCGGATGATGGCCGGCCCCGCTTGGGGGCCGTAATGATCCAGATAGCGCGCGAGATGATCCACGCCGACAACGCCAACGGCGTACGGCCGACGTTCCTTGCGGCAGCGAGACCCGAAGCGTTGGGCGTTAATCAGGAACCGGCCGGGCGACAACGGTTGGTGCGGCGCGCCGGCCGCCGCGGCCGCCGCGGGGCTTTCGGCCAGATGCCAACCCGCCGGTTCGGCGGCGGCTTGCCGCAGCGCCGCCTCGGCCGCGGCAATCAGGGCGCTGGCGCGCGTGCCGTTCTCCGGCGCCGTGGCGAAACCCGCGCACAATCCGGCGCGGGACAAGGCACGGTGTTCCCGGCCGATACGAACCGGCCGCAACCCCTGGAGAATCCGGTTTGCGATGACTGGGAAATGAACGCGAGCCGCGCCAACCACCAAGCCGACCCGTTTTCCGGTCACCAGCACAATATCCCGCTTGCGCAGCAGCGGTCGCAGGGCGTCCGCGATTTCCTCCGCGCGGACGTCCGCCGCTGTCCCGGCGGTTTCCAACAAGCCCACACCGAAGGGGGCGGAGGCGCGCCATAGCGAGCCAAGCCGGGAGTTAACCGCGAAAAGAAACGGGTCCGGTTGACCGTTGGCGAATCCGGCGCCGCCGGCCTCGGCGGCGCGCAACAGCGCCTGGTAACGGAACCAACTGGCCAGCAATAACAGGATGACGAAAGCACCGGCGGTGACCAGTAGGAACTGGCTCAGGCCGGCAAGAAAAGCTTGCATGGCGAACGCTTCAAACGAGGGTCTCGCCGGTCTGCGGATCGAAGAAATGGCTTTTCTTCATGTTCAGCACAAGCGTCAGTTCCTGGTTAACATCCGCGTTGTCATGCACGCTGACTCGGGCGATGAAATTATGTTTGCCGGTGTTGAGGTAGAGATAGGTCTCGGAGCCCATTGGCTCGACGACCTCGACCTTCGCTTTGACCTGCTGCTCCGGATTGGGATTGGCCGTATAGAGCACGTCCGCAACGTCCTCGGGCCGGACTCCAAATACCACGGGTTGCCCGGCGCGGGCGTTCAGCTTGGCCGCATGCGCATCCTCGAGACGCACGGCAAAACGGCCTTCGTTAAAAAATATCCCGCCGCCTTTCTGCTCAAGCGTGCCTTGAAAGAAGTTCATCGGCGGGCTGCCGATGAAACCGGCCACGAACTGGTTGGCCGGATGGTCATAGAGCTCCATGGGCGCGGCCACCTGCTGGATGAAACCGTCTTTCATCACGACAATCCGGTCGCCCATCGTCATGGCTTCGGTCTGATCGTGGGTGACGTAGATCATTGTGGATGAAAGCCGCGTATGCAGTTTGCTGATTTCGGTGCGCATCTGCACGCGCATCTTGGCGTCCAGATTGGAAAGCGGCTCGTCGAACAAAAAAGCCTTGGGCTTGCGAACGATCGCGCGGCCGACCGCAACGCGCTGGCGTTGGCCGCCGGAAAGCGCCTTGGGCTTACGTTCCAGCAGATGCTGGATCCCCAGGATTTCGGCGGCCTCGCGGACGCGCTTATCAATCTCATCCTTTGGATACCGGCGCAACTTAAGGCCAAAGGCCATGTTCTTATAGACCGTCATATGCGGGTAAAGCGCGTAGTTTTGGAAGACCATGGCGATGTCGCGGTTCTTCGGGGGGACGTCGTTTACCGCCTTGCCGTCAATGTAGATCGTTCCCTTGCTGATCTCCTCCAAGCCGGCGACCATGCGCAGGGTGGTGGATTTGCCGCAGCCGGACGGCCCGACGAGAACGACGAACTCCTGGTCTTCGATCTCGAGATTGGCATCGTTGACCGCGACGACGTTCCCCGGATAAATCTTATACACGTGCTCCAGCAAAACCTTGGCCATGTGTGTTGCTCCTTGTGCCGCTTCGCCACCCAGCCGGATCCGCAGGATGGCAGGTCCAGCCAATAAAAAACGGCTGAATTATCGCCCCAAGTTGGCGATTGTCAAAATCTTTTGGCTCGGTAACGGAAAATTATCAGTGGGCCGTCATATATGGGATTCTGGTTCGGCTGGCCCGCAAATTTTCCCGGTACCCGTATGATACCGGTAATTCCATTCTCATTCCTGACATGAACAGGGGCGCTGGCATACTGATTCCGAACAATAAAAACACGGTTCAATCGTTTGACATTATCAGCCTGAACAGGTATCTATAACCGTAGAGAGTGCGGATAATATGCTCGAAGTGGGATCAGTCTGTTTTGATCCAGCTCGGTCAGTTATGGCAAGCGGACAAAACAGGCGTTATGGGTGTTAAATCGGGGTAGGCGGGGTATGCGTGTGCCGATGCACAATCTGAAGCGGGCGCTGGCGGTCGCCATGATCGCCCTAGCCGGCATCGTGCCGGGGGCGCAAGCGCTTACGATTACCCTGGAGGCTTATACAAGCTGGGAATTGCTGGGTTCGGCTGGCGCGCCATTGGGAGATGGGTCGGTAGTTTATATTTTCGGCAGTTATGACAATATCAACAACGGACCCATTCAAATCGGGACCAATTTAATCGCCAATTCAACCCAGGGCAACGATGTCTACATCGGAACCATTCGTCTGGCGGATGGCTGGGGCGGTTTCGACGTCGGCGGCTTCACTTTTGACTCGGAGGCTGTCAAGTGGCTGTATATCCGTTTCTTCGAGACGGTTAATGATCCGGTGCTGGGTTTGGTCGCATGGGGCACTTCGATTATGATGCCCGCCACCAACTGGGATGCATTCCAGCAGATTGCGGTTGATTTTGCGCCGGATGCGCCGATTCAGGTTAATGCCACAAATAATTTCATTGTGATCCCGGAACCACGCACGGGCAGCTATATGTTGCTGTTTCTGGCGTTGGCCGGCGGGGTTTATTTCAGTTTGAAACGGGTGGAACCGCGTCCGGCGACGGCGGTTCGTCGCAGGCAGGAATGATGATCCGGCTGGGAAAAGATGAGCAAAAATCAGGCCGGAATGTCGAATCTGTTGGGAAGCGATGGTTGCAGGGGCGCAGGATGTCGGTTATGTTGGGGAACATGGTGAACGAGCGATGAAGACGTACAGTCACAGGGCGACGCAGCCGGGTGGGGCGGCAGGACAAGCTGTGACCCGCTTACCGGCGGGGGTGGCGGCGAGCGGTTTTTATGCCGCGTTTTTCCTATGTCGGGGTAAAACGCTTAACCCGATCCTTGGACCCATGCTCGCTGGACTGTTGGCGTTGGGGGCGTTATGGAGCTTGCCGGTTCTTGCCCAGGAAATTCCGCTCAACATTGGTGTGACCAACGAGATTGTGGACGAGTTCGGCGCTAAACTGGTCGGCAATATCTTGAGCCCGGCGACCAACTGTGATTTGGTCGAGATCCGCTATGCGAACAGCGGCATTTTCCCTCCGGATTATGATGGTAACGCCGATCCCAACAACCCGCTGGTCAGTCAAACCACCATCGGCGGCATGATGGCGCCGGGCTTGATTGAGCCGGCCCGTTTTGCGGCTGTGTTCATGGATCCCAAGCCGTCTGGCACCATTTTTGTGCGGGTTTTCAATGCGCCAACCCTGGCCGCCGCTTCTTTCTACGGGGACTCGCAGGCGATGCCGGTACCGGCCGGTATTTATGACATGGTGGCGGCGATATCCGCGACCACCAATCCAATTGACCCGCGCGATCCGGATAACGACGGCCTTAACAATTCCTGGGAGAAGAGCTACGGTTCTGACCCGACCAAGTGGGATTCCGACGGTGACGGCATGCGCGACGGCGATGAGCCGCGCGCCGGCACCGATTTGCTCGATATCAATTCCGTCTTTATCATGGCCTGGGTCCGCGCCGACGAGAACAATGACGCGGTCATTGGCTGGGATTCCGTTGCCGGCAAGCAGTACCAGGTGGAGTACACGGTTGACGACCTGAAGGAGAATCCGGTCTACAATAACGTCAGCGCCGTGATCACCGCCGTCGGCCCAATCACTGAAACGGTCGTCACCAACGGTTTCGCCAACGAGAACGGCAGTTACCGGGTGCGTCTGGTCGAGCCATAACGTCAATCAACGCGATGGTCTTTTCGCCCGCCGAGCCATCGGCTAGTTCAAAAAACCCTGTCCAGTCCGGCGCAACGACGCCGAAAAATACTTTCCCGCCATCACCGTTTGGCTACCATGTGCGCATGATCGAATACGGCAGAACCGGAGGTGTCCGATGCAATTGGACCGCTTGACCCTTAAATCACAGGAGGCCCTGCAGCAGGCCCAGCGCCTGGCGGCTCAGGCCGGCCACGGCGAGATGGATGTCGAGCATCTGATGCTGGCCTTGCTGGATCAGGACGATGGCGTGGTCGTCCCGCTGCTGCAACGTCTCGGCGTTGCCCGTGAGCAGTTGAAGGCTGAACTCGAGACGGCGCTGAAGAACCGCGCCACCGTGGCGGGTTCCGCCGCTGAACGCTACCCGTCGCGCGCGTTGCGCCAGGTGTTGGACGAGGCTTTCAACCTCTCCGAAAAGATGAAGGATGAGTACGTCAGCACGGAACATCTATTGCTGGCCGCGCTGGAACAGAAGGATTCGGATTTCCACCGAATTGCCCAGCGCTTGGGGCTGCGCGCTGATGCCGTGCTCAAGGCGCTTCAGTCTGTGCGCGGCGGCCAGCGGGTGACCGATCCGGCGCCCGAAGACAAGTATGAGACCCTCAAGAAATACGGCCGCGACCTGACGGCCGCCGCGCGCAGCGGCAAGCTGGATCCCGTTATCGGCCGCGATGGGGAAATCCGTCGTGTGATCCAAGTGCTTTCCCGGCGCACGAAAAACAACCCGGTGCTCATTGGCGAGCCCGGCGTTGGCAAGACGGCGATCGCCGAAGGGCTGGCCCAACGGGTTGTTGCCGGGGACGTTCCCGATGGATTGAAGAACAAGCAGGTCGTCTCAATGGACCTGGGCGCGATGCTCGCGGGCGCAAAATATCGCGGGGAGTTCGAGGATCGCTTCAAGGCTTTTATCAAGGAGGTGATTGAGTCCCAGGGACGGATCATTCTTTTCATTGACGAATTGCATACGCTCGTTGGCGCCGGGCGCGCCGAGGGTGCGGTGGATGCTTCGAACATGATCAAGCCGCCGCTGGCGCGCGGCGAATTGCGTTGCATCGGCGCCACGACCCTGGACGAATACCGGAAATACATCGAAAAAGACGCCGCGCTGGAGCGGCGTTTTCAGCCGGTGATGGTGGACGAGCCGAGCGTCGAGGCCACGATTGCCATCCTGCGCGGCTTGCGCGAGCGCTACGAGGCACATCACGGCGTTCGGATTCAGGATGCGGCGCTGGTCGAGGCCGCCAAGCTCGCCCACCGCTACATCACGGATCGTTTTCTGCCGGACAAGGCGATTGACCTGGTGGACGAGGCCGCCAGCCGGCTGCGGATGGAGATTGACAGTTTGCCGACCGAGATTGACGAGGTTGAGCGCCGTGTCATGCAACTGGAGATCGAGCGCCAGGCGCTGCGCAAGGAGAAGGACGCGGCTTCGCGCGAGCGGCTTGCCAAATTGGAGGCGGAACTGGCTGATCTGAAAGAGCGCAGCCGCGTAATGAAATTGCATTGGCGGCAGGAGAAAGAATTGATCACGGAACTCGCGCGCCAGACCGAGGCGCTGGATGCGTTGCGGAATGAGGGCGAGACCGCCAAACGCGAGGGCCGGTTGGAGCGCGCCGCGGAAATCATGTATGGGCAGGTTCCCCGAGCGGAACAGCAGATTCAGGCCGCCCAGAAAAAACTTGCCACCTTGCAGAAGAACCAGCGGATGCTCAAGGAGGAGGTGGATCCGGAGGATATCGCCGACGTGGTCGCGGCGTGGACGCATATTCCCGTCAGCCGGCTTTTGGAGAGCGAGAAAGACAAGCTGTTGCAGATGGAGGAGCGGCTGCGCCGGCGTGTTGTCGGCCAGGACGAGGCGGTCGCCGCCGTCGCCGCCGCGGTCCGGCGCGCTCGCTCGGGCCTGCAGGATCCGAACCGGCCGATCGGTTCCTTTATTTTCCTGGGGCCGACCGGTGTCGGCAAAACCGAACTGGCTCGCGCGCTGGCCGAATTTTTATTCGACGATGAGCACGCGCTGATTCGGATTGACATGTCCGAGTTCATGGAAAAGCACGCGGTCAGCCGCCTGATTGGCGCGCCGCCGGGATACGTCGGCTATGAAGAAGGCGGGTACCTGACCGAGCATGTGCGCCGCAAACCATATTCGGTCGTACTGTTCGACGAGATCGAGAAGGCGCATGCTGAAGTATTCAATGTTTTGCTGCAAATCCTCGATGACGGGCGGTTGACCGATGGGCAGGGGCGGACGGTGGACTTCAAGAACACGCTGGTGATTATGACCTCGAACATCGGCGGTCCGATCATCCAGGAAACCCTGGAGCGCAATCCCGACCTGGCCCGCGACAGTTCCGCCTACGAGCAGATGGAAGCGCGCGTAACCGAGGCGTTACGAGCTCATTTCCGGCCGGAGTTTCTCAACCGGATAGACGAAATCATTATCTTCCACAGCCTCAGCCGCGAACAGCTCCAGCGGATCGTGGAAATCCAGCTCCAGCGGGTTGGCCAGTATCTCGATGAAAAACAGGTGACGCTGGAGCTGACCGATGCCGCCAAGAATTTTCTGGCGAACGAAGGCTACGATCCCGCCTTTGGCGCGCGTCCTCTCAAACGGGTGATCCAGCGCCGCATATTGGACGCGCTGGCCACTGAAATTCTCAAAGGCGAAGTCCGCGAAGGCGATCAGATCCGCGTGGATTTGGACTCCCGGCAGCCAAATGAATTGACGTTCAAGGCCATTCACCGGAAGAAGGGGGCGTGAGTTGGGGCCGGTAATCGGCGCGCAGTGGTCGGGACGCTGTTTCTTGAAACTGAACATGGAGCGCGGGCGGCTGGCCCGCTTCAACCATCAACTTGTTCCTTAACGACCCGTATGCCGGCGAGCGTATGCGCGCCCTCATTCAGCGTTGGTTTTACGCCTTCTCAACCGTCGGGCCAGGCGCCGATCACTGATTGCTGATTACCGTTTACTGATGGCTGTCTGCTGGTAACTTGCCTTTGACCGGAATTGGTCGGCGGGGTATATTAAATATCGCAATGGAAACATTTCTGTCAGGCGGGATGATCCTTTTCATTTTCTTCATGGTATTCTACGTCACCCGTAACATGTAGCGCGCCCAAGGAATCATCATGGAATTTGTCGGCATTAGCTGGTCCACTTTATCGTCAGGCTCGTTGATCCTTTTTATATTTTTTATGGTTTTCTATGTTACCAGAAACATGTAATCTGCTTTTGTGGACATGGGTTTTATAGGGCTGAGTTGGTCGTCGCTGACATCCGGAGCCATGATTGTTTTCATCTTCTGTTCGGTGTATTTCGTCACCCGCGACATGTGACATGGAAGCCGATGTTCCCGTCCAGATAAAAGGCTTGGTCCCCACCCCCACCGGGTGTGGTGTTTTTCTCGGACACGGCGCCAAAACCATTGCCATCTTTGTTGATCACAGCGTCGCGGCCGCCATCACCATGTTCCTGCATGGCATCAAAAAGCCGCGGCCGTTGACACATGACCTCATCGCCCAGATTTTCGCCGGTCTGGGGGTCAAGGTGCAGAAAGTCGTGGTCAATGATCTGAAGGATGACACGTTCTTTGCCCGCCTGTTCCTGCTGCAGACGGGGGATGCCGGCCGTAATTTTATTGAGATTGATGCGCGCCCCAGCGACTCGATTGCAATTGCGCTACAGCAGCGGTGCCCGATCTTTGTGGCCCGCAAGGTCTGGGATCAAGCTGAAGATATGACCTGGGCCCTGGAACAGGCGGCCTCCGAGAATCCCGACAAGGGCGAAAGCGAGCCGCCCGATTCCGCCGCGCCGCCGCCTTGACCCACCGCTTCTTTTCACTGGCCTGTCACCCGGCCCGGCGCTACCATCCGCGCCCATGAAAATATTGCTTACCGGCGGTTCCGGCTACATTGGCAGCGTGACCACTGAACTGCTGCTCAACGGCGGCCATGAAGTGGTGGTTTTCGACAATCTCGAACGCGGCCACCCCGAGGCGGTGGACCGGCGCGCGCGCCTGGTCTGTGGCGACCTGCGCGACCGCGGCCCGATCGCGGATGTCATGCGGGCAATCAAGCCTGACGCGGTGATGCATTTCGCCGCCTATGCCCTGGTGGGCGAGTCCATGCAGGATCCGTTGCTGTACTACCGCAACAATGTCGAAGGTGGCATTCATCTGGTGGAGGCCATGCGCGCGACCGGCGTGAAGAAGATCATTTTCTCTTCCACCTGCGCGACCTACGGGCAGCCGGAAAAGATCCCGATGACGGAGGATGTCCCGCAGCATCCCACCAATCCCTATGGCTCATCCAAGCTGATGCTGGAAAAGATCCTGATTTGGATGATGGAGCGCGCGGACCTGTGCCCGGTATTCCTGCGCTATTTCAATGCCTGCGGCGCCACCGAACAATTTGGCGAGGACCACGACCCTGAAACCCACCTGATCCCCAATGTGCTGAAAGTGGCGCTGGGTCAGGCCCCGCACGTGCAAATCTTCGGAACCGATTACGATACACCGGATGGCACCTGCATCCGCGATTACATCCATATTGTGGACCTGGCCCGCGCGCACATTTTGGCGCTGGAGCGGGAGGTGACCGGTCCGTTCAACCTTGGCACCGGCACGGGCTGCTCAGTCCAGGAAGTGGTCCAGGTCTGCCGCGAAGTCACCGGGCATCCGATTCCGGTGGTTCTGGCGCCGCGCCGGCCCGGCGATCCCGCTCGCTTGGTGGCTGCCGCCGAAAAGGCCCGGCGGACGCTTGGTTGGAACCCCGAATTTTCCGACCTGCGCACCATTGTGCAGCATGCATGGCGCTGGCACCAGGCGCACCCCCGCGGCTACCGCTCATGAATCCAGCGGTTGAACTGGTTTCCACCGGCGCCGAGTTGTTGAACGGGAGCACGCTCAACAGCCACGCCCAGACGCTTGGCGGCCAGCTCCGTATGCTGGGTTTCCGACTGGCGCGCGACACGACCGTGCCGGACGATTTGGACGCGATTGCCGAAGCGGTGCGCGGCGCGCTGGCGCGAGTGGATTATGTGGTGGTGAGCGGCGGGCTGGGTCCCACGAGCGATGATGTTACTCGCGACGCGGTTGCCCGCGTGCTGAACCGGGGCATTATATTGGACCGTGATTCGCTGGAGCAGATGCGGATCAAATACCGCCGCCTGGGGCGCGAGCTTGCTCCCGTCTCGGAGCGCCAGGCGTTGGTATTGGAAGGCGCCGTGGTCTTGCCCAATTCGGCCGGCATGGCGCCGGGCGAACGCCTGAACTTCGGCGCCAAGACCCTCTTCATCTTACCCGGCCCGCCCCAGGAGTTCAGCGCGGTTCTGACCGAGCACGTTTTGCCGTGGTTGCGCGCGCAGGCGCTCGGCGTGACGCCGCCCCGCGAGCAGCGGTTCCTGGTCTGCGGCCTGGGCGAGTCTGACATCGGCGCCCGGCTGGAGGTTGAGGGCTTTCCCCGGCCCGGCATGGAGGTGGCGTATTGCGCCATGACCGGCCGGGTCGAGGTGCGCCTGGCTACGTCCGACGCCGATGCGCTGGCGCGCGCCGCCGCGGATGTGCGGCGCGTGTTGGGCGCGTGCATTTATTCCGAGGATGGCGCGGAGATGGAGGTGGTGGTCGGCCGCCTGCTCGCGGAGCGGCGCGCCACGGTGGCCACCGCCGAATCCTGCACCGGCGGATTGCTGGGTGGACGCTTGACGGCCGCCGCCGGCAGTTCGCTTTATTATCCGGGTGGTGTTATTGCGTATTCCAATACCGTGAAGATTCGCGAGTTGGGAGTGGCGCCTGATCTGATCGCGCGTTGCGGCGCGGTTAGCGAAGAGACGGCGCGCGCCATGGCGGTAGGCGTGCGGGAACGCTTCGGCGCGGATTACGGCGTGGCCGTTACCGGGATCGCCGGACCTGGCGGTGGAACCGTGGACAAACCGGTGGGGCTGGTTTATCTCGCCGTGGCCGATGCGCAAGCGACCGTGGCGCGGCGTCATCAATTCACCGGCGCGCGCGCGCGAATCCGGGACTGGACTGTTCAGTTCGCATTGGATCTATTACGGCGACGTTTATTGGAAGGCTGAAACTCGTGTCAACGGTTCAGTCCAGTTTGCCGCTCGCGCCGGACACCGTGCTGCGGCTTTTTATCGCCGTCCCGGTTGCCGAGCCGGTGCGCCGCAGCCTGGGCGAACTCGTGCGTGCCTGGCGGCAGACGCCGGCCCGTGTCAGTTGGGTCCAGCCTGCCAACTTGCACATCACGCTGGTGTTTCTTGGGGCGGTGTTCGCCGCGCGCGTGCCGGACCTGGCGGCCGCGCTGGATGCGGCGGGCACCGCTGTGCCGCCATTCGATTACACGGTAGTGGGCGCCGGTTTTTTCGGTTCGCCGCGCGCCCCGAAGGTGCTTTGGGCCGGGATCGAGGATCCCACCGGCGCCCTGACCGGACTCCACGAGCGCGTGCGGGCATCCGTGCGCGAGTTGGGACTCATGGTGGATTCGCGTCCGTTTACACCGCACCTGACGCTGGGCCGTGTGCGCGCCAGCCGCGGGGCCGACGCATTGACATCCCGGATAGCCTCCGCTACAAATGCGCGCTTTGGAGTGACCCGGGTGGGGGAGGTCCGGTTGATGCAGAGTCACCTGGATCCGCAGGGAGTCCGATACACAGTATTGCATGAATCGCTCTTGAAAGGAGCTTGATCCTATGGCGCCGAAAACACAGCCGGCCGCGAAAGCAGAGGCCGACAAGGTGGAAAAGATCGAAAAGACGGAGAAGATGGAAAAGCAGGAGAAGAAACTGCCGGCCGCGTTGAGCGCGGTTCTGGCCCAGATTCAAAAGGAGTTCGGCGATGGCGCGATCATGCGGCTGGGCTCCGAGGAGGCCATGGTCAGCGTTCCCTGCATTCCAACCGGCGCGTTGACGTTGGACAACGCGCTCGGTATCGGCGGCGTGCCGCGTGGCCGCATCATCGAGATTTTTGGTCCTGAATCGTCCGGGAAAACCACGCTCGTTCTGCATATCATTGCCAATGCCCAGCGGGCCGGCGGCATGGCCGCGTTCATTGATACCGAGCATGCGCTCGATCCTGCCTATGCCAAGAAGATCGGCGTCAACCTCGACGACTTGCTGGTCTCTCAACCGGACTCGGGCGAGGAGGCGTTGACCATCGCCGACCAGCTTGTCCGCAGCAATTCGCTCGACGTGGTGGTGATTGACTCCGTCGCCGCGCTTGCGCCGCGCGCTGAACTTGAGGGGCAGATGGGCGACTCGCATGTCGGCCTCCAGGCGCGCCTGATGTCCCAGGCGATGCGCAAGCTGACGGGCATCCTGAACAAGTCCAAGACCTGCTGTATTTTCACGAACCAAATCCGCGAGAAGATTGGTGTGATGTTCGGCAACCCCGAGACAACGCCGGGGGGGCGCGCGCTGAAATTCTACGCTTCGGTCCGGCTCGATATCCGGCGCCTGGCCGCGATCAAGGATCCGGCCGGCAAGGTGATCGGCAATCGGACGAAGGTCAAGGTCGTCAAAAACAAGATGGCTCCGCCGTTTACCGAGGCGGAGTTCGATATTCTATACGCCGAAGGCATTTCGCGCACTGGCGCGATTATTGACGCCGCGACCGATTTGGGCTTGCTGGAAAAGCGCGGCACGTGGCTATCGTTTGAGGGCCAGCAGCTCGGGCAGGGGCGGGACTCCGCCTGCGAGAATCTCAAGCACGATACCGAGCTGCTGCAGAAGATCGAGGAGCGGGTCAAAGCCCGGAGCCGGGAGTTGCATCACGCAGCCGGCGGGGCCAAAGACACCAAACCGCAAGCGCCGGCGGTATAAGGATTTCGGTAGAGACGTGCGGGGCGATCCCGCCATTGGCGGCGAGATCGCTAATCCCGGCGGCCGGGACCGCGCGGGCCATTGTCAATCGTAAATTGAAAATCGCAAATCCCAGTTGAGGTTGCCGCCATGCTGACCGCCGCCCAAATACGTCAGTCGTTTCTGGATTTTTTCCGCGCCAAACAGCACGAGATTGTGCCGAGTTCGCCGGTGGTGCTGCCCGCGGACCCGACATTGTTGTTCGCCAACGCGGGGATGAACCAGTTCAAAGAGATTTTCCTGGGCGCGCGCGAAAGCCAGTATCGGCGCGTGGCGGACACGCAGAAATGCATTCGGGTCAGCGGCAAGCACAACGACTTGGAAGAGGTCGGGCTGGACACCTATCACCATACCTTTTTCGAAATGCTCGGCAATTGGTCGTTTGGCGATTACTACAAGCGCGAGGCCATTGCCTGGGCGTGGGAGCTGTTGACCGTGGTATGGAAAATGCCCAAGGACCGGCTCTGGGTCACCGTATTTCGCGAGGACGACGAGGCCGCGCGGATCTGGCGGGAAGTGACGGATGTCAATCCGGCCCATATCCTGCGTTTTGACGAAAAGGATAATTTTTGGGAGATGGGGGAAACCGGCCCCTGCGGGCCGTGCTCGGAAATTCACTTTGACCGAACTGAAAAGGGCTGCGGCCCGGAACTGGTCAACGCCGGTTCGCCCGATGTTATGGAAATCTGGAACCTGGTGTTCATCCAGTACAATCGGCGTGGCGATGGCCAGCTCGAGGAATTGCCGGCCAAGCATGTAGATACCGGCATGGGTTTGGAGCGCGTCGTGGCCGTCCTGCAGGGCAAAACCTCCAACTATGACACGGACCTGTTCACGCCGATGATTGACGCGATCGGGCGGATGACCGGCCGCCCCTACGCCGGCGCGGACGCGATTGCCATGCGGGTGATTGCCGACCATCTGCGTACGCTGGCATTCGCCATCGCCGACGGCGTCGTGCCATCGAACGATGGGCGCGGCTACGTGTTGCGCCGGTTGCTGCGCCGCGCGGTCCGCTACGGCCGCAAGCTCGGCTTCCGGGAGCCGTTCCTGTGCGCGCTGTTCCCCACGCTCGAGACGTTGATGGCGCCGGTTTTCCCGGAGTTGAAGAAACAGCGGACGGAGGTGTTGCGCGCGCTGCAGGCTGAGGAGGAGAGTTTTGCCGCCACACTGGATCGTGGCATCAGCCTGTTCGAGGATGTGGTGCGCGATCTCCGGCAGCACAAGGAAACGACCTTCCCTGGCGACCAAGCATTCAAATTGTACGATACCTATGGCTTTCCACTGGACCTGACGATCCTGATGGCCACCGAGCAACAGTTGGTGGTGGACCAGGAACGGTTTCGGCAATTGATGGAGGAGCAGCGCGAACGCGCCCGCGGCGCGCGCAAGGACGCGGTCTTCCACAAAGAAATGGATCTGGTTGCGGATCTGGTTAACCGCGGCATCAAATCCGAGTTCAGCGGTTACGACACCCTGGCGGACGAAGGCGAGATCCTGGCGGTATTCGCTGAGGGGCGGCTGGCGGATGATTTGCCCGAGGGTGGCGCCGGCGAGTTGGTGCTGGCGCGCACGCCTTTTTACGCGGAGTCCGGCGGCCAGGTGGGCGACACCGGCGTCATTCGCACGCCATCGGGCGAGTTCGAGGTCTGGGATACCCAGCGGCCCGCCGAGGGCATCGTGCTGCACATCGGCAAAGTGACCCAGGGCCGTATCGCCAAGGGAGAAAAGGCGGCGGCGTTGGTCGGTCACGGGCGGCGCGGGCGCCTGATTCGGCACCACACGGCCACGCACTTGCTCAACTGCGCGTTGCGGGAATTGGTCAGCCCGACCATTCGGCAGGCCGGCTCGTTGGTGGCGCCCGAATATTTCCGGTTTGACTTCAATTATTTCGAGGCCGTGCATGCGGACAAGCTGCGCGCGGTCGAAAAACGCGTCAACGAGTGGATCATGGAGGATCACCCGGTCCGGACCTACACGATGGCGCTCAAGGATGTTCCGCAATCCGGGATCATCGCGGTGTTCGACGAGAAATATGGCGACACCGTGCGCGTCATTGATATTGACGGGTTCAGCCGCGAATTGTGCGGCGGCACGCACGTGAAACAGACCGGTCAGCTCGGCCATTTCCGGATTGTCTCGGAAAGCTCCGTCGCGGCCGGTATCCGGCGTATTGAAGGCGTCTGCGGCCTGCCGGCCTATGAATTGACCCGCCGTGAGCACGACCTGGTGCATAGCCTGGCTCAGCGCTTCAGCGCGCCGCCCGCCGAATTGGAGGGGCGGATTGACGCGCTCGTGGGACAGGTCCGCAAGTTGGAGAAGGAGCTGAAGCAGCAGGCGGCGAAGGCGGCCGCCGGCGCGGCCGACACGTTGGCCGATCAACAACAAGAGGTTGCGGGCGTGAAGTTGGTGGCGGCGGCGGTTGGCGAGCAGACGCAGGATAGCCTGCGCGGAATGATGGATGTCATCCGCGCAAAAATGCCGTCCGGTGTGATCGTGCTGGGCAGCACCTGCGAAGGCAAGGCATGTTTCGTGGCTTCCGTGAGCGATGACCTGGTCAAGCGCGGCTTGCATGCCGGCAAACTGATTGGCCAGGTGGCGAAGGTCGCCGGGGGCGGCGGGGGTGGGCAGCCGCACAAGGCCCAGGCTGGCGGCAAGGATCCGTCCAAAGTGGCCGAGGCTATCGCCCGGGTGTCGGAGTTGCTCACGCCGCGGACGACGTGACGCGGGTTTCCGCTTTAAAACCGGCCGGCTCGCGGATTAAATACCGAAACTTTCGCCAGCGCTTCGAAGGCTTCGCGCTCTTTCGCACTCAAGTGATCGGGCACAACGATCTTCGCAATCACAAAGATATCGCCCGCGCCATCCGCGCTTTTTTCCGGCAGGCCCTTGCCGCGCAGCCGGAATCGTTGCCCGCTCTGTGTGCCCGGCGGCAGGGTCAGCATGGCCGATCCATCCACCAGCGGGACACTGACCTTGGCGCCCAGCGCGGCTTCCCATGGTGTTACGGGCAGGTCCACCTCCAGGTCGTGGCCGACTACCTTGAACAGCCGGTGTGGCAGGATGTGCAAACGCAGGTAGAGATGTCCGGCCGGCCCGCCCCGCCGGCTGTGGCCGCCTTGGCCGCTCAATCGGATGCGCGTGCCTTCAGTTGCACCGGTCGGGATGTTCAGTTCATAGGTGCGGGTCTTGTATTGTACCTGGCCGTGGGCGTCCATCTCCGGGGTTTCCAGTGCAAACTTCTTGTGCGCCCGGTGGTAGAGATCCTCCACGGTGACATTGAGCGCCGCCTCGAAATCCTCACCCTGTTGAGTCCACGGTTCGGCGCCGAAGCCGCCAAATTCTTCCTCCGTGGCCGCCGCCCGGCGCCCGCGCGCGCCGCCGGCAAAGCCGCCGCCAAACAGCGTCTCGAAGAAATCGCTGAAACCGCCCAGATCCTCCATGCGGAACCCGCCGGCTGACCCGCCCGCGCCGCCGCCCGGCGCGCCGCGAAAGCCGTACTGGTAGTTCTCCCAGCCTGGCGGCGGACGGAAATCCTGGCCTGAGCGCCAGCCCGCGCCAAGGGCGTCGTACTTTTTTCGCTTCTCGGCGTCGCTGAGCACTTCGTGCGCCTCGTTGATCTCTTTGAAACGGGTCTCCGCCTCGGGTGATTTGTTGCGGTCAGGGTGATACTTCTGCGCCAGCTTGCGGTAGGCTTTTTTGATTTCATCGGCGGACGCTGTGCGGCTGACACCGAGAATTTCGTAGTAGTCTTTGTATTTAATGCTCATTTGATTCAGACTCCCAAACCGCCGGTGAATATATCAGGTGCTTTGATGAAATGCCAGAGGCGGCGTTCACGGCGCGGCGCGCAGAATTGTATTGTTTCGCGCGTTCATTCCGGATTGATTATGCGCCATGCGTAAAGTGCGGGTATTCATTAATCCCCGGTCGCGGCTGCTCAGCGGGTTCGGCGCTGTCCAGAATGTGCTGGAGGAATGCTGGGACGTGCCGGGCGTGGATCTGGCTTACCAGATCAGCCGGGACGCGGCCGATGGGCGCGCCAAGGCGGAACGGGCGATCGCCGAGGGCGTAGATACGGTGCTGGTGATCGGCGGCGACGGCATGGTCAACACGATCGGCAGCGCGTTGGTCGGCAGCCCGGTGGCCTTGGGCGTGATCCCGGCCGGAAGCGGCAACGGGTTCGCCCGCCATTTCGGCATCCCGCTGCAACCGGGACGGGCTGCCGCGGCGTTGTTCAAGGCCCAGCGCCGGGCGATTGATGTAGGCACGGCCAACGGGCGGCCGTTTTTTGTGACCTGCAGCATGGCATGGGACGCCGCGTTGGCCCGGACGTTTCAGATGTCCCCCGTGCGCGGCATTCTACCGTATGTTTTCGCGGCGGTGTATGAGGCGATCGGATACGTGCCGCAACCCATGCGCGTCACGCTGGACGGCCGGGAGCAGATCGAATTCTCGGATCCGCTGGTTTTTACTGTTGCCAATCTGACCCAGTACGGTGGCGGGGCTCGCATTGCGCCGCAGGCTTGCCCGGACGATGGTTTCCTGGAACTGGTGGTGGTGGCGCAAAAGGATGCGCCGGCGTTGTTGCCGTCGCTGAACAAGCTGTTTGACGGCACTTGGAATGAATTGCCGGGGGTGATGAGCCGGCGCTTCCAAGAGTTGATAGTGCAGCGGGTCATGCCCGCGCCGATTCAGGTGGACGGCGAGGTGGTTGAGGCGCCGGCGGAAGTTGTGGTGATGGTTCGGCCGCGGGCGCTGACGGTCCTGGTTCCGACGGGCGGTTGAACGGCGGAACACCAAGCGGGTCTTAATGATGGGGGTGGGGATGAGCAAGGCGGTGGCAAAACAAAAGCGGCGTGAGGTCGTGGTGAAACCGGTTAGAATCGGGAAATTGGTCATTGGCGGTGTACCGCGCGTGGTTGGGTCGTTGACTACAGCGGCGGAAGTCGAAGACTTGGCATTTCTCAAGCAGCCCGTCATGGATATTGTGGAAATTCGCTTGGACCAGGTAGGCGCCACGATGACTGACTGGCTCGGAGCCTGCCGTCGGATCGAGCGCGCCGGCATCCCGGTCCTGCTCACCATTCGGCTGATCCACGAGGGCGGACATTGGGCTGGTTCGGAGGCGGAGCGGGAAGCCTTGTATCGGCGGGCGCTGCCGCATATATCCGCCATAGACGTCGAAATCCGCAGCGCGATCATCAAGCCCTTGGCCGCCGAGGCGCGCCGGCGCGGCAAAACGCTGGTGGGTTCGTATCATGAGTTTCTGGGCACCTCTCCGGCCGCCGTGTTGGCCGACTATGTGCGGCAGGGGCGCCAGGCCGGAGCCGGTATCGTAAAGATTGCCACTTTCATCAATCGCCCGCCGGACGTGATCGAGCTGTTTGATATACTCCGCCTGGCGGATCGCGGCCCGGTATGTTTGATCGGAATGGGCGCCTTGGGCGCTCAGAGCCGATTGAGCCTGGCGTGCGCGGGTTCCTGCCTGACCTATGGCTATATTGACCGGCCGGCGGCTCCCGGCCAGATGTCGTGCCGCCAACTGGCGCGGCAACTGGCCGAGTATTGTCCGGGCTATACCGGACCGGTTCACGCCCGCCGTTGACTGGGCCGGATGGCGCGCGCAACGCATAAACAGATGCCGGATTTTCCTGAATAGCGCCCAATGGTCTTGGCCGCCACGGTTGACGACGGAAGGGGGGGCCGGTGGCGCCCATCTCCGAGTGGGCGCTGATCATTCAGGCGCCGCCAGCGGCCTTTTGCCGCGGCGGGTTCAATTCATAACCAAGGGCGGTCAGCGTTTCGCGGATCTTGTCGGGGGTGAAGGGCTTCAGCAGGTAACGGTCGCAGCCGGTTTTCAGGGCGGCCATGACGGTTGGCACGTCCGCCATGACTGTGACCATCACGATCCGGGCTGGGGCGCCAACCGCGTTTTCGCGCTCCCATTGCCGGATGCGCGCGACGACCTCGGGGCCTTGTATGCCGGGCAGCTCGATATCCATTGTGATTAAGGCGTAAGGCTCGGTCTGCGCGTGGGCCTGGCAAATCAATTCCAGCGCGCGCTCGCCGCTGTCGGCGGTCTCGCATGTGCCGTACTGTTCGAGCAATAACTGCAGTTTGCGGCGGCTGACGGGTTCATCATCCACTACCAGCATTCTCATTGCAGCCAGTCCTTCTCGCCCGGCGGCACCCGCGTCTGAACATGACGGCGCAGCCGGTCGAATTCCACGACCATTTTGTCGAACGCGGCCGGGCATTCCGAGCCGCTGCCCGCGCGGGCCACCTTTTCAAGGGCGGCGGCGGCGTCCGCCAACGGCGCCGCTGTCAAATTCGTGGCGGCGCCCTTGATCGAATGCGCCTCGCGCGCCAGTTGCGCGAAATGGCCTTTGTTCATGGCTTCCTTCATACGTACCAGTTGTTCAGCCCCGGCGTCGAGGAACGAGCGCAGCAGACGTTCTACTTCCTTTTCATCGCCGAGAAATTCCGCGACGGCCTGGTCCCACTGGATGGGTTCGGCCTGTTGCGCGGCGCCGGTTGCCGCCGGCCGGGCGCCCGTCTGGGTTTCTCCGGCCGATGCCTCGCCGCGTGCGCGGCGAATCCGGCGGTCCACTTCGGCCAGCAGGGCCTTGCGGCGAATCGGCTTGGTGATTACGCCGTTCATTCCGGCAGCTAGGCACTCCTCACGCGTCACTCCGGAAACATAAGCGGTCATGGCCAGGATGGGGGTTTGCCGATTAGGTGAATTGCCGGCCCGAATCCGACGGGTTGCTTCGCAACCGTTCATCTCGGGCATTTCGACATCCATCAGGATCAGGTCGAAACGGTGTCGTTCCGCCGCGGCAATGGCTTCCAGACCGTTTTCGGCCGTTTCAATTGTGTAGCCGGCGGCGAAGAGGTGGCTCATGGCGACTTCGCGATTGGTCGCATAATCGTCCACCAGCAGGATGTGGCCGGTCCGGCCGGTCTCATAGGGCGCCGGCTGATTGGCGGCGCCAGGCTCCTCGCCGTGCCGCGTGCCGGTTCCCTTGCGCAGGACAAGCTGGAACCAGAACGTGCTGCCGCGCCCAACTTCGCTGTCCACCCCGATTTCCCCGCCCATCAGCCGGACCAAGTCGCGCGAGATGCTCATGCCCAGGCCGGTGCCGCCGTAGCGTACGGCAATGTTGCGGTCGGCCTGGACGAACCGCTCAAAAATCGCCTCTTGTTTCTCCCGGGGAATGCCGATACCGGTGTCCACCACCTCAAAGCGGAGTTTGACGCGCTGGCCGAGATCCTCCAACACGCTGATTCCCAATGAAACCGAGCCCTGTTCGGTGAACTTGAGCGAGTTGCCGGCGAGATTGACGATGACTTGGCGGATACGGCCGGGGTCGCCGATCAGTTCGGCCGGCAGCTTGGGGTCGAGCCGCACGTCGAACCCCAACCCCTTTTTCAGGGCCCGCACCGACATTACCGACACGATCTTCTCGACCAAGGCGGCGGGATCGAACGGCACGCTTTCCAATTCCAGCTTGCCGGCCTCGATCCGCGCCGTGTCGAGCAACTCGTTGATCAGATTGACCAGCGATTCGGATTCGTCAATGATCGTGCGCGCGCGTTCGCGGTTGCTTTCGAGCGACTTGGCATTGGCGATGAGTTCAGCCAAACCCATGATGCCGTTGAGGGGCGTACGCAGTTCGTGTGAAATAAAGGTCAGGAAGTCGGACTTGGCCTGGCTGGCCTGTTCCGCCCGGGTGCGCGCGGCATCCCATTCCTGGATGGTATTCTCGAACTCGCGCGACAGCACGCCAATTTCGTCATTGCGGCGCAGGGCGATCTTGCGGTGAATACCCAGCCCGGTTCGCGCGCTTTCGCGCACGGCCAGCACCGTCTGGGTCAGCCAACTGATGGGGCCGACTACCAGCACCCGCATCAGGCGGATGATAACCACGAGGATCAGCAGGCCGGCGACCAGCAGTGCAATGGAGACATAGTGCTGGGTGGCGCGCGCGCGCGCGTTGATTTCCCGCACTACCGTGGTGCGCAGCAGGATCGCGGGCGCGTTGTTAATGTCGGTGATAATCGCGTACACAAGCAGGCGACGCGCGTCCTTCTTCTCGATGTGCGCCGCGCCCGCGGCCGGCAATTGGGCCACAATCCCGCGCACGGAATCCGGCACTTTGCCCCCCGGGATCGGGAAGATATCCAACGCCAGATTGACCCGTTCACCCAACGCCTTGACGAGAGCGGCATCAAGGAAACGGCCCATGATCAGGTGGCCGCGCGGCGGCCCCAGGCCCTCCGAGGTCAGGATGGTCGCCGAAGCGACGAGCATTGGTCCGCGGTCGGTCATCAGGATGCCCGCGACCGCCGGCTGGGTTTGCGGATAAGAGACCAGCGCGCTATGATCAGGCAGCGTGGTGCCGGCAAACTCCCGCAGGTGGATTTCTTCTCCGGTGTCGAGGTCGTAGCATTGGCCCCAGACCAGCGTGTTGGAGATCGTGTAATAGGCGATCAATGAAAGACTGTTATCTTTGAACGACTTAAGCAGCAGGTTGGCCTCGGTATACTCGGGGTTGCCGTCCGCGACGAAACGATAGCTGTCGTCCCACTGCGCCCAGTCAATGGCCAGCATGCGGACGCCATCAATCTCGCGCTTGAGCGCCTCGCGGCAGCGGTCCATGTCCTGGACGGCGCGCTCATCCTCCATCTGAATGAAGCCGCGGAAGATAACAATGCGGAAAACGGCAAAGTTCAGGGCGATCGAAATCGCCAGCACGATGACCAGCAACCCGGTGACTTTATCCGCCAGTCTCATAGCCCTTTCCGCTTGCCGTCGCGTCCTAATTGCCGGCGCCAATCTGCCGGTTATCGGACTCGTCCTTTACCTGATAGCCCGTATCCTGTCGTTGGAGGTTGACTTTGTGTTTTTGCAGATAGGTGTCAAACACATCCTCGGCGCTCATACCGAGCACCTGTGCCAACGAGATCAGGAAATGAAATAAATCCACCACTTCAACCCGGGCATTCTGCCGGTCGAACTTCTGGTAGCGCGCCCACCATTTCCAAGGGACGCTGTCGGTGAGTTCGGCGATCTCCTGCGACATGGCCCGGCAGTAGTTGAGAATCCATTTCTGCTGGTCTTCCTCGCTCATCTGCGCGCAATCCACGCCGATGCGCAGGTTCAATTCGGTCTGCTTTTCCCAAAGCCGCTTCAGCATGTCTTTTTCAGGCATCGCCACCACCGCCTTTCCGTCCCGCCGGGACAAACCCATCAATGATGTCAGCATAGACCCGCCCCTAAAAAACATGCAACCGCAAATCCACGGGAAGCGCACCGGCGCCGCCTTCGGCATTTACATCCTATGCCCAACCCGGTATGACTGTCGCGCGAAACGGAGGAACATGTAATGGAGAAGGTCTTGATCTTGGGCACCGGTCCGGCCGGGCTGACCGCCGCGCTTTACACCGCGCGCGCCGGGCTGGCGCCCTTGGTGGTGGATGGCCTGCAGCCGGGGGGGCAGTTGACGACCACGACGGAGGTCGAGAATTTCCCCGGATTTCCGGAGGGCATTGACGGGACCCTGTTGGTGACGCAAATGCGGCAACAGGCGGAGCGCTTCGGCGCGCGCTTCATGGCGGGGTTGGTTGCCGCGGCGGATTTCTCCGGCCGGCCGCTCCAGGTTCGGCTCGATAGTGGCGAGACGCTCTCGGCCCGGACGGTGATTGTCGCCACCGGTGCGTCGGCCCGCTACCTGGGGCTGGAATCCGAACAGAAACTGATTGGGCGCGGGGTCTCCGGTTGTGCCACTTGCGATGGCGCTTTTTATCGGAATGTGCCGGTGGCCGTCGTGGGCGGTGGCGACTCGGCGATGGAGGAGGCGCTGTTCCTGACGCGGTTCGCGTCGCGGGTCTATTTGATTCACCGGCGCGACGAGTTTCGCGCCTCCCGGATCATGGGGGAGCGGGTGCGCGCCAATGCTAAAATCGAGGTGGTCTGGAACTCCGTGGTCACGGAAGTGCTGGACGCGACTCGCAATGAGGTGACCGGCCTGCGTTTGAAGAACGTCAAGACCGGCGCCACCAGCGAACTGGCGGTGCGCGCGATGTTCGCGGCGATCGGCCACCAACCGAACACCGACCCGTTCAAGGGCCAGTTGGAACTGGATGCCAAGGGGTATATTGTCGCCCAAAACACGCGCACCAACGTAGCGGGGGTGTTCGCCGCCGGCGATGTTCAGGACGCGCATTATCGTCAGGCCGTCACAGCCGCCGGCTCCGGCTGCATGGCGGCGCTTGAGGCGGAACGGTATCTCGCGGCGGAAGGGGTGTGAGAGCGCATGGGTCTGATGGCTGAAAACAAATCGTTGCCGCGGCCCCAACTGGATTTCCGCCAGGAGTGGCGGATTTACCGCCGGTTGCTGCAGTTTGTCAGGCCTTATTGGCCGCGGCTGGCGATGGGCATTTGCTTCGCCATGATCTATGGCTGCTCCGTCCCCGGGATGTTGTTCTCGCTGCAGCATACCCTGGCGGCGATTTTCGATCCGAACCGGCTGCCTTGGCCGGTCGTGATTGCGGCAGCGGCTTTGCTGCCGGTCTTCGCCCTGCTCTGGGGCCTGGGCGGGTATTTCAGCATTTATTTCATGAACTGGGTCGGTAACCGCGTGGTCATGGACCTGCGCAAGCGCATGTTCGCGCATATCCATGAACTGCCGTTGCTGTTCTTCTCGCAGAGCCGCACCGGCGAATTGATCTCGCGGACGACCAACGACACGATGCAGGTTGAGCGCGGCGTTTCCAATGTCATCGGCGAAATGGTGCGCGAGCCGTTTGTCCTGATCGGCGCCATCGCCTACCTGTTCTGGTTGAACGCCATGATGGCGGGCGCCAGTCTGTTGCTGTTTCCGATCTGCATTATTCCGGTGGCCATCTTCGGCCGCCGCGTTCGCCGCTTCGCGCGCGAGAGCCAGCAGAAATTGGCCGACATGGTCTCCATCATGCAGGAGACGATCATGGGCGCGCGGATCGTCAAGGCGTTCGGCATGGAGGGGCGCGAATCGCAACGGTTTGACCAGCAGGCGCAGGCGGTCTTTTCCCGCGTCATGAAGGTGGTGCGCGCCAACGCGGCAATTGACCCGCTGGTGGTCTTTATCTCGTTTGTCGGGCTCGCGCTGGCGTTGGTGTATGTCCGCTGGATCGGGATGACCTTTGACCAGTTTGTGACTTTCGCCGCGGCGCTGGTCTTGATGTATCAGCCCGTTAAGAAACTCAGCCGGGTGCATCTGGCGATCCAGCAGAGTTCGGGGGCGGCCGATCGCATCTTTGAACTGCTGGACATGCCGATCACCGTCAGCGACCAGCCGGGCGCGGTCGTGTTTGAGGGCCCCGTGCGTGAAATCGAATATCGTGGCGTCACATTTGCGTATGGCGCGGAGCCGGTGTTGTCGGATCTCAACTTCATCGTGAGCGCGGGCCAGTGCGTGGCGCTGGTCGGCAGTTCGGGGTCCGGCAAGACGACATTGGTGAGCCTGTTGCCGCGTTTTTACGATGTGCGGGCGGGCGCCATCCTCTTCAACGGCTGCGATGTCCGCGGATTGACCCTGGCCTCGCTTCGGCGCCAGATCGGTATTGTCACCCAGGAGACGATCCTGTTCAACGACACAGTGGCCAATAATATCGCCTATGGCTTGGAGGGCAGCTCACGCCAGGCGATCGAGGATGCCGCCCGGCGGGCGCATGCGCACGAGTTTATCATGGCCATGCCGGAAGGGTACGAGACTATCATTGGGGAACGTGGCCTGCGTTTGTCCGGCGGCGAGTGCCAGCGCCTGGCGATCGCGCGCGCAATACTGCGCAATCCGCCCGTGCTGATCCTGGACGAAGCCACCAGCGCGCTGGACACGGAGTCTGAGCGACAGGTCCAGGCGGCGTTGGACGAGCTGATGGAACATCGGACGGTTTTCGTGATCGCGCATCGGCTCTCGACGATCGTCCACGCCGACCTGATCCTGGTCCTGGACAAGGGCCGAATCGTCGAGCGCGGGGCGCACACGGAACTGCTGGCCCAAGGCGGCGTGTACCAGTATCTCTACAACCTCCAGTTCAAGGAGGCGTGAGCGGTTTTAGCGCTGGCCGCCGGGCGCTGCCCGCGTTCCTGTCCAGCTTTACATCTTGTTGCGATAACGTTTCAGAATGTCCTGCACGTATTGCCGGGTTGTCGGATAGGTAATACGTTCGATGAACGCGCGGTCATCCGTGCCGCAGAGGAGCGCCCAACGCTGGGCATTCGAGCGGCCGGCGTTGTATTCGGCCAGCGCGAAGGGCAGGGGATCCCGCCGGTTGGACCAGCGCTGGATCGCGCGGGCAAGATACCATGTGCCCGCCCGGATATTGACGCCGGGGTCGAACAGATGTGCGCGCTCGAAGTCGGTCACGCCGGTGGCGCGCGCCCATTCGCGCG
This sequence comes from uncultured Verrucomicrobiota bacterium, assembly GCA_964570325.1. GTDB lineage: Bacteria > Verrucomicrobiota > Kiritimatiellia > CAIQIC01 > CAZMXS01 > CAZMXS01. The sequence continues at coordinate 55,145 of CAZMXS010000002.1, read as the reverse complement.
CCGCGGTCTCCGTCACCTGCATCAGGCCGATTTCCCCGCGCGCGCCGACGCAATGTTCCCGAAACCGGCTTTCGCGCCAGATCAGCGCGGAAACCAGGCGCGGGTCCACCCCGTATTGCCGCCCGGCCGCCACGATCAGCTTGTCGAAACGATGGATGCGGTGAAATGCGGCGATCCCGGCCATGCCGACCAGCAGGACCGCCACCACGACGTTCCAGTATATGATTTTAAGGGCCGTGCTTCGCGGAACCATGCGCATGGGCCAAGTCTAGGGCTCAAGGCACGAGGTTCAAAGTTCAAAAAAGCCCTTAACAGATTTGCATGATATGCGTAACAATATGTCCAAATCCAGTACATAACCAGGAGCAGAGATGAATTGGTCAAAAATCGGGAGCGCTACCGACAAAGGGTTGGGAATCCTGCTGGCGGGGATGCTGTGGGGCCAAGTGGCGTCCGCGCAGGTGGCGACCAACTATGCTCAGGAGGATTTGTTTTTCGCCGGTACGGTGGCCGGCACGTATGCCGACACGTATGCCAACGATGATGGGTGCGAGGCGCTGACGGAAATCACCAATTCGCGCTACAGTTATTTGGAGCATAAATGGCGTTTCGATGTTTCCGGGGGCACGACCGTTATTTTCAACGTCGTCGCCTGCCGCCCGAATAACAGCGATGGTGATAACTTTATTTTCGCGTGGTCGGCCGACGGCACGACATACAACGATTTACTGACGATTGCCACCGATGCCAAAACCACCCAGAGCGTCACCCTGGTCGGCGCGCCCGCCGGCACAATCTTCGTCCGCGTGCTGGATACGGATCGGAGAAATAGTAAACGTTCGAAAGATACGTTGTATGTGGACCGAATGTGGATTCTTTCCCATGGCACGCCGCCGATGCCGGCGGACAACCTGCTCAACAACGGGGGCTTTGAAGACGGCACAACCGCCTGGTATGCCTACAGCCCCTGTGTGTTGACCACATCCACTGCGCAGGTTCACGGCGGCGCGCACGCCGGTTACGTCACCGGCCGCACCGCTTATTGGCAGGGCCCGGTCCACGACATGCGCAACATCATGGCCAACGGCATGAGTTACACCAACCGCGTCTGGGTCCGGATCGCCAACACCTCGGCTGCGCCCGTAACGCTCACCATCAAAAAAGTGGCCAATGGCCAGGCGGAATATACGCACCTGACCACCAATGTCTGGGCCGGTAACAGCGGCTGGACTGAACTGGTTGGCGCTTACACGTTGCAGTATACCGGCACGCTTTCCGAACTGAACATGTACATCGAAGGGCCGCCGCCCGGGGTCAATTTCTATGCGGACGACGCAGTGCTGATCGGCAGCGGGGAATGGGAAGCCGAGGCCGACGCGCGCATCGAACTCCTGCGCAAGCGCGATATGCGTATCCGGCTGCTCGACGCCCTTGGCCGTCCGCTCACCAATGCCGCCGTCGCGATCACGCAGACACGGCATGACTTCGCCTTCGGCTCCGCGCTTAGCCAATGGGTGCGGTCCACGCCGCGTTATGCTGATTTCTTCGCCCGACACTTTGAATGGGCGGTGTTTGAGAATGAGACCAAGTGGAGCCAGAATGAACCCGAAACAGGCATGTTGGACTATGACAATGCGGATGCCATGGCGAACTACTGTGTTTCCAACAACATTCGCATGCGCGGCCACTGCATTTTCTGGGAAGTGGAGAGTCATGTTCAGGAATGGGTGCGCGAGCTTACCAACGCGCCGGCGGAGTTGCGCGCGGCGGTGTCCAATCGGTTGGACAGCGTCGTGCCGCGTTATCGCGGGCGCTTTGAGCACTGGGATGTGAACAATGAGATGCTGCATGGCGCCTTTTATTCCAATTATCTGGGTGGAATCATCCGCCCGTGGATGTTTCAGCGCGCGGCTGAACTGGACCCGGACGCGCGGCTTTTCGTCAATGACTACGGCGTGGTGTCCTTCTCGGATACGGACCAATATGTCGCCCATATCCAGGGCTTGCGCGCCGCCGGCGCGCCAGTGGGCGGCATCGGCGCGCAGTGTCACATGTGGGAGCTTAATCCATACCTCGTGCTGGCGCGGCTGAACACCCTCGGTGAAGTGGGCCTGCCGGTCTGGTGCACGGAGTTTGACATCTCCGCGCCGGACGAGAATGAGCGCGCGCGCTTGTTGAAGACATTTTACAAAACGGCGTTCAGCCACCCCGCCGTCGGGGGGATCCTGATGTGGGGGTTCTGGGCCAGCAATCACTGGCGCGGCGCGAATGCCGCCCTGGTTAATGGTGACTGGACCACCAACGCCGCCGGTCGCCAGTACGAGAGCCTCATGCGCGCGTGGACCACGCGCACCAACCGCGCGGCTGACGCCGCCGGCACGTTGACCTTCCGCGGATTCCACGGGGTTTACACCCTGGCGATCACTTCATCCGTGGTCACCGCGCTTGTGGCGCAGGTAGCCTTGCCCGTTGGCGAGGGCACGAACGAGTTGACCCTCGTGGTGTCGGGTCCGGATGCCGACGCCGATGGCATGCCCGATTTGTGGGAGCAACGCTACGGATTGAATGTCTATGCCAATGACTCCGGCGTTGACCTTGATGGCGATGGCTTGTGCAATCTGGGCGAATACCGCGCGGCGACTGATCCGACCAACGGGCAATCCTGCCTTTGGTTGAGCCTGACGCCGGCCACCAGCAACATGGCGGATTGCCTGTCCTTCGCCTCGGCCGGCCACCGTCTATATGATTTGCAATACAAGCCGACGCTGACCGCGGCGGTCTGGCTGGTCGTGGCCTCCAACCATCCCGGCAACGGCGCCTGGTTGACCTTGACCAATGCGGCCGACTCCGAAACCGGCTTCTATCGCCTGCGGGCCCGCCTGCCATAAAGAAAACCAAGGCATTCCACGGAGCGCGGGCATCTTGCCCGCTTGTGCCGCCATCCTGTCCCTTATTGCCGCCCGGCGCCCGCTGGGCCTCCCGGCATGTCATGCCTTAACCTGGGCTTGTGCCGCCAGCCGGCCGCTGTCATAATGAGATCCGGCATGATGAATCAGTCGGATCAAAAACCGGATGTTCCGCATGGGCGGTCTGAACCGTTCGGGCCGCGTTCGTTGAAGGTGCTTTTGGTGGACGACGATCCTATCAGCCAGCAACTGGTGCGGATTTATTTGCAGGAGCGTGGATATCAAATAACCGTAGCGGAGGATGGCCCCAGCGGTGTCAAAGCCATCTTGGGGGGCCGGTTCGACCTGGTATTGATGGATGTGCGGATGCCGGAGTTGAGTGGTTGGGATGCCACCCGGCGCGTCCGCGCGGCTGAGCGTGAAAGCGGCGGGCATATTCCCATTATTGCGCTGACCGCTTACGCCATGAAGGGTGATGCTGAGAAATGCCGGCAAGCCGGCATGGATGGATACGTCACCAAACCGGTCAGCAGTCAGGCGTTGTTCAGAGAAATCGAACGGGTAATGACGGCGCTGGATGATAAGGGTAATCAGTAATCAGTGGTCAGCCGGGAGAAAACTGGAAGATACTGATCAGTGCGGCTATTGCGCCAAGGCGAGGAGATACAGCTCATGGAAATCAATCCGGTGGAAAAGAATGAACGCTGGGTGCAGATTGCCATTGCGGGCAAACTGGACACGCAGGCGGTGCGGGATAGCGAGATGCAATTCCAAAGTCATGTGTTGGGCGCGCGCACCCACGTGCTGGTGGACCTGGCGGGAGTGAGTTTTCTTTCGTCCATGGGTATGCGGATGCTCTTGAGCGCCGCGAAAGCCCTTCATCGGGACAATCTGAAACTGATCCTCCTGAACCCGCAGAAGATGGCCGAATTGGGCCTGAAGGCGGCGAATATGGATGCGCTCATCCCCATCGTGCACAGCCGCGAAGAAGCAATGGCCATTTTGTCCTGGGGCGAGAAGAAGGAGGCGGGACCGTGAGCGGTAATTGTGGAGCAGTTGACCGTAATCAGTGATTACTACTTCCGTTTACCGCGCTTCGTCTACCGGTCGCTCGCTTTCATCCACGCCTGGCGGTACATATCATAAGCGGGGCGCAGTGTTCGTTCGAATGGGCTGTCTTTGCCGGAGCCTTGGCTGGTGATGCCGAACCATTCCTCGTGTCCGGCGCCGTGGCCGGCTTTTGGGGTGGCCTGCGTGGCCGGGTTATCGTTGGCCTTCCACCATTCATCGGTGTAGGCAAAAATGATGCCGCCGATGCAGTTGCCTTCGCCATCGCCGCCGGCGAGATTGAGCGTGATATCCCGCAGACACCCCTCATGATAAGCCGCTTGCGCTGCCTCGTCGAGTCCCTTCTCGGCGGTGCAGGCCGGCGTCCCGTATTCGGTGATCAACACCGGGCGGTCGAATTGCTCGCGTACCTCGCTCCAAAGCCCGCCGAAGCCGCCCGCGCCGCGGTACGCATTGACCCCGAAAACATCTATTGCCGGCGCGCATCGGTTATACACCTCCGCCAGTCCGGTTTCCTGGTTGCCGATGGCGACCGGATGGTCCGGGTCGAGTTCGTGGATCATCTCCGCGACCTCGTTGACAAAGCGCGCCCAGTCTTCCGGGTGCGACCCCGCGTTGGTGCGGGTGGCGTTGACGCCGTTGTAGCCGCCGCTCATGTTGTTTTCGTTGCCCAGCAGCCACATCAGCAGCCATGGCTCGCCGCGCAGATCCAACACCTTCTGCCGGACGATTTCTTTCATGCGGGCGCGTTGAGCCGGGTCGGTGTAGTCCGTGCCCCGCGACCAGTCCGCGCCGGAGCCGACGGTGTAGGCGCCCAGGAAATCGCCGGCGATGACGTAAATTCCGTAGCGGTTCACCAAGTCGCGCAACAGCGTCTTGTTAACCTTCAGCGGATCATAGGTGTTGGACGCGCCATTGGGGATGTACCAGCGGATCGCGTTGCAGCCCATGTCGCGCAAGAGCGCGAAATCGCCGCGCGCGATCTCGTTTACGCCGCGGATGCCGTTGTGATCGGCGTCCACCCAGGCTTCGTAGGGGGCATCCGCGAGGCCATTGGTGTTCTTGTCGGTGAACTGCCAGCGGTGGCCGAATTCGGGGTCATTGTTGGGGCCGAATCCGACTTCAGTCGGCCCGTAACTGACTCCCCGCACGGTGAACGGCCGGCCGTTCACCCGCAGTTGCCAGTGGCCGTTGGTGTATTGGACAACCTGGACCCGGCCCGTGCCGCGCCGCTGGGCATACGGCATGGCGTCCAGGCGCGGCAAGCGGGCCAACCGATCCGTGGGCGCCTGCTTCACGAAGCGGCCAGGCGTGACGCTGACCTGGTCGTTATCCAGGTCCGTGTCGTGGCCGTTGCGAACGCTAAGCTTGGCGCCCTCCAGCCGCAGGCCGAGTTGCGGGTATTCGCGGCACAGCCGCTGAATGTTGCCCAGCGCGGCCGGAGCGACATACCAGACAAATGTGCTGTCGGCCGACCAGCAGACGGAGCGAGGGAAATGGATCATGACCGCGCGATAGCCCTTGAGCGCATGCATAATCAGGCCCGCGCGCTCGAGGATGCTGGCGGTGAAGAAGGCCTTCACCCCGGGTTCCTCGTGGCATTGCGCCCAGATCATGAAGGCCGCCTGCAGATTGCTGCTGCTCAACGCATCCCAATGATTGGCGTCCAGCCGGTCTGCGCTATGCAGGCGCGTATAGGCCGGATCGTCAATGACGCCGTCCTCGTTGGGGAAGATCCCCTCGCCGACCGCGCGTTGCAGTCCCGCGACATCGGTAATCTCATACTCATACTGGTCAGTCCCCACGCCATGGAACCGGCCATATTTCGCGTAGTCAATGGGCTCGTCCCGGCCGGGATCGGCCAGCGTGAATGCGGGCGTCGGCAGTGGTTTGCCGGCGAGAAAACGCTGCATCAATTCGCGATCGCTGACGGCTCCGCCCGCGCCGGCCGGCCCCTCGCGGCCGGCCGGTGGCGCCGGGGTTTCGCGGCGAATAGCGCAGGCGGCGCAGAGGCCGGCCAACGTCAGGAGCGCGGGCAGTTTGAACCGCCACAGGCGAATTGCGTTGGGCAATGGGCGATTGATCGTTGGATGCATGATGGCGCCTCGTTGATGAATTTTCTCCAATCGCACTGGGGCCGCTTCGGGTCGTCGTTAATTCAACCGCTGTTTGAATTCCGCGCCCAGCAGACGCTCGATGGCCGGCTCCACACCCCAGAAGGCCTTGAGCGCCAGGTATTCAGCGCCGGCGTCGGCCGCCGGCGAACCGTCCTGGCGCGCCGCGCGGATCATCAGGTTTTTGCCGGTGAACTCGGGCGCGACAAACTCCACCACTTCAGCCGTATAGCCCATGATCCGCAGCGCCGCCGCGCGCAGGGCGTCGGTCGTGATATCCGCCAATCGCTCGCGCAGGATGCCGTGGCGCAGCGCGGCGGCGAAGGCCGGATGCTGGAGCTGCCGGTGCAGTTCATGCTGGCAGCAGGGGGCGGCGACCAGGCCGCGGCTGGCCCACGCCACGCCGCGCGCCAAGGCCTCATCGGTCGCCGTGTCGCAGGCGTGCAGGCTGAGCACGAAATCGGGGGGCGCGGCCGGCTCGTAGCGGGCGATTTCCACGGCTTGGAAGTCCAGGTCCGGCCAACCCAGTTCATCCCGCAGGCGCAGGCATTTTTCGACGACCTCGCCGTTTTTATCAATGCCGGTCACCCGCGCGGGTGTCCGGCGGATATGCGCCAGGAAATGATACAGCGCAAAGGTCAGATGCGCGCTGCCGCATCCGCAGTCCAGTATGGTCACCGGTCCGGCGGCGGGGTCGGGCGCGGGCAGCAGCGGTTCGAGCAAAGTGATGAAATGGTTGATCTGGCGGAATTTCGCCTGCATCGAGGGTCGAACTTCGCCGACCTCGTTCTTGATCCCGACCGCGCGCAGAAAGACATCCGAATCCGGTGTGTTGAACACATGTTGCCGGGCGTGGTCGTGCGCGAGGGCGGGCGCGCCGTCCGGTCGTGAGGGCGCGCCGCGCGTGACGAGGGCGTGGCCTTTGCGGGTGACGCGGACATGGATATCGCCGGCGGCGGACTGCAGATGGATGCGCGTAAAGCCGACCCCCAGGATTTTGCCGATCTCGGCGCTGATCGCCGCGGGCGCCACGTTTTTCGCGTGGCTTTTCTTGGCGTCTGAACACACCACCTGGTAGTGGCGCGTCCCGCGCAGGCGGACGGGCCGGACAATGATCTTGTCCCAGGGTATCTCGCGGGCGCGGGCCGGACCGGTCAGGATCAGGCGCTGAAAGCCGCGTTCGTCACAGACGGCTGCGCGAATCAGTTCGACATAGTCAGGTGCGGGTGAATTCATGCCGTGGACTATAGCAGGTTCGAGGTTTGGGGTTCAAAGTTCAAAGTTCAAGGTCCGAGTATGAGCGCGGGAAGTTGGATGTGCCGCGGCGCCACTGGATTCGCCGCAATCGCAGCAAACGGGGATGCCGGAGCGGGGGATCTGGTTTCAGGCTCAACGCGGGCAAAAAGGCCGTTCCTTAACTTTGGCGTTTGGCAAGCGGCGCGGGGGCGGCTACATCTCTTGCTGGATGCGCCATGCTAACGCCTGCATATCCCATTGAATTGGAACAATGGTGGCTGGATGAAGCCCGGCGCCATACGGGGCGCCAGGCGATCCCGGAGGTGCTGGATGCGCTCCGCGACGACGTCGTGCGCTTAAGCGACCACCTGACTGTTAAGCGTGGACCCGGATTCGGCGGATACGCCGGCGATCCGGAGTTGCTGCTGGCCTATGGTCTGTATTTGTTCCCGCAAAACTTTGTGCGCGCGCAGTGGGTACTGGCTGAATGGCTGGCCGTCGCTGACTGTTCCGCGGCCGCGCGTCCTTTACGGGTGTTGGATTGGGGTTGCGGTCTGGGGGCATCCGCCTGCGCGGTGGCGCAAAGTTTTTCCCAAATCTGGCCGGGACGCGCCGTGGAGGTGCGGGCGCGCGACATCGCGCCGCGCAGTCTCGCGATGCTGCAGCGCGTGTTTGCCGAAGTCCGCGCGCTATGGCCGACCGTGACGCTGGACGCCGCGCCCGGCGACTTGCGGTCCGCCATGCAGCCGGACCCGCCCTGCGATTTGATCCTGGTATCGTTTGTGCTCAACGAGGTCTCCAGGACAGATGACGATGCCGGCTGGTTGGAAATTCTGGACGGCTGGATGGCGGGTGTGGCGCCGGCGGGCGCGTTGATCCTTATTGAGCCGGCGGGCCATGAATCCAGCGGGCGCTTGGAGCGGTTGCGGGACGCCGTGGCCGCCGCCGGCCGCTGGCGGATCGCGGGACCATGCCTGCATGCGCGGCCCTGTCCCTTGCAGCGACAGGGCGGGGAATACTGCCACGATGTCCGCCCCTGGCGCGTCCCCGCGACACTGGCTTATTTGAACCGCAAAATGCAACGCACGCTGGCCGATCTCAAGCACAGCTTCTTGATCCTGGCGCATCCGGCTGGAACTCGCCGCGGCGGCGCGGATCGCTTTCGGATGGTTAGCCCATTATTGCGCGCGCGCGGACGCCGCTTCATGCGCGGCTGCGCGGCGGACGGGGAACTGCGGACCTACGAAGTGTTGGAACGAAACCTGGATCGTGCAAGGGTTGCGCGGTTGCGCGCCCTGGCGCGCGGCGATATTCTGCGCGCCGTCGAGCCGCGCGCTGTGGGGACTGCGGGTGTCTGGCGGGCGGCGGCAATTGAACGGGTGTTGCCTGGGATGGGGCTGGAGGCTGAGCGATGAAAAAAAAGTTGCCGTATTATCGCGGCCGGTTGGCGGTGTTGGCTATTTCGGCGCTTATATTATGGGTTCTGCCGGCCGGGGTCGCCGCCGCGAGCAACCATTTCTATTTTGTTCAAATCACGGACACCCACTTCGGCGACCGCGATCATTCCAACCGGTTGGCCGAGGTCGTGCGGCAGATCAACGCCCTGCCGCTGCCGATCGAGTGCGTGGTGCATACCGGAGATATCACCAGCGAGCGGACGGATGACGGCCACAGTCTGGCCGAAGCCCTGGCGATTCTGCGCCGGTTGCGGGCGCCGGTTCACTGGTTGCCCGGCAATCACGACATTGTGCGCAGCCGTTTTGATTCCACCTATGCGGCTTATACCAATGTCGCCGGCGCGATTTGCGGGCGGGCCGAATATCACGGCGTTGTTTTTCTATTGCTCTACACCGAACCGCTGCGCCGGGAAGTGACGGTTCCCGGCTACGCGCCCCTGGAGTGGCTGGCGGCTGCGCTGCGTGACGCGGGGACAAAACCGGTCGTGGTCTTCCATCATGCGCCGGAGGCGGATGACTTTTACAACAACCGGATGCATCCGGGGTGGGCGGCCGACGTGCGGCGCGAATGGATCGCGCAACTGCGTTCCGCCAACGTCAAGGGCGTGATCACGGGGCATTTTCACCGCGACGAGTTGCACTGGCTGGATCGTGTGCCGCTGTTTGTCTGCGGCGCCGTCTCGACCGAGTGGAACCGGCAGAGCGTCTACCGCATTTACGAATATGACGATGGCCGGATCGGCTACCGGACGCAGTATCTGGACTGGCCGTTGAACCCGTGAACAACTTACTTTGCCGGGAAGACCGCCGGCCTTGAAGGGAGGGCGCGACCGCCGGGCGCGATTTTCGTATCTTTAGGCTGTGCGCCATTTACGCGGCGCCGGCGATCTGCTACAAGATCAACCTCGCCAAACCAAAGGACGAATATGAGCTACGACAAGATCAAGGTGCCCGCCGCGGGCGCCAGAATCACAATGGGTCCGGATGGCTGCCTGCGGGTTCCCGATCGGCCGATCATCCCGTACATTGAGGGCGACGGCACGGGCGCCGATATCACGCGCGCGGCCATGATTGCCTGGAATGCGGCAGTCGCGAAGGCTTACGGCGGGCGGCGCGGTATTGAGTGGATGGAAATCTACGCTGGAGAGAAGGCCAATGCGGTTTATGGCCAGCCTGTGTGGTTGCCGCCGGAGACCCTGACGGCTTGCCGGGAGTTTCTCGTCTCTATCAAGGGCCCGCTTACCACGCCGGTTGGCGGTGGGATCCGCAGCCTGAATGTGGCGTTGCGGCAGGAATTGGACCTGTATGTGTGCCTGCGACCGGTCCGCTGGTTCGAGGGCGTGCCTTCGCCGGTGAAGCACCCGGAACTTACCGACATGGTCATTTTCCGCGAGAACTCCGAGGATATCTATGCCGGCATCGAGTGGGCGGCCGGCACGCCCGAAGCGAAGAGGGTCATTGCTTTTTTGCAACAGGAAATGGGGGTGAAGAAAATCCGGTTTCCCGCGACGTCCGGCATCGGTATCAAGCCGGTTTCGCGGGAGGGCACGGAGCGCCTGGTAAAGGCCGCGCTGCGCTACGCCATTGAGCAGAATCGGCCGTCGGTGACGCTGGTTCACAAGGGCAACATTATGAAGTTCACCGAAGGCGCATTCCGTGACTGGGGTTATCAGGTCGCGCGGGAGCAGTTTGGCGCGCAGTTGATCGAAAAGGGGCCATGGATGAAATTCAGGAACCCGAAATCGGGCGCTGAGATTGTGGTCAAGGATGTCATCGCCGATGCCTTCCTGCAACAGATTCTGACGCGGCCCGCGGAATACTCGGTGATTGCGACGCTCAATCTCAACGGCGACTATATCTCCGACGCGCTCGCGGCCTGCGTGGGCGGTATCGGCATCGCGCCCGGCGCGAATATCAACTACGACACCGGCGCGGCTTGCTTCGAGGCCACTCACGGCACGGCGCCGAAATACGCCAACCAGGACAAGGTCAATCCGGGCTCGCTCATTCTTTCCGGCGAGATGATGTTCCGTTACCTGGGCTGGACCGAGGCGGCCGACCTGCTGGTCAAAGGCATGGAAGAGACGATCCGCCGCAAAACCGTGACCTATGATTTTGAGCGCCTGATGGAGGGCGCGCGCCTGCTGAAGTGCAGCGAGTTCGGCCAGGCAATCGCGGACAACATGTGAGCGATGAAAAGCAACGGCGATGCGCGGGGCAACCGATTCATTCCTCCGTATTTCCGTGCCGCTGGTGGTGGCCCAATGATAGTCATGGAGACCCATCGGCGCGAAGCAAAACACGAAGTTATGTCGCATTCGCGCCGATTTGGGATTGAAACATGATGCGTGATGCCAAGGATAAAATCTTGAGCCGCGAGCAGATGCGGGTCGAGCGCCAGCGGTTGCAGGCCGCCGGCCGCAAGGTCGTGTTCACGAACGGCTGCTTCGACATCGTGCATGCGGGGCACATAGCCTATCTGGGCTTCGCGCGGGCGCAGGGCGACGTGCTGATCCTCGGGTTGAACTCGGACGCATCGGTGCGGCGCATTAAAGGCATTCAACGCCCGATTGTCGGACAAAACGATCGGGCGCGAGTGCTCGCGGCGCTTGAGATGATTGATTATGTGGTTATTTTCGACGAAGACGAGCCGGCGGCGTTGATTGCGGAGCTCTTGCCGGACGTACTGGTCAAGGCCGAGGACTGGGCGCATTATGTCAGCGGCCGGGACGTTGTGGAGCGGAACGGCGGGCGGGTCGTGTTGGCGCCGCTGGTGCCGGGCCTGTCCACCAGCGACATTATTCGAAAGATTATCGCGGTTTACGGGAAAGGGGCGCAGGCATGAGCGTCAAGATTGTGGTCACCGGCGGCGCGGGATTTATCGGGAGCAACCTGGTGTTGGCGCTGAACCGTCTGGGGGAAGAGGACATCCTGATCGTGGACGACCTCGGCCAGGATGAAAAATGGAAGAATCTCGTCGGACTCAAGTTCGAGGACTTCATGGATCGCGACGACTTCCGCGTCGCGGTGCGGCATGACACGTTGCAGGGGATCGAAACGATTTTTCACTTGGGCGCCTGCAGCGCGACGACGGAGCGTAACGCGCAGTACCTGCTGGACAACAACTACCGCTACACGCGCGAACTATGCGCGTGGGCGCTGCAAAACGACGTGCGCTTCATTTACGCCTCCAGCGCGGCGACCTATGGCGACGGGGCGCTGGGCTACTCGGACAGTCTCGAATTGACGCCGCGTTTGAAGCCGCTCAACATGTATGCCTACTCCAAGCAGATGTTCGATTTGTGGGCCTTGCGCCACGACCTTTATGAGCAGAAGGGGCTGGTTGGAATCAAGTACTTCAATGTCTATGGCCCAGGCGAAGAGCACAAGGGCGAGATGCGCTCGGTGATCAGCAAAGCCTACGACTCGATCCTGAAAACGGGCGAGGTGAAGCTGTTCAAGTCCTATAAGCCCGGCTATCGGGATGGCGAGCAGGTGCGCGATTTTATTTACGTGCGCGATGCGGTGGCGGTCACGCTGTTCTTCTATGAATCGCCGCGCGTTTTTGGGCTGTTCAACTGCGGCACGGGCAAGGCCCGGACATGGAACGACCTCGCCCGGGCGGTCTTTGCCGCCCTCGGTCGCGAGCCGAAAATCACATTCATTGATATGCCGGAGGCGCTGCAGGGCAAGTACCAGTATCATACCGAGGCGGACATCCGGCGCCTGCGCGCGGCCGGCTACACCGATGAGTTCACCTCGCTGGAAGACGGGATCAAGGATTACGTCCAAAAACATCTGGCCACCGGCCGAATTCACACGGATTGAAGCGCCCAAGGCGGGCGCGCCGGCGCAACGGACGGCCCGCGGTTCGTCCCGACCAATGACTCCTCGCTTCCGCCCGCGGATCCGGGCGTGATGCCCAGTATGGGTATGATTCGCGCAATCCACCGCTTTTAGCCTGCGGCTATTCCCGCTCCGCCATCCGCGTGCGGTGCGCGGCGGCGTCGAGCTGCTTAAGCTCCGCGATTTGCGCCTCCGTCAGGAACTCCGGCCGGCCGACGATTGAAGCGGCCACAAACGACCGCGCCGCGTCCTCCACGACGCCGCAACGGTAATACGCTTGCCGCAGCGACCGGCCGAGCGCGACGACTCCATGATTTTTAAGAAAAATGGTTTCGTGCGCCATGGCCGCGGCGGCAACCGCGTCCGCCAGCGCCTGGGTCGAAGTGAGCAGGTAGGGCAGGGTGATGGTCGCGCCCAGATCGTTGATGACCTCGGGGAACATCGGCTTGAATTCGATGCCGCTGGAAATGACGCCGCTGGCCCACGGCGAATGGGTGTGGAAGACGGCGACGATATCCGGCCGCGCGCGGTAGATTCCCAGGTGCATGGGCAATTCCGACGAAGGTTTGAACCGGCCTTCGACCCGGCGGCCGGATGCCAGGTCCACCGCGCACAGATCCGGCCCCGCCAGTTCCTCCATCGCGATGCCGCTGGGCTTGATCCAAATCAGTCGGCCGTCGCGCGCGCTGACGTTGCCGCCGGCGCCGGCAACCAACCCGGCCGCGGCCAGCTTGCGCGCGTATTCGGCGAGTTCTTGGCGGATGATGGACATAACCAAGGCTTATCCTGATTGTTTGCTCGTACTCATCTCCAGAGTTACCAGTTCAGCGCGGCCCTCAATTTGCGCATCTGCTGCCGAAAATGCAATCCCATCGCGGCCAGGAAAATCAGGCTGCATAGCAGGACGGCCGCGCCTCCGGCTAGCGCGCCCTGCAGTTCCCGCCGCACGGATTCCTCGTGGCCGGCTTCCAGAACCGCCAGGTCCGGATTTTCCGGCGCGTGGTAAATCCGCACCTGATGGCCCGCCGGATAGCCGGCGGCGAGTCGAGCGGCTTGGTCGCGGTCGGTGGTCGGACGGTTGCCGAAGTGAATGCGCCGCCCCTGCCGCAGTTTGCCGTCGGCGCCGCGATATTCGTATGTCACACGGGCTTCAAAACCGGCGACGCTGGACTTGCCGCGTTTGATCCGCGTGGGCCCCACTTCGGAGCGGACGACCTGGCCGGTCACCGCCGGCCAGTTCAACGATGCGCGCGCCAGGCGGGCCGTGTCGCGCAGGCGCAGGGCTGACTGCGCGAACATAGCCATCGCGAAAAGGGCGCCGCACCCAATGATAATGAAGAGCAACAGAAATGAGCCGATGGCCTGGCGGCGGATGGTTGTGCCGGTGGTGTCGGGCAGCAGCTTGCCGATGAGCGCGAACTGAAATCCACACAGTACGATCGGTCCGGCCGGCTGTGTGGGGTCAATGTAAGCGTGCACGGGTTCGCCGGCCCGGATGACCCTGCCGCGGCGCGGCCGCTCCACACGGGCGAAAAGTCGTGGCGCACCGGGCGCCGGCGGTTCCGCCCGACGGAGTTCCACCATCGCCGTTGCCCGGTTCAGCTCGTACACCGGGTGCATGATTAACCTAGCGGGCGGTACTTCTTTGAGAAGCCGGGTGGCGGCGTTCAGGCGTCCCCGATAATGGCGCAACAGTAAGTAAACCACAATGGGAATGGGCAATGAACAGAGGAGCGCCAGCAGGCCGATGGAACTCCGGATCGCATGTTGCATGCCGGCCAGACGATACAGGATGAACAGCAGCATGATCACGGTAAGGCCGACCAGTCCGGCAGTCGCCAAGCCGAGCCACTTGATAAGATTGTACTGGCGGCGCAGTTGTGCCAGCGCCACGGCGGGGGAAATCGGGTCGGTGGCGGCTTCATTCATGGCGCGGTTCAGCCTGCAACAAATACGCGGCCCCGTCAACTCGGCGCGCGGTTGTTGCGCTCGGCGATCAAGGCTGGGTTATGTTGGCCGTAAACTGTCTGAAGGCAGCGTCCCAGCCGAGTTGCCGCCTTCCCCGGAGGCGAAATGTGCCAGTCCCGGCCAACCCAATGTGATTGGCCGCGCGCTGACAGGGTTGTCACCGGGCAGTGGCTGCGCGCCTGCCAACGCCGGGCCCGCTATTTTATGGCAGCCGGCTGGCGCAATTGGTATTTCTTGATCGGAGGTGTTGCATGGACCGTTATGGTATTGCCAGTTGGAATTACCAGGAACCTGGCGCAGACCTGGCTGCGCTGATCCGTGAGTTCGCCGCCTGCGGATTTGACACGGTCTCCTTCCTGCCGTCCCAGGTGACGGGCCTTTCGTCCGCCCAGCGTTTGGAACTGGCGCGAACGATTGAAGCGCTGAATTTGGGAGTGACCGTGCATGGCAGTTGCCACTTGGCGGAGACGGAGGCGCGTTGCGTGACCGACACCTTCGGCGCGCGGCTGTTGAACTTCACGCTGGATCCGCTGATGTGGGAGGATTCGCGCTGGACCGTTTATGACGGCGTCCGGATATCGGCCGCGTTACGGCTGCTGCTGGCGGTAACGGCCGGTTTGCCGACGCGCGTGGGCGTAGAGGATTTTCCGCTGGACGCCGAGGCCTATGCGCATTATCGCGGCGACCTGGGCGCGCTGCTGGAAAATGAGCGGGCGGGGATCCTGATGGATGTCGGGCACATGTATCTGCGGATGAAGCGCGGCTATTACTTCGCGCGGATGAGCTCGGCCGACTACATCGCGCGCCTGCCGCTGCGTATTATCGAGATTCATGTGCACGATAACAACGGAACCAAGGACGAGCATGGTCACATCGGGTTCGGCTCCGTGCCGTTTCCCGCTGTCGCGGCGGGGTTGAAGGCGGTTGGATTTAATGGCGTTTCGACCATTGAAGTTGCGCCGGCGTTGCATGGCAGCCGGCCGGAAATGTCGAAACCGCTCGCCATCCGCAGTCTGGAGCAGTGGCGTCGCCTGCTGGCCGGCCGGTAACCTGGCGCCGGGAGCGCTGATGCGGCGCCAACGCGAGCCCCGTCAGCCGTCCGGCTGTCAGCGATTCCAGTATCGCCCCGGATTGTTTGGGTGTATATTGGGCCCATCATGCCCAGCGCGATCGTTATCGTAGCCCTGTTTGGCGTCATCATGCTGACGGGAGCGCTGGCTCTGATTTTGCTTCGCCGGCAGATTCGCCGTATTGAAGCCGGGGTTGAGCAGCGGGCGACCGCGCGTTTCCAGGAGATGGTGCGCAGCTACGACGAGGCGGATCGCGAGGCGATGATGTCCGCCCTGGCCGTACGGAAGATGGCGGAGGAGGAGTTCAGACTGGTTGGCGCAAGCGCCCAGTGCGTCCTCTGGCACGCCGAGGTGGTGGACGTGGATTACGATCTGCTCTGGGACTTGCGTGTTTTTGTCGAGGAGGAGGGCGATTTCATCAACATCGAGCGGGTGCCGGTCAACTACCGCGTGGGCCTTTGGTATCACGGCCGCGACCGGAATGAACTCCTGCGCTTGGGCGACAATGCGCGCAATGCGATTCGCGGCGGCTTGGGGGGGTATCGCCAGGAATTCCTCTGTCATGACCAGAACGGCAAGGCGGTCTGGTTTCAGGAGGACGCGCGGATCAAGCAGATCGAGCCGAAAAAATACCACCTGTTCGGCGTGTCCATGGACATCACCGATCGCAAGCAGGCCGAGGAGCAACGCGAGCGCCTGCTGCATGAATTGCAGGAGGCCTTGGCGCAGGTCAAGCAGTTGCGGGGCATGTTGCCGATCTGCGCCGGCTGCAAGAAAATCCGCGATGACTCCGGGTACTGGCAGCAGATCGAGTCCTACATCCATGCCCATGCCGATGTCGAGTTCAGCCACGGCCTATGCCCGGATTGCATCAAGAAGTTATACCCGGATTTGTGATGGCTGCGCGGGCTCATCGGTTCCGGATCGGATTTCGCGGCGGCGTGGTCTGGCGCTTGAGGTAGCGGCGGGTGGTAATGCGAAAACCAATGTTCATCGGACCGAAGAACTTGAAGTGCCGCTTGCGTTCGTGCCGGTAGCGGCGGAGGATGGCGCCGATCGAATAGGCCCGGCTCAAGGCCCAGTTGTAGCCCTGCAACAATTGATCCGGCGTCATGCGGGCGGGTTGGAAAACGACATGCGAGGTGTCGTAGATTTCCCAGTTTTCATGGAACAGGCGTCCCTCTTTTTTCAGCCGGCGGTGCAGGCGGGTGCCGGGGTAGGGGGTCAGGATTGAGCAGTGCACAGCGTCGAGCCGGGTAGTGCGGATGAACGTCTCGAATCGCTCAAAAACGTCGAGTCCGTCCTGGTCGAAACCGAACACGAACGAGCCGTAGACGCCGATTCCAGCGTCGTGGATCTTGTTGACCGCCCAGCGATAATATTCCGGCGTCCGAATCTTGGCGCCGATTTCGGCGGCGTTCTCCGGCACGATCGTTTCAATGCCCAACACGACGCCGATGCAGTTGGATTTCACCATGGCATTGAGCAGTTCATCATCCTCCGCCAGATCCATCGAGACCTGTCCGGTCCAGTTCATGTTGAATCGCTCGATCTGCTTGAACAGGTCGAGCGCGTAGGCGCGCTGGTTGATGATGTTGTCGTCCACAAAGAAAACCGCGCGCGGCAGGACAAACCGGCCGGTATGCCACTGGAAGCCCTCGATCTCGCGCACTACCTCGCCGACCGGCCGAAAACGGTGCTGGCCGCCGAAATAGGCGGTCACGGAGCAGAACTCACAGGCCAGGCTGCACCCGCGGCTGGTTTCGATGAAATGCACCGGCAGGTAGCCCTTGCCGCGCACCAGGCGCCACGGCGCGGGCGCGATGCCTTCGATCGGGATCGCCTTGCGGCTCGCGTAGCAGGGCTGGAGCGCGCCGCCGGCGGCGTCGCGCAGCAGTTCCTCCCAGCAGCCCTCCGCCTGCCCCTTCACGATCGTGTCGGCATGCCGAATGGCCTCGTCGTAGCACATTGTGGCGTGCACGCCGCCAAGGACCACCTGGACGCCGCGCCGGCGATACTCGTCCGCGATCTCATAGGCGCGCATGGCCATCGGGGTCATCACGCTGAGTCCGACCAGGTCGGCCGGTTTGTCGAAGTCGAGGGGCGCCAGCGCCTCGTCGCTAATGGTGACCGTGTGCGGCGCCGGAGTCAGCGCGGCCACTTTGAGCAGTCCGAGGGCGGGCAGGCGAAAATAGAAATCCTTGCCCATCAGATTGCTGCGGCCGATCGGCATGATAAGTTTGATGCGCACGTGCGGATATTCCCGAACGGTTGACGGTGATGCAAGCCATTGTCAGACGCGACCGCGTTTTGGCGCGCCCCATGGAACGCAGGCATTCGGCCCGCTTCAACCTTCCGATTTAATCCGATTATTCGGGTCGC
The DNA here is from genome assembly GCA_964570325.1 of uncultured Verrucomicrobiota bacterium. Taxonomy (GTDB): domain Bacteria; phylum Verrucomicrobiota; class Kiritimatiellia; order CAIQIC01; family CAZMXS01; genus CAZMXS01. The sequence continues at coordinate 37,098 of CAZMXS010000002.1, read as the reverse complement.
GCCGACGGCGTTCCCGGGTTTTCATTCGTATATTCGAACCAGTCGAAGTCCGCGGCCGCGCGCGCGGGCGCTCCGTTGCCGGTGGCGTACATCCCGAGATAGACGCCGGTGAATCCGCCGGCCACCTCGGTTGAAAGATAGCGCGTCTCCGCGCGCGCCAGTTCCCGCCGGACGCCGGCTGCATCCTCCACGGTGAAGGTGTACCAATTCGGATCGGCGGAAATAGCCAGGATCAGCGCGCCGTTGGGAATCGGCTCATTGGCGACGATGGCGCTGAGCGAACCGATCCGACGGCGCACTTGCGCGCAGCGCCGCCCGTCTTTAAGCGTCACGCCAATTTCATAATGGTGCCGATTGTTCATCAGCACGGTCAGGCCCGCCTCCTCATTCGGCGCCGTTGGCGTGAAATCGAGGCGCGCGGCGGCGCGCGCGTGGAAGTGCTGCTGACGCCGCCCGATAAAAGCCGGCGATTCGAAGTCATCGAGTGTGAAGGCGCTGCCCCGCAGGCGCAGGTGGCCTGGGCGCGTGGTGAGTGACCAGTCGTCCGCGCTCGGATTGCGTAAGAAGTTCCACTGGAAAGCCAGTCGCGGGGCGTCGAAATCGTCACGGCTTGGGGTGGCCGGCCACGGCGCGGCCGGCAGCGCGGGGGTATGCATCAGGAGTTGGACCGGTTGGTTCTGATTGACCACCGGCCAGCCCGCCGCATCCCAAGTCACCGGCGCAAGGCAGGTTTCGCGGCCGAGGTGATGGCAAGGCGGGTAGCCCACCGGCCGCACGCCAAGAAACACGATCCACCAGTTACCGGCGTGGTCCTGCGCGAGATCGCCGTGGCCGGTGGAGCGGAGGTCCAGCGCCCGACTGCGATGGCTGAGGATCGGGTTGCGTGGACAGGGCTCAAACGGACCCCAAGGCCCGGCGGCGCGCGCGATTGTCACCATGTGTCCGTACTCCGTGCCGCCTTCGGCGAGCATGAGATAATAGACTCCGTTGATTTTGTAGAGGTGCGGCGCTTCGGGGAACGAGCCGCCGGTCCCGCCCCAGAGCAGGCGCCAATCCGAGACGAATCGGCCGGCGGCCAGGTCCAATTCCGCCTGCTGGATGCCGCCAGGCCCGGTGCAGCAGAAAAACACGCGCCCATCGTCATCGAAAAAGAGCGATGGATCAATGCCGTCGTGGCCCAGCCAGAGCGGCTCCGACCATGGGCCGGCGGGGTCAGTGGCGTGAACGAGCAGATGGCGGCCCGCCGTGAAATTGGTGGTGACCAGGTAAAAGCGATCCTGGTGATGCCGGATGGTGGGCGCGAGAATGCCGCCGGAGGAGACGGCATGGGCCAGCGGCAACTGGCTGGGCCGGTCGAGGGCGTGCCCGATTTGCCGCCAATGGACCAGGTCGCGACTGTGAAAAACCGGCACGCCGGGAAAGTACTCGAAGCTGCTGGTGGCCAAGTAAAAATCAGTCCCGACGCGGCAAATGCTGGGATCGGGGTAAAAGCCCGGCAGAATAGGGTTGGTGAAAGACATGGCGTATCTTTTTGTGAATTTTGCCGGTTTTGCAACCGTGAATTGGCGGGAATTGATTGGTCCACGGAGGAAGAGGATTCGCACGGCTGGAATGTGGAGGCGCCCGGGGGGCGCATACTCCATCGCGGCAGGAATGGATCCATGAATTGCCTGCATGTGCGCAGGGGCCCGCCGCGAGTGAAATGGGTCCGGCCGCAGGAATCTGGAGACGCCGGATCCGCAGACGGAAGCAACCTGCTTTTTTTACCACGGCGACAGGGAAAACTTAGACCATCGAACGGGATTTTTTGCGATGGCGCCGCGTAGCCATCGCCGGCTACGGCGCGGCGAGCCAGCGGTAGTACACGTTGCGCGGGCTGCTGGTGTCCGACCAGGTCAGCGCGCCGCCGGTACCCTTAAGGTTGGCGCCCAGCGCCCGCCACGGGCCGCGCACCAGGTTCGTGGCGCTGTGGATGGCGTAGTACCGCGCCGTCGAGGTGATGGGCACGCTCAGCACGGTGTTGGTGCGGGTGCGGCTGATGGCCTCCGCGAAGTATGACGTGGCGCTGAATGGGTCGGTATCCGCGAGATACTCGTTCACGTTGCTCATTCGGTCGCCGTCCGGGTCGCCGGTTGGCGGCAGGTGCCCGCCCTGCCGAACTTCCCAGCGGTCGTCCATGCCGTCGTTGTCATAGTCCAGGAAGTTCACATTGGGGAAGCTGATCTGCATGTCGCGCATGTTGAGCGACTCGCTGACCACGCTGACCTTCAGGGTGTGGACGCCGGCGGCTGGGATGACGCAGTTGCTGATCGTGACGGGACTCCAGTTTTCCCACCCGCCCGTGTGCGGGATGTTGATGACGCCGGTGAGCGCGTTGGTTTCGTCAAGGTACACCGCCACCTTGCCGGCGCTGTCCGGCGAAGACACGTTCAGCCGGATATCGTAGCGGCTGCCGTGAACCACCTGAATCGTGTAGCGCACCCACTCGCCGGCGACGTTGTAGCCGACGTAGTAGCCGCCGCTGTTCAACGGCACAACATCCACGCCGTTGTTGCGGTAGCCCCAGCCCCGGTTCCATGCGGCGGGGGGATAGTTGGTCGCCCAGTAGTCGGTGTCGTAATAGGCTTGGTGGATGGTGCCGATGTCGTAGTCGGCCAGTTGGATCGCGCAAGGGAGCGTGTGGTTGGTGTAGGGCGTTGTGGCCGTGTTATAGCGGCCGTTGGTGTCGAACAAAGCCAGCGGCCATTCCTTGCGCAACGTGCAATTGGTGAACTTGACCGCGTCGGCCAGGGCCATGAGCCCGGCGCGGAACAGGACCGGATTGACGTTGGAACTCCACAAATGGTCAATGACGTACTGGTAGTTGGTGGATTTTGAAACGGAAAGCGCGCACGAAATGCTGTCCACTTTTTTCCAGCCCCACCACGTCCAGCCGATGCGGTTGCTTTCGAAGAGCCGGGCCACGTCATGATACCACGGGCTGGAATTCTCGCCCGCCTCGCTCAGCCAGAACGGAACCTGGTGCGCGGCGCGCGCGTCGAGATAGGTCTGTACCCAGCCGTCCTGGTAGCCGGTCTCGCGCCAGTAGCGGTGAACGGCAATGCCGGTGTTGCCGTCCCACATTGGGAGCAGCCCGTCAATGCGCTCGGCAAACATATCGCCCTCGACGAAGAGCAAGTGGTTCGTGTCCACCTCACGGATGGCCGAGCTGATCTGGACAAACGTGGCGCGCAGGAGGTTTGACCAGGTGATGGCGGGCAGGTGCGGTTCGTTGATCAGTTCATAACCCATGACATATTCATTGGTGCGGAAATGACGCGCGAGCTCGCGCCAGATATCGGCGGTGCGGCGGCGATTGGATTCCGGCGTGCGGCCAGTCAGCGTGGTGTAGGCCGCGTTGGTGACCCAAAGGCATTCCACGCCATGCTCCTGGTTGCTGATTGTTTGCAGGTATTCGGGGTCGCCGGAGGTTTCAGGGGCCTGGCCGCCGGGGCAGACATGGAGATCGAGGATGACGCGCAGCCCGCGCGCGCGGCACCAGCCGATCACGCGATCGAGCAACGCGAACGTGTCGGGCAGGAAGGCCCCCTCGTTATTCTGCGGGCTGAGATCCCGGAAATTAAGCGGGATGCGCAGCGTGTTGCAGCCCTCATCGGCCAGGAATTGGATATCGCTTTCCGTCACAAAATTGGAGTTGTAGGTGTTCCAGAACAGGTCAATTTCCGCGCGGTTCTTGAGAATCCAGTTGATCTGGTTACGCAGGCGCGTGTGCGTGCTGTAGACCCGCCCGCTGGCGTCGCCGGAAATCTGCAGCATGTAGGGTTCGGGTGAAAGCCAGCCGCTGAGCGCCTCGCCGCGGATGAGGAACGGCTGGCCCTGGCCATCCACGATATTGGTGCCTTGCCGCCGAAAGAAGGCGGGGCCGGCGGCGGATTGATCGCGCCAGGTGATGTCATCCAGATAATACACGCCACTGGTCCCCATGCCGGCGCAGCGGTATTGGATAACGGCGGCGGCGGCAGCGACGGGGGCGGTGACGGTGAACGGGCCGGCCAGATGCCATTGGGCTTGAGCGCCATTGGTGAGGACGATCGTCAGATTGGTTCCCAGGCCGACGCCGGCGCTGTTTTTCCATTCAACGCTGAACTGCCGGACTGCGCAGGTGAAATCGTTGTCCCAAAAGTGCCAGAAATCCGTCGCATAGACGTGGCTGCCGGTTACGGCGATGCATTGGCGGGCGAGGCATTGCGTCTGGGCGCCCCACCAGCGGCCGCAGAAGCCGACCGCATATTGGCCGGCGTGTTTCTGCCAATCCGAATGGATCGCATTGCCCGCGAGGCGCCAGTTGCCGTATCCGGTCTGATCCGGCGGGGTCTCCCAGGTGCCGTTGGCCAAAAAAGAATCGAGCGCCGTGCCGCAATCCTCAAGCGCAAATTCATCCAGATAGAGCACTCCACCGCCGCCCACGCCGGCAATATCCAGCTTGATTTCCAGGCGCGCCGCGCCGTCGGGCGCGCGCAGCGGATACCAGCCGGAGAAGCACCAGTTGGATTGAGCGCCGACAAGATTGAGGTCATACTCATGTGAAGCGAGCCAGGCGGCGGTGGCGTCGTACCAATGCGCCGAAAAAGAGCGCTGACTGGCCTGAAACTCATTGTCCCAGAAATAAAAGAAACTGACGGCATAGCGATGCCCATTGGTCACCGGCGCCTTTTGCTCGAAGCCGCCGCTGGTGGAGCCGCTCCAGGAGCCGGGGATGCCGAGGGCATAGTTGCCGGCATATTTCTGCCAATCTGTGCGAAAAGCTCCACCCCAAGTAAACCAGTTCGTGTTCTCCTGCGTCCAGTCCGTGCTGGTCGGGGCTTCGAACCCGTTATTTCGCAGCAAATTGGCTGCCTGTGCGCTGGGCTCAAGCGCCAGCGCGCCGCTTGCCAACGCCGCAGCGAGCATGATCCGAAAAGCATTCATGAACTACTCAACCTGATACAAATATCGGGAACGGTTCCATCTGTTAAATTTGGCGAACGCCTTTTTGTGATCTAACATATTCATGGTCAAATGCTTAAGTTCTTCGTTCTTTTTGCCTTTCCCGCTTTCGCGATTGGCCGTTCTCCATATCCTGCCGGTTGGTGCGCTGTCCCGGCGCGCTGTATTGGGCGGGCGGATTGTTAAGAACCGTGCCAATAATATGCCACTTAAAAATTTTTTCATTTGTTGGTTGACACGCGGATTCTTTCTTATACATTCACGCGGAATCGAAGGTTTCGGCGACGAGCCTTCTTATATCGAGACTGGTAGAGCAAGAACACTTCTCGCTGTCTCATGGAATTGAGTGAGTACTGCGGAGCGGGGAGTGTTTTGTCTTGTGTCTTTTTGTTTTGCGCGCGGGTAGCCGGCGTGGCCGGCGGAAGCCGCGGGGTGGATTGAAGCCCACGTAGCTCAGTTGGTAGAGCACGTCCTTGGTAAGGACGAGGTCAGCGGTTCAATCCCGCTCGTGGGCTCCAGCTGCAGGCCGCGGCGGGGATTGCGCGGATGGCGTGAAGATGCGGCAACGACAACGGAAGGGTAAAAAACGAAGCACAGGCGAGGAGGCAACTCATGGCTAAGGAAAAATTCGAACGCACCAAACCGCACGTCAATGTCGGCACCATTGGCCACGTGGACCATGGCAAAACGACGCTGACCGCGGCGATCACGAAGGTCCAGTCGGCCCGGAATATGGCCACGTACGTGTCGTATGACCAGGTGGCCAAGGCCTCCGAGTCCCAGGGCCGGCGCGATCCAACCAAGATTCTGACAATTGCGACATCGCATGTGGAGTACCAGTCGCCGAAGCGCCATTACGCGCACGTGGATTGTCCGGGGCACGCCGACTACATTAAGAACATGATCACCGGCGCGGCGCAGATGGACGGCGCGATCCTTGTCGTCAGCGCCTCTGACGGTCCGATGCCCCAGACGCGCGAACACATCCTGCTGGCCCGCCAAGTGGGCGTGCCGGCGATCGTCGTCTTCCTGAACAAAGTGGACACGGTGGATGATCCGGAGCTGCTGGACCTTGTCGAACTCGAGATTCGCGAGCTGTTGACGAAGTATGAATTCCCGGGCGACAAGACGCCGATCATCCGGGGTTCCGCGCTGAAGGCGATCAATGCGCCGTCGCCGGATCATCCGGACGCCAAGTGCATCGCCGAACTGCTGGACGCGGTCGATTCGTTCGTGCCGGAGCCGGTTCGGATCATTGATCAGGCGTTCTTGATGCCGATCGAGGACGTGTTCTCGATCGAAGGCCGCGGCACGGTGGTAACCGGCCGTGTGGAGCGCGGGATCATCAAGGTTGGCGAGGAAGTGGAGATCGTCGGCCTGCGCGATACGCAGAAGACAGTGGTGACGGGCGTCGAGATGTTCCGCAAGCTCTTGGATGAGGGGCGCGCGGGCGACAATATCGGTTGCCTGCTGCGCGGCCTGAAAAAGGAGGATGTGGAACGCGGGCAGGTGGTGGCGAAGCCGGGATCCATCACGCCGCACACCGAGTTCAAGGCGGAAGTTTATATTTTGAGCAAGGATGAAGGCGGCCGGCACACCCCGTTCTTCAAGGGGTATCGCCCGCAGTTCTATTTCCGTACGACCGACGTCACCGGCGATATTACGCTGCCGGCGGGCGTGGACATGGTCATGCCGGGCGACAATGTCAGCATGGAAGTCAAGCTGATTACCCCGATTGCCATGGAGAAGACGATGCGCTTCGCCATTCGCGAGGGTGGTCGCACGGTCGGCGCCGGGCGCGTGACGGATATCATCAAGTAGCCGGGCGGTCCGGCGCGGCGCAAAGCGGAAGAGGCGCGATATGCCCAGAGAGATCATCCAGATGGCGTGCACGGAGTGCAAGCGCAGGAACTATGCGACAACCAAGAACAAGCGCACTTCGACGGAGCGGCTGGAGCTGAAGAAGTTCTGCCCGGCTGAACGGAAGCATACAACGCACCGAGAGATCAAATAGCGGAGCGGTTTCGGGGGTAGGCCAGTAGCTCAATTGGCAGAGTACCGGTCTCCAAAACCGGGTGTTGGGGGTTCAAGTCCCTCCTGGCCTGCCAAGCGGTGGCGCGATCATGGGGGGCGGGCGGATCACTTATGAACAAGATCAGACAATTTGTGACCGGCATCAAGACCTTCATTGAGGAGGTGCGCGTGGAGCTGAAGAAGTGTTCCTGGCCCACGCGCGCGGAGCTGGTGGAATCTACGGTGGTGGTGATCATCTCCGTGTTGATCGTGGGAGTGTTCGTCGGTGCCAGCGATCTGGTGTTGAACGGTCTGCTGCGGATGGTCATCCGTTAACGCGATATTTTCAGAAACCGGTGTTTCATGGAAAAGCAGTGGTTTGTTTTGCATACGCTTTCCGGCCAGGAGATGAAGGTCAAGGAAAGCATCGAGCGCCGGATCAAAACGGAGGAGATGGGGGACTACATTGACGAGGTGCTGGTCCCGACAGAAAAGATTTACGACAACGCGAAGCCGACAAAGGGCGGTCGGCGGGCGACGACGACCCGGAAGTTCTACCCGGGCTATGTGCTGGTGCACATGACGCTCTATGACGACCAGCGGCAACTGGTGGATAAAACTTGGTATTTCACTCAGCAGACGCCGGGCATCATCGGGTTCGTGGGGGGGGACCGGCCGGTGCCGTTGCGGCCGGCCGAGGTCGAGACGATTATGCGGCAGATTGAAGAGAAGAAGGATCGGATCAAGCCCAAGGTGGAGTTCGAGCCCGGCGAGACGGTCAAGATCAACGATGGTCCCTTCCTGAATTTCAGCGGCGTGATCGAGGAGATTGACCCGGAGCGCGGCAAGCTGAAGGTATCGGTTTCGATCTTTGGCCGGTCGGCGCCGGTGGAGCTTGAATATTGGCAAGTGGAACGGGCCACGTAATTCCAATCAGCAGGCGGTGTTTCCATGGCAAAAAAAGTAACAGGCATTATCAAGCTGCAGATTCCGGCGGGGCAGGCCAACCCGGCGCCTCCGGTGGGGCCGGCGCTCGGCCAGCAGGGCGTCAACATCATGGCGTTCTGCAAGGAGTTCAACGCCGCGACGCAGAAAGACGCGGGTTTGGTTATACCGGTGATCATCACGGTGTACCAGGACAAGTCCTTCACGTTTGTGACGAAGAGTCCGCCGGCGGCGACGCTGTTGAAAAAGGCGGCGAACATCGCGAAGGGGTCGGGTACGCCGAACCGCGAGAAGGTGGGCAAGGTCACCCGGCAGCAGGTGGCGGAGATTGCCAAGCTGAAGGAAAAGGATTTGAACGCGAAGGATCCCGAGCACGCCGCGCGCATGATTATGGGCACGGCGCGCAGCATGGGAATCGAGGTGGAATAACCATGGCCAAGCACGGCAAGAAATATCGTCAGGTCAAGCAGCAGGTCAAGCCCGAGGACTACTTTGATCTGGCCAAGGCGATTGCGTTCCTCAAGGAGCACAAGCTCGCGAAATTCGACGAAACCGCCGAGGTGGCGTTCCGCCTGGGCGTGGATCCGACCAAATCGGATCAGGCGATCCGCGGCACGGTGGTCTTGCCGCATGGCACCGGCAAGAAGGTTCGCGTGCTGGTGTTCGCGAAGGGCCCGGCGGCGGACGCGGCGAAGGAGGCGGGCGCCGATTTCATCGGCTTTGAAGATTTAATTGCCAAGATCAATGAGGGGTGGCTGGACTTTGATGTTGCGGTTGCCACTCCCGAGGCGATGAAGGAAGTCCGCAAACTCGGCAAAGCGCTCGGGCCGCGGGGCCTGATGCCGAATCCTAAGACCGGCACGGTCACGGACGACACGGCCACGGCGGTCAAGCAGTGCAAGGCCGGCCGGGTGGAATTTCGCATGGACCGTAATGGCAACGTGATGGTGCCGTTCGGCAAGCTCTCGTTTGCGCCGGAGGCGTTGATTGAAAACTGTCGCGCGGTGATCGCCGCGGTCAATGCCGCGCGGCCGGCTTCGGCCAAGGGCGTCTACATCAAGCGGTGTACGGTCAGTTCGACGATGGGTGTCGGGCTGCATTTGGACCCGAAGGAAACGGCGGCCGCGACCGCCGCCTGATACGGAGCGTTTCAACCATGAGACCAGAAAAACAAGCAATGGCGGACGAGTTCCGGTCCCGCGTGAAGGATGCCGCCTTCATGATCCTGGCGGATTACCGCGGGCTGAGCGTGTCCAAGACCGATGAGTTGCGCCGGCGGCTGCGCGGCGTTAACGCGCGGATGCAGGTAATCCAGAACCGCGTGTTCCGGGCCGTGGCCAAGGAAGCGTCACTGCCGGGACTCGAGCCGGCCCTGAAGGGGCCGTCGGCGCTGGTGTATGGGCCGGGCGATGTGGTTCAGGCCGCGAAGGTGTTGAAGGATTTTGTCCGGGAGAACGAGCGTCCGAAGATCAAGGCGGGCGCCTTGGCGGGCGCCTTGATTACAGCCCAGGACGTTGAGCAATTGGCCGGTCTGCCGGCGCGCGAGGTGTTGCTGGCTCAGATGCTTGGCACGATCGCGGCGCCGATGACCCGGTTGGCCGGTGTGCTCAACCAGAAGGTGGCGAGCATTGTGTATGCGCTGAAGGCGGTGCAGGAAAAGAAGGAAAAAGCCTCGTAGGGGCGATTTAAGAGAGGAGAACGAACATGGCGGAGAATACGGAAGTCAAGGAACAGGTAAAGCTCGAAGGTAAGGCGGCCGAGTTCGTGGAGTGGATCCAGGGGATCACCGTGCTCGAGTTGTCGAATCTCGTCAAGGCGCTGGAGCAGAAGCTGGGCGTTTCCGCGGCGGCGCCGGTGGCGGTGGCGGCGGCGGGTGGCGCGGCGGGCGGCGCGGCGGCGGCCCCGGCGGCGGAGAAGACCGAGTTCACGGTGGTCCTGGCGAGCGCTGGCGCCAACAAGATCCAGGTCATCAAGGAAGTCCGCGCGCTGGTCAACCTGGGTCTGAAGGAGGCCAAGGATCTGGTCGAGTCCGCGCCCAAGCCGGTGAAGGAAGGCGCCACGAAGGAAGAGGCCGAGAAGATGAAGAAGCAGCTCGAGGCGGCTGGCGCCAAGGTCGAGCTGAAGTAGGGATGTCTTCATCGCCGGGGGCGCGTCCCCCGGCGGCGTGGCTGAATCCGTTGGCGTGCTTTCTTTAACCCGCAGACTGTAGGTGTTGAATGGTCGAAAGACAACAGTTCGGCAAGCTGGCTGATGTCATCGAACTGCCGGATCTCATTGAGATCCAGACGACGTCCTATCGGGATTTTCTCCAGATGGATGTGCCGCCGAACAAGCGTAAGCTGATCGGTTTGCAGGCGGTCTTCAAGGAGGTTTTTCCGATTGACAGCTACGACGGGCAGTGCTCGCTGGATTTCGTCCAGTACGAAATCTCCGAGCCCAAGATGTCGCCGATCGAGTGCATCAAAGAGGGGGCCTCGTATTCCGCCCCGCTCTATGTGAAGTTCCGCCTCAAGGACAGCAAACAGCAGGTCACGGAGGAGAACATTTACATGGGGGAAATCCCCCTAATCACCGCGCCGGGCACCTTCATTGTCAACGGCGCCGAGCGGGTCGTTGTCAGCCAGTTGCACCGTTCCCCGGGCATCTGCTTCGAGCAGTCCATTCATGCCAACGGTTCAGTGCTCTACTCGTTCCGGATTATCCCTGATCGGGGCTCTTGGATCGAGGTCCAGTTCGACACCTCCGACCTCCTGCACATCTACCTGGATCGTAAGAAACGCCGCCGCAAGTTTCTGGCGACGACCTTCCTGCGTGCGCTGGGTTACGGTACGGACGAGGAATTGCTGGGTCTCTTCTACACCTTTGAAAAACTGGCGTTGAAGGACGCGCTGGACGAGGAGCAACTCGCGTGGCGGGTGGTGAAGGACGATATCGTGGACGTGGATTCGCAGAGCGTGCTGGCCAAGCGCTACACGCCGCTGACGAAGGACCTCATCAAGCAGATGAAGGCTGCGGGGCTGACGACCGTCGAGGTGGTAAACGTCTCGTGGGATGAGGGGGTCATGCTCAAGAGTGTCCAGAAGGACGACACCAAGAGCGCGGACGACGCCTTGAAGGATATCTATCACAAGTTGCGTCCCGGCGACCCGCCGACGATCTCGAATGCCCGCCAGTTGTTGAAGCGGATCTTTTTCGACCCGCGGCGCTATGATCTGGGCCGCGTGGGCCGCTACAAGATCCAGCAGAAATTGAATCTGCAGGCGAACGCCGAATCCCGCGTCCTCGAGAAGGAGGACATCTTGGCGGCCATCAAGTACCTCGTCAATCTCAAGCGGGGCGAGGGCACGGTGGATGATATTGACCATCTCGGCAGCCGCCGGGTACGGACGGTCGGCGAACTGGTGGAGAACCAGTGTCGCGTCGGCCTGTCCCGTACCGAGCGGTTGGTTCGCGAACGCATGACGATGGTGGATGACAAGGAAAAGTTGACGCCGCAGAAGCTGGTGAACCCCAAGGCGCTGTCGGCCGTGATCCGCGACTTTTTCGGCCGCAGCCAGCTCAGCCAGTTCATGGACCAGACCAACCCGCTCGCGGAATTGACGCACAAGCGCCGCTTGAGCGCGCTGGGTCCGGGCGGATTGAGCCGCGAGCGCGCCGGTTTCGAGGTGCGCGACGTGCATAGCAGCCACTATGGCCGCATCTGCCCGATCGAGACCCCGGAAGGTCCGAACATCGGCCTGATTTCCTCGCTCAGCATGTATGCGCGGGTCAACGAGTTTGGCTTCATCGAAAGCCCCTACCGCAAGGTCGAGGATGGCCGCGTGACCGAGCGCGTGGACTATCTGACTGCGGATGAGGAAGAGCAATACATCATCGCGCAGGCCAATGTGCCGATTGATGAGAAGGGGCGGTTCAAGACCGACAAGGTGTCGGTTCGTTCGCGCGGCGATTTCAAAGAGGTGGACCCCAAGCTGGTTCACTATATGGATGTCTCGCCCAAGCAACTGGTCAGCGTGGCGGCCGGCCTGATCCCGTTCTTGGAGCATGACGACGCCAACCGGGCGCTGATGGGCTCCAACATGCAACGCCAGGCGGTGCCGCTGCTGGTTACCGAGCGGCCATATGTGGCCACGGGCATCGAGGAGCGGGTCGCGCGCGACTCGCGCGTGATGGTGGTGGCCGAGGAATCGGGCAAAGTCGCCTACGTCGCGGCCGATCGCATCGTGGTTTCCAAGGATGGCGAGATGCCGACCAAGAAGACGCCCGCCGAGGATTACCAGGAGTACGAGTTGCGCAAGTTTATGCGCTCGAACGCCGGCACCTGCATCAACCAGAAGCCGATCGTTCGTTTTGGCCAGCGGATTAAGAAGGGCGACGTGCTGGCCGATGGGCCGGCCACCAGCCAGGGCGAACTGGCGCTCGGCCGCAATGTGCTTTGCGCATTCATGCCGTGGTGCGGCTACAATTTTGAGGATGCCATCCTGATCAGCGAAAAACTGGTGCGCGAGGACGTGTTTACCTCGATTCATATCGAGGAGTTCGAGTGCGGCGCGCGCGACACCAAACTCGGTCCGGAAGAGATCACGCGCGACATCCCGAATGTTGGCGAGGAAGCGCTGAAGAACCTGGGCCATGACGGCGTGGTCCGCGTCGGCGCCGAGGTCAAGCCGGGCGACATCCTGGTTGGCAAGATTACGCCGAAGAGCGAGACGGAATTGGCCCCCGAGGAGCGCCTGCTGCGTGCGATCTTTGGCGAGAAGGCGGCCGATGTGCGCGATACCTCGCTCACTGTGCCGTCCGGCACGTATGGCATCGTCATGGATGTCAAGGTGTCGGCGCGCAAGGAGATCAGCCGCACAAAACTGACGCCGTCCGAGCGGCGCAAGCAGAGCAAGTCGGTCCAGGAAGAATACAAGAACAAGCGCCAGCAGTTGACCGAGGATTTGACGGAGGCCCTCAGCAATATCCTGCTGGGCGAGAAGATTCCGCTGGATGTGGTCAACGTGGAGACCGGCGAAATCATTATCCCGGCCAACCGCAAGATCACGAAGACATTGCTGCGGAAACTGGCGGCGGCCAGCGAGCATATCGAAATTGACCCGAGCCCGATCCAAATCAAGATTCAAGGCATTATCAGCGAGTTCAGTCACAAGTTCTCCGAGCTGGAGCTCGAGCAGGAACGCGCCTTGGACCGCTTGGAGAGTGGCGACGACGTGGATCCGGGCATTATCAAGCAGGTCAAGGTCTATGTTGCCAGCAAGAAGAAACTGTCCGTTGGCGACAAGATGGCCGGCCGGCACGGCAACAAGGGCGTCATTGCCAAAATCGTGCCGGAGGAGGACATGCCCTTCATGCCCGACGGGACGCCGGTCGAGATTGTCCTTAATCCGTTGGGTGTGCCCTCACGCATGAATGTCGGCCAGGTGCTTGAGACGCATCTGGGCGTTGCCTGCCGGATGCTCGGCATCTACGCGGCGACGCCGGTCTTCGATGGCATTCCGGAGGCGCAGGTGCGCGAAATGCTCAAGAAGGCGGGTCGCGATTCGGACGGCAAGACTTTGTTGTATGACGGCCGCACCGGCGAGCCGTTCGACCAGCGCGTGGTGGTTGGCGCGATCTATATGATGAAGCTGCACCATTTGGTCAGTGACAAGATCCATGCCCGCGCCGTCGGGCCGTATTCGCTGGTAACGCAGCAACCGCTGGGGGGCAAGGCCCAGTATGGCGGCCAGCGCTTCGGTGAAATGGAGGTGTGGGCGATGGAGGCCTATGGCGCCGCCTACGCCCTGCAGGAGCTGCTGACGGTCAAGAGCGACGATGTGGCCGGCCGGACTCGGATATACGAAGCCATCGTTAAGGGGGAGAACGTGCTCGAGGCCGGCACGCCCGAGTCGTTCAACGTGTTGATGAAGGAGATGCAGAGTCTGGCCCTCGACATCCGCGTGAAGCCGGAGAGTGGGCGGAGCGACAGTTCAATGGCCGGGCCGGAGAGCCGGTAACCACGGAGGCGAAAGGTGCAGAATACCAGCGCCACACAGATTTTGGGGGCGGATGCCGCGGAGGGGTTTGATCGGGCAACGATTACCCTGGCTTCGCCGGACGAAATCCGGAAATGGAGCAAGGGAGAGGTCAAGAACCCCGAGACAATCAACTACCGGACGTTCAAGCCGGAGAAGGGCGGCTTGTTCTGCGAGCGCATTTTCGGGCCGACAAAGGATTGGGAATGCAGTTGCGGCAAGTACAAGCGCATCAAGCACAAGGGCGTCATCTGCGACCGCTGCGGCGTCGAGGTCACGCTGGCCCGCGTGCGCCGCGAGCGCATGGGGCACATCGAGCTGGCCGTGCCGGTCTCGCACATCTGGTTCTTCAAATGCACGCCGAGCCGCATGGGGTTGGTCCTGGACATCACCTCGCGCGAGTTGGAACGCGTGCTGTATTATGAGGATTACATCGTCACCGATCCCGGCGAGAGCCCGTTCCAGGAGAAACAACTCCTGAATGAGATGGAATACCGGGAGGCGCAGGACAAGTATGGCGACAAGTTCTCCGCCAAGATGGGCGCCGAGGGTATTCGCGACCTGATGGCGCGCATGGATATTGATACGACACTCCAGGAACTGGAAAAGCAGATGGAGGACACGCGGAGCAAGCAGACCCGCAAGAAGCTCACCAAGCGGATGAAGGTGCTGGATGCGTTCCGGCGGACGCGGACCCGGCCGGAGTGGATGATTCTGGAGGTGCTGCCGGTTATTCCGCCTGACCTGCGGCCGCTGGTGCCGTTGGAGGGTGGGCGTTTCGCCACGTCGGACCTGAACGATCTCTACCGTCGCGTGATCAACCGCAACAACCGCCTGAAGAACCTGCTGCAGTTGAAGACGCCAGACGTTATTATTCGCAACGAGAAGCGCATGCTGCAAGAGGCGGTGGACGCGCTTTTTGACAACGGCCGCCACGGGCGCGCCGTGACCGGCGCGGGCAACCGTCCGCTGAAGTCGCTCAGCGACATGCTGCGCGGCAAGCAGGGGCGCTTCCGCCAGAACCTGTTGGGTAAGCGCGTGGACTATTCCGGCCGCTCGGTTATTGTCATCGGTCCGGAATTGACATTGCGCCAGTGCGGTCTGCCGAAGAAGATGGCGTTGGTGCTCTTTGAACCCTTCATCATCCGCCGCCTCAAGGAGCAGGGGATGGTGCACACCGTGCGTAGCGCGAAAAAGCTGATTGAGCGCGAGGCCGATGAGGTGTGGGACATTCTCGAAGAAGTGACCAAGGGTCATACGGTCATGCTAAACCGCGCGCCGACGCTGCACCGTTTGAGCATCCAGTCGTTTGAACCGGTGTTGATCGAGGGCGAGGCCATCCGGATCCACCCGCTGGTCTGCACCGCCTATAACGCGGACTTCGACGGCGACCAGATGGCTGTGCATGTGCCGCTGTCGGTCGAGGCCCAGCTCGAATCGCGCCTGCTGATGCTGGCGCCGAACAATATCTTCTCGCCGTCCAGTGGCAAACCCATTACGACTCCGACGCAGGACATCGCGCTGGGCTGCTACTACCTGACGATCGAATCGCAGCGCGACCGGATTCGCCAGCGGCAGTCGAAAGCGGACGAGAAGTCGCTGGAACATCTGCCTATTCTGCGCGACGCAGCCGAGGTGCATACGGCCTACGACGAGGGGGCGCTGCGCGTGCATGACCGAATCCGTTTCCGCGATCCCGACTATGAGTATGAGCGGCAGCGGGATCCCGAGCGCGTGGCCGGCCGGCCGCGCGTGATCACGACGACCGTGGGTCGCGTCTTTTTCAATGAGATCTGGCCGGGAACGCTGACGCCGCTGGAGACCCCGCAGGGG
Source organism: uncultured Verrucomicrobiota bacterium (assembly GCA_964570325.1). GTDB lineage: Bacteria > Verrucomicrobiota > Kiritimatiellia > CAIQIC01 > CAZMXS01 > CAZMXS01. The sequence goes on along the minus strand of CAZMXS010000002.1, from coordinate 21,304 downwards.
GCGGCGGCCCGCGCGTTGGAATTGGCCGGCGAAAAACCCCTGCCGCGCATGCCCTTTGTCAACATTCCGGTTACCAAGAAGCGTCTGGAGGAGTTGATCTGGCGCTGTTACCAAGTGGCGGGACATGATGAGACCGTCCGCGTGCTGGACCGGCTCAAGGCCCTCGGGTTCGAATACGCGACCCTGGCCGGCATCTCGATTGGCGTGGACGACATGATCATTCCCGACGAGAAATCCCGGATCATCGAGCAGGGCCACAAGCAGATTGCGGACGTCGAGCTGCAGTACCGCAAGGGCGTGATCACCGACGGCGAGCGTTACAACAAGATTGTGGACATCTGGACGCACGTGAATGACGAAATCTCCAGCGCGATGTTCCGCGCGCTGGAATTCAATGCGGGCCGCGAGGATGTCAACCCCGTCTTCATGATGGTGGACTCTGGCGCGCGTGGCAGCCGCCAGCAGATTCGCCAGTTGGGCGGTATGCGCGGGCTGATGGCCAAGCCGTCGGGCGAAATTATCGAGCGCCCGATCATCTCGAATTTCCGCGAGGGCCTGACCGTGCTGGAGTACTTCATCAGTACGCATGGCGCCCGCAAGGGCCTGGCCGACACCGCGCTGAAGACAGCCGACTCCGGCTATCTTACGCGCAAGTTGGTGGACGTGGCGCAGGACGTGATCATTATTGAACAGGATTGCAACACGTTAAACGGCATTGAGGTTCGTCCGATCCAGGAGGGGGATGACGAACTGGTGCCGCTGGCCGCGCGCATTCTCGGCCGGACGGCGTTGGACGACATTAAGGATCCGCGCAACGGCGAGATCATTGTCGTCGCGGGGCAGGAGATTGACGAAAAGGCCGTGGAACGTATCAAGGGCAATTTCGAGAGCCTGCGCATCCGCAGCGTGCTGACCTGCGAATCGCGGCGCGGCGCCTGCGCGAAGTGCTACGGGCGCAACCTGGCAAACGGCCGCACGGTCGCGCTGGGCGAGGCCGTCGGCATCATCGCGGCGCAGTCCATTGGCGAGCCGGGCACCCAATTAACGATGCGCACGTTCCACATCGGCGGCACCGCGAGTTCGGTCTATAAGCAGCCGCAGTTCATTGCCAAGCACAATGGCGTGGTGCGCTACCAGGATCTGCGCGTGGTCGAGTCCCAGGAGGGCAGCTTCATCGCGCTCAACAAGAATGGCGTGATTGGCGTCTTCGATAAGGAAGGGCGTGAACTGGAGCATTACACGACCCCGATTGGCGCAGTGATCTCGGTGCCCGATGGCGGCCAGGTGGAGAAGGGACAGAGCTTTGTCCGCTGGGATCCATACAACGTGCCGATCCTTTCCGAGCAGTCCGGCATTATTGAATTCCACGACTTTATCGAGGGGGTCACGGTCAAGAAAGACGTGGACGAGTCCACCGGGCTCGAAGGCACGGTGGTTATGGAGCACAAGGAGGACTTGCATCCCCAGATTGTGCTCAGGGATCCGAAAACGCGCGAGATTATCAGTTATTACACGATCCCGTCCGGCGCGCACGTAACGGTGGCGAAGGGCGCGGAAGTTCGCGCCGGCGCAATGCTGGCCAAGACGCCGCGCAAGGTTATCCGGACGAAGGACATCACCGGCGGTCTGCCCCGGGTGGCCGAGTTGTTCGAGGCGCGCCGACCGAAGGACGCAGCCGAGATCGCGAAGATCGAGGGCGTAGTCGAGACCGGCGGGATGGTGCGCGGTCGGCGCAAGCTGATCGTCAAGGATCCGGCGACCGGCGACCAGGAAGAGCACCTGATCCCGATGGGCAAGCATGTGGTGGTTTTCCAGGGCGACCATGTCAAGAAGGGGCAGGCGTTGACGGAGGGTCCGGTGGTGCCGCAGGAGGTGTTGGAGGTGTGCGGTCCGCAGGAATTGCAAGAGTACCTGGTCAACGAGGTGCAGGAGGTCTACCGGCTGCAGGGCGTCGAGATCAACGACAAGCACATCGAGATTATCGTGCGCCAGATGCTCCGCAAGGTCCGCATCACCGAACCCGGCGGCACGGAATTTCTCTGGGGCGAGCAGGTCGAAAAGCATCTGTTCCAGGATGTCAACCAGCGGGCCGCGGCCGAAGGCAAGCTGCCGGCGGAGGCGTCGCCGGTGCTGCTGGGTATCACCAAAGCCTCGCTCGAGACCGAAAGTTTCATTTCCGCGGCGTCGTTCCAGGACACCACGCGGGTTCTGACCGATGCCGCGACCTTGGGCCGCGTGGACTACTTGCGCGGATTCAAGGAGAACGTGATCATGGGGCACGTGATCCCGGCGGGCACCGGTTTCGGGATGTACCGAAATATCAAGCTGGTGCCGCTGGCCAAGGAGATCCCGGCGGAGGAACTGTTGCCCGACACGTTGCCGGAGCAGAAAAAATTGCCGGAACTATAAGTTGCTATTGTCAAGCGTCGCGCGGCCTGATACTTTTTCGCGCTCGCTTGTTTTGGAAGGGAAGGAAAGATTTATGCCGACAATCAATCAGTTGGTGCGAGGCGGCCGCGATACGCTGCGCGCGAAGAACAAGGCGCCCGCGCTCCAGGCCTGTCCTCAGCGGCGCGGCGTCTGCTTGATCGTCAAGACGATGACGCCGAAGAAACCCAACTCCGCGCTGCGCAAAATCGCGCGCGTGCGTCTGACCAATGGCGAGGAGGTCACGGCGTATATTCCCGGCGAGGGACACAATCTCCAAGAGCACAGCATGGTGCTGGTGCGGGGCGGCCGCGTGAAAGATCTGCCCGGCGTGCGTTACCACATCGTGCGTGGCACGCTGGATTGTCTCGGCGTAGAGAGCCGCCGGCGCCAGCGGTCGAAATACGGCGCAAAGCGTCCGAAACAGCAATAAGGTGGACGACCATGGCAAGAAGACGCAGAGCTGAAAAACGGCCGGTGACGACGGACATGCGCTACGGCAGCCCGCTGGTGGCTTGCCTGATCAACACGATCATGGAGCGCGGCAAGAAGTCCGTCGCTGAGCGCATCGTCTACGGCGCGCTGGACCAAATCAAGGAAATGGCCAACGCCGACCCGATCGAGATTTTCAATGCCGCCATCGAGAACGTGAAACCGCGTCTGGAAGTCAAGTCCCGTCGGGTCGGCGGCGCGACTTACCAGGTGCCCGTCGAGGTGGCCCCCGAGCGCCAGGTCAGTCTGGCCTTGCGTTGGATCATTGATTTCTCCGGCGCGCGCAAGGGCGTTTCCATGGGCAAGGCCTTGGCGCTGGAAGTGCTCGACGCCCACAAGAACCAGGGCTCGGCAATCAAGAAACGCGACGACACACACAAGATGGCGCAGGCGAACAAGGCGTTCGCGCATTATCGGTGGTGAGGCGGACGGAAGCGGACATGGCAACCGTGGCAGAACAGAGTAAAACCCAGATCGGGACGGACGCGGCGGGGCGCGAGGCCCCGGGGCGCCGCCGGACGCTGGCCCGTCTGCGCAATGTGGGCACTATCGCCCACATTGACGCCGGCAAGACCACGGTTACCGAGCGTATGCTGTTTTACACCGGCCGCGTCTACAAACTGGGCGAGGTGCACGAAGGCACCGCCACCATGGATTGGATGGTGCAGGAGCAGGAACGCGGCATCACGATCACCAGCGCGGCGACCACCTGTTTCTGGCGCGACCATCAGATCAACATTCTCGACACGCCGGGGCACGTGGATTTCACTGTTGAAGTCGAACGGTCCCTGCGGGTGCTCGACGGCGCGATCGGCATTTTCTGCGGCGTGGGCGGTGTTCAGCCCCAGTCCGAGACCGTCTGGCACCAGGCTCAGAAATACAATGTGCCGCGGCTGGCCTTCATCAACAAGATGGACCGCATGGGCGCCCGCTTTGATTGGGTGGTGCGCCAGATGCGGGAACGGTTGGCGGCGCCCGCGGTGCCGATTCAAATCCCGTGGGGTCAGGAAGACGGGTTTAAGGGCGTGATTGATCTGGTGTTGATGCGGGCGCTCGCGTTTGATGAGGCATCCCGTGGCGCGCAAGTCTTGGCCGGCGAAATTCCAGCCGAGCTGCGGGCCGCGGCCGAGCAGGCGCGCGCCGCCCTTGTTGAGGGAGTGGCGGAGCGCGATGAGCAGGTGCTGCAGGCATACTTGGAGCATGCGGACGTGGCGCCCGACGTGCTGGCCGGCGGCATTCGGCGCGCCACCGTCGCCGGTGCGCTGGTGCCCGTGCTGTGCGGCGCGGCCCTGCGCAATAAAGGCATTCAGCCGCTGCTGGACGCCATTGCGGATTACATGCCTTCTCCGTTGGATGTGCCGGATGTGCGTGGCCAGCACCCCAAGACCAAGGCGGCCCTGTCTCGTGCCACCAGCGATTACGAGCCGCTCAGCGCCTTGGCGTTCAAGATCGCCAACGATCCGTTTGTCGGCAAGCTGACCTTTGTTCGTGTTTACTCCGGTGTGCTGAAGAAGGGGCAGAATGTGTACAATCCGCGGACGCAGAAACGCGAGCGGCTCGGACGCATCCTGCAGTTGCATGCCAACCACCGCGAGGAGGTCGAGGCGTTATATGCCGGCGAGATCGGCGGTATCGCGGGGTTGAAGCAAGTAACCACGGGGGACACCCTGGCGGCCGAACAGCAACCGATCGTGCTGGAGCGGATCCAGTTTCCCGAGCCGGTAATCGCGATGGCGATTGAACCGAAGAGCCAGGCGGACAAGGAGCGGCTGCAGGCGGCGCTCGCTGCGCTGGCGGATGAGGATCCGACTTTCCAAACGGCAACGGATCCCGAGACCGCGCAGTTGCTGATCAAGGGGATGGGCGAATTGCACTTGGAGATCATTCGCGACCGCCTGTTCCGGGAGTTCAAGGTGCAGGCCAACGCCGGCCAGCCCATGGTGGCCTACCGCGAAACCATCCAGACTCCGGTGCGTGTGGAACATGTTTTTGAAAGGCAAATTGGCGAGCGCGGGCATTATGCGAAGGTGGTTTTGGAGCTGGAACCGCAGCCGCGCGGCGCCGGCAATCGGATCGAGCTGGATGTTTCCCGGGAGGAAATCCCCGCGGAGTTTCGCGATGCGGTCGAGCAGGGCCTGCAGGACGCATTGATCACGGGGGTCGTGCGCAATTATCCGCTTGTGGACCTGCGGGTGCGCGTGGCTGGCGGGGCGTTCCACCCCGTGGATTCGTCGGACGTGGCATTCCGCAGCGCGGCCATGTTGGGCTTGCGCGCGGCCGCCGAATCGGCCCGGCCGGTCCTGCTGGAGCCGGTGATGAAGGTCGAGGTGATTACCCCTGAGGAGTATCTGGGCGATGTGCTGGGGGACATCAGCGGCCGCCGGGGCAAGGTCAAGGAGATGGAGGCGCGCGGCGCCACGCAGATCATCCGCGCCGATGTGCCGCTGGCCGAACTGTTTGGCTATGCAACCAGTCTGCGTTCGCTAACCAAGGGGCGGGCCAGCTACACGATGGAAATCCATACCTTTGAGGTTGTACCGGAGAATGTTAAGGAAAGTCTGCTAAATCGCTGAAGGCAAACATGAACGGGCACAGAATACGAATCAGGCTGAAAGCTTTTGATCACAGAGTCCTGGACCAGTCGGCCAGCGACATTGTGGAGACGGCCAAGCGAACCGGGGCGCGGGTGGCCGGCCCGATTCCCTTGCCGACCCGCATCGAGCGCTACAGCGTCAACCGGAGCGTGCATGCGGACAAGAAGTCCATGGAGCAGTTTGAGATCCGGACGCACAAGCGGCTGCTGGACATCATTGATCCGACCGCGAAGACGGTTGACGAGTTGAAGAAACTGAATCTGCCGGCGGGCGTGGACATCACCATCAAGATTTGAGTGTGACTTATGCAGGGACTCATTGCAAAAAAACTGGGTATGACCCGCGTCTTTGACGAAAACGGATGCCAAGTGCCGGTGACGGTGCTACAGGTCGGGCCGTGCGTGGTCGTGCAACGCAAAACCGCCAAGACGGACGGTTATGAGGCCGTTCAACTGGGTTTCGAGGAGCAAAATGCGAAACGGCTGACGAAACCGATGGCCAAGCGGTACGAGCGGGCAGGCGTCACGCCTCGGCGAGTATTGCGCGAGGTGCCGACGACCGCTGACGATACCGCCAAAGCGGGGGATACCGTTACGGTGGATCTGTTCAAGGATGTCGCGTATGTGGACGTGATTGGGGTGACCAAGGGCCGCGGTTTCCAAGGCGTGGTCAAGCGGCACCGGATGGCCGGCGGACCGGCGGCGCACGGGTCCATGTTCCATCGGCGCGGCGGCGCGGTGGGTCAGCGTACTTGGCCGGCGCGCATTTTCCCCAACCTGCGGATGCCGGGCCACATGGGTCATCGGCAGGTGACGACCCAGAATTTGAGGGTCGTCAAGGTGCGGGTGGAAGACAACGTGCTGCTGGTGCGTGGCGCCGTGATGGGGCCCACCGGGCAGATCGTGATCGTGCGCAAAGCGTTGAAGAAGGCGGCAAAAGCGTCATGAGCAAGATATCCATAGTCAACGGCAAGGGCGAGCCGGCGGGTGAGTTTGAGGTTGATGACAGCCTGCTCATTCTCAATCGCAAGGGGCTGCAGGCGGTGCATGACGTGGTCGTGGCGCACCAGGCGGCGCTACGCGCTGGAACGGCGGACACCAAGAAGCGCGGGGAGATTTCCGGCGGCGGTGCCAAACCGTTCCGGCAAAAGGGCACGGGCAATGCGCGTGCCGGGTCATCGCGCTCGCCAATCTGGCGGGGTGGCGGCACGGTGTTCGGTCCGCAGCCGCGCGATTACGCCAAGAAAGTGCCGCGCAAGGTTGCGCGCCTTGCCTTTCGTCGGGCCTTGAGCGACCGGATTCGCGAGGGGGCGGTGGTGTTGGTGAACCAGTTGGCGGTGTCCGCGCCCAAAACCCGGGAACTGGCCGGACTGCTCCGGCGGCTACAGGTGGCCGCGCCGGCGCTGTTGGTAGTCAAGGCGTCGGACCCTAATATCGGGTTGGCGGCTCGCAATCTGGCCGGGGTCGCGGTGGCGACGGCCGAGGCGCTGAGCACTTACCAGTTGGTGCGCTATCCGCGCCTCGTCGCGACGCCGGAGGCTATGGAACAGTTGAAACAGCGGCTGGCGAGCTGCGCGGCCGGGAGTGGGGCATGAACGATCCGCATAACATTGTACTGGAAATGCTGCTGACTGAGAAAGGCACCGCGCTGACGGAGCGGGCGAACAAGTACCTCTTCCGGGTGTCGTCGGCAGCCAACAAGATTGAGATCAAGCGGGCGGTCGAGCAGTTGTTCAAGGTCAAGGTGGCGCGCGTGAACACGATGATCCGCCAAGGCAAGAACAAGCGCTTGCGCACGATGAACTACGGCAAAACATCCGCTTGGAAGCGTGCGGTGGTGACACTGCGGGCTGGCGAGAAAATTGATCTGACATAGAGGGGCGTCAACCATGCCTTTGAAAACATTCAGACCGAAGACTCCAGGCTTGCGTTTTACGGCCCTGCCGGATTTTGAGGAGATCACGAAGTCCCGGCCGGAGCGCACCTTGGTGGTAATCAAGAAGGGCGCGGCGGGCCGCAATTGCATGGGCCGCGTAACGGTTCGACACCGTGGCGGGGGGCACAAGCGGTACATCCGACTGGTGGACTTCAAGCGCGACAAGCGTGGCATTCCGGCCCGTGTGGCGGCAATTGAATATGATCCCAACCGCTCGGCGCGTATCGCCCTGCTTTTTTACGCCGATGGCGAGAAGCGCTACATTTTGGCGCCGAACGGATTGCGGGTGGGGGCGCGGTTGCTGGCCGGACCCGACGCTGAGCCGGTGGACGGCAATGCCATGCCGCTGGCGGCCATCCCGTTGGGGCTGCCCATTCACAACGTGGAGCTGAATCCTGGCCGCGGCGGGCAGTTAGTGCGTGGCGCGGGCATGGCGGCCCGGATTATGGCGCGCGAGGGTGAATACGCTCATGTGAAACTGCCGTCCGGTGAAATCCGGATGATTCATGTCAATTGTTACGCGACGATCGGCCAGGTGGGGAATCTGGATCATGAAAACGTCGCGTTGGGCAAGGCTGGGCGCGCGCGCTGGCTGGGGCGGCGGCCTACCGTGCGGGGCGTCGCGATGAACCCGATTGACCATCCTATGGGCGGTGGCGAGGGGCGCACATCCGGCGGCGGCCATCCGCGCTCGCCATGGGGTAAGCTAGCCAAGGGCAAGAAGACGCGCAACCGTCGCAAACCGTCGGGCAAGTTCATCGTTCAGCGGAGAAAGTAAGTCATGGGTCGCTCAATTAAAAAAGGTCCGTTTGTGGATGGCCACCTGTTGAAGAAAGTGGAGGCCATGAATCAGCCCGGCGGCCGCAAGGCGATTATCAAGACATGGTCGCGCCGCTCGGTGGTGTTGCCGGAATTTGTGGGGCATACCTTTTCGGTGCATAACGGGAAGAATTTTGTCTCCGTGTTTTGCACGGAGAACATGGTGGGGCACCGGTTGGGTGAGTTCGCGCCGACGCGGATTTTCCGCAAGCACGGCGCGGCGACCGACAAGACCGTGGCGCTGAAATAGCGCCGAGGACGCGGCGGCGATGGTGGCGGCGCGTTATCAGTGGGCCGCCCGGGGGGTGGCGGCGGTGGCGCTGCTGGTTACCGGTGCGTTTGCCGGCTGGTGGCTGCGGGGGGTGGGTGCGACGGATAGCGGGCCGGCGTTGAAGTTGGAAACGAGCGCGCGGGCCGCGTTGATTGCCCGGGAAGCGCGCTTGGCGGCGGCAACCTTGGCGGAAGAGAACGCCGCCCTGCAGGGGGCCGCAGCAGAGGCCCGCCGCGAGGCGGCGAGGCTGATGGAGACGCTGGCGGCGGCGCGCGCCGAGGCCGATGTGCTGCATGCGCGCGGCTTGCGCGCAGAGTCGGATCGGGTTGGGGGGCGCATCCCCGCCGCGGCGATGGCGCCGGGTCGGGTGCGCGTGGCGGAGGTAAGTGAGGAGTTGGGTTTGGTGGTGCTGGATGGCGGCGCGGCGGCGGGGTTGCGTGCGGGAATGACAATGCAGGTGCTCCGGGGGAGCAACCCGGTTGCGCGCATCCGGCTGGTGGATGTACGCGAGAGGATTTCAGGAGCGGTGATTGATGAAGCGGGCCGCGCGGAGCGGCCGATGAAGGACGATGCGGCCGTGCCGTTGGGCGCGTCCGGACGTTGAGGTAAGCGACATGGAAATCGAAGCCATTACAAGATTTGTGCGAATTGCCCCATCGAAGGCCATGGATTTGGCGAACGCCCTGAATGGGCTGCCCGTGGCGGAGGCGCTGAACATCGTGGAGTTCAGCGAGCGCAAGGCGGCGACGCTGATTCGGAAGACGCTGAAGTCCGCGATCGCGAACGCGGTCAATAACGCCAAACTGGCGGAGGATCAGCTCTATGTGCGGCAGGCGGTGGTGGAGCAGGGACCGGCGATGCGCCGGTTTTGGCCCCGGGCACGCGGCATGGCGAGCCCAATTAAAAAGCGGTCCAGTCATATCAAGATAACATTGACGGACAAGAAACCTTCTGCAAAATAGCGGCTTTTCGCTTGACGAAAGGAGATCGGTCTTGGGCCAGAAAGTAAATCCGGTTGGGTTCAGAATCACGGTGACCAAGGATTGGAAATCCCGCTGGTATGCCGAGAAGCGCGATTTCGGGGATCTGCTGCACGAGGATCTCAAAATTCGCGATCTGGTCAAGGAGCGCCTGAAGGAGGCGGCGGTGCCCGAGGTGATCATCGAGCGCTACGCCAACCGCGCGCGCGTGACGATCTTCACCGCCCGGCCAGGCATTGTGATCGGCCGCAAGGGCGCGGACATTGAGCGGCTTCGCGAGGAGATCGCGGCGAAGACGAAGAAGGAAATCTACGTGGATATCCGCGAGGTCAAGGATCCGGATACCAACGCGCAATTGGTGGCGGAGAACATCGCGCTCCAGTTGGAGCGGCGGGTTTCGTTTCGCCGCGCGATGAAACGCGCCATTCAGATGGCCATGGAACTGGGCGTGTTGGGCATCAAGGTGCAGGCCAGCGGGCGTTTGGGCGGTGCGGAACTGGCCCGGCGCGAATGGTACAAGGAGGGCAAAGTACCCCTGCACACGCTGCGCGAAAATGTCCAGTACGGTTTTGCCGAGGCGCACACGGTAGCCGGTAAGATCGGCGTGAAGGTTTGGATTTGCAAGAAGCCGGAAGCGGAAGCCCCGAAGGAGAGATCGCATGCCCCTTATGCCTAAGCGAGTTAAGTATCGCCAGTCCCAGCGCGGTAATCGCAAGGGAATGGCGCACGCGGGGAATACGCTGGAGTTCGGCGAGTATGGCCTGCAATCGCTCGACCGCGCGTGGGTCACCAACATTCAGTTGGAGGCCTGCCGCGTGGCGATCAACCGCGCGATGAAGCGGCGCGGCAAGATGTGGATCCGGGTTTTTCCGGACAAGCCCTATTCGAAGAAGCCGCTCGAGACGCGCATGGGCAAGGGCAAAGGCGCGGTCGAAGGCTGGGTGGCGGTAATCAGGCCCGGGCGCATGCTGTTCGAAATTGATGGCATCCCCGAAGTGTTGGCGCGGGAGTGCCTGCGGCTGGCGGCGACGAAACTGCCGATCAAGACCCGGTTCGTGCGGCGCGGCGCGATCGGCATGTAGCATCCGGAGCAAAGGCATGAAAGCGGTGGAATTAAGAGAGTTGACGGAAGAGGAACTGCGCCAGCGCATGTTTGAAACACAGCGGGAGCTGTTCAACCTGCGGATCCAGAAATCAACCGGGCAGTTGGAGAAGGCGTCCCGGATCCGGGATCTGCGGCGCGATGTGGCGCGGATCAGAACGGTGATGAACGAGCGGTCGCAAGCCGCGAGGTGATTATGGCCAGCGTGACAGAGCGAGGCACTCGCAAGAGTCGGGTAGGCGTTGTCGTTAGCGATGCCATGGATAAGACAATCGTGGTCCGCGTGGATCGGCGGATCCGGCATCCGGTATACGGCAAGGAGATCATACGATCCAAGAAGTTTCATGCCCATGACGAGCAGAATCAGGCCCACAAGGGCGACGCGGTGCGGATCGTTGAAACGCGCCCGTTAAGCCGGCTGAAGCGGTGGCGTCTGGTGGAAATCCTGCAGCAGGGCAAGCAAGCGGTTGCGGATGGGGGAACGCATGATAGCGCTCAGAACCAATCTTGACGTGGCGGACAATACCGGCGCGCGCCGGGTCCAGTGCATCCATGTGCTGGGTCAGCGCAAGCGCTATGCCCACATTGGCGACATTATCAAGGTCTCCATCAAAGAGGCGCAGCCGCTGGGTATGGTGAAGAAGGGCGAGGTGCATAATGCTCTGATCGTACGCACCAAGCAGCCGATCCGCCGGGTGGATGGCTCGATCCTGCGGTTCGACCACAACGCAGTGGTGCTGATTGACGATCAGAAGAATCCGCGCGGGACGCGTATCTTTGGCCCCGTGGCTCGCGAGTTGCGGGAAAAGAACTTTATGAAGATCATATCGCTGGCCCCCGAGGTGCTGTGATGAAACGTCTGGTCAAACGGCCCAAGATCAAAATCAAGCGGGGGGATATTGTCATGGCGATTGCCGGCGAGGACGCTGCCGGCAAAAAAACCGGCAAAGTGCTCCAGATCCTGCCGGCGCGCAATCAGGCGATTGTCGAGGGTTTTCATTACGTCAAGAAGCACATGCGCAAGAGCCAGAACAATCCGCAAGGCGGGATCGTGGAGAAGGAGGCCCCGATCGCGATCTCCAACCTGAAGCTGTTCAAGCGTGCGGATGAGAAGCCGGCGCATAAGCCAAAAGAGGAAGCGCAGTCATCATGAAGGGCGGGTCGCCGGCTTGCCGGTGAGCCGATTGCACAATGGGCGAGAAAGCCATGTCGAAACTGAAGGAAAAGTACGCGAAGGAAGTTGTGCCGGCGCTGCGTAAGACCGGCCGTTTCGCGAATGTAATGCAGGTGCCGCGGTTGCGCAAGATCGTGGTGAACATCAGCGTGAACGCAAGCATTGAGCGCGACGCGCTGAAAGCCGTCACGGAGGATCTTGGGAAGATTACCGGCCAGAAACCGCTGGTGACCAAGGCCAAGAAGAGCATTGCTAATTTCAAGTTGCGGGAGGGCGTGCCGATTGGCGCGAAAGTGACTCTGCGCGGATCGCGGATGTTCGATTTCATGGAGCGGCTCATCGCGGCGGCGCTGCCTCGTATCCGTGACTTTCGCGGGGTGTCGCCCAAGGCTTTCGATGGCCGCGGCAACTACACCCTGGGGCTCAAGGAGCAGATTATTTTCCCGGAAATTCAGCCGGACCAGGTCAAGAAGGTTCAAGGCATGGATATCACGTTTGTCACGTCGGCAAAGAACAATGATGACGCGCGCGAACTGCTGAAACTGCTGGGGATGCCGTTCGCGAGCGCCTGATCGAGAAGGCGGGAGGATTGCGTTGGCCAAGCTATCATTAATTGCGAAGTCGAACCGGGCGCCGAAGTTCAGCGCGCGCAAGTATCGCCGTTGCCGCCGCTGCGGCCGGGCCCGGGGTTACATCCGGAAGTTCCAGTTGTGCCGCATTTGTTTCCGGGAGCTGGCCTTGGAAGGCAAGATTCCGGGCATCGTCAAGGCCAGTTGGTGAACCCGGTGGATGGAGAGACCCAATGAGCGTGTGTGATCCAATCGCGGACCTGTTGAACCGGATTCGCAACGCCGGTATGGCGGGGCAGGATTTGGCGCAAGTGCCGCATTCGGCGTTGAAGAGTGAAATGGCGCGTATTCTGAAGCGCGAAGGCTTTATCAAGGATTTCGTCACGGAAGGGCACGGCGGCAAGAAAACGCTGAAGCTCTATCTGAAGTATGACGCCGATCGTAAGCCAGTCATCCAGGGCCTGCGTCGAATCAGCAAGGCCGGCTTGCGGCGCTATGCGAGCGTGCCCGAACTGCCGCGCGTGCTGGGGGGGATGGGGATCGCCATCCTGAGCACGTCCGCTGGCCTGATGACGGACGGCGAGGCGCGAAAGAAAAATGTCGGCGGCGAGGTGCTGTGCTACGTCTGGTAATAGATTGTTTTTGCTGAGGATGGGTTTATGTCGAGAATCGGAAAAACACCGGTGGTCGTCCCGCAGGGGGTGACTGTGACGGTCGCGGGTGCTAAGGTGACGGCCAAGGGCGCCAAGGGCGAGATCTCCCTGCAACTTCCGGCCGGCGTATCGGCCGGCGTCAAGGACGGCAAGGTGGAGGTCAGCGCCGTCGGTACGGACAAGCAGGCCAAGGCCAACCACGGGACGTCCCGGGCGTTGATTGCCAACTTGGTGGCGGGGGTGAGCAAGGGATATAGCCGGGAGCTGGAAATCCAGGGTGTGGGTTTCCGGGCGGCGATGCAGGGCGCGAAGCTGGTGCTTTCACTTGGTTATTCACATCCGGTGGAGTATGCGGTGCCTGCGGGCATCAAGGTGGAGGTCAAGGATAACACGTCGCTGACCGTTAGCGGCGCGGACAAGCAGCAGGTCGGCGAGGTTAGCGCGCGGATCCGCTCATTCTTTCCGCCCGAGCCGTACAAGGGCAAGGGCGTCCGGTACAAGGGCGAATATGTTCGGCGGAAGGCCGGGAAAACGGTGGCTTAAACATGAAACTGGAAAGCAGACAGGATTATCGGCAGCGGCGGCACATGCGGCTGCGCCAACGGGTGCAGGGCACGGCGGAGAAGCCGCGCATGAGCGTGTGCATTTCCAACCGGCACATTTATGTACAGTTCATCGACGATCAGAAGTCGGTGACCGTGGCGGCGGTGTCCACTGTGGGGGAGGCGACGGCCGGCAAGATCAATTTGGCGGCGGCCAAGCGTGTGGGGGCCCAGGCAGCCGAGGCGGCCAAGGCCAAAGGGATCGCCGCGGTGGTGTTCGACCGGGGCGGGTTCAGATATCATGGCCGGATCAAGGCGCTCGCAGACGCGGCGCGCGAGGCCGGGCTCAAGTTCTAAACGTTAGCAATGCGAGGAGTCAACGTGGCGAGGGAATCAGCAAGTCAGCAGGGCGATGGCGGTTCCGATGTGGCCGAGCGCGTCGTCAACATCAACCGCTGCGCGAAGGTGGTCAAGGGCGGTCGGCGCTTCAGCTTCAGTGCGCTTGTGGTCGCGGGTGACCGCAAGGGCCATGTCGGGTTCGCGCTCGGCAAGGCCAATGAGGTGGCGGATGCCATTCGCAAGGCGACCGAGGCAGCCCGCCGCAACATGGCGCCGGTTGTAATGAAGGACAAGACGATTCCCCATGAGATTATTGGAAAGTTTGGGGCTGCCGCGGTGTTGCTGCGTCCGGCTTCGCCCGGAACCGGGGTGATCGCAGGCGGCGGGGCCCGGGCAGTGCTGGATTTGGCCGGCATTCGGGATGTACTGGCCAAGTCGCTCGGTGCGAGCAATCCCCTGAACGTAGTGCGGGCTACAATGAACGCACTGGAACGGCTGCAATCGCGCGAGGCGGCGGCGGCCAAGCGCCAGACGCCTGCTTGAACAGGATCAACTTATGAATCTGCATACGCTCAGCAACGTGAAGGGGGCCCGGTCGCGCCGCGTGCGCGTGGGCCGCGGCGAATCCTCCGGCCTCGGCAAAACCTGCGGCAAGGGGAACAAGGGTCAGATGTCGCGTACCGGCCACAAGCGTAAGGCGACTTTTGAAGGCGGTCAGATGCGCTTGGTCCGGCGCATCCCGAAGCGCGGTTTCACGAGCCCCAACCGGGCGGCTTTTGCGCCTGTTAATGTGGCCGACTTGGACCTGTTTCCGGCGGACACCGAGATTACCGTGGCATTGTTGCGGCAGGCCGGGTTGGTCAAGGGCGCGGCGGCGCGCGTCAAAATCCTGGGCGCCGGCGAGCTGAAAGGGAAGTTCGCGGTCAAGGCTCATGCGTTTAGCGCGTCGGCCCGGGCCAAGATCGAGGCGGTCGGCGGCAAGTGTGAAGTGATTGCTTAAATACCGGTTATTAGCATGTTATCCGCTTTTTCAAACTGCCTGAAAATTCCTGAACTGCGTCAAAGGATCTTTTTTACCTTTGGCCTGATCCTGGTCACGCGGCTGATCGCGCTGGTGCCGACCCCGGGCGTGGACGCCGTAGCGCTGCGCGAGTTTATCGCGCAGATTCGCAATACCACCGGCGGCGGGTTCCTGGGGCTGTTCGACCTGTTCAGCGGCGGCGCCTTGGAGAACTGCGCGGTCGGCGCGCTCGGCATCATGCCCAGTATCAGCGCCTCGATCATCCTGCAACTGCTTACGGCGGTCATTCCCTCCCTCGAGCGGCTGGCGCGCGAGGGTGATGCCGGCCGGCAGCAGATTATCCAGTACGGCCGTTATTTGACCGTCATCCTGTGCATTGTGCAGGGCTATGCTATGGCCGTCGCGCTGGAGCATCCCGAGAGCATGGGTATCAACCGGGATATCGTGTTGTTCGCCGGCTGGCGGTTCCGGTTGCTGACGGTATTGACGATGACGACCGGCACGATGTTGCTGATGTGGCTGGGCGAGCAGATCACGCAGCGCGGTATCGGCAACGGCATTTCGCTGATTATCACGATCAGCATTATCAGCCGCCTGCCGGGCGCGGTGCAGGCGACACTCAACATGTTTAAGCCGGTGGATGGCGTGGCGCAGTTCAGCGTATTTCATCTGGTCGGCATGCTGGTTATGATCTTTCTGGTTATTGCCGGCGTGATCGCCGTGACGCAGGCGCAGCGTAAAATTCCGGTGCAGTACGCCAAGCGTGTGGTCGGCCGGAAGATTTACGGTGGACAAAGCACCTACATGCCGCTGCGCGTGAATTACTCCGGCGTGATGCCGATCATCTTCGCGCAGGCGATCCTGATGTTCCCGTCCAAGTTGTTCAGCATGATTCCAATGGATTTCTTCAAGCGGTTGGCGGCGCTGCTGAACTACGGCACGCCGTTGTATGACAGCCTATACGCCCTGATGATCCTGTTTTTTTCGTATTTCTGGGTGGCGACGCAGTTCAATCCGGTGCAGATTGCAGATGATCTGAAGAAATACGGCGGCTATGTGCCGGGCATCCGGCCGGGCAAGCCCACGGCGGAGTTCCTGGATCGGACGATGACCCGCATCACGCTGGCTGGCGCCATTTTTCTGACGGTTATCGCCGTCATCCCCTCGGTCATGGCGGAACAGTTCAGGATCCCGTGGATTGTGGCCTCGTTTTTCGGCGGCACGAGCTTGTTGATTGTTGTCGGCGTGATGCTCGACACGATGCGGCAGGTGGAGTCGCACCTGATCATGCGGCATTACGATGGATTCCTCAAAAAGGGCAAACTGCGTTCGCGGAGTTGATATGCAGGCCATTATCTTGTTGGGCGCGCCGGGTGCGGGCAAAGGGACATTGGCGGAGGGGTTGAAAGCGGCCACGGATTATATCCATGTCTCGACTGGCGATATGCTTCGCGAGGCGGTCAAGGCCGGCCGGCCTGTCGGGCTCGAGGCCAAATCATACATGGAAAAAGGCGAACTGGTGCCCGACTCGGTGATTATGAAAATTGTCACGGAGCGGTTGGAAGCCGGCGCCCCTGATGCTCGTTACATGTTTGATGGTTTCCCGCGCACGACGGAACAGGCCCGGTTATTGGACGAGGTGCTGGCGGCGCATGGCGGCCGCGTGGAATTGGTGTTTTTGCTGGATGTGGCCCGCGAGGTGCTGGTGGACCGGTTGAGCGGGCGGCGGGTTTGCCGTAATTGTGGTGGCGTTTATCATATTCGTAATATCCCGTCGAAGACAGCTGGAGTTTGCGATGCCTGCGGCGGCCCGCTTTATCAGCGGCCGGATGATTCGGAGGCGACGGTGCTCAATCGCCTGGATGTGTTCAAGAAACAGACGGCCAGCCTGATCGAGTATTACGACCGGCAGGGCTTGCTGATCCGCGTGGATGCGGGGCGCGATCGCGCGGTGACGCAGGCCGAAATGGTGGCGATTCTCGAGGGCCGCGCCCCCCGCAAATGATCATTATTAAGACACCCGCGGAAATTGCGCGGATGCGGGAAAGCGCCCAGGTCGCGGCGCTGGTGTTGGCGGAGGTGGCGCGGGCGGTCAGTCCCGGCGTGACCACCGGGGAGTTGGATAGCCTTGCGCGGGAGCGAATCGCGGGGTATGGCGGGCGGAGTGCGTTCTTTGGATATCGGGGGTATCCGGGGCAGATTTGTGTTTCGATCAATGAGGAGGTCGTGCATGGCATCCCGGGACCGCGGCGCATCCGCTTGGGCGACTTGGTCAGCCTGGACGTGGGGGTGGAGTTCGACGGGTTTATCGGTGACACGGCCACCACGGTGATGGTGGGGGTCAGCGACCCGGCCATAGTGCGGCTGGCGCGAACCGGGGAACAGGCGCTGGCGGCGGCGGTCGCGGCGGCGGTTCCAGGCGGACGGTTGTCGGATATTTCGCATGCGATTGAGGCGACAGCGACGCAGGCTGGGTACTCGGTGGTGCATGATTTTGTCGGTCACGGGATCGGGCGCAAGATGCATGAGGATCCGCAGATCCCGAACTTTGGTCCCCCCGGTCGCGGACCCCGGCTCAAGCCCGGCATGACGCTGGCGATCGAGCCGATGGTTAATCTGGGTCGCCACGAGGTGGAGGTGCTGGCGGATGGCTGGACCGTGGTGACCCGGGATCGCCGACCGTCAGTGCATTTTGAGCATACGGTTGCGCTTGGGGCGACGGGAGCGGAGATATTGACATGTGTTCCAGTGAAATAATTCAACTGGACGCTTGTGTGGAAAGTGTGATATCTACTACAGCTTTTCGCGCCCGGTTGGCGAATGGCCACGGTTTTGTAGCTTATTATCAACCGGCGGCTGCCGTCGGCCGGCGTGTGGAATTGCGGCCCGGTCAGCGCATTCGCGTGGCCATGTCGCCATATGATATGTCGGCAGGCCGCGTGGTGATGGATGGTGTGGAATTGAGTGGAGAGTGTGTGACATGAAAGTCCGAAGTTCGGTCAAGCGGATTTGTGAGCGCTGTAAAATCGTGAGGCGCAAAGGCGTGGTGCGGGTCATCTGCACCAACCTGCGGCACAAACAGCGCCAGGGATAGAGGAGAGGAAATATGCCCAGAGTGCTTGGAATTGACATCCCCGGCAAGAAGCGGATCGAGTTTTCGCTGCGCTATATCTACGGGGTTGGCCCGGCCTTGGCGCGGGATCTGGTTCGTCGCGCAAAGATTGATCCGGCCAAGAAGGCCGATGATTTAACAGACGAGGAGATCACCAACCTTTCGTCCATCCTGCAGGCCGAATATCGCGTGGAGGGCGATTTGCGGCGCGAGGTGGCCGCCAATATTCGCCGCCTGATCGCAATCGGTTGCTATCGCGGGATCCGACACCGCCGCGGCCTGCCCGTCCGCGGTCAGCGCACCAGCACCAACGCCCGCACTCGCAAGGGGCCGCGTAAAACTGTCGGTGCCGTCCGGGGCAAGGAAGCGCGCGCCGCGGTTAAGACGGACTAATCCACAACCGAGGTCGAAGTAAGAGGTATCCATGGCAGCAGAACAGAATACAAAGGCGGAGCAGGTTCAGGAAAAGGCTCCCGCGGCCGAGGCCAAGCCGGCGGCGGCGGATGCCGCGGCGGCGCCAGGCGCCGCGCCGGAAGGCGAGAAGGCGACCAAGCGTGTCCGCGTCAAGGGCGCCAAGAATATTCCGGTGGGCGTGGTGCATATTGACGCCTCGTTCAACAATACGCATGTCACCATCACGGATATGCAGGGCAATGTTATTGCCTGGAGTTCGGCTGGCCGGTGCGGCTTCAAAGGGTCGCGCAAGAGCACGGCGTATGCGGCCACGCTGGTGGCGCAGGAGGCTTCCAAGCAGGCGGTGGGGCAAGGCATGCACGAGGTGGAAGTGCGCGTGCAGGGGCCAGGCGCGGGTCGTGAATCGGCGATTCGCGCGGTGCAAGCGGCGGGCTTGAACATTACCACCATCCGCGATGTCACGCCGATGCCGCATAACGGCTGTCGCCCGCCGAAACGGCGCCGGGTTTAATCAACAATCAGGAAATCAGGAGTCAGAGTTTATGGGCAGATACATTGGGCCGGTCTGCAGACAGTGTCGTCGGGAGGGCATGAAGCTCTTCCTCAAAGGGGATCGTTGTTACATGGCCAAGTGCCCGATCGAGACGGGCCGCCCAGCGCCGGGCATGCATGGCCAGCGTCGCAGCAAGCTGACGGATTACGGCGTGCAGTTGCGCGAGAAGCAGCGCCTGCGTCGCATGTATGGCATGCAGGAAGGTCAGTTCCGGCTGTTTTTCCAGCGTGCCTTGCGTCAGCGTGGCATCACCGGCGAGAAACTGCTGCAAACGTTGGAGCTCCGGCTTGATAACGTTGCCTATCGTCTCGGTCTCGCGCCGTCGCGTCGCGCCGCGCGCCAGTTCGTGCTGCACGGACATGTGCTGGTCAATGGCCGCAAGGCCAGCATCCCATCCATGGTGCTCAAGGCGGGCGATGTGATTGAGGTCAAGGATCTCAAGCGCAGTCGCGAATATGCTGCCAAGCACATCGAGGCGGCGGAAAGCCGTGGTCGCGCCGCTTGGCTGGCCCTGAACAAAGATCAGTTCCGCGGCGAGATCCTGCACGTTCCGACCCGCGACGAGATCGCGCCGATCGTGAACGAGCAGCTCGTGGTCGAGTTGTATTCCAAGTAGTCGAAACCAGGAACATCACCATATGGGCCGGGTAACGTCCGGTCCTGGGAGGTTATTGATATGCCAACACGCATCGGTCGTTTTGAGATGCCTAAGAGCATCCGGGCGGAGGAAACCACTCCGACCTATGGTAAATACACAGCGGAACCATTCGAAGCCGGGTATGGACGCACTATTGGCAATGCCATGCGGCGGGTGTTGCTGTCCTCGCTGGAGGGGGCGGCCATCTCCTCGATCAAGATCGAGGGCGCCATGCATGAGTTTTGCAACCTGCCGGGTGTGGTGGAGGATGTCACGGACATTATCCTCAACCTCAAGCAGGTGTTGCTGAAGATGTACAGCCGCGGGCCGCGCAAGCTGAAGATCAGTGTCAAGGGGCCGGGCGCGGTCACGGCGGGGGACATTCAGACCGACGGGACGGTCGAGGTGTTGAATCCCGATCATCATATCGCAACATTGGACAAGGATGGCCGCTTTGAGGCGGAAATCGAGGTCCGGATCGGCCGCGGTTATTGTCCTGCTGACTGGAACAAGAAAGAGGATCAAGAAATTGGGCTGATTCCGATTGATTCCTTGTTTTCGCCCGTGCGCCGCGTGAAGTACAACGTCGAGGCCACGCGCGTCGGGCGGCGGACGGATTATGACAAGCTGGTGATGGAAATCTGGACCGATGGCCGGATTGCGCCCCAGGAGGCGCTGACGCAGTCGGCGGCGATCTTGCGGCATCACTTGAATGTCTTTGTTAACTTTGACAAGGATTTGATCGAGTTCGAGGAGAGCGAAAAGCAGATTGATCCCGAGCGCGAGGATCTGCGCCGCAAATTGGCTATTAGCGTCAATGAGATTGAACTGAGTGTTCGCGCGGCCAATTGCCTCAACAATGCCAACATCACCACTGTCGGCGAACTTGCTCAGAAGACGGAAGCCGAGATGCTCAAATACCGCAACTTCGGCAAGAAGTCGCTGAACGAGATCAAACAAAAGTTGAGCGATTTGGGCTTGACGCTCGGCATGACCTTTGATGGGGACATGCTCAAGCCGAAGAGTGAAACGCCCGCCAACGAATCCTGAACGCGCATATCCTGGGGTATGAACCATGCGACATCGTAAAAGAACCGTCAAACTGGGCCGGACCACGGCCCATCGCGAGGCATTGCTGGCCGGCCTCGTCTGCAATCTGATAAAATACAAGCGGATTACCACCACTGTGGCCAAGGCCAAGGCCGCACGGGTGCTGGCGGAGAAAATGGTGACGCAGGCGAAACGCGGCACGCTCGCGGCCCGGCGCCTCATCATTTCCCGGCTGCGGCAGGCTGCGGCGGCGGCGGACCTGATTGCCACGATCGCGCCGGCGTTTAAGGATCGCAACGGGGGCTATACGCGCATTTTGCGGATCGGCCGACGCAGCGACAGCGCTGAGATGGCTATGCTGGAATGGGTCAACTACGTCCCGCCCGCCCCGCGCAAGAAGAAGACGGACAAGGGCAAGGAGAAAGCCAAAGGGGATCAATCGGCGGGCGCGGCCCCCGCGAAGGAGCGGGAGAAGAAGGCTAAGGAAGAGAAGGCGGCAGACAAGGCCTGATTTACATCCCGGATCAATGTCCGGAATGAACCGGCGGGCTTCGGCCCGCCGGTTCCTCGTCTTTGGCCTTTCTTCATGCAGGGATAGCTAGGAAGAGGGCGGAATCAAG
>CAZMXS010000001.1:25214-164525 GCA_964570325.1 uncultured Verrucomicrobiota bacterium | reverse complement strand
ATCCAATAGGCGACGCGCTTGGAAATCGAGTTGTGCCAGAGAATGTCGGCGGTGCCGTCGCGGTTGATGTCGCCGACGCCCCGGAGTTCCCAACCCGCGCTCATGCCGCTCGGATTGCACAGGCCCGAACTGTTCACGTAGCCGTCCGGCGCCATCAACCAGTAGGCAACCAGCGTCGTGCCGGAATTGTACCAGATCAGGTCGGAAATCCCGTCGCGATTGATATCGCCGGCGCCCTTGAGCTGCCAGCCGGAGGTCATGGTGCCCTGGTTGCTCAAACCGTAGGATTTAAGCAAGCCGTTGGTCTTGAAAATCCAGCAGGCGGTGACCAGCGAGTTGCTATTGAACCAGTAGGCCTTGACGCGGCCAGGGTCGGGTGTGGCCGTGGCGTGGTTGTTGCCGGCTGCCGCCGGGGCGTCGAAACTGGGAGCGCTGACACCCACAACCGGGTTGTAATTGACCATTCCGCTTTCCGGCGATATCTCGCCGATCATAACCCAGTTGGCGGGGTCGGGTGGGCGCAGATCCGCTGGGTTGGCTGTGGCGCTGGGCGGGGTGAAGACCAGCGCATCGCCGGTGGTTGGATCGCCGCCCGCGGAATGCTCCAATGAAATGACCCGGTACCACTCCATGCCGCCGGTGGCCGGCAGTGTGCTCAATCCAAGTGCCTCCCAGCCGCTGTCCGGGAGTTTACGCTCGACAATGAACGCATTGGTGGCGTCCGTGGCCAGATACAATTTGCCGGCCTCCATGGCAATCCCGGTTACTTCAGGACTGACTGCGGCCGATGCTGCGCCAACTGCGAACCAAAAGGCGATTAATAGCAATATGGTCCACCGGCCGACGGCCATAAAACTTAACCATGATGTCGAGTTGGGTGTCCGGTTCATAATGTGTCCCCTTGACACTTATCGTCCATTTGCCGACAAAATTAATTTCATAATAAACATACCCTAAACAGACAGTTTTGGTTAAGTGATCCGCGTCTAAAAAATGAGAAATCGGCGCGGCTACGGCGCGATGAAATTTGTGCCATCGTGGCTGAGCCAGATGGTATAGTAATAGGGTTGCAGGCTGATCAGGTTGGTGTGGATGGCGACCTGGTTGGTGCCCTCGTAGAGCAGGCTGCCGTCACTCGGGTTGGTGGGGTAGGCGGTCGGCGAGGACCGTAGATGCACCACCCGGCTGCTCATGCCGCAGGCGGTCGGGTCACTCCAGCGCAAATAGACGCTGTTGGTCAGGGCGAAGGCGTTGAAGGAAAAGATCTGCGCGCTCAGCTCGAAGTCGGCGCCGAAATAATTGCCGCAGGGGCCTGCGGGCGTGGCGCCGGAAGTGCCGACGACGATGCCATTCAAACTCCCGCTCTGGTAGCCCGATTTGGCGGCGGTGACGGTGCAGGTTCGGGAGCTCGGCAGGCGGATGCCGTAATAACCGTTGGTACCGGTGACGGCCGACCAACTATTGCCGCCCTGCGTGGCGGTGACCGTGACGCCGCCCAAGGGCTGGCCGGAACTGGTGACGCGACCGGCCAGGATTTCGCCCGTGCCATTGGTGAAGATGTTGTAAACGAACGCGTCCACCGCCGTATAGGTGTAATAGGCGTCCACGGTCGGCAGGTTGTACCAGGCGTCATCGCTTCCACCCCAGCCCATGTTGACATGATAGTACAGCGTGCCGCTGGAGTAACCAAACCCGTCGGTAACCACCGCGTGCCCGCCGCCGGTGCGCGAAATACCCATGATGACCGGGAAACCGCCGGCGAGATTGGAGCGCAGGACCAGGTTGCGCACCGATTCGCTGAGGCCGGAAGCGTTGTAGTAGTCGCGCGCGTTGCTATAGGTGAAGACGCCGGTCAGCGCGTCGTCCACGATCAGCAGGTTGGCCGATGAGCCGCTCGCGCCGTAGCTCATGCCGACCGATTCGCCGCAATCGCGCAGCAGGCGGCCGATCATGACGCGGTTGGTCAGCGTCAGCGTGCCGGACTGCGGATTGAGCGGCATCAGCGCGTAATGGTAAGCGTGGCCATAGGCCGCGGTCGGCCGTTGCCAGTGGCGCATGATCTGGCCCATGGCGGTGGCGACACAACCGGCGTAATAGTTGTTGGCGTTGCCGTCCGGTCCCGGCGGACAGAAGTAGTTGTAACAGGCCAGGCCCTGCGCGGTCTTCTGGTTCCATTGGCTCTGAATGAGCGGCGCGACCCGCACGTCGGACACGCTGGGCACGCCCGACCAGCCCTCCTCACCTTCCGGCGCGGCGTATTGGGCGGCGGCGGTCCAGCGGCTCCAGCGGGCTTGGGCGGCGTCGGCGGCGGCCAGGGCCGCGGCCGGCAGGATGGCCGCTTTCCGGCTCGGCGCGCGGCCGGCGCGCCGGTCGGCGATGTCGCGCGCCAGCGCGGCGCGGCCGGCCAGGTCGCGCTCCAGGATGGCGAAAAACGGATTGAGCGGATTGGGATCCAGTTCGCCGGCGTCAGAAAAGGCGATCACCGGCTCGCTTTCCGTATCGGCGGCGACCACGACAAATCCAGCCGGCGCCAGGGACACAACGTAGAAATTGGTGTACGCGCGGACCGCGCGGATTTGGGCGGCGAGCGACTCGCCGAGCCGCGCGGGGCTTTCCCGCAGCCAGCCGCGCACCAGTTGGGCGGCCTTGTCCGGCGTTACCGGCGCGGCGGCGACCTCCAGCGCGCCCAGCAGCAGCGCGATGCCCCACGCGGATTTCCAAGCCCGCTTCACCTCTTGCATATATACCCCCGATAAAATTCGGCGGCGAGCCGTTCACATTTCGGCAACCGGTTTCTCGCGCGCATCCCGCCGGATGGCGGCTGGTCCAACCAGGCGCGGACTTTTTCCCCGAACTCGGCCCGGTCCTGAAACGTCAGGCGCGCCGCGTCCGGTAGCCACCACTCGGGCCGGGGCCGGAGCAAATCCTCGATCCGGCGCGCCACCGCGCGCGCGGCGTCCGCGGCATCGGCGCCCGGCGCGGCCAGCGCGGCCGCGCAGAAACCGTAAATCAATTTGTTCAGCCGTTCCCGGATGGCGATGGGTTCTTCGGCGGGCGGCCGGTTCTCGTAGAAACGGCGCGCCAATGCGCGCATCATCTCGTCCACCGGTTCCGTATCCGCGGATGCGCGGCGGGCGACGCGGAACAGGGGGCGCGCACCGGCTGCGAGAATTTCCCACAATCGCTGATGCATTCCCTGCGTGATATTCAGGTGCAGGCACAGCCGGGCGGCCTGGTAGGCCACGTTCAACTCCGCGCCATGCGCCAGCGGCGGCTGCGCATACCGCCGGAACCGCGGATGCCGGTCCCAGCCGTGGCCGTATAAGCGCAGGTCAAGGCCCAATTCATCCGCCCATTCTAAAACGACGTGCCGATAAATCGTGTCATTCAATCGCCACAAAAACAGGCGCAGGATGTGTTCGTTATCCACCGGCCGCGGCCGCTTTTCCGGCGGGGTATCCCAGACCCCGGCAAAATCAGGGAACTGGCGCAGTTCCTTTAGCAGGGCGTCGCGGTCCGTGAACGTCCGGCCGGCCCGGTAGGCCGTCCAAAGATGGTCGTGAATGGCTTGGATGACCGTCGCCGAAAAGCCGACCGGCGCCAGCGCCGGGACCAGCACCTCCGTCACGACGCGCTCGCTGCTCAAGCTGACATTGCTCATGAAAGCCACATCACACGCATAAGCGCGCTGCTCCTCGCGCGTCAGCGCGACCGGGTGAAAGACACGCGGATCGGCGGGAATCTGCAGCTTGAACAGACGGTCGGCCGGATAGCCGTGGGTTTCCGCGAGGCGGTCCACGTGGCCAATGACGAAGTCGCGGCGGCGGCGCGCGGCATATTCCGCGAACCGGGCGCCGGCCGCGGCGGACTGGATGTTCGGCATATCGTCCTGGACCCAGGTCACGAACAACAGGTTGCGGGGATAGACCTCCTCCGCTTCGTGGCGGAGGTGATCAATGAACAGGAAGACGTCCGGTTTGAACTCATTGATCTGGCGGGCCAGATGGTAGGGGGTAAGCATGGCATCCGCGTTCAGCAGGCGGGTTTGCCAGCCGGCTTGTTCAAACGCGGCGGCGGTGTCCCGCGCGCTGTGCTGGATGAATGTGGACCAGGAGCAGGTCGGCAACAGCAGGCGCGGCGGCCGACCGCCGCGGCCGGCGATGATGCGCGCGAGTTCGGCGTCGCCCAGGGCATCGTAATACGCGTCGTTGGCGCGCATGATCTCCGGCAGCGCGGCGTTACGTTCCGTGACCAGCCGGCCCAGCGGCTCCAGCACGGCGGCGACCGTTCGGTCCGGCGCGAGCGTCAGCAGGCTGAAGACATGCGGTTGTTCGGGGTGGGCGCGCAGATGCTCGGCAAAGCGGCCGGCATCCTCGTGCCAGAAGAAGTGGACGCGGCGCGAAGCGATCACGCGCCGGGCATCCCAGCATTGGAGATAGGCGTAGAGGCCGATGATGGAATCGAGGCACACATGGATCGGCTGCGGACAGTGGGGCGTGGTGATATTCTCGCTGTGGTCGAAGACCGCGAGCAGCTCATGGCCGGGGTACAGGCCGATGATCAGCACCGGGCGAGTGAAGTCCGCGAGGGCGGCCGCCTGCTGATCCAGTTGTGCCTGCATCCGCGCGGCCGGCGCATTGGGGTCAGTCAGCAGAACCAACTGCTCGCCTTGGATGAAGCCATAGACGAAGCTGCCGTCGCGCGCCTTGAGAATGCGGACCCGGTCGCGCGCCGTGAAGGTGTCCAGCCGCGCCGCGAGCTCCGGCCGCCAACGGCGCAAAGCGGCCAGGTTGAGTTCAAATAACGATCCCGGCATGGTCTGGTTGGCTATACGGGCCGACATGCGTTGACCGCCGATTCCGGGCAGACTTCGTCCTCGTCAATTCCCGCGGACATTGCTCACAACCCCATCCAATCCGCCCATTTCGGTCCAATGTTAGCACCGGGCATGCCACCGACGGCAAAATTTGCCGCCCGCCGCGCAACGGCCTTGGCATGCATCGCGGCGGGCATCACAAGTTGCTTCGAGCGAGGATGATACATGATTTGCAGGCGCTATGCATGCTGAAAATTAAGGAAAAAAGCCGATTCCGGCCTGCGCGAGAATTGATGGAAAGCCCGCTGAATGCCCGTATTATGGAGTGCGGGCTGGCTGCCTGCTTAACTACCCCATTGCTGCCTGATTTCCGGTCGTCGCGGCATCCCGCCTGCTTGAAAACGGCTATGATTGCGACGGCTCAGATTCGGGCGCGCGTGGCGCTGCGCTTGCCGGACGGTTTGTGGGAACATCCCCTTTTCCAGTCCGGGTCGGTTTTTAGCGAGCCGGCCACGCCGTTGACGGTCGAACAATGCGACGCCCGATTGCGCCGACTGCGAAACATGCCGAGCACGGCGGACGAAAGTCGCGCGCGGATTGTGGAAGGCGCCGCCCGGCTCTATGAGTGGGGCGCTCAGGTACTGCGGCAGGGGCCGGCTTCGGATGAGCGCGAACTGCTTGAACGGGTTGGCCGCCTCGCGCGCGGCATGGTCACGGGCATCTCACGCCCGCTCGCGGATCGAATGTTGAACCAGTTGGCGCTGCAGATGCCGTTGCCCTTGCTGGCGTTCCTGCCATCCGCCGCTGACCCGCAGCCGGAAAAGGCGGCGGCCCTTAAAACCATTGAAGTGCTGCTGCTGGACCGATTGCTATCCGCCAACCCGCAATGGCGGCGCCGTTACCTCAAACGGATCTATCGCGTGGTGGACGCGGGATTGACCTATAATTCCACGACCGATGTCACCCGCGTGATCCCGCCGTTGCGCTGGATTCGCGAATTGCTCGAGCGGGAACACACCGCCGGATGCGCGTATGTGGATGTCGGCTGCGCCGTTGCCGCCGGCGCCCCGGCGGTGGCCGCGGCGGCGCAAATTCTCCGGCCCGGCGGGTTATGCTCCGAAATTCACGGCGTGGATGTGGTGCCGCCGTCGCGCGAGTTGGCGCGGCGAATGCTGCGCGCCTGCGGCGCGGCGTTGTATGGCGCCGACCCCGTGCGGCGTCCGCTGCCGCGTGAATATGATGTCGCCCTGTTGGCCAATGTGCATCGCCATTTGAATCGCGAATTGCAGGAAAAGCTGCTTTCCAACTTGGGCCTCTCGCTGACTCCCGGCGGTTTGCTGATCGTCAACTGGCGCTTCGATCAGGATTCCAGCCCGGCTCTTTGTCTGCGCCGCGTCGGCGCCCGGCTGGTCATCGTCGGTGAACGCAACTGCGCGCGTTGGCCGGCGGGCGGTAACCCGTAATCCGTGAACAGGAAAACACCCGCTGTCCGCGGCTCACTGATCCTCCTGTGAAATCCGGCTGAGCGCGGGTTACCCGGAAACGCCGTCCGCTTAAAGGCGCAAATTTAGAGCGTGTTTCCATTTATGATCAGTTTATGCTCCGGCCATGCGCTCGATTCGGATTTATCCCCTGCAGATTCGACATGCGGCGGAGGCGCTGGCGGTCATCCTGAAGGATAAGCGCCCGGCGGATGTGACACTGAACGGCTATTTTCGCGGCAACCCGAAGTTGGGCCGCGGTGATCGGGCGTTCATTGCCGAAGCCGTGTTTGCCGTGCTGCGCAACTGGCGCGCGCTGCAATGGCTGGCGGGCGCCGATCAGCCGCGCCGTCTGCTGCTGGCCTGGCTGGTCCATCAGCGGGACGTGCGCGGAGACGCGCTGGAACGGCTCTTGCTGGCCGGCGAGGAGGAGTGGGTCCGCCGCCTGCTGCGGATGCCGACCCGCGACATGCCCGCCGCGGCGCGGGTCAATTTGCCGGATTGGTTGATCGAACGGCTGCGCGCGCAGCAGGATGACGCGGCCGTCCAGGCGTTTGGCGCGGCCGCCGCCCGGCCTGCGCCGTTGGATCTGCGCGTCAACGCCCTGTTGACCGACCGCGGGCAGGTGCAGGCGCAGTTGGCGCGGGATGGAATCAAGGCTGCCATGACCCCGTATTCGCCGCTTGGCCTGCGGCTCGACGGGCGCGTGGCGCTGTACCGACATCCGTTGTTCTTGCAGGGTCGGATCGAGGTTCAAGATGAAGGCAGCCAGTTGCTGGGCTGGCTGGTCGCGCCGCGTCCGTCCGAGATGGTGGTGGATTTCTGCGCCGGCGCCGGCGGCAAGACCCTGCTGTTGGGGATGCTGATGCAATCCCGGGGACGACTCCACGCCTTCGATGTGTCGGCGGCGCGCCTGGAGCAGTTCAAGCCGCGGTTGCGCCGCTCCGGGCTAAGCAATGTTCATCCGCGCGCGCTGCGCGACGAAGCCGATCCGATCCTCAAGCGGCTGCGCGGCCAGGCGGACCGTGTCCTGGTGGATGCCCCCTGCAGCGGCACCGGCACGCTGCGGCGCAACCCGCTGGTCAAGTGGCGGCTGACGCCGGACGATGTGCGCGAACTGGCGGAGAAGCAGCGGCGGATTATGGCGAGCGCCGCGCGCCTCGTCCGGCCGGGCGGTCGGCTGGTCTACGCGACCTGCAGTGTCCTGCGCGCCGAGAACGAGGAGGTCGTTGCCGCTTTTCTCCGGCAATGCCCGGAATTTCAAACGCTCGATTGCGGCGCGATCCTGAAGGAGCAGGGGATACCATTGGAGATGGGATCCTTTCTGCGGCTCGATACCGCCACGCATGGGACAGACTGTTTTTTTGCTGCGGCGTTTGAGCGAAAACCTGATTGAACCGGAGCCAGTGAAGACCGCAGCCGGCGCGCCGCACAGCGGATGCGCGCGATTCGGACCAGGCGGATGCACGCTTCGTGTGGAAGTAAGCGGCAGGCGTACGCGCCAAAAAAAGCACGAGCAAGAGAGCCCCGGGTCAGGCGCCTTCCTTGACGGATGCGGCGTCCACGTAGGCGGTGGTCAGAAGCCATTCGAGGTTGTCTGAAGAGAAGGCCTTGTTCAGCACCGCGTCGTTCAACGCGACGCCGGCCTTGAGCAGGACGGCGCCGTCTATGGATTTCAGGTCGCGCGCGAGCACCATGCCGGCCTTGAGCGCGCTGAACGGCAGTTCCAGCGTCTTTTTGTCGTGCCGATGCAGCTCGTCCGAGGTTGTGATCACGAACAGGAACCGGTTGGCCAGGTCGGGGTCCAGCGCGCGATTGCGCTCGCGCAGGATCACCTTCCGGACCATTTCCGGGTCGGGGACATTGGCGGTGCCGGGATTGGATTCAAGGTCAAACATATCGGCCACGGCGATGATCCGGGCGAAGAGCGGGATGGCTTCGCCCCGCTTTCGCTGTGGAAAACCGGTGCCGTCGAATCTTTCATGGTGATGCAGCACGCCCTCGGCGATCCGATTGAACCCGCTGATGGTGGAGAGAATGGAAAAGCCCAGCAGCGGGTGCCGCTTGGTTTTTTCGTCCATGTTCTTGTCCATGGCCAGTTGCTGCCGCACGCCCACCAGCGAGTTGGAAAGAAACCCGACGTCGTGCAGCAGGGCGGCGGCTTCCAACTCATCCAGTTCGGCATCGGACAGCGCGCTGAGAATGCCCAGCTCGCGAGCCCAGCGGGCAACCCGTTTGCAGTGCCCGCTCATCAGCGGACGCTCAACTTCCATCAAGGTTTGGAAGGCCGCCGCGATCTCCCGGGGGAGCGAGCCGCGCGGTTTGGCGGCGCCGGCTGGCGCGCTGCCAGCCGCGGGCGACGCTGGTTTGGTCGGTGGTCCGTCCATTTGCCTTATGTACCTGCGTTCGGCCGCAGATTAGCAGATGAACGCGGGGGAAGTATAATCTTTTTTCTCAAAAATGCTTAACTGCGCCGCCAGCCGGCCGATTCAGGGGATGATGAATGCCATCTTGAGCGAGTATGTGGAATTGGCCGCTTATTTGAGGCTGGTCCAGCGCCAATATGCGGAAGCTTTGGCGGCGGGCGACACAGCCGGCATGGCGGAGACCAGCAATGACCTGGGGTTGGCTTATGCCGCGCTCGGCAACACCGCGCTTGCCGGGCGCTGGGCGGCCGAGTTTCTGCGCCTGACGCTGGACGCTTGAAGGCGCTCGCCGAGGTCTGGCTTGCTTATGCCCGTCAGCCTCGTTGCCAGTCGGTCATTCTGCATCCCGGTAGTGCGGAGATCCCATCCCGCGTTGCTGACCTACAGACCGAAACCGGATCGAGCGCGCGTGAACATGTGTAATGCGAGGACAGGCGGACAAGCGCCCGATTGCACATTAGGCTTTTCGCGCGGGCGGCGGCCGTCTATTTTAGCGGCATGCCCCGAGTGCTGGTACGAGCATGAATGCGAGTACGATTACGGTTCGGCGGTTCGACTGGCCGGTTGCGGCCCGGGTTGGGTTTGCCTCCGGCATTCCTCCGCGGAGGGGCCATGGCTGAGCCGCTCCCGCCCCAACCCGAGTCCGACCTGAACACGGATTCAGTTTCCGCGCGCACCTTGTCAGTTGAAGTGGGCGGCGAGCCGGCGGAAGCGCCGGCGGCGAATGGACCGTCCACACCGCATGCGGTGCTGCGGACCGGCGATGGCCGCAAGTACGAGATCGGTCGCGTTCTGGCAGAGGGCGGCATGGGGACCATCTATCAGGCGCGCGATCTGAACTGCCGCCGCGAGGTGGCCATGAAAATTATGCACTCGCGGCTGCAAGCTCAGCCGCATGAGATGCTCGGCTTTATCGAAGAAGCCCAAATCGCCTCCCAACTCGAGCACCCGAACATCGTCCCGGTGCATGATCTTGGCGTGGACGCCGAGGGCCGCGTATTTTACACGATGAAATACGTCAAGGGCGTTACGCTCTCCGACGTGCTCGAAGCCTTGCGCGCGGGCCGGCAGGAGGTGGTGGAAGCCTATCCGCTGGCCCGCCTGCTGACCATCTATCAAAAGGCATGCGATGCGGTCGCGTTTGCCCATTCCAAAGGGGTGATCCATCGTGACCTCAAGCCGGCCAACATTATGATCGGCGATTATGGCGAGGTGCTCGTTATGGACTGGGGGTTGGCGCGGGTGCAGTCGTGCTCAGGCCCGGCAAACCCGCGCGAGCTGGCGGTGGACACCGTCGCGCGCGACCAGCCGGAATCGGCCCGCCAGGCGGCGCAGGGCTGGGTGGTGGGCACGCCCGGCTTCATGTCGCCCGAGCAGGCGCGGGCGGGCGCGGTGGACCAGCGCAGCGACATCTACTCGCTGGGCGCCATCCTGTACGCCATCCTTACGCTGCGCCCGCCGGTCAAGGGCGACACACTCAAGCGCGTGTTGGACAAGGTGGAGCGGGGCGAAATCGCAGCGCCCTTGAGCTATAATCTGGCTGCCGATGCCCAGGGCCGGCCGCTGGATTTCCCGCATTGTCCCGACCGCAAGATTCCGGCCGTGCTCTCCGATGTGGCCATGAAGGCGATGGCGGTCGCGCCGGGCGACCGCTACCCGACCGTCAAGGATCTGCAACGGGAGGTCGAATCCTATCAGGACGGTCTGGTCTGGCACCTGGTCGCGGATGAGGATTTTTCCAATGCGGATTTCTTCACGCGCTGGGAAGTCTACGGCGGGCATTGCGAGTTGCACGACGGCGAACTGCGGCTGTTCGGCGGCGAACCGCAATTCCTGCTTCTTAAAAAGCCGCTGCCGGGTGACGTCCGCATTGATTTCGAATGCCGCCAGGAAAGCGTTTATCTCAACGACATCGCCTGCTTTATGAGCGCGATCCGCTCGCCGAACTGGAAGGAAATTCCGACCAGCGGCTATGAGTTCAAATATGGCGCCTTTAGCAATTCGCTGAATATCCTGGCCCGCGCCAACAACCGGCTCTGGGCCGAGGCCGCCGCGCCGCTGGTCCGCGGCCAGCGTTACCAGGTGCGCGCCGAGCGCGTCGGCTCGCGCCTGCGCTTGCAGGTCAACGGCGCAGAGGTGTTTCGCGTCACCGACGCCGACCCGCTTTCCGGCCCCGACCGCATGGCGGCCGGTCTCCTGGGATGGATGGCCGACACGCGCTACACGCGGGTGCGCGTTTTCACGTTGGGCACGCCGTGGAAGGCGGACGTGCTGGACATCGCGGAGCGACACCTGCACCGCGGCCACTATGGAACGGCCATGGATTTGTTTCAGGAGGTGATGGACGCCGGGCCCGATTCCGACCGCCTCGAACGCGCGCGCAAAGGATTCGAGACCGCCCGCAACCGGGACGCCATCTTCCGCAACCTGCCGCTTTGGCGCGAACGGCTGGAGAAGAGCTGGCCGGGTGTGAAGTTCAATCTGCGAATGGACAACGACGGCCTGACCGTGGACGTCTCCAACACCGGCATCAGCGATTTGGAGCCGTTACGGGGCCTGCCGCTGACTTCATTATATTGCAGCGACAACCGGATCGTGAGCCTGGAGCCGTTGCGGGGCCTGCCACTGGTTGTGCTCAACTGCGGCAATAATCCGATCACCAGTCTGGAACCGTTGCGGGGGATGCCCCTGGTTACCCTGTTGTGCGAAGGCTGTCCGGTGACCAGCCTGGAGCCGTTGCGGGGCCTGCCGCTGACGATGATTAACTGTGGCGGGGCGCGCCTGGGCCCGGATGGCCTGGCGCCGTTGCGGGGTCTGCCGCTGGTCTGGCTTTGCTGTTGGGCCTGCGGCATCGCAACCCTCGAACCGTTGCGGGGGATGCCGCTGACCGCGCTGTATTGCGACGGCAACGCCATCTGCGATTTGGCGCCGCTGCAGGGCATGCCGCTCGGCACGTTGATTTGCGGCGGCAATCGAATCGAAAGTTTGGAACCATTGCGGGGGATGCCGCTGACCGATTTACATTGCGCCGGCAACCGGATCGCGAGCTTGGAGCCCTTGCGCGACCTCCCGCTCAGCTTGTTCAGTTGCCAGTTCAACCGCATCGAAAGCCTGGCGCCGCTGCGGAATGTCCCTTGCGGCGCCCTGATGTGCGGCGCCAATCCGCTGCGCACACTGGCCCCCTTTGTCGAGAACCCGCCCTTCAGCTTTCTGTTCGACTCGGACAGCCTGCCGGACGCCGAACTGGAACATGCGGAGCGGACATGGGCCCAAATTCCACGCTGCGCGCACCATGTCCAAATGGTGCGCGTTTTGCTGGCGCTGCGCCGGAATGAACCGGAGCAGTTGATCCGCATGGCCGCCGAATTCCGCGGTCGGCGCTATTTGTTCATTCCGAAGTTCATGAGTTGGGATGACGCGCGGGTATTCTGCGAGCGGCTCGGCGGGCATCTGGTTTGCATCACCAGCCGCGAGGAGAACAATTTCGTCAATTCGCTGCTGCCCGGCGGCAGTTGGTTCTGGTTGGGGCTGCGCACCACGGCCAACGGCCAGGAATGGGTGTCTGGCGAGGAATTCCGCTTCAGCACATTTGTGGACCCGCTGCGCGAGCGCCGCCTGGGCGAGAAGATTTTTTGCAGCGGCACCTGGACCTGCGAGGTTTATTCCGGTGTCAGCAACTGTTTTATGATAGAGTGGATTATTTGAATGGAAGGGTGCATTTGACGAAGGATGGACTATGGATTTCCAAGAATATCAGCGGGGCGCGATGAGGACGGCGGTCTATCCCGGCCGCGGAACGGGCAACTGGACCTATCCGGCGCTTGGGCTGGCGGGGGAAACCGGGGAGATTTGCGAGAAGCTGAAGAAGGCCATTCGCGATGATGGCAGCCGGATCAGTCCGGAGCGGTTGAGCCTGCTGGCCAAAGAACTGGGCGACGTCCTTTGGTATGTCGCCGCGCTTTGCACCGAACTCGGGCTTGATCTGCAAACGGTGGCGGAGAAGAATCTGGATAAATTGGCGCAACGGCAAGTGACCGGGAAACTGCATGGCGATGGGGATAATCGCTGAAGAGGTGACGCGGATGAAAATGAGACATCTTGGCCTGGGCGGTTGGTGGGGGTTGCTGCTCGCGGGCCTCCTGTTCGGGATCGGCTGTCAGAAAAAAACGGGTGGAGCCGGCGACACCAATGCGGTCGCGATGGCGGCCGCGACCGACGTGACGGAGACTGCGGCGGTCCCGGCGCCGGCGCCCGAACCGGAACCGGCGGTTGCCGATATGCTGCCCACTAATTCGGCCACCATAGCCGCCGCGGATCTGTCCCCGGTTGATCAAGATGCAACATCTGGCGCGCCGGCCGCCGGCACGTCAGACGAACCCGATGCGGGCAGGGCGACGACTGACGATATAGCCAGCGCCACAGGCAGTACGGGGGAAGCCGTGGCGACACAGATCAATCCCCTGGATCTGTTGAAGGGTTTCAAAGTCAAAGTGGAAACGCTGGAGAAGGAAAACGAGGAATTGAAGCTGACAGCGGCGGAGTCCCGCAAGGCCATCAAGGATTTGGAAGACCAGGTGGCCGGCTTGAAAAAAGAAAATACGACATTTAAGTCGGAGAAAGAACAGGCAGTCGCGGATTTGGAGCGGATCAAGGCGGACAATGCCCGGCTGGTTGCCGAGAATGAACGGTTGAGCAAGCTGGATGTGGTGGAATATGCGCGCGTGGTCAAACTGGCGGAGACTTCGCCCGAGGAGGGGTTCAAAGAAATCCAGTTGTTCATCGCCCAGTTTCCCAAGAGCGCGTTGAGGACTCATGCGCAGGCCAAGCTGGATGAGATTGAAGACAAAGTCGAAGAAATCCGGGATGAACGCCGCCGCCAGGAAGCGCGACAGCGGGATCCGTGGGTGAATCGTGTGCCGCTACGCCTTGAAGGGGTCTCCCCCACGAACCAGCCCTGATCGGCTGCCCTTGCGCTGAAGCCAGTCCATTGGATGATACGCGCCGCCATTGGAGCGGCGTCGCTGGCGGCGGCGGGCGGAACGCCTAATCATCGGCGTCCATGCTCACGGTGACCTGGTTGATTTCGTCCACCGTGGTCAGGCCCATCAGCACTTTTTTGAAACCGTCGTAGCGCATGGTGGTGAATCCGGCGTCTCGCGCGTACTTCTGGATGTCGAGGATGGACGCATTGCGCGCAATATGCTGGCGCGTGGCCTCGTCTATGATGAACAGCTCGTGAATGGCGATTCGGCCGGAAAAGCCGGTGAAGTTGCAGCGCTCGCAACCTTTCGCCCGGTGGAAGAAGACCGGCTGGCCGTCCCAGATGAAGAATTCCTCGATCTCCGCGCGCGAGAGTTCGTATTTTTCCTTGCAGTGCTCGCACAGCCGCCGGACCAGCCGCTGGGCCATCACGCCGATGATGGAGGGGGCGACGAGGAAAGGCTCCACGCCGATCTGGATCAGGCGGGTCACCGCCTGGAGGGCGTTATTGGTGTGCATCGTCGTAAGCACCAGATGGCCGGTCAGGGCCGCTTGCGAGGCGATGGTTGCGGTTTCCAGGTCACGGATTTCCCCCACCAGGATCACGTCCGGATCCTGGCGCAGAAACGCGCGCAGGGCTACGGCGAACGTAACTCCCGCCAGCGGATTGACCTGCACCTGGTTGACGCCGGGCAGCCGGTATTCGACCGGATCCTCGATCGTCATGATGTTCTTGTCCTTGCGGTTCAGCGCCTTGAGCGCTGCGTACAGCGTGGTGGTCTTGCCGGAGCCGGTCGGGCCGGTGACAAAGAAAACGCCGTTGGGCGAGTGGATAATCTGCCGGATGCCATCCAGGATCGGCTTGGAGAAACTCAAGTTTTCCAATCCGGGCACGGCCATGAACTCGTTTTGGCCCAGCAGGCGCAGGACGATCTTCTCGCCGTAGATCGTAGGCACGCACGATGCCCGGAACTCCAGGGCGCGGTCCGGTAGTTTGAGGGTGATGCGGCCATCCTGCGGCCGGCGCCGTTCGCCGATGTCCAATCCCGCCATGATCTTGATCACGTTGGACAGCGCCGGGAAAAGGCGCAGGGGTAGGTTGAGATATTCCTGCAGGGCGCCGTCAATACGCAGGCGAATCAGGACGTTGTTCTCATGCGGTTCAATGTGGATGTCGCTGGCGTGTTGCTTGTAAGCCAGCAGGAACAGGCCGCGCGCGAATTCCGACCAGGATTCCTCCTCGGCGAGCCGGCCGATTTTCGCGCCCTCGTGGGCGGCGCCCGCCAGCCGCGACGATAACTGGTCCGTCAGCGTCCGCACCGAGATTTGCGCGATTTCCAGGGCGGCCTGGATCTGGCCCGGCAACGAGAAAACCGGGCTCACCAGCGCATCCATCAGGCTTTCCAGTCGGCGCTGCAGGGCCGTGTTGTGCGGATCGGCCATGGCCACCGTGATCACGTTCTCGATGGCATAGAGAGGAATGACATTATGCTCCTCGGCGAAACCTTTGGGCAGCCGGCTCAGGATGTCGTGCTGCAATACGGTTTTGGTGGGATCCACGTAGGCCAGGCCAATGGAATCGCCCCATAGCTTGCCGATCAGCGCCTGGGCCCGGGGACGCTGCTCCACCAGGAATAGCATGAGCGCGTAGACGTTGCTTTGGAAGCGTTCGACGAGGGCGGTGCTTTCCATTTCCGTGAACAATTGATTCGCGACGGCCAATTCCAGAAACCGCGGGTTGTTGGCGTTGGTGTTGGCGATTGGGGCGCGTTGGGGTGACGCGGCCTGGCCGGGTTCGGCCGCGCCGGCGGGCGGGGCGGCGGCCGGCCGCGGCCGGTGGTAAAAAAAGTAATATAGCGCGCCGGCCGCGGCGAGCAGCAGGATGCCCAGCGCCAGCGACAGGTGTGATGCGCGGTGCGACGTGGACTGGGGCGCGTCCGGCGCCGGCGGAGCGGCTTCCTCGGCTGGGGCGGAGTCCAACGGCCGATTGATCGCCTCGCGCGCCGCCGCGACGGCCGCGCGCTGCCTTTCCAATTGTGCATCGGTCTCATCCGGCGCCTGGCCGCGCGCCAACGGCATGGTCAGGCCCAGCAGAACGCCGGCAATGAAGGCTATAAGCGGCATATCAGTTTACCTCGCGCCAGTTGATGGTTGCGGCCGCCACCGCCACCCGCCCGGTGCTCCCAAAAGCGAAATTCAGGCGGGGTTGTTCCCGACTGGCGGCGCTCAATCGTATATCCCAGTTCAAGGTAAACAAACCATAGAAATTTAGCAATTCATCCTGCGCGGCCAGGGCGCCGTTAAGCGTCGCGTTGCCGCCGGCCGCGCTGGAACCCAGGTCGCCCAGAATGCCGTGGTTGGCAAACAGCGCGGCGTGGATGGCCGGCACGTTGTTGGCGTCGCACAGCGCGCTGAAGACGCTGTCGGCCAGCGAGGACTCGTAATACCGCCGCGGCACGGTGTTGGTGCCGCTGCCGCTCAGGCGCCGGCCGTTGTTCGCTTCGCGTTCATAGTAACGACCGTCAAACCGGTAGCCATTGGCCGGATTATTGTCGCTGTCATATCCGATTGCGGCATCCGACGCGCTGACATTGTGCGGTTGCACGAGCGTGGGATCGGTGAGGATGCCCCAGACGCGGTTGGACCACGTTGCGGTGGTGTAGTTGCCGATCACCACATTGCCCCGGCCCGCCAGGATCAGCAGGTCGCGGGTCGCGTTGGTGGCCGCCGTGGCGATCGGGTTCGGGTCGGGCTTGGGCCAGGCTGGCGGGTTCACGTAGACCAGATTGCCGACAATGTGCACATTGCGGCCGGCGAGGATGCGCCCCTGTCCGGTGATCCGGCCGCGGATAATGACGTCGCCCGGGATGACTACGGTGCCCGCGATCACCAGCGGCTGCGCCGTGCCATCCAACACCAGGCAGCCGTCATCGGCCGTGCCGGCGATGTTGTCGGGGCCGGGCCCGGCGTAGATGTTCGCGACCAGCGTGACGCCATTCCGGCTGATCTGGCCGTTAGCGAGCGCGGCCAAGCGGTCCGGATCCGCGACTGACGGGAGCTCAAACTGCGGCAGAAAGGCGTTCTTGACCTTGCTGGGCACATATCCCATTGGCCAGGGAATGTTGTCGGAACTGGTGGGGTCGGTCGGTCGGGCGGCCGGGGTGGTATTGGCGGGTTTCCAGTAATCTGTCACTGACCAGGCGGGGGAGTTCGCGGTGAGCTGGCCGGAGGCGTAGCGGTTGCCGTTGATCACCGACTTGGGGTTCAAACGGAAGTCGCCGTTGACGCGGAGATCGCCATTGATAACCATGTTATCCCGCAGCCGCCCGGGGTTGCCGCGCAGGTAGCCGTATTCGAACGGCTGGATGGCGCCGCCTGGGCTGGCGGTGATTTGCAGTGTCTCGTGGATTATGCGGCTGACGGTATGGGGCGCCGGGCGGGTGGCGGCGCCGATCAGTTCCACGTTGACGACGCCGTCGTTGGTGGCGATCTTCACATTCGCGATGGTCACCGCCACCGCGCTGCCGTTGATCGGGGCCAGCGCGGGGATCGTGTAGGCCGGGTCGCGCCCGACGCTGTGCAGGCTCCAGGTCTGGAACCAGTCCAGCGCGCCGGCCGCGCCCGCCGGACTGGCGCGATACGCCCCAACCAGTTCATATTTCACCTGCTCCAGCGCGGACTGGGCGTCCAGCAGGCACTGGTCGTACTCGTGCCAGCGGCGCACGCTTTGGCCGTGGCGGAATGCGGCATGCAGGAAAAAGGCGCTGACCGCGCCCACCACCAACACCAGAACGAGCGCCACGTACAGCACGAAACCGGCGGCGAGGCTGGTGCGGAGAATGGGCGGTTGATTATTCATTGAGCAGATACACCCGAATTTCCTGGGTCTGGGCCAATTTTTGATTGCCGTTGGTCAGCGCGAGGGTCAGATGGATGCTCAGCATATTGCCGGTTGCGCCGATGGCGATTCGGTCCACGAAAACACCATACCGGCTGAGTGGGTGCGTCCCGGCCTGGTCCACCCAGACGGGCGGCCGGTTGGAAACCCAAAGCAGGGTCAGCCAATTGCTGGACGCGACATCCTGCAGATTGATTGAATCGCTGGTCCAGGTGAGCCGGGAACGGCGGGCCTGGCGCAGACCCGCCGTCCCGTTGATCCCGTGCAGGATGGTTTCCCGCACATTGCGGCTGCTCTCGCTGAGTCGCAGGCGCGCCACGCCTTCGCGCCAGAAGCCCAGGTTCTTAATCAACAGCGTCAGGATCATGGCCATAACCAGTCCGCTCAAGGTCGCGGCGACCAGCACTTCAGTCAGGCTGAATGCCGCGGTTTTATGAAGCGGCCGGTCCATCAGTTGCGCTCAATGTTGTAACGGGTGACACGGTACACGGTATCGTTGGTCAGCGTGATCTTTTTCCCGCCCAGCCAAAGGCGGTCGCGCTTGACGCGGACTTCCACATCCCATTTATGGGGCGCGGCGGCGCCGGTGTTGGGGATGACCAGCGCTCGGATTTCCGTGTTCGGGGGCAACAGGCTTCCGGCCGGCGGCGCGCGCGCCGGCAGGCTGACCGCCAACACGGTTCCCGTGAAATTGTGGGTGTTGAAAATTTCCAGGATCCGGTCCATCGCCAGGGCTTCCGCCTCCAGCTTTTGCCGGTTGGCGGCAATCATGGAACCGGACAACAGCAGCACGGAATACAACATGGCGCCGGCCGCCACGACCAGCGCGGTGGCGAAAAGCACCTCCAGCAGCGTCAGCCCGGAGTCGTTGCGCAGGGACAGGAGCGGAGCGGGTGGGCGTCGGCAATGTTCGAATGGGTGGATGGATTGCATGCAAGCCGGTTGGGGAAGTCGCGCATTATGGTTTTGGCGTGTCCACTGCGGCCGGGGTGGCTTTGGCCGCTTTCTTGCGCTCGGCGAGCAGGCGTTTGATTTCCTCCTGGGTCAGGGGCCGGTTTTGCGCGGGTTGAAATTCCTGTTCCACGGCGATTTCGCGCCGCAGGCGCGCCAGATCGTATCGTTCCGCCATGATCATTCCCCTTTCGTTTGCAGTGCCTCGCGGATGATGCCCTTGATCTCGTCCACGGAGCTGTCCTTGCGAATATAACCGGCCGCGCCCAGCGCAATGCATTTCTCGACCGTGGCGGATTCGATGACCGAGGTCAGCATGACAACCAACGCTTTCGGAAACTCGGCGCGCAGTTCCTGTAGCGCCTCTTCGCCGGTTTTTAACGGCATGTTGATGTCCATCAGCAGCAGGTCGGGCCGTTGTTCCCGGAAAAGACGGACAGCCTCTTCGCCGTTGACCGCTTGCCCAACCACCTCGCAATTCATCTTGGTCAGAATGGAAGTGATGAGCAGGCGCATGACTTGCTCATCATCGGCCACCAGCACCCGCGGGCGCGCATCGTTCATGATTGAATCCCCTCCAAATGAAATTGTAAGCGCTTGCCGCATAAATGCAAGCGGGCGCGATAGGCTTCCAAGGTGCGAGCAGCGAAGCGACCCGCCGGCATGGTTCCGCCGGTCAGCGGTACCGGCGGCCCGTTTTTTTTTGCATATTCACACAGCGCCATCCGGGGTATAATCGTGCGGCGGAGGAAAACGCATCATGTCCGCGAGTCAATTGACCACGATGTTTGCGCCGCCTGAACGCGCGCCGGGCGCCGAGATCACCACGATGGTTGCCCAGGTTGCGGCTGTGCCGCTGGTGGCCCGATTGCTGGACTCGGTCCATGACGGTATCCTGATCCTGAACCGGCAGCGCCAGATCGTGCTGGCCAACCAGCGGGCGTTGGCCATGATGCAAGTTTCGGATGTGAAGCCGGTATTGGGTCTGCGGCCGGGCGAAGCCTTGCATTGCGCGCATGCCCAGACGGGACCGGCGGGGTGTGGCACGAGCGAGTTCTGCCGGACGTGCGGCGCCGTCAAGGCGATTCTGGCCAGCCAGAGCGGCGCGCCGGACGTCCAGGAATGCCGGGTCAGCCGCGCCAACGGCGAGGCGTTGGATTTGCGCGTCCGCGCCACGCCATGCTGCTTCGCGGAGCTGAAGCTGACCATTTTTGCCATGCTGGATATCAGCGACGAAAAGCGGCGGAAGGCCTTGGAGCGAATTTTTTTCCACGACATACTCAACACCGCCAGCGGCCTCCGCGGTTTGGCGGAGTTGTTGCAGGATGCCGACGCGGAGGAGGCCGGCCAGTACAAGGAAGTGATCTTCGCCCTGGCGCGCATGATCGTGGAGGAGATCAACAGCCAGCGCACGCTGACCGCGGCGGAAAACAATGAGCTGACGGTTGCGCCGGGTCCGGTGCAGGCGCAGGAATTGCTCCAAAATCTGGTGACGCTGTATGCCCATCATGATGTCGCCCAAGGCCGCCGGGTGCGCCTGGCCGCGGATACGGCGGCGGTTGAATTGAGGACCGACCGGGCGCTGCTGCAGCGGGTGGTCAGCAATATGATCAAGAACGCCGTCGAGGCCAGTCAGCCGGGCGAGATGGTCACCGCCGGTTGCGCGCGCCTGGCCGACGCGGTCGAGTTCTGGGTGCATAACCCGGGCGAGATGCCGCGCGAA
This sequence comes from uncultured Verrucomicrobiota bacterium, assembly GCA_964570325.1. Taxonomy (GTDB): domain Bacteria; phylum Verrucomicrobiota; class Kiritimatiellia; order CAIQIC01; family CAZMXS01; genus CAZMXS01. The sequence continues at coordinate 144,250 of CAZMXS010000001.1, read as the reverse complement.
GTGCAGTTGCAGGTTTTTCAGCGTTCATTCTCCACCAAAGGCGCCGGCCGGGGACTGGGCACATACGGCATCAAACTGCTGACGGAGCGTTACCTGCTGGGCCGCGCCATGTTCACCACCGGACCGGATGGCACGGTCTTTCGCGTGCGTCTGCCGCTGATGCTTGATTCAGCGGTCCAACCCTACCCACCGCGATAGGGCGCGCCCGCGAAGCCGGTAAATCCGTCAGCGACATGAGCAAAGGCGGCGATGGGCAGTCCGGAGGCGGCTTCGATGACATCCTGAAGAATCTCGGACTACTGCAGGGCGCGGCTGACAACGGGGTGAAATCGACGGATAACCTCAAGCACTCGTTCCATGAGATGAAACAAAGCGCCGGCGACGCCTCGCAGATCATCAGCGGCCTCGGGCGGGCCGCGAGTGAAGGCATCAGCGCCGATGGCGCCATGGGCCTGTTGAGCGCGCTCAAAGGGATTGCCGGCCTGTCAGGGGCACTCGGTCCGCTCGCGCTTGGCTTGGGCGCAATCGCAACGATCACGTGGAAAATCATTGAAGATATTCGCGCCGTCAATGCGGTCGAGCTGACTCAATTCGGGGAGACCATCGACCAGGCCGCGAGCCATGTGACGAAGCTGAATGATATCCGCCTTGATTTCTCAAATGCCTTGAGCGGCCTGGATGAAGCACAGGCCGCTTTCGCCAAGTTCTCGACAGAGGCTGACGCCGTCTTTGCGCACATTGAGCGGATGAATGACCTGCAGGCGAAGATCCAGAAGACCAAGAATGAAAACGCGCAGAAGGCGGCGCTGCTTGAAGCCGGAGATGATCCAGCAAAGATCATGGCGGCACAGTATAAAGCAAAGACCGAAACGGCGTCTGCAAAGGAGGAAGATATTCTCAACGCAGCTAATGAAGAATTGGCAAATGCGCGCGGGCGAAGCGCAAAGGCCGAAGCTGATTTGACCATCAAATCCAGGGAGCTGGAGAAAGTACAATCTGAACTTAAACCTCTCGGAGAAGAATATCGGAAGGTCTCCAAAATCGTCAGCGATTCAGGGCTTGAACAAAGCACTCTGATAAGAAATGTCGATGAATATAACAAGGCGCTGGAAGCGGCCCGGCGGCGCATTGAATCGTTGCAGGGAACACTGTCTGGATATGAGAACACACAGGCCCGCTCCGATGTGGGAGACGCATCCCTCTGGAACAAGCCGATATCTGAAACAAAGTCCGAGTTGGGAAAACAGCAGCAGCTTCTCGATGCTCTCCAGCAATTACCCCGTTTGACACAGGCATTTGTAGACGACACCAATAAATACGATGCCGCCCGCCAGAAGACGGAAGCCAAGATTGGGGAACTGAAGGCGTCGATCGATGGGCCGCTGAGACAATCCATCATCGAAGCGGAAAAGAATCTTGCAGCAGCTCAAGAAGCGGCAAGGGGGCCGCAGCTCGATCTGATGAAAGAGCAGAAGGACTTGCTGAAACAGATCTCTGATGAAATTAAAGAGCAGAACGAACGCATATCTGGAGCGCGTGCAGCTGTAAATGCAGCCCCGAGTGGAACGGATACGCGGCTTGGAGCGGAATCACGCCTTCAGCAGGAAATTGAAAAGCAGGAGTCACTGAAGACTCTTTACAACAAAATATCAGCAGATATGGACGCTGCTGGTGAAAAGCTCGGTGTGGCGATTAAAGCTGTATCGGTCACCGTTGCGACAGCATCAGACGAATCGGCAACCAAGCTAGACGAAACGGCCAAGAAATCCGGGGAAACAATCAAGAAGAAGTCCGATGAGGTTCAAGCCGGGATTACGGCCGGGCAGGATGTATTCGTCAGATCGGCAACCGATGCCACCGGTGCGGTCACCACCGCCATCGACGGCATGGCCTCGACCGTTCGCGATTTCGCGGCGCAAGTGACGGCCAGAATATCGGCGGAGTTTGCGGTACTGCGGGCCGATCTGGACTTCACCATGCAGCAGACCGCCCGGAATGCGAATGACATTTCCATCGTGGCGTCCCAGGTGAAAAACGCGAGGTAACCATGTCGACGTGGCGCATAAACAACACCTTGGCGGCTGATTTCTACTGTTCCAACATCGGTTTCCGGTTTTTCAACCAGGCGGTGGACGAGTGCGACCTGATTCTGACGTCCAACTTTGACAACACGCCGTTTAGCCTGGCTTACGGACAGACGATGACGATTACAACGGACGGCAGTCAGGTTTTCAAGGGGCGCCTGGATCGGATCAGGCGGACCGGAGCGTCCGGGTCAGAAGGGCTGGTTGTTACCGTGGTCGGCGGCTGGTGGTATCTGGAAAACGAAATCTTTCGGCAGTCGAACACATACGAGGACGGCGCTCATTGGACGACCCGGTGGACGCTTGGTCCGGCCAACATCCGCGATACCGTCATCGCCCTGGTCAACCAGGTCCAGGCGTCCGGCCACATAACGGTTGGGACCATTGATCTGCCGGTGGTGTTTATCCCCCAGCAGGAACTGCGTGATACAACGATCGCCGATGCCCTGAAGACGATCCTGCGGTGGGTGCCCGGCGCGGTCGTTGCGTGGGATTACTCAGGCAGCAAGCCGACCATCAACGTCTACCAGCCCGGCTCGTCATCATTGGCAACCTATTCGGTCGCGGACACGGGCAGCAATGTGCAGTCCTGCGAGTTGACCAAGCGGGACGACCTGCTGATCCCGGCCGTGATGCTGGAATATGAGCGCGCCTATGTGCGGCGGTATATCGAGCAGGCCGGCGGGACATCCCCGACCGAGCGTGATGTCACATCCTACGAATACGTCAGCGCCGACAAATACCCGGCCTCGGCGCCGGGTACAGAGCTGAAGACGGTCCGGAAGACCATGCTGTTGAGCGGATCGAAGCATGAGACCATCTATCGGCATTCATTCACATCCGACTTCAGCAAGTGGCCGGCGTATACGACGTCCACCACCATCAGCGGAGTTCCAGTATATGGCCAACTCGGGCTGGCAATGTTGATTGCCGGCATCCCGATCAATGTCGTTTCAACTCCATCGGGTAGTTTCATGTCGCCCATCTCGGGCTGCCCATATTGCACCTTCTTCTCTGTATCGGCGTCAATTCGCAGCAATAACGGGTCCACGACCTTCTCCGGCAACCCGAATGATCACTGGCTGCTGGCCAACAAGCGGGAATGGGCTGGCTGGATGCAGGTTCCGGATCAGAAAAACTGGGTAAACGCCGACCTATCCCTGCTGGAAGTGACCCTCAAGTCTGAATGGACGGCGGTAGTCCCCCCAACCCTCAGCGATCTCAAGAGCCACACCTGCACGATAATGCTCGGGGCGGTGCGTCGCGCCAACCCATACCAGCCGCCGGCCCCTGGCGCCATATTTAACACCCTGACCAACTCATATCCTGACACAACCGATACGCTGGAGAGCGCCCCATCCGGTCTTGCCCGGCAGATCTATGATGCGCAGAACGCAAACGGGTATGACGGAACGATATCGATCGTGGATGAAGAGGCGGTCTTTCTGGCGGCCAACCAGCGCCGGCTGGCCATTACCACCCCCGGCCTTCAGTTCACCGGCCCGGTGCAGCAGATTGCGATCCAGGCATTCAGCGGGCTGACCACCCTGACGATCGGGTCACCCCAGCACCTGGCCCCCCAAGACCTGATCGAGTTATTGCGCCTGAACCAGGCTTGAACCACCTCTGAAACTGCCATTCAGCGCCCCTGCAACCCGGCTTCGGCGTGTGAGTTTGTCAACTCGTTGAGATTTTTTGTCAGATCGGACGCGATAATACAACTCCGCGCGCAACGCGATTCCCCAACCGCTGAATGAACGAACGCGGTTGGCATCCCGGGCGAGAATTGAACTCGCGACCTCCGGATTAGGAATCCAGCGCTCTGTCCAACTGAGCTACCGGGACACCGTCTCTTGGCGGCATACTGTCCAAAAGCGTTCTTCTTTGCAAGGCAATGCGGCTCCGTGTAGCTGACATGATTGTGACGATGATGATGGAATGATCCTGCCTCGATATTTCGGACACATGGAGCGCAATTTGTTCTGGGATTCATGCGACAAGTTTCAGTTCATGGTCAAGCGGCGACAGGTCGCCGGTGGCGCTATGGATGCGGCGCCGGTTGGAGTACATTGCGATGCAGCCCAATCTGGCTGCTTTCTTTTTTGTAAACAGTTTCTTGATTTCCAACTCGGATTTCACGTGGCCCAGCAGGACTCCATAACCGCATTGTCGTAGCAGTTGCCCTTGGCGGATTTGCTACTGGGGACATGATGTTACTCCCGCAAGCGTCGGAACTCCCGGTTGGCTATTGGGATCCGCGACCCGAATGGGCGATGAGACCGCTGATGGGGCCTTCCCGGTAGAGCGCCTGACGAGTCGCCGTCTCGACCAACTCGGTGCGCATATGATCCCGGATCGTCCAGACCTTGATCTTGCGGCGCTTCAAGTCCATGAAGGCCGCCAGGCACAGCCATTCTTCCATTGTGGGGTTGTCGGTGATGTCACTGACCCCAAGTTCACGGGCGAGCACATTCAGCGGCTTGCCGCAGCTCATCAGTAAATCCACGGCGTCCCTTTGAACTGCTTGTCATATGGCTTCTTGTACGGGCCAGGCATTGTCTTCTCCTCCTACCACACTTCTACGCTTCGCTGCCCGTGTCCGTTAAAACGGGGCCACCTCAATTGTCCACGCGTCATGGCGGTTGCTCGGCGCGGCCGATGTTGAGGTTTATGGCTTGAGCGGCGGACGTTTTATGGCGATCATAATCAAGCTGGCAGGTGTCTTTAACCATCGGCCGCGACGTTGCCCGGGGAAGGTGTCATTGTCCGCAACTCATGAGGAGAATTGGCCATGAGCGAGTTGATTAGCAAACTGATGTCCACATTGAATGTGCAGGAGGGGCAGGCCAAAGGCGGCGCGGGGCTGCTCTTTAAGCTGGCGCAGGAGAAGCTGGGCGGCGATTTCTCGAAGGTGGCCGCCGTGTTACCGGAGGCTTCATCGCTGATTGCGGCGGCGCCGAAAGCCGGCGGCGCGGCCCAGTTGGTTGGCGGACTGCTGGGCGCGGTCGGCGGCGGCAAGGCCCAGGGCTTGGCCGGTCTGGCCGACCTCGCCGGCGGGTTCTCGCAACTCAAGCTCGACAGCGGGATGGTGGCAAAGTTCATCCCGATCGTGCTGGAATTTGTCAAGGCCAAGGGCGGCCAGGAGATAATGGGGTTGCTGGCCAGGGCGCTGCAGAAATAGCGCCGACTCCGGCGCAAGTTCAAAGCGCTCGCCAATCCCGTCCCGGTGGTTGACTTCTGCGAGACCGCAGGGATCCAACTGCTCAAGTTCGCGATGCAACGCATTGAGCTTGCGCGCGACCAAAACTTGGCGGTCGGGTTGAAAGTGGCTGCGGCCGGGGCGATTGGCGCGGAGGGGCTGGCGCCCGCCGCCCGGCCTGGATCCCGAAGCGTTGTGCAAAAAACTGGCCGGGGCGCTGCTTCGATTTGTTGGGTGCCGCGCGGCCGTGGGTGTCAGGTTGCCGGCGGTGCGGAAGCGGCGCCCGGCCGGTACAGGCGTTGCTTCCAGTCCAAGCCGCGGCCGGTGAAGTGGCGCCAGGCCGACACCGTGCCGGCCAGGCAGTAGATTGCGGCGGCCAGCGGAAAACACCAAGCATAGGCGCGCGGCACTTTGAGAACGACAAATATCTTTTTTAGGACCAGCGGACTGCCGGCGCAAAGGGTCAGGCCGAGCCCGAACATGGGCCAGCCGCCAGGCATCCCCTGGATGATCCCCCAGGCGCCCACGGCGAGCGCCAGCCAGGGGGTCAGGGCGCCGACAAACGCGGCCAGGTAGGCGCAGAGCAGCAGTCCGAGCGAGTAATTCATGATGGGGAAACTCAAGCGGATCAGGCCCGCCCAAAGATCGCGAAAGCGATCATACATGCGGGTGTGCGCCAGGTCATGCGTGTAGGTCAGCCACACCTGGCGTTGCGCCCGTTTCAGAACCTGGGCCAGCGCCATGTCTTCCAGAACTTGGTCGGCGACCGCGCGGTGGCCGCCGGTGGACTCGTATACCGCGCGCCGAATCAGAATGAAGGCGCCGGACAGGCGCGAGCTCCGCTTCTCCGGGTGGTTGGCGCGGTCCATCGGCGCAACCAGTGCGCTCAAGAGGGCGAACAGCGGCATGACCGTCTTTTCCCAGAAAGAGCGGCACTCAATCGCGGGCAGGATGCTCAGGGCGTCGGCATGGACCTGGATGGCCATGGCGACTGCTTGCCGGATAGCCAGCGGATGATGGACCACGTCCGCGTCAATGAACAGCAGCCACGTGCCGCGGGCTTCCGCGCTTCCTTGTGTCAGCGCCCAGCTTTTCCCAACCCAGGCGGCGGATGGCCGCGGCCGGCCGCGGATGATTCGCGCGCCGGCGCACGCTTTCAGCGCGCGCTCCGCAAGCACGGCGGTCCGATCGGTGGACTCGTCGTCAACGAAGATTAACTCGTAGGCCGGGTAATCCTGCCGGGCCAGCGAATCCAGGCAGGCGACCACGTCACGCTCCTCGTTGCGGGCCGGCACGATGACGGAGACGAAGGGCCATTCGCCGTAGGGTTCCTCCAACGGCGTCGCGGCGTCCAGGGCGGGGAACATTTGTTCCAAAAAACGCATCCGGACCAGGACCAACAGCCACAAGCCGGTTGAACCGGCTAGTGACAACCAGAGTGCCCACATCATGCGCCGCGCGCCGCCTCCGTCGCTTGGAATTGGATTGACCGGTTGCAGCGTACTGGGCCCCTCCGCCAGCGTAAAGCCAGAAGCAGGCGGGACGCCGGCCGCCCTATCGTGCCGGCTGTTGCGCAGGCCGCTGCGCCAGCGCTTACCGATTGCTTTTCGGTTCGCGGTCGTTATCATTATCAGCCGCAACCCGATGAAATGCGCCATTCATCAGCCACAGTTTCTGCCGTGGGCGGGCTACCTGCATAAAATCGGCGCGGCGGACGTTTTCGTTTTTCTCGACAATGTTCAATACAAGAAGAATGAGTTCCAGAACCGCAACAAGTTGCGGGTGGGCGGCGCGGCGCAGTGGGTCACCGTGCCGGTTAGTTTTCGGTTCGGCGACACCATCCGGCAGGCGCGCGTTGCGGCGGATGTGCCCTGGCGCCGCAAACTGCGCCACACCGTGGAGATGAACTATCGCAAAGCTCCGTTTTATGACCGCTATGCCCCGCCGTTGTTTGCCCTGGTGGACCGCGCGTGGGATAGCCTGGCGGACATCAACGAGGCGACCGTGCGCTGGTTGCTGGATGTTTTTGAATTGCATCGGGATTTGCGCGTGGCTTCCGCCATGCCGCCGTTCAGTTCGGATCCGACCGGCCGCCTGATCGAAATTTGCCGCCATGTCGGCGCCGATACCTACTTGTCCGGCGCCGGCGGCAAAGGCTATCTGGACGAAGCGCAATTCGCGCGCGCCGGATTGCGGCTGGAATACCAGGCCTTCGCGCCGCCGGTTTATCCGCAGCACAAACTCCGCGGCGACGAACCGGATTTTATCCCCTATTTGTCGGCATTGGACGGCTTGTTGAATTGTGGCGGCGGCGCGGCTGGGCGGCGGGCCTTGGGATTGGAGTGAGTGGGCCGCGAATGGGTGGTCGGTGATTAGTCATTCGTAATCGGTAAGCAGTACGTGAGTGGCGATCCGTTAGCGGTGGTGGAAAACTGCGATGGGGTTAATTCAGTTTAGCTTGCGGGGGCGGCTCCTCCGTGTGTGGTTTTTTACCCAATCCCATTTCGGCCGGGAGGAACGACAATGAAGATCATGGCTTTGGGCTCGCATCCGGACGATATTGAATACGGCTGCGGCGGGCTCTTGCTGCAAGCCGCGCGCGCCGGACATGAGATTTATCTGCATGTCCTGACGGATGGCGCGCACGGGTCGGCCGCCGCGGTGCGCCGCCGCGAGCAGGAGCGGGCGGCGGAAATAATCGGCGCGAAGGCGTTATACTGGGGCGGATTCAAGGATACGGAGTTGGTCGCCGGCCGGCCGCTGATTGTCGCGGTGGAACAGCGCTTCGGTGAGGCCAACCCCGACATGGTTCTGGTCAATGCCCCGGATGACGCGCATCAGGACCACGTTGCCCTGGCCCGGGCCGTCGTCACCGCCAGCCGCTATATTCCGCGCGTGCTGTTCTACCACGATTACACCTCCCTGAACTTTGTGCCGGATACGTTCGCCGATATCGGCAACGTGCTGGAGGACAAGAAGCGCCTGCTGGCTTGCCATGACTCGCAGGTCACGAAGAATTACCCGACCGGCCTCGACATGCTGGAAAGCGTGACCGCGCTTGCGGCCTATTACGGGTTCATGGCCAAGGTCAAATATGCGGAAGGTTACAAGCCCCTGCGGTACTTGATGAAGGTGTGTTGAACATGCCCGGCGCTTGGCTCCATTTTAATTCCCGATCACAAATAACCGAGGGCCAATGGCCATTGGTCATTGGCCATCGCGGCTTCCCATGATTCCCCACTCCAGACCGCAACCCGCCGAAGCGGAAATCGAAGCCGTTGTGACGGCCCTGCGGCGCGGCCGGCTTTCCCAGGGCGAGGAGGTTTTTGCGTTGGAGCAGGAACTTTCCGACCTCTTCAAGCCCGCGCAGGCCGTGGGGGTAGCGTCCGGCACAGCGGCGCTTTGTCTGGGGCTGCGCGCGATCGGGGTGCGACCCGGCCACAAGGTGATTATTCCCGCCTATACCTGCAACAGCCTGTACGCTGCCGTCATCCACGCCGGCGCGACGCCGGTGTGCGCGGATGTTGAGGAAGAAACGGTGCTCATCTCGCGCCGGACCGTCGCGCCGCTCGTGGATGCCGAGACCGATGCGGTGATTGCGCCGCACACCTGCGGTTTCACGGCTGATATTGAGGATCTGCGCGGGGTGGGCGTGCCGGTGATTGAGGATTGTGCCCAGGCGATTGGCGGCCGCTATCCGGACGGCAGTCCGCTCGGTTCCAAGGGTGCGGTTACCGTATTATCTTTCTATGGCACCAAACTGTTGCCAGGCGGGGAGGGTGGCGCGTGCGTTACCGACCGGCCGGATTGGCAGGCAACCGTGCGACGGTTGCGCCAGTGTGATGAGCAGGAACCGGACCCGCGCGCCTTCAATTTGAAGATGACGGATATCAGCGCCGCGCTGGTGCGCGCGCGCCTGGCGCGCCTGGCCGAGACGGTTGCCGAGCGTCGGCGTCTGGCCGGTATCTATGACCAGGCATTCGGATCGTTGGCATTCCGCGCGCATTCGCCGCGGCCCCAAGGGGTCTGCTTCCGCTACCTGGTGCTTACGCCCGGCGATGTTGAGACGCGCCTGGCTCGCGCGCAGGCCGCCGGCATTGCCTGTCGCCGGCCGGTTTGGCGCGGCCTGCACCGCGCCCTGGGCGGCGCCTGCCCCCGCACAACGGCGTTGGAGGACCGGCTGGTTTCCGTCCCGCTCTATCCTGGATTGAGCGATGCGGAGGTGGCGCAAATCTGCAACACGTTGCCGGATATTATGAAGTGAAAAAACGCAGCCCCAATGGTTAGGCCATGCATTCCCGCGGAGCCGTCCAGCAAGCTGAATCAGGCGCATGACGCGACGAAGGATAACGACTGCATGGCCGGAATGGGTCTTTATTCGCTTCATTGTTTTCTGGTAAAAAGAACCAAACCGATGAATTCAAGTCCACCCCTTGCAATCTTGAAGGGCGGCCGATTGTTCACCGCCGCGGCGCTGGCGTTCAGCTTGGGGCTTTTCCTGCTTGCCTGGTTGGGCGGTACCGACGCCATTATCCAACGGCTGGCTATTATCCAACTGGTGGCCGTTTATGTCGCCGCTCTGCTGACGCCGCCCGTGATCCGGCTCGCGGTCCGACTGGGGGCGGTGGATATGCCCGGCGGCCGACGCATTCATGTGCACCCCACGCCCCGCTGGGGCGGCGTGGCGCTCTGGGCCGGCGTGGTTACGGCCCTGCTGGTCACCAGCATGCACTATATGCCGAATCTGAAGGCGATGCTCATCGCCAGTTCCATTATCATGTATGTCGGCCTCCTTGACGATCTGATGAGCGTAAATGCGGCCGTCAAGTTATTCTGTCAACTTGCCGCCTGCGCCATCCTGATCGCGGATGGCCTGCACGTGACCTTCCTGCCGGACACCTGGTGGGGCATGGCCGGCGAGTGGATCATTACGGTAATTTGGATCGTCGGTATCACCAATGCGATCAACTTTCTTGACGGCATGGATGGTCTGGTCACCGGCCTGGCGATCGGCACGGGTCTGATTTTCTATATTCTTTCGATCCTGCTGGGCGAAGTGATGATGGCTTACTGCGCCATCGCGCTGGTTGGCGCGGCGGTGGGCTTCCTCGGCTTCAACATCAAGCCCGCGCGTATTTTCCTGGGTGACAGCGGCAGCAACCTGATTGGTTTTTTCATCGCCACGCTGAGCATTATGGGGGAGTGGTCGAAGAGCGATCCGCTGGTTTCTTTTTTCATTCCGGTGCTGATCCTGTCCGTGCCGATTTACGACATGATCTTTATCACCGTCGCCCGGATTCGGCGTGGTGATGTGAACTCGGTGCGGAGCTGGCTGGAGTATGTCGGCCGCGACCACCTGCACCATCGGCTGGAAGGTCTGGGACTCACGCGCGGCCAGGTAGTGGTCACGATCTGCTTCCTGAACATGGCGGTGGGGCTGGGGTCGGTTACCCTGCTGGAGGCGCGCACCTATGGCGGCGTTGCCTTGATCGTCTCCGCCATCTGCATTTACCTTGTGGTGGCCCTGTTGGAAGTCTTGGGCGAAAAGCGCATCGCGGCCGGGAAAAAGGAAGGATGAAACCTGGAACTTGAAATTGGAAATCCGAATTGGGGTTGCCCGCCTATGCCACAGTGCCTTTCCACCCATCACAGACACTCCCGGATGCTTTCCCGTCTCTCGGTATTCCAATTGGCAATCAGCCTGCTGCTTGATCCTTTTCGCCCATGACTCCCGCGCTTGAATTGGCCGATGTTTCCAAGTCGTTCCGGCCGCCGATCCGGGTTTTGGACCACGTCTCCATGACCTTGGCGCCGGCCGAACGGGCGTTGCTCCTGGGGGCCAACGGCAGCGGGAAAACCACATTGATGAAGCTGGCGGCCGGCCTGTACGCGCCGGATGCCGGCACCGTGCGCGTGGTCGGACGGGACGCCGCGCGGGAGGCGCTGGCGGCACGGCGGCAACTGGGCTTGTTCGCGGAGGATAGTCGCGGTTTTTACTGGCGGCTGACCGGCCGTGCGAACCTGGAATTCTTTGGAGCGCTCTTCGATATTCCCCGCGCGGCGTTGGCGGAACGGATAGGTGAGCTGAGCGACGCGCTGGGTTTGATGGAGTGGTTGGACATCCCGTTCGCGCAATGTTCGACCGGCGTGCAGCGCCGGTTCGGCCTGTTGCGCGCCGTATTGCACCAGCCGCAGGTGCTGTTGCTTGACGAGCCGGAGCGGAGCCTGGACTCCGCGGCCCGGCGCCTGGCTTTTGAACTCGTCGGCCGCTTGAACCGTGAGCGCGGTCTGGCGGTCCTTATGGCGACACATACGCCGGGAGAATTGCCCTTGGCGCCCGCGCGGCGCTGGACGATCCGCGCCGGCCGGCTGGAGGCGGATGGATGATTGCCTGGCGCAAAGTGGCCGCCTTCTGCCTGCGGGACTATCGGATTGAGCGCAGCTACCGGCTGGCGATCGCGTTGCAGATCGCCACGCTGGTGTTCTATTGCCTCCTGCTCTTTTTCCTGGGACGGTTTATCGCGCGCGGCCGGCCGGCGGCGCCGGCGGGGTGGGGCGCAGACTATTTTACCTATGCGCTGGTCGGTCTGGCGTTCTATTCCTATCTGACGACCTGCTTGGGCATGCTGCCCGCCCGCCTGCGTCAGGAGCAGACCTCCGGTTGTCTGGAGGCATTGTGCCTTACGCCGACCTCGCTGCCGACCCTGCTGTGCGGCTGGTGCGCGTTCGACTTCGCGCTCGCGCTGCTGCAATTGGGTGGTTTCTTTGTGGTGGGCGGCTGGCTCCTTGGGGCGCGGTTGACTGCCGCGCGCTGGCTGGCGCTGCTGCTGCCGTGGTGCCTGGCGACGGTGGTTTTTTTCAGCCTGGGGATCATCTCGGCTTCCTTCATCCTGGTGTTCAAGCGCGGCGACCCGGTGAACTGGCTGTTGAGCAGCCTGTTTTTACTGCTCGGCGGCGTCTTGTTTCCGCTGGATGTCATGCCGGCGCCGCTGCAATGGCTGGCGCGACTGCTGCCACTGCCCTATGCCACCGATGCCTTCCGCGCCGCTTTGATCGCGGGTTGGAGCGGTGCGGCGTATGCGCGCGATGTGCTCGGGTTGGCGGTGTTTGCGGTTGTGTTGGCGCCGGTGGCCACGCTGGTGTTGGCGCGCGCGCTGCGGCGCGCGCGGCGAAGCGGCAGTCTGGGGCACTATTAAGCGTCGTTGCTCCAATGCGCCGCGGCAAAGTTGGTTTGCAATCGCGCCGCGCAATGATTAACGTCCGCGCGTCGCAGATGCACGACTACGTTCATGGCTATTCGGAGCGGGAGGCAGAGCGGCTGGCGGATCAGGCCAACACGCTGGCCCGGTTGCTGCATCATGACTCAATCTTCCCCGCCGGTAGCCGGATTCTCGAGGCGGGTTGCGGCGTGGGGGCGCAGACGGTCCACCTGGCACGGAACAATCCGGGCTGCGCCATTGTCTCCGTGGATATTTCGGAAGTTTCGCTGGCCGAGGCGCGTCGCAAGGTTGCGGAGCGCGGCTTCACGAATGTCGAGTTTCAGCAGGGTGACATCTTCAACCTGACGTATCCGGCCGCGGCGTTCGATCATGTATTTGTCTGCTTTGTGCTGGAACACCTGGCCGAACCGGCGCGGGCGCTGGCGGCGTTGAAAAGGGTGTTGAAGCCGGGCGGGACGATCACGGTGATTGAGGGCGACCATGGTTCGGCCTATTTTTATCCCGACGATGCGGACGCCCGGCGCGCGATCCAGTGCCTGATTGAATTACAGGCGCGGGCCGGCGGCAACGCGCTGATTGGGCGCCAGCTTTATCCGCTGCTCGTTGCGGGTGGTTTTCGGAACGTGGCGGTATCCCCGCGCATGGTCTATGTGGATGCCAGCCGGCCGGAATGGGTGGAAGGGTTCACCAGGCTGACTTTCACCGCCATGGTGGAAGGCGTGCGCGAGCCCGCGCTTGCGCAGGGTTTGGTGGACGCGGCGGCCTGGGATCGCGGCATCCGCGGTTTATATCGCGCCGCCGCGGCCGACGGCACGTTTTGCTACACGTTTTTCAAGGCCGTGGCGGAGAAAGCAGCGTGAATACCAAGGAGGCATAAATGAAATGGTTGCTGCGGATCGGGGGCGGTCTGCTGATCCTGTTGGTGGTCTTGGTGGTCATTCTGAGTATTTACCTTGGCTCGATCGTGAAACTGACTGTGGAGAAGGGCGGATCGGCGCTGGTTGGGGTGCCGATCAAATTGGAAAAGGTTCAGTTCCGTCTCCTGCGCGGGTATGTGCAACTCAAGGGTTTTGAGCTGGGGAATCCGGAGGGCTACAAGACAGACAACGCCATCCGCGTCGGTGAAATCACGGTGGATCTGGCGATGCGATCGTTATTGAGCGATACGATCGAGATCAGCCGGGTGTATGTCAATGCGCCGGAAATCACCTACGAGGTTGGGCTTGGGGAAAGCAACATCGGCCGGATCATGAAACAGATGGCCGGCAAAGAGCAGCAGGCGGAGGCAAAGGCGCCAGCGGACAAACCCGCCGCCGCCAAGGGGGAGGGGAAGAAAGTGGTGATTGACGATTTCCTGATCGAGAACGGCAAGGTGAAATTGAGCACGACCGCGGCCATGGGCGCCGCCGCGCCGATCCCGCTGCCCGCCATTCATTTAACCGGCATTGGCCGCGAGGAGGGCAAGCAGGGCGCGACGCCGCTCGAAGTCGCGACCCGGATTTTCGGCGCGATTGCCGGCAGCGTGACGGATGTGGCGACTGGCGCCCTCAAGCTGCTGGGCAAGGGCGCGGCGGCTGTCGGCAGCGGCGCGGCAAGTGCCGCCGGCGCAGCGGCGGATGCGGCTGGCTCGGCGGCAAGCGCGGTGGGCGATGGCGCGGGCGAAGTGATCAAGGGCGTCGGCGGCCTGCTGGGGTTGGGCGGTGACAAGAAAGAGCCGACGGAAAAAAGCAAGTAAGGCCGGATGTGGCGCGTTACCATTGTTCGCCGTATGGGTTAGCGCGGTAGCCAGAGGCAGGCCGCTGTGAGCCCGTGGCCGAACAGGGTGGCTGCCGGGAGCGCCAGCGCTTTGAGTAAGTTCCAGTAGCTGGCGGTGACCAGTTGGCCGCGGGCGTCAATTCCCGGCGCGCCGGGCAGTTCATCCACCAGCACCGCGCGCTCCGGCGCGCGCGGGTCATAGAGCAACGGTTCCTGTTCCTCGTCCTGTAGGCGTTCGACGAGGTGTGTCCGGGCGATGGCGGTGTGGCGGCGGCCGTCGGCCGCGGTGAAGTCGAAGAATAATTTGTAAATGACCTGGTTGTTAATCTTCCCGCCAGTCGCTTCCATGGAGACAAAGCGGCCGTGGGTGATTCGTCCCCAGGCCAGCAGGCGGTTGGCCCGGAGTCCCCGGCGGAATCCGGCTTGGATGAAGCCGATGCCGACAGCCGGGAAAATCAACACAAAGAGAATCCAGGGATCGAAGTAATTTCGGCGCATACCCTCGATTCGGGCGCGGCTGGGATCGCGGAGCAGGTATTCGACCTGGACGCGATCACCTTCTCCAAATGATGTTCCGGTTCGGTATGAAAGACCTTCGAACTCCGCGCCGTTCACGGTGTAGGTAAAGCGGTATTCATAGACGGGCGTGCCCTGCGAGTGCTTGCCGCCGCCGACTGAGGCATTGGTCTCGCGAATGGCGACGACCCGTCCGTCCGCCAGACCCTTGGCGCCGGTGAAGGTGATGAACGAGTAATCGGCCCGATATCCGGCGAACCAGGCGAAGATCATCCCGAAGCCGAAAAAGAACCACCCCATAAAGTTCTCGAAACCGCCGAACAGATTGGTCAGCGCTACGCCCAGCGGCACGGCGCGCGGCGGCGGGCGCAGGTTATTCATGCGCAAGCGAAGGGGTGGTGGAGTGTTAATCATACCGCTCTCACTCTTTCACTTGTTCGTCCTTCGACTCTTCTTTGTCCTCGACACCCCGCGGAGGGGAGAATGAGTAAATGAAATCCGGACTGGTTTTCAATCATTCACTTCCAGATTCCGCGCCGGCACGCCAGCGCCACATGCCGCAGTCCGCGTCCCAGCCGCCACGCGTAATCACTGATCGTAATATCGTCCGCCGGTTTCGCAAAGGCTTGTCCCATTACCGCGCGCGGCGGGAAAAGCAGCCGGCTCGCGAATCGGGCCTTGGCCGCCAGCGAATCGGCTTCCGCATAATAGGCCAGCAGGCACAGTTCCGCCGACCGTCGGTCCGCCAGCAGCAGGCGCAGGAACAGCCGTTCGGCCGCGCCGGCGCGCGCGGGCCGCACCTGATCCAGGCAACGGGCGTCGAACAAACCGGGCGCGAAATAATGCAGCCAGGCCAGGCTGAAATACAGGGGGCGTTCCAGCCGCAGCGCGCGCGCCGCTGCCGCCAGCCGTTCCCGGTTGATTTGCGCCGCGCGCCGGATGAACACCTCGGCGATGTCGCGTAGCAGGCTCAAGCGGGCGTAGGAATGCCGCAGGGCATGATCGGCCAGATGGATCAGCAGGTGCTCGCTTGACATTTCCAGTTGGCCGGCCGGATCGCGCGTGGCGGCGGCCCAGACCGGGGCGATGTCTGGAGGCGCGAATGGGTGTCGCGGCAGGATGGAATTGAACAGGTGCCAGTGCAAATGGACGGCCGGGGTGTGGGCCGGTCCCCGCAATTGGATGCTGTTGAGAAAATAGGAGACGGGCGGCTGGGCTGTGGTTACGGCCGCGCCATCGGTGGGCTGATAATCCAAGGCGCTCAATCGGCGCACGGCTTCGGGCACGTCGCGGGGGCGGACCAGCAGGTCAATATCGGAAAACCGGCGCAGGCCGATGTCGGGATAGACGCGCTCTGCCAGATACGCCCCTTTGAGTGCGATATATTCCATGCCGGCCAGCCGGCCGCGAATCTGTTTGAGAATATCCAGGAAAAGGACATTACGCGCCAGCGTCGCGGTATAGATTTCCTTGAATCGGTCGGGCGCCGTGTCGCGCCGTTCATGCGCGATTAATTCCGCCAGGCCCTCGACTTCAGCCGCGCGGATCAGCGCGGGTGGGAACGCAGTTGTGGAGCAGGCGTTTCCAGGAAGGGAAAGTTGGAATGCCTGGATGGAGACTGACGGCGGGTCGTTCATGGCCCCCATGGCGCGGCCCGCGCGCCGGGCTAGAAGCGCGTCTTCTGGCAGTTGGGATTGCCAACCAGCATGCAGGAACGGCCCGGCATCCAAGCGGAATCGCAGACGGCGGTCAAAACTTCAGCCTTTTCCC
Source organism: uncultured Verrucomicrobiota bacterium (assembly GCA_964570325.1). GTDB lineage: Bacteria > Verrucomicrobiota > Kiritimatiellia > CAIQIC01 > CAZMXS01 > CAZMXS01. Next base: position 127,706 of record CAZMXS010000001.1, on the reverse strand, counting down.
GGTAGATGATCCTGGGTTTCCGGTACTTTTTCTTTTCTTTGCCGGTGTTCATGTTTTTCATTGCTGTATTTGCTCGGCGGCTGCGTGCGCGGCCCGGGCGGCCTGGCAGATTGTCGGCGCCCGCCCGGTGGTCTGCCCGGTTTCCGCCAACGCCACTCCAGGGCACCGCATACAAAAAACGGCGTCCCGGCAACCGTTGCACTCGACGAAACTAGAATAGGTCGTATTCCGTATGCTGTCAAGGGCGGGCCCATGCCAGATGTTCATAAATGACCGATTGCGCAGGTTGCCGACACTGCGCCGCAGGGCCAGGCAGGGAAACACTTCGCCGTATGGATTGATGCAGCATGCGTTGGCGCCCGCGCCGCAGATGGGGTCGTTGCCGTTCGGCAAACTCAAGGCGACGGGCGGTCGGGCGGCGTGCGCGGCGATGAAGGCGCTAATTTCCGCTTCGTTCAACCCATGGCGCGCCATGACCGGTGCGCCGTCGTCGGCGGGCACCAGGACGTAATCCATCACCACGCGCGCCCCGCAGGCGGCGGCGTATTCCGCAACCCGGTCATACTCCCCTTGATTGTGGCGGGTCAAGATGAACTTGATGTTAAGCGGAATGCCGCGCGCGCGGCAGGCCGCGATCGCCGCAAGGACGGCCGGATGCGTTCCGGGCGCGCCGGTCAAATGGTCATGGATTCTCGGATCGAGTGTGTGCAGGCTGATGTCCACGCCGGCGACGCCCAGCGCCGCGATTTCATCCGCGAGGGTCGGGGTGAGGAGCGCGCCATTGGTCAGCAGGCGCAGCGCGAAATTGCGCCGGCGGGCCGCGCGCAGTATGGGCAGAAAATCCGGACGCAACAGGATCTCGCCACCGGTGAAGGTCAAGTAGAGCGTGCCGGCCGCGGCCAATTCATCGAGCACCCGCTCGATTTCGGTCTGGGTCAGTTCGCCTTCCGCCGGATGATTTCGGTTAAAACAATGCAGGCATTTGAAATTGCAGCGGTAGGTGAGTTCCCAATGCGCCGTGAACGGGATGCGCCGTTCAAAGGTTTTGCGCAGGATCGCCTGATAGGGATCCGCATCAGTTTTTATTACCGCGGTCGTCATGCCGATTGATCAATCCCTTTTCCATCAACTCCGCCAGAAAAGCGGTCACGTCGGCCGCGGCCTCGGCGGGGGGCACCGCGTATTCCTCCGCGATGGCGGCGGCGATTTCTGCCGCGGACTGCCGCCCGTCCAGCGATTCCCAGACTCGCGCGCCGACATCGTTCAAGATGGTGACCATGCCGATCGCCGGTTCGACAATGACGGCCTCGCCGTCAACAACCCGATGCACGGCGCGCGGGGATCGCTGGAAAATCTCACCGGACATCGGCTTGTCTCCGTGGGTTGGCCAACAAGGACTCGATCGGGCCCCAGAAATCCGGAGTCCGGGTAAAATACAGCCGGTAACAGGGGGTTTGGCGGACCAGGCGCTCCAGAATCTCCAGCGTCGCTTGCGGGTTGCTCGGTTCGGCCGGCAGGGCCAGCACCCGCGCCAGCGCGAGCGCGGGCGGCAGGCGTTGCAGGTAGGTCTTGCGGGCTTGCCGCAATTCAATCAGGAGCGCGGGCTCCCGGCCATCGTCGCCCGCGGGCGGTCGGGCCGGGGCCGGGCGGCGGCAGGGCATGGGCCACACCCGCGCTCGGCCGTTCACCCGGCGCACAGCCATCAGATCGTCGTTGAGAATCTTGGCTTCCGGCGACAGCTCGCAGACCGTGGTTTTGCCTGCGCCGCTGGGCCCGAAGAAGATGAAAAGCCGCCGCCCGCGCTGCACACCCGCGCCGTGGATGACGGCGCCGCCTTCCCGGTAAACGAGCAGGGTCACGATGCGGCGCAGGGCGTTCAGGAGGGCCTCCAGCGGGTGATCTTCCGCTACGCGGATCCAACCGCGGCGGGTAACCGGATCAAACTCGCCGGAATAACCTCCGACGCCATCCAGTCGAACCGTCATGCTCCGGCGCCGTGCCCGCGCGGCGCCGCGCGTTGGGGGAAGCACCATCAGCGTGACTGAATCGCGCGCGCCGGCGTGCCGCGCCAAGGGCACCTGCCGGGCCGCCTGTGATTTCAGCGCAGGATCATAAAATTGTAACGTGAAAGGGAACCCGGCCAGCCGGGTCGGCAGCTCCTGAATCGGTTTGGATGCGGACTCCGGCATGGATTGCCCGCTACTCCGCCGGCCGCACGTTAATCCAGAAAAAGCGCAGATCGGGGGCCGGCGTGTTGGTGGCGGTAACGGTCGCGCCGTCGCCCAGCCGTGTTTCGAGTGTGGTCCAGGTCGCGGAATCGAAGATGTCCGGCGCGCCCTGGAGGTCATACCAGCGGTTGCTCCGCGTCTCCCAGGTGAAAGTGAATTCGGCGCCGTCTGCCGTTTCATATTGCGTGACGTGGAGGAAGTCCAGACCGTTGGTCGGGCTGGTGCCGGCAATCAATTCGTCGCCGTCCCAGATGTGGTCGGCGTCGGTGTCGGCTTTCAGGGGGTCGGTCCCGTAAACAAACAGTTCCTGATAGTCGCCGACCAGATCGCCGTCGGTGTCCCAGTTGCGCAGGTTGGTGCCCGCCAGCAGCTCGGCGCTGTCGTCCAGCCCGTCCTTATCCGTGTCCGCATTGGCGGGATTGCTGTTGTAAACATTTACCTCGGTGGCGTCGGGGATGCCGTCGCCATCGGTGTCGGCGTTGTTTGGGTTGCTGCCGGTGCGCGTGGCGCCGTAGTAAATGCCGCCGTTGTCCTCGACCCAGTCGGGCAGGCCGTCGCTGTCCGCGTCGGGGTCCACGAGGGTAATGTCCACATTCAAGTCATGGGTCAGCATCACCGGATTCCCGATATATTCCCCGCGGGCCTCCATGGGGTCCAGGAGGCCGTTGCCGTTGGTGTCGCGGAACGCGCGCAGCCACATCGGCGTATTGCCCGGCCGGTCAAGCGTGTAGGCGCCCGGCTGTGAAATCAGGGCGGGCGTGGCGCCGGGACGCCAGTCGTCCTCCGTTGCGACGCCGAAGATGTAGATCAAACCGGACTGCAACCCGGCGTAGGCGATTGTGCCGGCGGCCGTCCAGCGCGTGGGCGTGAAGGCGAAGGTATAGTCCGCCGCCAGCCGGTGGCCGGTGCGGTCGCAGGCGGTGTCGTGAAGCGTGACGGTGTAGGTGACGAACGGCGTCAGGGCCGCTTCCGGTTGGAACACGAGGGTGTTCCCGTCCCACTGGAACGCGCCGGCGGCTGGCGGATCGAGGGCAAATGCCGTGCGCGTGGCGATGTCGTTCATTGGCTTGCTGAAGGTCACGCGGATGGCGCCGGCCGGATCGGCGGCGATCGAGCCGTTAGTCGGGTTGACGGCGGTGACGGCCGGCGCGTTCGTGTCGTACACATAGCCGGACCACCGGCGCAGGCGCAGGGCCGGGTCGCCGAAGAGAACGTAAGTATTGGCCACCATCAGGCCGTTGGTGCCGTGCTGTTCAAGCAGGAGCTGCTTCGCGCGCGCGACCGCCGGGCCGGCTTCGAAGGCGCCCTCCGCGAAAATCGCCTGGAAGAGCCCCTCGGCCAGCACGCGCTGTTCAGGCGGCGCCGACCAGCCGGATGGCGAGAGGCAGGCGGCGGCGCCGACGCGGTTCGTTCGTATGAGCTGTTCGGCCATGCACTCGCGGTTGTAGTGAGCCGGGGTGACGAAGTAACCGTTCATGCAGGTGGGCGTAACGACCAGCGGCGTGGTCGCGGCGTTGGTGAGGGCGGCAATGTCCTCGTTGCGGAAGATGCCCTCGTGCGCCCACTTGCTGTAGGAGCCATGTCCGGCGTACTCGATCAGCAGCGCGCCGCTGTTGAACGCGGCCAGGATCTCCGGCCGGCAGTCGGTGGGCTGCGCGTAGGTCCGGACCCAGATGTTGGTGGCGACGTAGTGGGTTGGCAGCCAGCCGGCCGTGGCCGCGCAGATGCGCTCATATTCGGGATCCCCATTATCGGCCACGAACGCCGCGCGCCGCGCCCAGGGCGCCTCGGGATCCGCGGCTTCATAATCGAGCGTTTTCTGGATCATACGCGCCAGGTCGTTGGTGGAGCGCGCGGGGAAACGCCCGACAAACATGTCTTCCGAGCCGGTGTTGGTTGCGACCAGCGAAACAAACCAGTTGTCGGACGGAACCTCGCCGAAGACATCGTGGATCATCTTCGTGGGCAGGTAATCAACCGCGCCAACGTCCTCATAGTCGCGGTAATCATAGGAGGTGTCGCCGGCGAACAGGACGTACATGGGGGCCGGTTTCCGCCAATACTGTCGGGCGTAGTCCAGGAAATCGCGGATGGCGTACGGACTCCGAATCCCGAAGTTGAAATCGTCGTACACATCGGTCAAGCCGACGACTTTGACGTTCAGGCCGCGCGCGGCACGGTCGGCAATCAACGGGGCGAGTGTCTCGCGGAACGGCTCGTAGGCGATGATGAGGTAGTCGGCCTGGTTGGTTGCGCTGCGCAGGTTCGACGATTCTTCTGCAACGCAGGCGGCCGGGCGGCGAAGGGCGTTGGCGGCGGCCAAGGCATAAGCCGCGCCCGCCGGCGCGTTGTCGGCGAAAACCGCCGCGTAGGGGCCCGCGCCGCTGACGGTGACGTTGGTCACCACCGCGACGGCGACATCGCCGGTGTCGCCCACGCGCAGTACCCGTACGTCGGCGGCGGCGAAGCCGCCGACCTGCCAGGCCGCCGCGCCGCCGGCCCGATTGGTGAAGAGCAGGGCGCCGTTTGCCGCCGTGAGGTCGCGCGTGTAGGCGATTTCAAACCAGTTGATCAGCACATCGCGGCTGAATGTTTCCTCGTCGCCGATCAGCGAAAGCGTCACCGTGTTTGTGCCTTCGAGCAGGCCGGCCTGGCTGATCGGCGCCGCATAGGCATACTGGTGCAGACCGGTCCAGACCGCGTCGGGGCAAGCCGCGCCATTCAGCCATACTCGGACGGTATTGGTCCCCTCGTTCAGGCCGCGCAAGGCCACCGTCAACAGCCCGGTGGCACTGCCGCCGGCGACGCCGGACAACGTCGGGAAGAAGTCGAGCGTATTGGTTTCCGGGCCGATGACCCAGAGGCTGTCGTAGAAGAACCAGTGGTCGTCATCCGGATATTCGTCCGGCAATTCCGGTTCGTAGTACGCGTTTTCTTCGAAGTGTTCGGTGAACGGCGCGGTCGTTTGCAGGGTTCCGCTGCCGTTGCCGACAGCGGGCATGATGGGGCCGGCATTGGTCCACGGGCAGAGCCAGTAGATATTATCGCCGGAGAAGCGCGTGTTCAGGCCGCGGCCAAAAAACTCAACATAGTCATTAGTGCCGAAGGCGGCGTCGTCCTCGTCGTGATAAAGCAGTGGGATGGCCGCCCCCTGGCAGAAAATGTGGATATTGCTGACGACCCAAGCGGCGAGGTTGGTGGTATAGGTCGAGAGGTACGCAGCGTCGAGCCGGTAGATGCCGTCCGCGTCAACCGTCAGCTTGTAGAGGTCCGCCCCGCCGGCGGTCGGCGGGCCGCCGCCCCCGCCTGCGCCCGTTTCGCCTTCATCCTGGTACGGGTTGGTGTCGCGCTGGAACTCCTGGAGGTTGGTCCAGCCGTCGCCGTCGGGGTTGCCGCCCGCGTCGTCCAGCCCCTTGTCCAGCCCGTAGAAATCCTCCCAGTCGTCGGTCATGCCGTCGCCGTCGCTGTCGCGTCCGGGCTGCGCCGCGGACGGCCCGAACAATTGCGCGCGGCCATCATACTCGACGCTTTCGACCAGATAATAATAGGTCGCGCCGTTGGTCGCTGCGCCGTCCTCGAACTTGTATTCCCCGCCCATGACCGAGTTGCCCAGCCCGCGGATCAGCGTCGGGTTGAGTCGCGCGTACGGCCCGTCGGCGGCCGGCGCCCGGTACACGTTGAAGCCGGCGTTGTTGACCTCGGACTCCGTCTTCCAGCGCACGGTAACCGCGCCGTCGCGGCCGATGGCGTAGAGCCAGCCGAACTCGACGAGCGTGGGCACGAACCAATTCTCCGTATTGCCGGAGTCCAGCGAATTGGTCGGGTAAATGGCGCTGGATCCCGAGTTGACCGAGTTCTGAACGTCCACATAATTGACTGTCCAGTTAAAGCTCGCGGCGGTGGGCGTCAATTCCCACTGGTTTGTGCCGGAGCCGCCGTAGCGGCGCAGGATGATCCGCTGGGATGACGAACCCTGCAAGGTCAACCCGCCGACGGCGCCGAACTCATAGACGTTGGTGACTTCCTCCTGCGTTCGGAAATAGAGGGTTGAGCCGGGCACGGTGTCAATGAAGTAGTTCGCCTTGAAGCCGTCGGTGAAATAGACGCCGCCGGCGGAGCCGTTGGATACGATCAGGGTGCCCCAGTTGTTCTTCCAGTTGTTGGTGCCGTTGAGCCAGGCGCCGCCGGTGGAGACCCATTGTGTGGTCGTGCCGGGCAGGATCACGCGGCCGCCGTTGTTGTAATAATAGCCGGCGCTGCCGTTCCAGTTGCCGGCGACGTTCAGGGTGGAGGCGGGGCCGGTCACGGCGGCGTCCGCGCCGATGATCACGTTTTTAAACGTTGTGACCACGCCACCGCCGATCAGGCTGGTCCCGTTGAAGAAGACCGTGCCATTATTATGGGTGAACGATCCGTCGTTGATCCAGTTGCCCGCGACATAGATCGTTCCGGTCGGGGCCGTCAGGTTGCCCCACAGGGTGACGTGGTTGAACTGGTTGGAACTGGCGCCGCTGATCGTGGTCTGGCCGTTGAACGTGACCATGCCGCCGTTCGCGTTGAACGCTCCGTTGTTGACCCAGTTGCCGGCGACGCGCATCTCGCCGGCGGGCGCGGTGACCGCGCCCGCGATGGTGAAATTATTGAAGACCGTGACGTTCGTGCCGCTGATGGCGCTGGCCCCGTTGAAGATCACGGACCCGTCGTTGTGGTAGAAGTTGCCGTTGTTGATCCAGTCCCCCGCGACCATTATCGGTCGCGTCGCGCCGGGCGTCAGCCAGCCGTTGATCACCACGTTGTTGAACTGCGAGGTGCTGTTGCCGCCGAGCATGGTCCAGCCGGTGAACGCGACCGTCCCGCCATTGGCGTTGAACGTGCCGTTGTTGGTCAGACTGTTGGCAATGCTGAGCCAGTTGCTATGGGACGTGAATTGCCCGGTGATCAGCAGGTTGTTGAACACGCTCGTGCTGGCGCCGCTGACGACGGTGTTGCTGGCGAAGCGCACGATGCCGGCGCCGGCGTTGAATGTGCCGTTGTTGACAAAATTGCTGTTGATGATCAGGTAGGCCGGGGCGGTCAATTCACCGTTGATGATCACGTTTGCGAAACTGTTGGTGACGGTCTGGGTGATCAGCGTCGAGCCGTCGAACGCGATCGTACCGCCATTGGGGTTATAGGTGCCGCCCCGGCGGGTGAAGTTGCCGCTCAGGGAGAAGAGGCCGGACGGCGCCGTGAACGTGCCGTTGGTCAGCAGGAACGTGCCGTTGACGGTCAGCGTGCCGCTGCCGCCGGTGTAGGTGCCGCCCTTCTGTTCCCAGCCGGCCGTGCCGACTGTGAACAAGTTTGTCCCTTCGGCGATGGTCATCGTCGTGCCGGCGAGAATGCTCAAGCCCTTGATGTTCGCGGGGACGTTGATCGTGGCCGTGCCGGTGCCCGAGGCGGAGTTGAAGATAGCGAGCTGGTTGGTGGTCGGGACGGACGCGCCGCCGGGGCCGCCGGAAGTCAGCGACCAGTGGTTGGTATCCGACCAATTGCCGGTCCCGCCGACCCAGTAGCGGCTCGAGGCGAAAATCCAGTTGGCGTTGTTGTTGCCGCTGTCCGTGCCACCGGAGACGGTGACCGTGTGGTTCAAAGCGTCCGAGTCGCGCACATTGACATAGGTCACGGACTGGTCGGTATTGGGCAGGTCCAGCTTCCATTTGCTGCCCGCCACCGTCGAACGCAGCAGGATCTGGGAGGTGCTGTCGCCGGCCATCGTGAACGTGCCGGCGACCGTCTGGGTGGAACCCGGGGTGAAATAGATCGCCCGGCCCGGGGTGGTGCAGGCGAGGTTGTAGAAGGTGGTGTTGCCCGAGTTGGTGCTGGCGGTTGTGCCGCCGATGACGACCGTGCCGTTATTGTGGTTATAGGCGCCGCCCGCATTGTTCCAGTTGCCGTTGACGGTCAGCGTGCCGGATGGGCCGGTCAGCGTCGCCCCGGCGGCGATCGTCAGGTCGTCGAAGGTGGTGTCGCTGGACCCGCTGATGGTGGTGTTGCCGTTGAAGATTACCTGGCCGAGGTTGTTGGAGAACGCGCCGTTATTGACCCAGTTGCCGGCGACGCCCATCACGGCCGGCGCACCCAGGTTGCCGGAGATGGTGACGTTGTGGAAGAGGGATGTCCGCGTGCCGGAGATGGTGGTGTTGCCGTTGAAGTTCACCGTGCCGCTGTTGTTGGAGAACGAGCCGTTATTGACCCAGTTGCCGGCGACGGACATCGTTCCCGTCGGCGCGTAAAGCGTGCCGGCGACCGTCACGTTGTAGAAGGACGCGTCGGCCTTGCCGGTGATGCGGGTGTTCCCGGCGAAAGTCACCGTGCCGGATGTATTGTTGAGCGTGCCGTTGTAGACCAGATTGCTGTAGAGCGTGAGCGAGTTGGTGCCGGGCGCATAGGTGTGGCCGGCCGGCACGTTGAGGGCGGCATTGGAGACGATGATGGATGTTCCGCTGTAGCTGTAGGGAATATCCGCATCGCCGGTGGTGGCCTGAATCAGGTCCGCGTTGCTCAGGCCGCTCCCGTAGTCGTTGCGGACGATGAGCTCGCCGTCCGTCAGGTCCAGGTCGGTCATGTTGTAGCCGGTGGCGAGCGTCACCACGGCGCCGTTGTTCGTGGCCGGATTGTTGTCGTTGTAGAAGATCAAGATCTTGCTGCCGGCGCCGACCGACACGGCGAAGCTGAACACGTTGGTGGTGAAATTCGTGAACGTGTTGTTGGTCACGCCGTTGATGACGAGCGTAACGGGCGTATTGCCGTTGAAGCGGCCGGAGATGATCGTGTCCACGAGCCGGTGGAACTTGAATTCATTGAGTTCGTAGTCCAGGCCGTAGCTGGTGGACGTCAGCCGGAAGCGCGCGCGGGCCTGAGTGACCGTGCCTTTCGGGAACCAGGCCTCGGTCCAGACATGGTTGGTGAAGTTGGCGCTGAACACGTTGGTCCAGGCGCCGTTGCGCAGAACGCCGACCTCACCCATGTCGAACTCCGCGGTGCGGCGCGCGTAGAACTCGATTCCGTCGCAGATCATAATCGAATGGGTCAGGTAGATGTAGGGCGACCAGACCGGGTTGCCCATGGGATGCCGGCAACGGGCTACCGTTGCCACGTTGTCGTCGTAAGCCCGTTCCCGGTATTCCCAGTTGCCGGTGTCGTTGCTGGAGCCGGACGGCGAAATCCAGCCGGTGGCCGGCGGGCCGGTGGTGAACTCCTTGTCCTCGCCGCTGGCGATGCCCGCGCTGTTTTGCACCTGGGCGCGAAAATGGTAGGTGGTGTTGGTCGGCAGATCCACCAGCAGCTTGCTGAAATGGGTTGGCGCCACCTCGTTGCCAACCCACTCCGTGTTGGTGGAGTAGCTCGAAGTCAGGCCGTATTGCATGCGCCACTGGCACAGGTCGCCGCCATCATCGGTCAGGTTGCCGTGCAGGATGACCGTGGTTCCCTCGACCGAGCTGGCGTCCAGCGTTTCGCAGGCGGGCACGGTGATCGTCGCGCCCTCCTCGAAAAACTCCAGCTCATAGAGCCAGAAAGTGATGGTGTCCGTGAAATTCCAGGTCCAGCGCGCCCCGCTGATGTTCGTGGTGTTGAAAGTGACGATCTGCCAGTCCTGGTTGCTGAATGAGCCCTCATAAATGTTTTGCCAGGTGCCGCTGGGATACAGCCTGATTTCCAGGCGAACCGAGCTGACACCCGGCTGATAATCAGCGTTCACGCGGATGCGCCGGCACTTGATGGGGTCACAGTAAAGTTCTAGTGCCTGGCCCCAGCCGGTTTTACTCGGTGTGCAACTGGCATAAGTGATCACGTTGCTATCGCGCGCCAAAGTCTCATTATCCCAACGGGTGGGGTTGTTATTGGCATTGGGCGAAATCCAGCCCGTGCCAAAAGCCGGACCGGCAATGAGCAGGATGGATAATCCCATGCCGCTGATGATCTGCCTTCCGTCGCGTGACCGCTTGCTTCCAAAGTGCATTGTTCGCATAACAAACCCTCCCGGGAGCCAAGGCTGAAACATATAAATACCTTGACGTCCGGCGTGACGTATGTCAGGCCATTATTTTAATAACAGATACCCCTGCTCAATAGGATGTGTCAAGGCATGCCCCATATTGGGCGGGGCTGGAATGATAAAAAATTCGTTGTGTAAAGCGTTTGAAAAAAATCAACCATCAACGTATTATATGCGGTGTGAGGTTGTAAATTGGGGTGACGGCTGGAACCGGTTGAGCCATTGTGACGGCTGGCTTTGCGGCAAGGATCACGGTTTGCGGCGGGGCGCTGGCAAGTATTGAGCGTCTATTATGTACAACGCGTATTGGAATTTTTCCGAGTTGCCGTTTGAGAACGCCCCGGATGTTCGCTTCTTCTACGAGTCGCGTGGACACCGCGAAGGCATCGCGCGCCTGTTGATGGCGATCGAAACCCGCAAGGCGATCACCCTGTTAACCGGCGATTATGGTTCCGGCAAGACTTTGCTGTGCCAAACCGCGCTCAGCCGCCTGCCGCCCGCCAGCTACAAGGTGGTCAGCGTCACCAACCCGCGAATGGATGCCATAGATTTGATCCGGGAGCTGTCCTTCCAACTCGGCGACGAGATCAACTCGCGCTCGAAGTACGATGTCCTGCACGCCTTCCAGAACGCCATTCAGCGCCACGCCGCTTCCGGACGGCATGTGGCCATGTTGGTGGACGAGGCCCAGTTGATCCCGGATGCGTCCGTGCTGGAGGAATTGCGGCTGCTGCTTAATTTTCATCCGCAGGGCCATTACCTGATGACCTTGATTTTAAGCGGGCAGACCGAAGTGAACGAGCGCCTGCGCGCGATTCCACAAATGGTTCAGCGTATTGGTTTTCGCTTCCATGTGCCGCCGCTGGCGGTGGACGAGGTGCAGGACTACATGCGCTTCCGGCTGGAGAAGGCCGGCGGCCGCATTGATATTTTTGAACCCGGCGCCGTGGTGGAGGTGGCGCGGTTGAGCAAGGGTAATCCGCGGGAAATTAACGCCATCGCGGACTTGTGCCTGTTGGCCGGTTATTTGAAAACCCAGGCAGTCATCAGCGCCAATGACGTCGCCGAGGCCATGGCCGAACGGATGTTATGAGCGAGAGGATAAGCGAAGGCGGCATGGTGAAAGTTGAAACCTGAAACTGGAAACGGAACCTGTGCTTTCCAAGGCGAACCGGCGCGTCTCCGCGGAGCCGCGCGAATGACGCAGGTTCGCTTGGAAAAGACGGATGCTGAAAATATCTTGGAATTTTGCCCCCTATTTGGCAATTGACGTTTGGCTATGACATTCGATCGCAGAATGCAAATCGCAAATTGTAAATGGTTTGAGCGTGACCCATGGCACAGAAAAAAAGAGTTCTGATTGTTGACGACGAGCCGATGGTGGGCACCGTCATCAGCCGGATCGTGGAACGGTTCGGCAGTATCCCGGTGTTTGCCCGCAGCGGACAGGAAGCGATTGCCAAACTGAAGGAGGCCCAGGAGCCGTTTGATGTCTTGTTGGTGGACCTGGTCATGGCCGACATCACCGGGTGGGATTTGCTGGATATGATCCGCAATTATCCGCTGCACGCCAAGGCCGATGTCGTGATTATTACCGGCGCCAAGCTTTCGGAGGATGAGGAGCTCAAACTGCTGCAGCGCGCCAAGTCCATTCTGAACAAGGCGGATTTCAGCACGGCGAGCATTCAGCGGTTACTGTCAGCCTGACCATGAGCCCCCGCCTATTTCATTTCCAGATAGCATGTGTGGGAGGTCGTCTCCTATGAGGTTGAGCGATTGGATCAAGGATGCGGGAACATCGGGGAAGGGCCGCAACGGCGCTTCGGTGCCGCCGCCGACTGCCACCGGCTCCACACCGGGGGTCGCCTCGCCTGTTGAGGCGCCCCCTGCGTCCACGCCGGAGGCCGCTGCTCCCAAAAACTGGGTGTCGGATGTGACGCCCGACAAAGGCGAGCGGATGTCCGCGATTTACAAGGCGGCGTTGGAGTTGGGGATTGAGCTGCCGCCCGAGGTGGCGATCACCCCCGAGCAGGTGAAGGCCAAGCTGACCTTCCTTTTCAACAAGATCCGCGATCCGTCGGCTGACCAATATGGATTGTGGGAGATGGCCAAGCATATTGCCGGCGATGCCCAGCAACTGACCTCGGCCGCGGTGATCAACTTCGAGATCAGGCCCGGTACAATGGAGGATGACCCTTTGCAGTACCTGGTGGCGCACAGCATCAATACGGCTTTGCTGGCGATGGACTTGGCGGCCGACGAGCGAGGGTTGCCATTCCCCGTGCATGATCTCGGGGCGGCCGGCCTGCTGCACGATATGGGTTTCATGTTGATGAAGGATGGCTTGGCCCGGGTGCGCGATGAGGCCAATCCGGCGCTGGCGGAGCATATTATGAAGGGGGTCGAGCTCGCCCGCAAGATCGGCGCCCCGGCGCCGGTGGTTGAGATGATCGCCCAGCATCACGAGCGGTTGGACGGCAAGGGGTTTCCCGGCGCGATCGCCGGCAAGCAGTTCCCGCGCTGGAGCCAGTTGCTGGGGGTGGCCAACCTGCTGGCGGTTTCGCTGTTTCTCGAATCCCCCCGATCCAAGGCGGATGCCGGCCGGGAGAAGGCACGCGACCTGCTTGACATCCTCGCGGAGTACCGGAAGGCGTTTGACTATGACCTGCTCAAGCGGGTCATCTCGTTCAGCGGTTTCTATCCGGTGGGTACGATTGTTGAGCTGAACAACCACGCGATTTGCGAGGTGGTTCAGCAAAACGCGGGTCTGCCGTTGCGGCCGGTGCTGAAGGTGGTGGTGGATGGTTCGGGCAATCACCCGGACATCGCCAAACTGATTGATTTGAAGGAGGAAGTGGTGCTGTCCGTGGTCCGGAAGGTTTCCTGACGCGGGCGGTTCCAATCAATACGGATTCCATGAAGCACTTTCGGACATACGCGGGATGGTTGGGGGTGCTGTGCCTGGCGGTCGGTTGCGCCGCGCCGAAGCCGAAAGCCGTTGCGCCCGCCGATCGCGCCGCCGATGCGGAGTTGATCGCGCAGCAGGGGCAGACGATCCTGAAGGAGTCGGCGCCGGAAGGCGGCGTCCCGGTTACGCCGGGGCAGGATCTGGCGATTCATGCCGGCGACAAGATCACGATTGAAGTCTGGTTGCGCGACCGGATGAGCCAGTTGTCCGGTTATCCATTCAAGACCACCATTCCAGAGTCAGGCTCGATTTTCCTGCCCAACCTCGGCAATTGGGCAATCGTGAATAAAACCCCTCCGCAGTTGACTGCAGAATTACAGGCCGCCTTGTCCAAGATTCTCAGCGAGGCCAGCGTGGTGATTAACCTGGAGCGCGCGCGGGTTGAGGGCTTTGCGGGGCAGGCCTCCGTCGAACTCGGCAAGCATGTGCTGGTTATGGGCCGCGTATCCAATCCGGGGCTGTTCCCGCTCTCCGGCGGGATGCGCGTGCGCGATGCCGTCACCCTGGCCGGCGGGCTGGCGCGTGGCGCGCAGCCCAATGTGTTCCTTGTGCGCGGCGACAGCGGGCAGCCCCAGGTGTTGCGGATCCAGATGATGGACATTTTTACCGGCCGGGACATGAGCAAAAATTTGCTGCTCGAGCCGCGGGATGCCCTGTTTGTGGATACCCGGTTGGTTTACTCTCTTGCTGATTTCATCACGACGCTGCTGACTCCAGTGGTGTCAATCCGCGATGGCATCTGGGTGTACGACCGGCTGTCGGGGCGCAGCGATTGAACAAGCCCGGTGGCGGACGCCGGCGCGGTTTGGAAAGGTTGACATGGCGCGCGACGAATTGGTGTTGAGCGACTATTTGCGGGTGGTGCTTCGGCACAAGTGGTACGTCATCCTGACGACCCTGATCACGCTGGGCTTCACGCATTACTACTCGGGCCGGGAACAGCCGGTTTTCGAGAGCCGGACGCGCATCAAGATCCAGCGTCTCGTCACCGTCGCCGGGCTGTTTGATGAGTTGCTGGTCTCCAGCGGCGACCCGATCGAGAATTACTTGTACGAGATCACCAGCTATGTGGTTATCAGCAATGCCGCGGCCGCGCTGCGGAACCCGTCGGCGGCGACGCCCGCCGAGGTCGCGAACCTGCAGGCATCCGTTCGCGCCACCAAGGTCGAGCACACCGACCTGATTGACATTTTCGCGGTCGGAAATTCGCCGGCGGCCGCCCTCCAGCGCGTCCAGGCGGTGGTGGCCGCTTTCATCCGCCACCACGACCAGTCGCTGACCGAGAACGCGCAGGAGGTGTACGACACCATCAAGAATTCGCGCGACACGCTGATGAACGGATTGAAGGAGCAGGAAGAGGCGCTCTGGAAGAAGTATGGCGCGCGTATGATCACCGGCGACTCGGCCGGCGAGATGACTTTGCTCAAGGAGCGGCTGATTGCCCTCGAAATACGCCTTCAGGATCTGCGCGCGACCGGCAACTACACCGAGGAATATCCGGAAATCAAGAGTATCAAGGCCCAGATGGCCGAGATCAGCGGGCGGATTGACCGGATCATGGAATCGGAGCTCGCGCGCCAGACATCGCTCAAGGATTACGAGAACTACAAGGCCATTTCCGAGGAGATGGGGCTGTTCTTCACCCGGCGGCTGGAGGAGGCCAAGATCGCCGCGCAGAAACGCAGCGAGACGGTGCAGGTGATTGAACCCGGCGCCGATGGCCGCCCCATTCAGCAATCGCGCACCCGCACGCTGCTGGCCGGCGCCCTGCTGGGCTTGATGCTGGGCCTGGTCCTGGCGTTCGTCGCCGACAGCCTGGACACTTCCCTGCGCACGCTGATGGATATTGAGGCCGCGTTCGGCCTGCCGGTTTTGACCGTAGTGCCGCATTTCTCGCCGGACGCGATTGATGTGCCCCTGCATCCCGAAGGCTGGGTGGACCGGATCCGCTATTCGCGAATCGTCACCACGATGGCGATGGTCTGGAAGGCGCTCTTCGGGCTGTTTGCCCGCCGCTCCCGCCGGGCCGGCCAGCGTCTGCCCGAGCTGATCGTGCCGTTCGGCCCGCGCGCGCCGGCGACCGAGGCCTACCGGATGCTCCGGACCAATCTGCTGCTGGCGATGAACAAGTCGGGCGCGAAGACGTTCCTGGTGACCAGCGCCGGACCGGGCGAGGGTAAGAGCACGACGATTACCAACACCGCCGTGGTCTTCGCGCAGGCGGGCAAGAAGACGTTGCTGGTTGGCGCCAACATGCGCCGCCCGAAAATGGACCGGATCTTCGGCCTCGAACGCGAGCGGGGCCTGGCCAACATCCTCGCCGGCGAAATCACCTGGCGCGAGGCGCTCAAGGATTTTCGCGATGTCGCGCTGGGCGAGCGGGCGGGCGAGGGGCTGGCCTCCGCCCCGGGCATGGACAACCTGTTTTTCATCAGCACCGGCGGGCGCACGAACCAGCCGGCCGAATGGCTTTCCCTGCCGGAGTTCGAGGCCCTGCTCAAGGAATGGAAGGAGCAGTTCGACGTGATCCTGATTGATGCTCCGCCGTTGCTCCCGGTGCCGGATAGCGTCATCATCTCAAAGGTCGTGGATGCCGTGATCGTTGTGTACCAGGTCGGCGTGGCGGCCCGCGAATCCATGCGCCGCGCGCTCAGCCTCTTGCATACGAGCGGCGCGAACGTCATGGGGATCGTGCTCAACGATATCCGTTCCTCCTGGGCGGAAGACGCCAACCTGCAGCATTACCGCGGCTACTACGGCCGGCCGGGACGGAAATGACCGGGGCCGATGGGCGGTAATCAGTGGGCACTGATCGGCAGCCAGTTATCAGTTGTCAGGAGTCAGGGATTAGGGGGCGGGCGGCAAATCCATGCGTTTCATTCTCATAATCCTGCTGGCGGTCCTCGCGGCGGTTGCGCTCAGCCAGTACGTGTCGCGTGTAGACCTGCCGTTCCTCGCGGGGATTCTGTTCTTTGCCTTCATGCTGGGCGTTGCTTTCCTGCGCGGCACCGAGGCGCTCTATATCGTGATCATCGCGACGCTCTTCAGTCCGGAAATCGGCTCCGGCCTGGCCACCGGCAAGGGCACCGGCGAGGGCGCCGCCGGTGTGGTGATCCGGCTCGAGGACGTCGTGCTCGTGGCCGTGGGCCTGGGCTGGATCTTACGTTCCGCCTATCTGCGCAGCCGTTTCGGGATCGTGCGCACGCCCGTGCTGGGCGCGATCGGCATCTACATGGCCGTTTCCGTCATCGCGACGCTCCTGGGGGTGCTGGATCGGACCGTGAAACTGGATGTCGGCCTGTTCCACAACGCAAAATACTTTGAATACTTCTTCTTGTTCTTGATGATCCTGGCCCATGTGCGCAGCACGCAGATGATTCGCCGGCTGGTCGGGACCACGATTGCGGTCTTCTTGTGCGCCGCCGCCTACGGTTATCTGCAAATTGTCCAGGGCATCCGGGTCACCGCTCCGTTCGATACCGAGCCCAACACGTTCGGCGGCTACATGGTTCTGGTCTTTTGTGTGCTGGGCGGGATCATTCTTTACGATCCCCGCCTGCGCGTTCGCAGCTTGCTGACGGCGCTTGCGCTGTTCGCCTTCCCGCCGTTCCTGTTTACCCTTTCCCGAAGTTCTTATATCGCATTGCTGGCCGGCTTGGTCACCTTCATGGTGATCAGCAAGCGGCGGGTCGGCGTCGCGATCGCCACCGCCGGCGTGGCGGCCGCCATCGGTGTCGGCCTGATCGCGATCCCGGAGAAGGTCGAACGGCGGGTCACCGGCACGTTTGAGAAGGGCACGCAGTACCACGTGCAGGTGGCCGGCGTGGACCTGGACCCCAGCGCCTCGGCGCGCGTGATCTCTTATGACGAGGCGGTGCAAACCTGGCTGAAAAAGCCGCTCTTCGGCCACGGCGTGACCGGGACGTATTTCATTGACGGGCAATACTGGCGCCTGCTGGCCGAGACCGGCATTATCGGCCTGGCGGCGTTCCTGATGATTTTCCTGCGGCTGCTCAACGGCACGTTACAGGCCTATGCAACCTGCCCGGCCGAGGATGGCTTCCTGAAAGGGACGGCCTTGGGATTTTTTGCGGGTATTGTGGCAATGATGACCCATGCCCTGTTTACCAACAGCTTCATCATCGTCCGTATCGCGGAGCCGTTCTGGATGCTGGCCGGCCTGGTGCTCCTGATCCCGTATTGCGCGCGGCTTGAGGCGGAAGGCTTGCCGGAGGCGGACTGATTGCCGCTCGAGTTGGTCCGGCCGGGGAATCCGGATAAGCGCCGATGAAGAGCGTGATCCGTCTTGTTGCAGTGTCAGCATTATCGCTTGACCTGTTCGGCCCCGCGCCCATACTCGTCGCCTGGCTTGGGATTCGTGATTGAAAAGAAAAAAAGATCAGATTCACTCCACTGAACCCACGTGCCCATCTTGGCCGATACGGTTGATTCCTCCTGCTCCAAGTCGGAAACTGGCCTGTTTGGTTCGGGAGGCCGGTTTTGTTGCCCCGCGGCAGGTGGCGGTGTGCAAGCGGGAATCGCGGGTAATCGCCGTGGCCGGGGGCGGGCGCTTTCAGCTTATTCGCCGGATCGCGCAGGGCGGTATGGGAACGGTTTTTGAAGCTTGGGATAAACGGTGCGAGCGGAAGGTTGCGATCAAATTTCTCCCGCATAACCCAAACGCCCCGGAGCAGACCTTGGCGCGTTTTATTCGGGAAGCCCGACTCACCGCCCGGCTTGGCCATGCGCATATCATGCCTCTTTATGAAATGGGCTGCGATTCACAACAACGCCTTTTCTATGTCATGAAACTGGTGGAGGGAGAAACCCTCACGGCGGTGATCAATCGCCTCCGGTCCGGCGATCGCCCCACGATCGAAACCTACCCGCTGGAACGGTTGCTGCATATCCTGCTGAAGGTTTGCGACGGCGTCGCGTTTGCGCATTCCAAAGGGATCATTCATCGCGATTTGAAACCGGACAACATTCTTATAGGAAGTTTCGGCGAGGTATTGGTGACTGACTGGGGCCTGGCGAAAGAATGGTATTCGGGCGTCGAGACGGTTGCCGATGCGCCCCCTCGTTTCCCTCGCCATCTCGATGGCGCGCTTTCCAGTGGAGTTCTGTTAGGGACGCCCGGGTTCATGGCGCCGGAACAGATTGGCGGGCCGCCGGACCAGGTTGGGCCGCCGGCCGACATATTCGCGCTCGGGGTCATTCTCTACTTGTTGGTTACGTTGCGCCTGCCGGTGGAGGAGAAGGAACTGCCGGACTATCTGCGACGAGTATGTTCCGGCCAGATCACTCCGCTCACAACCCGGCTGGAGAATGACTACGCGCTGGATCACTGCCCGGATCGCCAAGCCCCATGGCCGCTGGCTGATATCGCGATGAAAGCCCTCGCCCCGGAGCCGGCGAACCGTTATTCGTCGGTGGGCGAATTGCAGCGCGACATCGAAGATTATCTAAACGGGTTGGCGTGGGAAAATGTGGTCGTTTCCGACTTTGGAACCGCCGCCGCCCTTGACGACTGGGTAGCGGCGGGCGGCGATCTGGAAATGACCGGAGACGAATTGCGCTTAAGCCATGGTGAACCCCAGGTGCTCTTACTGAAACAGGATGTGTTCGGCGATGCGCGTATCGAGTTCACGGCGCGGCAGGTCGGCGGTTGTGTGAACGGACTCGGCGTATTCATCAGCGCGATCCGTGCCGGTCATATTCTGGAGATTCCGTCCAGCGGCTATAAAATGGAGTATGGCGCGTTCGACAATTCGATCAACCTTGTCTCGCGCGCGGACCGGCGATTGTGGAGTGAAGCGGCGGTTCCGCTGGCACCGGGCCAGACGTACCAGGTTACGGCCGAACGGATCGGCGCTTGTTTGAGAATGGTGGTTAATGGACGTGAAGTAATCCGCGTGACCGACCCGGATCCGCTGCATGGGGACAACCGCGGCGCATTGGGATTTTTGGGCTGGGGCGCGGATTATCGCTTCCGCCGGATCCGAGTCTACCGTCGCACGCCGCCCTGGCGCGCCGATGTGTTGGATTTGGCCGAGCGCCAATTGCAGAACGGGCAGATTGAGGCCGCGCGATCGCTCTTTGCAGAAACGCTGCGCTCTTCCCTTCGTGCGGATCGGAAGGAGCGGGCCATCCGGGGGCTCGATCGGGCGCGCCGCGACGAAGAGCTTCGCCGGCAACTGCCCGAGTGGCAGACCCAACTCGCGCGCGCCTGGCCCGGCCGGCGCATCCGGGTCTGCCTTGAAAACGACGGATTAAGCGTGGATATATCCGAGGCGGATATAGCGGATTTGACGCCCTTGCGCGGCATGCCGATCCGGTCGTTGGCCTGCTTCGGCAACCGAATCGCCGACTTGGAACCGCTGCGCGGCATGCCGCTGGCCACGCTTAAATGCGCGGGTAATCCGATTTCCAGCTTGGAACCGCTGCGCGGCATGCCGCTTCAGTTTCTCCATTGCGAGGCTTGTGCGATCCACGATCTGGAACCGCTGCGCGGCATGCCGTTGCATTCGCTTAATTTAGCCCACAATATGGTGGCGGACCTCGACGCCCTTCGCGGCATGAAACTCAACTTCCTTTGTTGTTTTTCCAACCGGGTCTGTTCGCTTGAACCGCTTTCGGGTATGCCGCTCAATTCCTTCATCTTTCATAATAACCCGGTGGTTGATTTGGCGCCCCTGCGCGGGATGCCATTGACCACGCTCAACTGCAGCGGCTGTCAAATCCGGAGTCTCGACCCCCTGCGCGGCATGAAACTGACCGTCCTGCATTGCAGTGAAAACGAAATCGAATCGCTCGAGCCGCTGCGCGGCAGGCCATTGGTCGTGCTGACCTGCCACCGCAACCGGATCCGGGATCTTCTTCCCCTGAAAGAGATGCGACTGGCGGCCTTGTCCTGCGGACGGAATCCGCTCACCAGCCTGGCCCCGTTTCTTCGTCATCCGCCGGAAGATTTCCGCTTTGATTGCGACTCCATTCCCACCCGCGAATATCAGGCCGCGAGAGAGAAATGGAGCCGCGATTTTCGCTACCAGACGCAGGCTCGCGAGGTCTCCGTGCTGCTTGCCTTGCGGGCGCGTGATTGGGCTAAATTGAAAGCCTTGTCCGTCGAATTCAACAATCATCGTTATCTACACATTCCCCGCATGTTGTCCTGGATGGATGCACAGCGGTTCTGCGCCGATTTGGGCGGGCATCTGCTCACCATTCATAGTTTGCGGGAGAATATGTTTGTGGAATCCTTCTTCAAAGGAGGATGCTGGTTCTGGTTGGGCTTGGAAGTGAGAAACGGCCAGCCGGCATGGGTCACAGGTGAACCCGTATCTTATACCAACTTCACCGGCCACTTGACCTGCCGCATGGAGGGCCCGAAGGTCTTTTCCGGCCAATGGCAGCATGAGGTGCTCCCTGGAGCGATCAACACGTTCATGATCGAGTGGGACGCCTGACCCAAATGCCGAACCGGACACCCCGTCCGGCGGGGGTGTCCGGTTCGACTTTTGCTTGTTTGGGATTACTCGTACACGATATTATCGAGATAGAATGTTGTCGGATCTTTCCGTCCGGCCACGACCCAGCAGAAGCCGGTTACAATCCGTCCCAGATCTTTGCCCGTCAACGGCAGCGTGTATTGTTTCCATTCCTTGGTCAGCTTGACTTTGCCTAACGAGGCCTTGCCGGTGTCATAAAAAGGCTTGTTCTTGGCGATCAGGCCCATCTTGAATTCCACCACTTCGCCTCCGTTTTCACCGCGGGCCCAGAAACTCAGCTTCTGGGCGCCGGACAAGTCCACGCCGCCTTCGTCATCCCCCCAATTGTTGGCCGGGTTTTGCCAGACCACGCCACCCCAACCCTTGGGCTCGTTGAACGAAACCTTGATGCAAGAGCTTCCGCTTTGGACATTCTCGCGCCAGGCATCGTCCATTTCGATAGCCTCGGTCGCGCCCATCCAACCGGAAGCGATGAAAGGCGTCTCTCCTTCCGCATCGAAATCGGAATAGACGACGCATGGAATCTTGACGGTTTCTCCTTTGGGGGCGGCCGGGCCGCTTGCCGGGGCGACCGGCGAAGCGGGATCTTCCGCCACCGCACATTGAACCGCACGGGCCAGCGCCGCAACTAACAACAAAGTCATCCAACCT
Source organism: uncultured Verrucomicrobiota bacterium (assembly GCA_964570325.1). Classification (GTDB taxonomy): domain Bacteria; phylum Verrucomicrobiota; class Kiritimatiellia; order CAIQIC01; family CAZMXS01; genus CAZMXS01. The sequence continues at coordinate 106,316 of CAZMXS010000001.1, read as the reverse complement.
GTACTTCCGAACATTTGTGTGCTCCTTATCTGAATATACCGCTTGATCTTGCACTGCATTTATAAATGGCTCGAACATTGAGCATCCATTTTGACGTTCACATCAGTATTTGCCGCTGGCGCCTCCTTTCTGGTTATGAGTTCGGGGTTCCAAACGTCCCGCAAAACGTGGTACGCCTTTTTCGGCACCCGCTGGAAAGGGCTGGCGGTTCCCGCGCCCTGACCCATCAGGCCAAACCATTCCTCCTGCGCGAAACCATCCGGAAAAGGCATCGGAAACACGGCGCGAGAATTATGGCGCGCGACATCCGCAGCCGATCCCGTGTGCGTGTCTTTCCACCATTCGTCCAGCCACTCGAAGACGAATCCGCCGATCGAGTTGCCGACACCGGAGCCCCCAGCCCGGTTGAACTCGATATCCTCCCAGTTACCCAGCAGGTAGGCGGTCTGCGCGTCCTCGTCGGGCCCGCGATCGCTCCAATAGGAGTCGCATCCAAATTCCGTGATGACTACTGGCCGGTTCATGGTCTGGCTGATCTTCTGCCAAGTTGCGCCGAACCCTTCGCCGCCGATGTAGCTATTGATGCCGATGAAATCCAATTCGGGCGCCAGGCGGCCATAATGTTCGACCAAGCCAACCAGTAAATTGCCGACACCCACCGGGTGGTGGGGGTCCAGCTCGTGGACCATTCGGCACACCTCGTTCAGGAACCGCGCGTAAGTTTCCGGATATTCCGACGCGTTGGTCCGGGTGGCGTTGACTTCCTCGTTCTTTTCCATATTGTTCTCATTGCCGAGCAGCCAGGCCAGCACCCAGGGCTCATCCTTGAGTTTCATAACCATGTTGCTCACCGACGCCTTCATGTTGTCGCGCTGTTTGCGATTGGTATAATCCGTGCCCTGTTCCCACCGCGCGCCCGAGCCGTTGCAGTACGCGCCGAGAAAATTGCCGACCAGAACACGGATGCCGAATTCGTGGTACATCTGTCGCATAGCCAATAGGTTGAATGAAACCAGTTCCGGGTCGGTGATGAAGAGGCGGATGGTGTTGACGCCCATGTCCCGCATCAGCGCAAAGTCCGAGGTTGTCGGCTCGTCCGGATCTTGAATGTTATTGGCGTTACGATCGGCCCAAACCTCGAACATATCCACGAGGCCGTTCCGGTTTTCGTCTGCCCATAGCCAGTTCCATTCCCAGGGGACAACGCCGATCTTGGTCGGCATATAGGTCATACCGCGGATGAAATACGGCGCGTTGCCGACAAGCATTTCCCAATCGCCATTGGCATACTGAACCAAGTGAACTTCGCCGGTTCCGCGCGCGACCTGGATGCGGCTTCGATCAAGCGGCTCTCGGGCGGCTGCCGACGGCGCATCTGCTTTTCCCTGGATGGATTCAAGCCGGCCCGGTCGAACGTGAATTCTCAAACCCGCGAACTCCGCGCGCGTGGTTACATCGGCATCCACCAGCCGAAGATTTAACTCCGGGTGTTTCCGCAGGAGATTTTGCATGCTGTGCCAGGCCGCCTCCGCCGCGCTCCATTGGAACTCGCCGCCGGCGCTCCATGTGGCGGAATCGGGATACAATACCATCACGGCGCGATAGGCCTTCAAGGCGTGCAGCAATTGGCCGCCTTTCTCCAGTGCGCGCCCGACGAACAACAAACGCACTCCCGGTTCCTCTGGCGCGTCGTTCCAGACAAAGAAATCGAGCTGCGGATCGGATGACCCGACATGCTGCCAGTGGTCGCCTGGCCGCCAGCGTTTCTTGGATTTGGCCGCCTGATAAGCCGGATCGTCGGCAATGCTCAGGCTGGGATCAATGCCTTCGCCGGAGGCTCGCGCAAGGCCCGCCTGATCCACCAGCACGTATGACACGCTTCCTTTTTCGTCTGTGACGAATCGGCCGTATTTCTCGTAATCAATGATATCCTCGGCGCCGGGGTCGTGCAGGGGGAATCCCGCAACATTCCAGCCGGACAACAGGGCGAGCGTCAGGCTCAAATAGAGTCGAGTATGCACGGTTGCGCTCCTTATGGTTGATTAGTGATAACGTGCAGCCGGTAGAAGCAGATCGCCGGCGGCGCCGCGTCGGTGTAGACATTCGCCGGCGGCGTGGCCGGTACGCCGGAACTCAGCACTTCAAATCCCCGCTGAACCAACTGGGTCGTGCGTTCCACGCGGTAAATGCGGCCGCTGACGCTGGGCCAGCGAATGACGGCGCCGGCTCCCTGCGCTCCGGCGGGTTGCAGGGCGAGGCAGGACGAACGCTGGGTGGGATCCGTACCCGCGATGAACTCGCTCCAGTTCGCGAAGCCGTCGCCGTCAAAATCACCGGACTCCGCAACCGCCTCACCGCTCGTGGCGGTGAAATAGCGCCACTGCCAGGCGGCCCAGGTGGACAGCGGGCCCACTTGGAGCGCGTCGTCCGCGTACATGACGGATGAGCCGTAGTCCGTTTCCGTGCCGACGATCCCCACCAGCATGCGCGCGGTAACGGCATTCGTGGGCGCGATGCCGGAGGTGCCGTAATATCGCCAATCCGTTGAGCCGGTGTTCGCATCGAACCGTGGGCTAAGGCATTCCCCCACGATGTTGGTGCCGGTGTTGTCCAAGTATTGCATAATGACGATGCCGAAGGCGTTGGTTGAAGTGAAGTTGGTCGAAGACAGATAAGCGCCGGCGGCGTATTCCAGGCCCGGCGACACGGTCCACGACTGTCCCACCAAGCTGCCGGGATACCAGAATAACAGCGAACGCTGTCCCGAACGCGCGCGTTCCGTCGTGACCGCGCCGCCATCCCCGAAAGCCGTCCAGAACGGAATGCCGGACAATGTCAATGGCGCCCCTGTGCGAATCTCGAACCCGGGATTGGCGATGGCCCCCGACCGTTCCACAGCGGTCGTGTTGACCGCTACGTCATCCACATAGACGAACTGATCCTCGGTTCGATCACCGCCCGGCCAATGCAGGATGAAACAACGGCCCGTCACCGTTCCCGCCGGCGCCAGGATTGGGCCAGAGGCGAAGACGGTCCAATCCGTGGGACCATTCTGGCCGAAAAGAGGAGTGGCATTTTCGCCGCCCAATGAGACGCCGATTTGATTGAAGAACTCCAAACGCAGGACACAGACCCCGTTCGACGGCGCAAACCGATTTGGCCCGGCTGGTGAAACCATTGCGCCGGTAAAGCTGTAGATCTGGCCGGGAACCGCGGGGAATCCCTGCCCGAGCCCCTTCTCCCACGTGCCGGACGCGCCGCCGTAAGCGTTGAGCTTTAGGCAATGCAACCCAGAATATGGCGCTTGCGCGCTGCCATCCGCTAAAACGCCGCCCCATTCGCCGCCCCAATAAATAGGCCATCCTTGAATGGCCGCAAAGTTATCGCCCGTTGAGCCGACTTCAAATCCGCCATTATTCAGGAGATTGCCGCGGGCCGCCCCCGCCAATTGGACCGCCAGCCAACTGCCGATCACCAACTTGCGCCAGCTATTTGCCGGTGTACTCGTCGTCATGGGTCGCATCCTTTCGTCATATAACCCGGTTTTTGTTGTATGCAGAATGGTATAATACTAGGATGGTTATCAAATAATTTATTTGATTGATCAGATTTTTACTTGCTTGTGTATCAGCGTGTGATATAAACATTTGTGAAATGTAACAATGTTTATTGCGGTATACATCTAGAATACATATATTTTGACAAGCGAGGGTTAAATGAAGAACAAGGCCAAACGTCCGGGGCGGCCGCCGCAACCGTTGAAGCGTGACCGAGACGGGCGCCCGTTTTTGTATTGCCAGTTGGCGGATATTGTGCGCGATCAGATCAAAAGCGGAAAATTGAAACCTGGAGATCGCCTGCCGTCCATGGACGATCTGGCCCGGACATACGCGTTGAACAAGATCACGGTTCGCCGGGGTCTGGCTCAATTGTATGCGGCGGGCCTTATTTATTCCGTGCCCGCGCAGGGAACGTATGTGGCGGAAAACCGGCCGCTGACGACGTTTAGTTTGCAGCGGCGTCCTTTGACCGTGGGTTTGATTACGCCGGAATCAAAAGACGCGGAACCCTCGCATGTGGAAATCATCCAGGGTATTCGCGATGAGCTTGCGCGCTTGCAGGGAAGCCTGGTCATGATCCCGTTACGCGCTGGCGAGCCCGAGGTTCGGGTATTAAGCCGGCTGGCCCGCGCGCAACTGGATGCGATGATTTACCTGGGCATGCCGGATTCTTCCCTGATGCGCCGGCTCATTGAACAGGGGCCGCCGGCCATCCTGGCGGATTGCGCGAATCCAGGCATCCCAGCCAGCGCCATCACGCTGGATAATCGGGGCGGAGGAGCTTTGGTGATGAATCATCTGCTCGGGCTCGGCCACCGGAACATCATGGTCGTCACGGGCCGCGATGCTTTGCGCTCCACGCAAGATCGTCTGGCGGGCGTTCATGATGCCCTTGAGCGCGCCGGCTTGCCGCATGATAGTGTGACGGTGATGGTGTGTGACGGACGCCGCGAAAACGCCCAGCGCTTGACCGCCTCTGCGCTCAAGAGCGGTTTTAAGCCCACCGCCATTTGCGCTTTCAGCGATGAAATGGCTGTGGGCGCGATTCAATTCCTGGCCGATCAGGCTTCGTTGAATGTGCCGCGCGATGTGTCGGTTACGGGTTTTGATGACACACCGTGGGCGGCCGCTTCCCAGCCGCCGCTAACCACCGTGCATATGGATCTGGATCAGATGGGCCGCCTGGCGGTCCGCCGGGTATGGGGCCATTTCAAGGACCGCGAGCCCGTCACGATGACCATTCTGCCCGCCCAACTGATAGTCCGGAATTCAACCGCGCCTTGCCGGTGATCCGAGGGGGCGCCTCAACCCCATAACTATATCCGGAGCGTGTCTACCGCTGTCGGGAACCCTTACCGCTCAATACGAGTCCCGGCAGTCCGTATACACGGCTTCCGTTTTGCGCACATATTCCGCCAGCGAAAGCTCCTTCAGCGCCCGTTCCCGCGCCGCCGCTCCCAGGCGCGCCGCCAGGCCCGGTTCGGTCAGCAATCGGTCCAGCGCCGCCGCCAGCGCCGCCGCGTCATTGTCCGGGAACAACAGGCCGTTTTCTCCGTCCGTGACCAGTTCGGGGTTGCCGCCCACGCGCGCGGCGATGACCGGCCGCCCCATTGCCAGCGCTTCGCAGATGGCCCGGCTGCAGCCTTCGGAGCGCGAGGCTTGCACGATGGCGTCGCACGCGGCCATCCCCGCGCGCACGTCATCCATAAAACCGGCGAAGCGCGCGTCGGTCCCCAGGCCCAGATCCGCGGCCAGATGCTCCAGTTCCGCGCGCCGGCCGTCCGGGTTGATGAAAGCCGCGCCGACAATCAGCAAGCAGGTTCCCGGATGCGCGGCGTGGACAGTCCGGAAAGCGCGCAGAATCACTTCATGATTTTTCACCGGGTCCAGCCGGTCGAAACAGCCATAGACAAAACAGTTGGCGGAAATGCCGAACGGCCGCCGGGCCGCGCCGCGATCCACGGCGTCGGGGGCAAACCATGCGGTGTCCACGCCGTTTCGGATGGTGACTGTTTTCTCCGCAAAATGGGGTATGCCGGCGAACCGCGCGCGAATCGCGTCAGAGTTGCAGATGATCGCGCGCGGCAGGCAGGCAAAACGGCGATCCCAGTCCGACAGGCCGGCTTCCAGCAGAACGCGCGCGTGCCAGACGGCCGGGATTCCGGCCAGCCGGCCCGCCAGCGCGGCCGGCAGGTTGGTGCGTGGTGTCTGGCCGTGGAGGATGCCCACGCCCGCGGCGCGGGCGAACCGCGCGATTTTCCAAGCATTGGAAAAAAGCGCCGGCAGATTTTTCAACGATTGGAACTCCAGCGGCCGAACCGGCACGCCGAGCGCGCGCGCCGCATCCGGGAACGGCCCGGCGGCCGGCCCGGCGAGCATCGGCGCGAACCGTTTTCGGTCAAGCCCCGCGAACAAATTCAGCAAACTGCGCTCCGCGCCACCCAGCTTGGGTTGGTGGTGCAGATATAGAATCCGGCAGATCATCGAACTCAAGGCGCATCGCCCGGCCGTTTGACCGCTTCATCCGCCAGACGCTTCTGACTTTCCCGCTGCATGCAACTTTAGTGAGGGGAATGGATCATTGAAGTCAATTCATTTCAAGATCGAGTGATGCATATTCCCGGGCCACCCACTCCGGGGTAATGGCGCGCAGGCAGAAGTTCAGGCCGCGCCGGCAGCGATCGGCCGTGAAGTAGAGTTCGCACGGGCTGCAGAACAGGCCGCCATACAAGGCGCGGCGCCGGTCATCCGGCGGCCCCGCGACGCGCTCCGGACGGACGGGGCCGAATAGCGCGACGGTCGGCGTCGCCAGCGCGCCGGCCAGGTGCATGACAAACGAATCGTTGCAGATCACCCCGCGACTGCGCGCGATCACGCCCGCCAGCAGGCCGGGTTCCGCATTGAGCAGCGGGCGCACATGATCCGGGGCGCCATCGCGCAGCCGCTCGACCAAGCCCTTGTCTTCGGTGTGGCCGACGACCACCAGTTCCAGTTTCCGCTCAATGAGCAGCGGGATCAGCGCGGCCCAGGATGACTCCGGCCAGCGCTTGGGCGCCCACTTGCCGCCGGGATGCAGCACGGCATACGCCAGCCCGGCCAATCCCGCCCGCGTCAGCCAGGCGTCGGCCGCCTGCCTTGCCGCTGGGCTGATTTCAAAGGACAGCCGCCGGTCGCGGGTAACCCCCAGCCAGGGTTCACCGAGCCGGAGGAGCAGGTCAATGATGTTGGTCTCCTCATCGTAGGGCACGCAGCGGTCGTAGAACGCACCGGTGTTGATCCTCCGCCATCCGGCCGGAACCGGGCGGGCCAGCCCCACGCTGTAAGCGGGTGCGCCGGCCCGGGTCAGGCACGCGCTGCGCAGGTCGGCGGAGCAGTCAATGATTACATCGTAGTGACGCGCGGCCACTTCCGGGCATAGCGCGCCGGCCGTCGCGCGCGGGTTCCGGCCGATGATTTCGCGCAGGCCGGGTTGCGCCTGGAAAATGGCGACGGAAGCCGGTTTGCAATGTACGTCAATCCGCGCCTGCGGAAAGCGCGTCCGCAATTGCCGCAGCAGCGGGGTCGTCATCAGGGAGTCGCCCAGCGCGTTCCATTGAATCACCAGTACGCGCCGATTATCGAGGCTGGGCGGAAAAACTCCCGGCGGCCGGCCGGCAGCGGTCGCCGCGGCAAGCCACGGCCGGTTGCGCCGGGCCTTGATCAGTTGTTCGAGTTTATGGAACATCGCGTCATCCTGCCGATCGCTTCAAAGACGGTGACATGATCCGCCGCGATTCGCGGCCAGGCGAATGACCGCGCGAGGCGGGCCGCCCCGGCTTCCAGCGCGCGCCGCCGGGCAGGATCGGCGCAGATTTTTCGGAGCAGTTCTGCCAGCGCTTCCGGTGTTGGCTTTTCCGGCCAGACCATGTTGCCGCCGTTGATAAAAAATGGGATCGGCACGCAGGGCGGCGTGGTCACAATGGCTTTGCCGTGGGCCAGCGCGGCCATCAGGCTGCCGCGCCGGTCGCTAACGCCGGATTCAAAGGGCAAGATAACGGCCGCGCTCAATTGTAAGAGGGCCGACACTTCCGCGGCCGGCAGTTGCCCCGTTCGGATGACATGCCAGTCCAGCTTCGCCTGGGCGATCCATTGCTCCAGTTCGCTTTGTGCTTGCGGGTCGTCGGAAATCCCGCCGCCAATCAGCAACAGTTGAAAGTCCGGACTGGCTTGCTGCGCCGCGACCTGGGCGGTTTCGATAAGCAGTCGAAGTCCTTTCCCCGCATAAACCATACCAAAATAGGCGAAAAAGATGGCGTTGTCCCGCAGCCCCAGCCGTTGTCGCAAAGCCGCTATGGTGGCGGCCGCAACCGGCGCGGGTTCGATGTTGGGGCCGATGGGGATATGGTAATTTTGTTTGAGGCCGCGCGGCAGATATTTGTGCAAAAGGAAAACGATTTCCGAATTGGTGGCGATGGTGAAGTCGGAGCCATGCAGGAGCAGAAGCGCGATGAGCTGGTTGATCCGCTTGCCGCCCCAGAGCGTGTGGAAACTGACCGCTTTTTTGAACGGACCGCGAATCAACGGCCAGGCCAGTTTGAAAGCGGTCGAGTAGGAGGCGGGGGAGTATTGCAGCAGCACGAACTCCGCGCCGGATTGGCGAAGGTGGGCGGCCATCTTCCGCGCGGTTGCGCGGGTCCACGGGTGCGGAAAGACTTCAACGGCAACACCGGCGGGCGGCGCGTCGGCGCGCGGCTCGCTCAAATGTTCATCGCTGGTGAGCACTCGCACCGGGTGTCCCGCCGTGGCCAGCGCGCGGGCCAGGCATTGGGTGTAATGCGCGATGCCGCCTTCCCGCCGGGCCGGCGGATAGAACGGCTCTATCAAGGCGACGTTCATTTCAGTTCGTACAGCGACCACACCGCCGCGGTCGCGTTGCTGCCCCGCCAGTCATGGCGGTAGCGGAATGATTTGACGAAGACATAGCGGCCGGGATCTCGCGCGACCAGTTCGGTCAACCACGGGTTGTTGTCGTAATCCACCATGTAGTTCACCCCGCGCTGCGCGAACAGCCCGGGCAGGTCCGCCGTGCTCAAGACACCGCGGCGGATATACGGCCAGACACTGTAATCGGTCAGGCCGCCGAGGTCGAGAATCCGGCGTTGGGAATAAAAACCGATGGCGCCGATCGGTTCCAGCGCCACGACCGCCTGGGTGGGGCTGTGCGCGGCCAGCCAGCGGCCGAGGTCGGCGGCTGCCTGCCAGTGCGCGACACCGCGCGCATAGTAATCGCGGTAGCGGCCCGCGCTGACCGCGAGCAACAGCAGAAGCAGCGCGCCCGCCGGCCGTTTCAGACGCGCCCCGTCGGGCAGCCGGGCGGTCACGGCGGGAACGATGATGGCCGCGGCAACATGCGCGGCCACCAGGTAGCGCGCCTTCACCAGCGGAAAGAGGAAGCCGTAGAGCAGGATCAGCATGCCGGCATAGCCCGCCAGGAAGATCCAGGCCGGCCGCGAGTCCTTGAGCCGGAACAGACCATAGGCCAGGCCGGGCGCGGCCAACGCGATCAATAGCGTCACCACGCGTGACGAATACCAGTTCAGTTCCCAGGCCATGTTGCGCAGCGCGCGGACGAACAGTCCGAGGCGGGCTGCGAAGCCCATGGCCTTGAACTCGTCATAGGTGAACCCGAAGACGTCCGGCAGAAAGACCAGCAGTTTGCCGGTGCCGGTCGGCGGAGCGAATGAGCGGAAACGAACCCATAGGATCAGCAACCACGGTCCCGCGACCAAGAGGAAGCCGACCGCCAACCAGCCCCAGTTGCGGAATAATCGCGAGCGGTTCTGCAGCGGCAGGATAAGCCCGGCGAGCCCGGCGCAGGCCAGGTTGTCCGGCCGGCACAGGTAGGCCAGCCCGAGCAAGGCGCCGCACGCCAGCGGGCGGCGCGGCAGCAAACCGGCGGCGATGACCCAAAGGACGGCGGCGAACAGCGCCGCGTTCAGCATGGTCTCCATGCCGCTGAGCGCGCTGGTGATCATGAACCCGTCGAGCGCGATGATCATGGCGGCCAGCCACGCGGGCGCGTCGCCGCCGCCGAGACGGCGCGCGGCCAGGTAAACGAGGACGATGGTAGCCGCGAAGCACAACCCACCAAGAACCTGCGCGAGCGCCACCCAGTCCAGCGGCGCGATAAGGTGAGCGCCGGCCAGCAAAAGCACCCAGAGGATGCTGGTTACGCCGAAACTGGTCTCGCCGGGATTGAAGGCCAGCCCGTTGCCGCCGGCCAGGTTGCGCGCATACTGGAGAAAAATATAGGCGTCGTCGGTCTCCAGGCCGGCGCGCGCGCCGGCATAAAAGACGCAGGCCAGCGTTCCGACAAGCAGCGGGAGGATCAAATAACGCAGGGTGGTGTTCATGTCGGCCGGCGCCGATAGGTTTCCGGGTCGGGCGAATCGTCTCCGCTGAGCCGCGCACCGGTCTTCAACATGATTAGCGGCATCTTGTTCATGGCTTCCAGAACCGATAGCGCAACAGGGTCCAAACGGCCAGGATGGCGTCGCGAAACCGGATTTTCTTGCCTTCCGCGACGCCGCGCGGATTGTAGGTGACGGGGATCTCCACGATCGGGATGCCCAGGCGCGCCAGTTTGGCGGTGACCTCCGGACAGAACTCAAAGCCTTCGCAGCGCAAGTTCATTCGGCGGAGCGTCGCGGTCTCGATCAGCTTGTAACAGGTCGGCTCATCGGTGATCCGTGTGCCGTACAACAGGTTGGTGACCAGGCTGAGAAACCGCCCGCCCAGGTAAAACAGCCAGGAGCATTTCGGGTTGCGCTTGAGGATGCGCGACCCATACACGGCGCGGGCGCCCCGCTGGATCACCGGCTCGACGAGTTGAACAAACTCAGCCGGGTCGTATTCCAGGTCGGCATCCTGGATGATGACCGCCGGCCCGGTGGCCATGGCGAGTCCCATCCGGATGGCATGTCCCTTGCCGTGGTTGGCGTCCGACAGCACGAGATGGTCGGCGAGACGGCGGTTTTGCTCGAGCAGCGCGCGCGTGCCGTCGGTCCAGCCGACGTCCACGACGATGACCTCCAGGGGCAGCGGCACGGCGCGCAGGCGTTCGAGCAACGGGACGATTGTCGCGCGCTCATTGAACACCGGCATGATTACCGAGAGTTTGAATTCCGCCATAAGGCTTTCACCGCCAGCGCCACCGCGGCCAGCGTCACGAGGAACAGGATGAAAAAGAGCAATTGGTTGAGCACCAGCACGGCCAGCCAATCCCGCGCCGGCTCGTGCAACAGATCGGCCGCCCGCACATTGGGCCGCGCGATGTACAGATGCAGAGTCAGGATGCGCAGCACGCGCGGGAGAAACTCGCTGAAGAGGCAGCCGGTGCCGAAACTGGTGAGCAGCACTTTGCCGGCGTAGCCAAACGGCCAGACGCCATGCGGGATAAATCCGGCTTGCGCGGCAAGATAGGCGCAGAACACGCTGAGGCCGCCGAGGGCCGCCGTCAGCGCCCGGCCCGCGCTTTCAAGCGCAAAGGCGGCGAACAGCATGAGGAACGGGCCGATCACATGGAGGTAGCGGACCGGCAGACTGAGGTCGTTGGGGTGGGAGTATTCGACGTCGCCCGGAACCCATCCGGAAAAGAGCAGGCCGGTGGTGAGCGCGATAGCGACTGCCAGGACCGCCTCGGCGCGGAGTTGCCGCCGCCGCCAGGCCGCCGCCAGGCCCCATAAGGCCAGCCAGGCGACGGGTGTGTAGATGAAATAGCCGTCTTTCCAGCCGAAATAGATGGACAGGAAGTTCAGCGGGTCCGGCGCGCCGAGCACATTGCCCTCGGGGTTGATTCGGAACTGGTAGCTGGTCGCCAGCGGCGCGCCGAAGGCGCGCCAATGGTAGAACAGCAGGGCCGCGGCCGGCGGGAGGCCGCCCGCCACGAAGGCCAGGGCGCGGCGCCAGCCGCCGCCGGCCAGCAGGTAGATGCCCAACAGCGCAACAATCACGGCGTAGGGATAATCGCACAGCACCGCCAGTCCGCCGCTCAAGCCCGCCAGCAATATCGGCCCGTTGCGCGGCCAGCCGGCCTGCTTTTCCCGGAACAGAAGGTAAAACGCGGCGAAGACAAAGAAGGTCGCCAGCGGCTTTTTGTAATAGCCGCAGGCGTACGAAAAACACATGGTGCCCAGTCCGAACAGGAAGGTCAACAGAATGCGCCGCCGCTCGGCCAGATCGAGTCGCCGCAGGCAGAAGTAGAACAGCGTGGCGGTCAGCGCGGATAGCGGCGCGGCGATCAGCGCGACGCAGAGGATGTGCAGGATGATGACTTTCTTGTTGAAGATCAGATGGCCGATGAATGGCTTGGCGGCAAGATAGACCGGCGCCGCCAGCCACGCGCAGCCGGGCGGGTAGCCGGAATAGGACCGGCCGTCGCGGATGGCCGTATCGAGCTCGTGGTAGTTTCGCAGCTCGAAGGTGCGGTGGTCCACCAGTGAGATGGCGCCGTCCAGCAGATTCGTGGCGATGGATTGCGGATAGGGCGAAAGGAAAATCAGATAGATCATCCAGAGGGTGAGAAAAATCCTGATCGCCGTTTTGCCGGTTTGATCCATAACGTTGTTGTCCGGTCGGGTCTTTATGGCGAAAAAGCGAACGGCGCGGCAAGATTAAATGCGTGGGGACTTTACAAAAAGCTAAATCCGGCGAAATTGATGCGTGATGCAGCCTGGTTCCGAAGATATGCGGGAGTGTGTGCGCCTGTTGCAGGCGCAAGATGCGGAATTGCGCGAATTATACCGGCGCGCGGACGCGGTGCGCCGTCAGACGGCCGGCGATGCGGTTTTCCTGCGCGGAATTATCGAGTTCTCCAATTTCTGTCAGAACGATTGCCTGTATTGCGGCATTCGCCGGTCCAATCGAAAGATCCGCCGTTATGTCATGTCGGCGGCGGAAATCATGACGGCGATCCGCGCCCTCGCGGGCCAGCGCTACACGACCGTGGTGTTGCAGGCGGGCGAGTCCCAGGCGATCAGCGATGAAGAGTTGGGCCGGCTGATCCGGCGGATCAAGCAGGAGACGCCGCTGGCGGTGACGCTTTCGGTCGGCAACCGCCCCCGCGCGGTGTACGAATACTGGCGCGACTGCGGGATGGACCGCTACTTGATTCGTTTTGAGACCAGCGATCCCGCGCTGTTTCGCAAGTTGCATCCCGACTGCTCGTGGGAAGAGCGGATCGAGTGCCTGCGCGTGCTGCGCGATCTGGGAGTTCAGACCGGCGGCGGGTTCATGATCGGCCTGCCGGGCGAGACCGTGGAGACGCTGGCGGCCAACATCCTGCTATGCCGCGAACTGGATCTCGACATGATCGGGATCGGTCCGTTCATTCCGCATCCGGACACCCCGTTGGGTTTGGAAAGAAACATCTGGGCGGACGAACCGGAGATGTTTTTCAAGGCGGTGGCCGTATTGCGGATCTTTAATCCTGACGCGCACATACCGGCGACCACGGCGTTCGACGCAATGTTTCCCGGTACGGGCCGGGATCTGGCGCTCCAGCGCGGCGCGAATGTTTTCATGCCGAACTGCACCCCGACGGATTACCGCAAAGATTACCTATTGTATCCGGGCAAGCCGTGCCTGACCGAGGCGCCGGACCATTGCACACAATGCGTTGTGGCGCGGATCGAGGCCATGGATCGGAAGATTGGTGTGGGACCGGGCCATTCCTTGAAGAAAAGGCGGGGATAGGCCGCCGGGCTGTCCGCGGCGCGAGGCGGTAGCCACGAGCGTGAGCGAGCGGCCGCTGTTCTCACCGTTGGCCGCACACGCGGCAGCGCCGGTCGCGCCGGACCTGCACTTGGCGGAAGGTCAGCGCCAGCGCGTCATAAATGAGCAGGCGGTTGATGAGCGGTTCGCCGATGCCCAGCAGCATTTTGACGGCTTCAGTGGCCTGGATCGCCCCGATGACACCCGGCACGACGCCGAGCGGACCGCGCGGCGGTTTGAGGCGCTCGTCGGGCGGTGGGTTGAACAGGCAGGCCCAGCAGGCGCTCCGGCCGGGGCGCACGGTCAGGATTTGGCCGGAAAACTCACAGACCGCGCCATGCACGTAGGGTTTGTGTAGGGCGTGGCAGGCGGCGGCCAGAATCTGTCGCGCGGCGAAATTATCGGTGGCATCCACCACCAGGTCATATTGGCGAATGAGGCGGCGCGCGTTGTCGGCTTCAAGCCGCGCCCGGTAGGTTTGGATGGCGACATCCGGGTTCAAGGCGCGAAGTTTGGCGGCGGCGGACATCACCTTGGATCGGCCGATGTCGCGGGTGAAATGCCAGATTTGTCGCTGCAGATTGCTGGGCTCGACGCGGTCGGAGTCCATGATCCCGAGCGTGCCGATACCGGCGGCACAGAGGTAGAAGCCCGCGGCGGAACCGAGCCCGCCGGCGCCGACCAACAGCACGCGCGAAGCCAGCAGTTGCTTTTGCCCCGCCGCGCCGATTGGCGGCAGGTTGAGTTGGCGCGCGTAACGTTCGAGCTGGGCTTGGTTCAATTGCATCGGCCGTGTTTTTTAACAGAAGGCAACAAGATAACGAAGGGAATATTGATCCCCGTCTTTTTCGTTTCCTTCTATCAGATAAGTTTACCGGCTATTGATCACCCCGCCGCCGAGGACGAGGTCATCATCGTAGAATACGACCGTCTGGCCCGGGGTGATGGACATTTGGGGTTCATCAAACTCCACGCGGGCCGTTGTCCCGGCAGCGGTGACGCGCGCCGGCGCGGCCTTGTGTTGCTGGCGGATTTTAACCTGGGCGCGGAAGGGCGCGGATGGCGGTTCGGCGAAGGCGATCCAGTTGATATCGGTTGCGCCAAAGTGGCGGGCCAATAGTTCATGGCGGCCGCCGATCACGATGGCGTTGGCGCCGGCGTCGATTCGGATTACATAGAGCGGTTCGCCGGTGCCGCCGGGGCCGAGACCCTTGCGTTGGCCGATTGTGTAGTTGACGAGGCCCTTGTGTTCGCCGACGACGCGGCCTTGCTGGTCGAGGATCGGGCCGGGCCTGGTGTCCTGTTCGTTGAACAGGACCGAGTAGTTCTTGCTCTCGATGAAATCCTGGCTTTCCTGTTTCGCGGCCAATTCCGGCCAGTCCACCTCGCGGGCCAGCGCCTTGACCTGTTCCTTCATCAAATCGCCCAGCGGGAACAGGACTTGCGCAAGGGTTTCCTGGGGCAGGCGGCACAGGAAGTATGACTGGTCCTTGGCGTGGTCCACGGCGCGGCGCAATAGCCGCCGCCCGCTGGCCGGATCGTGGGCGATCCGGGCGTAGTGACCGGTGGCAAAGCAATCAAACGCCATGCCGGACTGCCGCGCCTTCTCGATCAGGAAGCCGAACTTGATCGCGCGGTTGCACATCACGCACGGGTTGGGGGTGCGCCCTGCGCGGTACTCGCGCCGGAAATAATCCAGCACGTGACGACGGTATTCGTCCACCAACGGAATGACCTGATGCGGAATGCCCAGCCGTTGCGCGGCCGCCTGGGCGGCGGCGATGTCGCGAGCCTCGCCGGGGCCGAAGCAGCCGGAACGTTGTTCGTCCGGCAGCGGAATGGACGCATCCCAGATCTGCATGGTGACGCCGATCACCCGGCAGCCCTGGCGTTGGAGCAACAGGGCGGCCATGGTCGAATCCACGCCGCCGCTGAGGCCGACGGCGACGGTCCGTTCGGGACTGGGGCCATTTGGGTCCATGCGCGCAGGATGCCACGCGGCGGGTTGGAGAGCAAAAAGATATCGAAATGGAATGACGCGTTCACTATTATCATAATCATGCATGCGCTGATCACCGGTGGCTGCGGCTTTGTTGGGTCGAATCTGGCCTTGGCATTTCGCAGCGCTGGCTGGGAGGTGACTTGCTTCGACAGCCTCATGCGCCGCGGCAGCGAATTAACGCTGCGCCGGGTGATTGGGGCCGGGTGCCATTTCGTCCACGGCGATGTGCGCAATCGGGAAGACCTCGACCGGCTGGATGGCGGCTTTGATTTACTAGTCGAGTGCAGCGCGGAGCCGTCCGTTTTGGCTGGCCGGGACGGGCGGGACGCCCGCTTGCTTATTGCGAACAATCTTTTCGGTACAGACGGAAAGGGATTCGGCCTGAATGATGGATTCGTAGAAGATGAAGTTGATGGAGAGCGCATAGATGCCGGCGCCGGCGGCGACTAACCATCGGGCGCGGATGTACCGCCGGCAGAGCTGGAAGAAAATGAGCGCCGAGAAGGTACTGGCCCCAGCAGATCCAGTCGTTGCGCATGCCCAGCAGCAGCATGAAGAGCGGGTAGCCCGGCGTGCGGCGCCCGTCATGCTGGCCAAGATCAAGATCCGCAATGGCGCGCGCCAGAGCCGAGTAGCCGATGCTGTCGTTTCCATAGAGCGGGGTATACACCCAAGCCACAGCCCCGCGCGCCAGCAACGCCAACCCAAACAGAGCCGGCACAAACCAAGCGGGGAATGAAGCATTCTGGCGGTCCGAGTGCAAGTTCAGCGCCGCAAGTAGGTGTATATTGCTTCCAGAATGTCGCGGACGTTTTGGGTCAGCGACCAGCCCGGATAGTGAGTCTTAAACTTGGAAAGGTCACTGATCCACCAGATGTGGTCGCCGATCCGGTTGGTTTCCAGGTATTCTGTGTTTACTTCGCGCCCAGTGATTTCCCGACACATGGCGATGGCCTCGAGCATGGAGCAGTTGCTGAACCGGCCGCCGCCGATGTTGTAAACCTCGCCGGGGCGCGGTGCTCGAAAAAAATGGTAGAAGGCATTGGTCAAATCCCGGCAGTGAATATTATCGCGGACCTGCTTGCCCTTGTAGCCGTAAATCTTGTACGGCCGGCCGGTAACCGCGCATTTCATCAGGTAGGCCAGAAAACCGTGCAATTCCGCGCCGGCGTGCTGAGGACCGGTCAGGCAGCCGCCGCGAAAGATACCAGTCTTCATCCCAAAGTATCGGCCATATTCTTGCACCAGAATGTCGGCCGCCGCCTTGGAGGCGCCGAACAGCGAGTGCTGGGTCTGGTCAATGGACATTTGCTCGTCAATGCCCTCTCGAAAATAGGGGTGATCGGAGGCAATCTCCCAGCGCGTATCTAATTCCACCAACGGCAGGAAGTTGGGCCGGTCGCCGTAGACTTTGTTGGTCGAGGTGAAGATGAAGACGGCCTCCGGGCAGTGCTGCCGCGTCGCCTCCAGCAAGTTCAGGGTGCCGGTCGCGTTGACGCCGAAGTCCGTGAACGGTTCCCGCGCCGCCCAGTCGTGGGACGGTTGGGCGGCGGTGTGGACGACGCAGGCAATCTGCTGGTTGTATTCCCTGAACACGGCGAAGACTGCCGCCTGATCGCGAATGTCGGCCGCTATGTGCCGGAAGCGCGGGCAGGTTTTGAGCAATTCTTCAAGCACCGGTCGGGTTGAGGCCTCGGGACCGAAGAAATAACTGCGCAGGTCGTTATCAATACCGACGATGTCCAACCCTTGCGCGGCAAAGAAACGGGCCGTTTCCGACCCGACCAATCCTGCAGCGCCAGTGACGATGACAATAGACATTGGGAGCCTTGGCGTGCTATGCCGCACACCATGATCAATAAACTATCCGGGTTGTCGGGGAAAGCTAAAGATTCTTTTCCGCCGGAGCCGTTCGGCCGTTCGGTCCGCATACATCAATGCCCCATGCTGCATGCGCCGGGACGGGATTCAGGGTTTCACGGTCGCCGCACGCCGATCCGGTAGAAGCGGTTGGTCAGGCCGGCTGCCGCAGTGTCCACAATGTTGGTCAGGCCGTCGGCCGTCACGACGATGTTGGTCCAGCCGCCCAGCGGCGCGAAACCGTTGGTGACCAGGCTGCCGTTCGCATAATGGATCGAGTAGACCTTGTTGGTCCGCGCGAACCATTCAATAATCATCCCGGCGGCGCCCGCCTGCGTCACGGACTCCACCTCAAATACACTGGTTGGATTGTTCGGGTCAGTGCCGGCGATGACCTCGTCGCCGTCATTTTGCCGGTCGCCGTCGGTATCCGGGTTGTCCGGGTCGGTGCCGGTGTCGGTTGGGCCGTTGTAGACGCCGGTGTGGGTCTCGTAAATGTCCAGGATGCCGTCGCCGTCCCGGTCGGAGTTGGCGGGCGTGTCGTCAATGCTCAAGTACAGGCCGTTGGTGGCGGAGACGGACGAGACGGTGCCGGTGAACCAGATGTTGTCGAAGTGGGCGACGTATTCCAGCCCGCCGGGTGTGTTCATCTGGCAGAGGATGATCATCTCGGTCAGACGGTTCAGGTCGGCGGTTCCGGTGAAAGCGGCCAGGTTGGCGCCGATGGTGTACCAGCCGCCCGGTGTGTGCGCATAGGTATTGGTGTATTTGCTGATGCCCCCGGCGCTCTTGAGTTGTAACTCCAGCGTGCAGGCGCGCCCGTTGGTTTCCATAAAGTCGGCGCGCAGCCCGGCTTGCGAGAGATCCGCCGGCAGGATCGGCGCGTTGGCAAAGTTGTACTGCAGGTAGAAACCGGAATAGCCGGCAACGTTGGTGTGGCTCTTGTAGACGGCAAAGAAGCCGTTGACGCCGTCGCTGGCGACAGCGTCCACGCCGTGGATCACATAGTTGTTCTCCGTGCCGCTGTTATAGCTGTTCAGCGCCCACGGAGCGGGATTCACGTAGGCGCCGCGGCTGAGATCCTCGAAGCTGGTGTGCTGGTCTTCGTTGGCCGCCGGCGGCGGCGTGACGGTCGCGGGCGTGCCCGTGAACCGGATGTTGTCGAAGACGCCAAGGTAGGTCACGCCACGCTGCGCTGCCTGCAGCAGCACGGTGAGCTTCTTGATGGCCCCCGTGTTCACGCTGCCCGTAAACAGGTTCAGCGTCGCGCTGATGTTGCTCCAAGCCGTGCCGGTGTAGGCCTTGGTGTAACTCAACGCGCCGCCGGTGGTGTCTTCCACCTTCATCTCCATTGTGCCGGTGAATCCGTTGGTCTCCTTGAAACTGAATGCAAAGGTGATGTTGCTATACTGGCTGACCGCCGGCAGGCTCCAGGCCGAGGCGTACTCATAATACATGCCGAAACCGGCCCAACCGTTGGGATTGGGAATGCCCACCGCCATGAACGCGCCGTTTGTGCCCTCCGCGGCCATGTCGTTGACGCCCTGGGCGTAAATAGTGGCATTGTTGTACTGGGCATAAGCGAAGGTGGTCCACGGCGCCAACAGTGCCGCGGAATCGCCGCGGCCGCGGTCCTCGAAGCTGTCAATGAAATCATGGTTGTTCGTGGTCGGCCCGGTCAGGGCGCCGGTCAGCGTCCGCGCGCGCCACCAGAATGGGCCGGCGTATCCGCCGGGCACGGTGACGGAGAACCGGTTGCTGCTGGTGCCGGTGACCGTACGCATGTTGGTCGAGACGATGGCGACATTGCCGGTCATCAGGTCCAGGTAGACGGTGTAGATCTGATTGCTGCGCATGCTCGGCTGCCAAACGGCGGCCCGGCTCAATGGGGTGGGGATTTCCGACGATTGATAAGATGGCAGTTCCTGCCAGTTGACGGTGACCTGGTAGGTCGTCCCGGTCGTCACGCTGGACGGGATGGACGTGGGTTTCGCGCCCCAGGCGAGCCGGGTGGGCAGGCTGCATTCGCTGACCCTGGACGCGCCGTTCTGCAGCCAGGCGTGAAGCTGGAACTGGCCGCCGTCAGGCGAGGAAATGTAGTTGGTATTCCCGAGATCGGCGTTGGGCGCGATGAGCGCCAGTGTGTTCGTGCCGGTGCCGGAGACTCCGAACCAGTTGGTGCGCGCGCGTTCGACCGTCGGGTTCAGCGACTCGAGCGCCAGGTAGAGATCGAGCGTCGCCCCGCGCGTGTCGTAGCCGATGGTCGTGGAGATCGTCCGCCCGTTTGGCCAAATCCCACCCGCCGGCTCATTCACCAACCAAATCTTGTATTCGCTCGCATTGGCCAGCGACATATTGTTCGTGTACGCGTAAAGCAGGACGAACTCGTCGCCGGCCAGTGTCACGCTGATCTGGCCGCTCGAGTTGGTTTGCAACACGCCGGCGGCGGAACTGAGGCGTTCAACCGTCTTGCCCTGAATGAGGTTGGATGCCGTCACGGTGACCGTTACCGCATTGGAGCTTTCATTGAGCAGCGAGATCAGCACGCTGCCGTTGGTGCAGATGCGGTAGTCGGGGAGCACATAGAAATAGCCCGAGCCGGAGAGGTCAAGCGCGGGTTGCATGCCGAACCAGTCGCGGTAAATTGCGCGGCCCCAGTCGTAATGCAGTTGCCACACCATTTCCTTGGACTTGGGGCTGAGCCACCACATGTCCACACTGTCGCCGAGTGTGAACGTGTTGATGGCGGCGCGTCCCAGCGCGCCGTGGCCCTTGATGTGCAGGCCAGGCTGTGTGCGCAGGCCCCAGTAATCAAACGCGGACTCCACCACGGTTGTGCCGGAGATGGCCGAGTACCCGGTCGAACGAATCCATGTGGTGACATTGGTCCAGGTATAGGCCGGAGTCAGCGGGCCCAACGTCGTGAGGTAACGCAGGAAGATGCCGCTGTACGGCTGCTCCCAACTGCCGGCGATGCCGCCATGCCAGTAATTGGTCGCGGCCGCCGCGCTTAGGCCGAAGACGTTGGACATGACTCCAACCCAGGCCGGCGGGCTTCGGTGGTATTGATCGTAGCGGCCGGGCAGCACGCCGTTGGCGTGGATGTTTACGCCGGCGGCGATCACGTTGGTCAGCGCGGCAATGCGGTTGCTTTGCATCATGAAGGCGTGCGAGAGCAGGAGCGCCCGGGCATTGGTATAGATTCCGCTGTCGAGCCCGCTTTCGTCAATGAACCCCGGCTCGTAGCCCAGCCGTTTCAGGCCGCCCCACAACATGCAATTCTCCTGGTTGGCGCGCCCCCAGACGAGATCCGCATCGCTGGACCAGTAGAAGTAAATATCGGACGCCGGGTTGCGCGAGGCGCCGAACAGGTTGTTGACGTTGAGTTGTTCCATGCGCCGGAAGATTTCGAGCACGTTCCAGTAGACCGGATTCTTGATCAGCCGGTTGGTCTGGATGACGCCAAACCCCGCCTCGCGGATTTGCGCGCCGGTGAAGGGCCGGTCGTTCCAGGTGAAAATATGGACGCCGATCGCGCCGGCCATCAGCGCCTCCCAGACGGCGCCGGGTAGTGCCGGGGCCTGGCGCTCCGCCGCGCCGGGGAACAGGTTCTCCGAGCTGCTGAGGCCGGTCTCGGTCACCAGCACCGGCAATCCGGACTGATCCCGGTACTTGGTGATGCCGAACTGCGCCGTGCGCAGCTCGTTGCCCTCGGAGGCCCACGGATAGTTGTTGATGGACCAGAAATCGAGGCCGGCCCCGGCGGCCGCGCAGCGGGCGACGATGGTCTTGGCGTCCTCGCACGTGTTGTTGGCATCGAAGCCGCTGTAGATGCCGCCAACCATTGAGTAGCTGCGCAGATGGTTCGTATCGGCGTTCCGGGCCGCGACGGCGCCGATGGCCACGAAATCGCCGATGCTCTTTTTCCGCCACTGGATCAGATCATGGTAAGCAGGATAATAGCGGTCCTGCGAGTTGACATCTCCCGGATTCTGCACGCCCGGATAGTTCGTCGGCATGGGCACCTCGCTGAAACTGCCGTAAGCCGTGTTCCAGTTGGCGTTCAAGGCGGTGATGCTGCCGGCGTAAAGATTGGTCAGGTAGGCGCGGAAGGCCGGGAGCGAGTAGTTCGTGTCGTAGCCGACGAACAGGTGGGGATCGTAAGCCTCCCAGAGATCAAAGTAAGCATATTCGTTGCCGAGAATCCAGCCGGCGACGGCGGGGCTGTCCTTGTAGCGGCCGGTGACGCGGGCGATGAAATCGGTGTAAGCGGCGCGCGCGAGCGGGTGCTCGTAGTTGACGATGTTGGAGACCTGGTTGCTCTGGTTGACCGCCTTCCAATCATTGGAAAACCAGCCCGGCGGATACTGGTAACCGATCAGCACAAACATCCGGAAGCCGTATTTTTCGGCGGTGGCGATCAGGTGGTCGGTGGCCGTCCAACTGAAGACGTCGTTGGTCGGCTCGATGTAGCCCCAGGTAAAGTCCACACGGAGCGAGTCGGCGTGGAGTTTGCGCATCTCCAGAAAATCATATTCGATTTGCTCCGGCGTTTGCGTGGCGAACACCGGCGGGTTGATGGTCTGGTACGCGAAACCGTGCGGCACCCAATAGTTGGCGGCGGCCGGATCCCAGAAATAGCCGTTCTTCATCTCGATGAACCGGCCGGCCCCGAGCGCGGGAGCGACAAGCAAAATACTGGCGCAAAGGACGGCCCAGCCTGGGCGGGCTAGATGGCGTGGGAAATGGGTCATGGCGGCGACACTCCTTATGGGTTGCGGGGCGCGGCGGTTGATTTGCGTACGATCAAGCGGGTCGAGGTGATCGTCGTAGTGGGCAGATGGTTCTTTTGCGTCAGGATGTCCTGAAGGCATTCAACGGCTTTTTGGATCATGAGTTCTTTTTCCACGCGAATAGTGGTTAGCGGGGGATGGAGCAGCCGGGTCCAGGCGATGTCGTCAAAGCCAATGAACGAGATATCATCCGGAACTTTCAGTTGAGAATGCTCATAAAGGGCTTGCAGGGCGCCGGCGGCCATCTCGTCATTGAAGAAGAACACGCCGGTGGGCAGGGGGTTCAGTTTCAGCAGATCCCGGAAGGCCGCGGCGCCGCCCTCCGGCGACAAGTCGCCCTCAAACAACCGGACAGACGATGGATCGAGCCCGTGGGTGCGCGCCGCGTCAAGCGCGCCTTCCAGGCGTTCGCGTGAGATTTGCCAGCCGGCCGGCCCGGTGACGCAGGCGAGGCGCCGGTGTCCGAGCGTGATCAGGTGTTCGAAAGCCTGATGCCCGCCCCCCCGATTGTCCACCAGGATGCAGTCCACGCGCGCGCCCCGGCAGGTGTCATCAATCAAGACGGCCGGCAGGCGTGTGTCGAGGAGGTGCTTGATGGGCTCGTTGTTGAACGGACCGGCGAGGATGGCGCCGTCGAGATGCGCCTCGCCGATTGTCTTGCAGAAGGCGGTCGCGTCCCATTGGTCTGTGCAGAGCACGGATAAATGGCCATGGATGGCGGGAAGCGCGCCGCGCAGGGCGTCCAGCATGGCGGTGTGGTAATGGCCGGTGACGGTTCCCCCGCTGACATGCGATATCCAACCAATCGCGAGCGAGCGGGCGGCGGACAGCGGTTGGCGCCAGGCGGTGGGATCGCAGACGAATGTGCCCTGGGCCGGCACGGAATAGACCAGGCCGGCGGCGGTCAATTCGGCCAGCGCCTGGCGTACGGTGGCCTTGTTGAGTTGATGCTGGCGGGCCAGGTTGTCCATGGACGGCAAGGCTTCGCCGGGTTTCAGCCGCCCGCCCTCGATGTCCTTGCGGATCAGGTCCGCCAGTTGACGATAGAGGAAGCGCTGTTTGCCGCGGCGCCGGTCGAGGTTGGTTTTGCTGCTTACCATTGATGTACGCTCCATCTTGGCTGCGCGTCCCCGCGGAACTTTTTCTCTGGCGGATCAGGCGGCGCCATTAAAAACGAACTATATATATACTGGTCTGGTTTTATTTTGTTAAGCGTTATTTTCGCAAATACGCCGTTACGGCCGGGCAGCGGACCTTTTTTATCAACTTGTCATGCCGGGCCGATATTGGCAGTATGCGCCGGTAACCAGCGACTATCACCGGTTATTAACATGGTCCGGCATCATCAGGCAGAAAGGAGTCAGCCCGTGAAGAGGCATGTGGGAATCCTTTTATTGGTCAGTGTTTGCGCCGCGCTTCTCCTGGCCAGCGGTTGCGCGTCCATGAATACGAATGTCAGCCGGCTGAAGCTGGGCATGACTCCGGACGAGGTGCTCAAACAGATCGGCAAGCCATTCACGATCCGGGCCGCCAAATTGTACACCGGCAACGAATGGACGGAAGTGTGGGAGTATCTGCCGCCGTTGCTGACGCTGTATCCGAAAACCTACTGGGTGTATTTCGAGGACGGCAAGGTGGTGCAGTGGGGCGAGCCGGGGGATTTTGCCGGGCAGAGTGGCGCCAATGTCCCCATCAGCGAGTATTCCAGCCAGAAGAAGGCGCAGTGAGAAACCGGCGGGATTTGATTCTGGCCATGGAGACGCCCCATTTTGTGCACGCCGCCTAGTCGAGACTCCGCGCGAGTGTCCCATGCCGGGTTTGCCGCCCCGGGCTTGAGATTGCTCGCGGGTGTCGTGTTGTTCTCCGCCTTGCCCGCCCAAGCCCAGTTCCTGCGCATCGGTCCTTTCGACTTCACGTCCAAGGCGCGCCTGCAGGGGGTCTTCACGACCAACGTGGAGGGAGAACGGCCGTCGCAGGCCAAGCAGGAAATGGAGGATTACTTCATTGTCGTCGGCGATGATTTGAACGCGCAGACTGAGATTGGACCCACCACGACGCTTAATCTGGATACCGGGATTTCATTTGAAAAGCATTTCAACCGGCCTGACTTGGACAATTCTTCCAATCCATTCGGCAAAGTGCGTTTAGGCAGTTATTCTGAGTTTGGCCGTTATCGGGCGAATGGTTACTTGGCCTATGATCGGACCAGCTCTTCGTCCGACGACAAAACGTACTATATTCCGGGAGACCGAAAAACGCGGGATGTCAAGGATACCGGTGGGGCGGGTCTCGATATCCAGTGGCTGTGGCGGACATTCAAGGTTTTCGGCTTGGCTTACGGCACAATGGAACGGCACGACGATGAGCAATTCAAAGATGGCAACAAGAACGAGATCACTTTGAAGTATGGGGCAAAGTGGCAGACGTTCGAGCAGGTCGGGCTGTTTTACGACAACGAGTATAAGAAAACCGAGTACACCGACAAGGAAGCGCCGACTGATGCGGAGAATCGCGACGATCAATGGGCGATGACCGAGCGCATGGGGTTGGATGGGTCAATTCGGATTATCAAAAAACCCAAAATAACTTACACTTTGGGGCTGGAGAAAAAGACCGGCCAGAGTGAGAGCGGCAAGTGGAAGCCGACACAAACCATCGGCTTGGATGATGACTGGCTCATTTCGTCCCCGTACGCGGCGCTCAAGCTGAAGTTAATGGTGAATTACATCTACAAGAAAGAGTACGAAGAGGACGACGTCAAACTCACGTTTGGCGCCTCGGCGGACCATGAGATCAGTCCGAGCGCGCGACAGGTGCTGGCGGTTACGAAAGAGCCCGTTCAGACCCTGGGCAGCAAGAACAAAACCGACACGACCAAATTCAATTACACTTTCACCAAGGATGATTTGTTTATTTACAACCTCGGGCTGATCGCCGGCGCGGAGTATGGCATTTATGAGCCGTTGGATCCGGGCATGACACAGACCGAACATCGTTGGACATATAACGCCGCGCTCAAGTATTCCCGGGATATTACCCGCCGGATTTCTCGGGATTTGGTGTACAAATACCGTTATGAAAAGTCGGATCTCAATTCTGATGGTATTCAGGAGCACCGGGTGACCCTGACGTACTATTATACTTTTTAATGCATTTTCGGTATTGGTTGAATGCCCATGAGTGAGTTCTCCAGAATGATAGTGGTGATGGCTGGGCTGCTGGCTGTGGCGGGCAGTTCGGAGTTGCGTGCACAGGCGGCGAGCCTTGAGGGGACAATGCCGGTGCGTACGGTAATTTCCGGCGACCGCTTGCGTGTGACCGTGGCGGAGGAGCAGGAACTCAGCAAGGTCTATTCCGTCGCGGGCGACGGCACCATTGATTTCGGTTATATCGGGCGGATTACCGTCGCGGATCGCACGGTTACGGAAGTGGCGGATCTGCTCGAAAAGAAGTTGGAAGAAACCTATTTCAAGGAAGCGCACGTCAGCGTGGATATCGCCGAGTTTGTGGAAGGCTCGATTATGGTGATGGGCGCCGTGCTCAAGCCCGCCAATATTCCATTCAAGAGCGATGAGATCATGACGCTGATGGAGGTGATCATGCAGTGCGGCGGCTTGACGCGCGATGCGGATGGCACGGCGGTAAAGATCTTGCGATGGCGGCCTGGCGGTGGGATGGAACGGCAGGTTCTGACCGTGGATGTGCAGTCCATGGTGGAGAAGATGGATTTTTCCCAGGATCAATACATGCGGCCGCGCGATATTGTGGTGGTGCCGACTTTGGGCGGCGGTGAGGGGCGGGCGGAGTTCCTGGCGCTGGGCGAAGTAGGAGCGCCGGGATTCTACCCCTTTTCCGAGGGTTTGGATATTATTCGCGCGGTGACGCGGGCCGGCGGCGTGCGGTCGTCGGCCAGGTGGGATGCGGCGCGGTTGTTGCGCCCGAACAAGGGGGGCGGGTATTCGGTTATCCCATTGGACTTGTCCCGGCTCTTCGGCGCGGCGGATATGACGATGAATGTGCCGGTACTGCCGGGCGATATTTTCTTCGTGCCGTCGGCGCAGCAGGCATCCCGCGGTGAGGTTTTCTTGTTGGGCGAGGTGGCGAACAAGGGCGCTGTGCCGTTGGCTGTGGATCAGAATGTCACGCTGGCCAAAACCATTCTGGCCAACGGCGGGTTCACCAAATTCGCCAATGACAGCAAGGTAAAAATTCTGCGAACGGCGCCGGACGGTTCAAAACAAACCTTGGTGGTGGATGTGGGCAAAATTCTCAGCACCGGTTCTTTTGAGGACGATGTCCCGCTTGAAATCGGAGATGTGGTGATTGTGCCGGAACGCTTCTTGAGCTTCTGATCATGGCAACGGTGTTGGAACAAATGGGCATGCGGCCGCCTGGCGGCGGCGCGGCGCCAACTCCGCCATCAGGCGGCGGCAAGTCGTTCGATATTGTGGATTTCAAGCAATATTTCCACATTATCGTCAAGCGGATCTGGTTGGTGGCGCTATGTTTTGTCATCGCTTTGTCGGTTATGGTGGTGATCCTCGTGCGGCAGGTGCCTTATTACTCTTCGACGGCCACCATCCTGCTTAGCCGCGGCTTGCAGTTGCCGGTCAAGACTCGCCAGCAGGAGGAGACGGATATCCTGGGCGACTATATCGCGACCCAAAAGCGGATCATTGAGAGCCGGCTCATCCTTTCGCGGGCCAAGGAGCGCCTGAATCTGCCGGCGGATGAAATTAACGCCAAGCTGATGGGATACTCGGTCTATCCCATTTACCAGACGGCTTTTCTTTCAATCAATTGTGTGGCGCGTGATCCGGTTTTCTGCGCGGATTTCGCGAATGCGCTCGCGGAAGAATATTTGGACTTCAAGGCCGAGGAGCGGATGGACACCTCTCAAGCCACCGTGATCAGTTTGACTCAGCAGGCCAACCGTTTGCATGAGGAATTGAAGCGGGCGGAGGAGCAGTTGCTTAATTTCACGAAAGAAAACAATGTCGTTGGAATGGAAGAGTTGGGCAATATTGCGGCGGCCAGCATGGGGGCCTTGGCCAGCGAGGCGGCGCGCTATCGAACGGAACGGATGCTGATG
Source organism: uncultured Verrucomicrobiota bacterium (assembly GCA_964570325.1). Lineage (GTDB taxonomy): Bacteria > Verrucomicrobiota > Kiritimatiellia > CAIQIC01 > CAZMXS01 > CAZMXS01. The sequence continues at coordinate 79,259 of CAZMXS010000001.1, read as the reverse complement.
GAAGCCCAGCAACCGTTGCTCTCGCAGGCGTCCGATGATGTTGTGCTGGCCACGCTGGCGTCGCCCTTGCCGTCATATTATGGGATGGGCGCAATGGGGCTGGGGCGCGAAACCAATGGTTTGCCCTTCATGCTGGGATCCGCATCCGACAGTCTGTTGGAGTATCGAATGCTGGAGGAAGGAAGCTGGCAGGGATTGAAGCGGCAGAATGCGCTGCTGCAATCCAAGTTGACCGCCTTGCGCGCCAAGTTTCGCGATGCGCATCCGGCGATCCAACGCACGCTGGCCGAGTTGAAGGAGAATGAACAGGCGCTGGATGTCGAGCTGCAGTTTGCGTTGCGTCAGTATTACTCCAAACTGGAATCCCTCTCGATCAAGGAACAGGCTGCCCAACGGGTCCAGCAGGAATGGCGGGAACAGGCGGTTGAAGTTTCAAAGAAAGCCCAGGAATACAAAAACCTTCAACGGAACTTCAACCGGCTGCAGGGATTATACGATCTGGTCTTCAACCGCCTCAAGGAGATTGACATCGCCTTGGGCATCGAGCCCGAATCGGTGCGGATCATGGAGCGTGCCCAGCCTTCGTATGCCCCGGTGACGCCGCGGCGGATTCAAAGCCTGTTCCTGGCCGCGCTGGTGGGATTGGGCATCGGGCTGGGGCTTGTGTTCCTGCTGGAATACATTGACGACTCGATCCGCTATCCCGAAGAGGTGACTCGCGGGCTTGGCCTGCACTTCCTGGGGGTCGTGCCTTCGGCCAACTGGGATGTCGAGGATTTGCGCGCGCATATTCTATCCAACCTGGACCAGAAGAGCGGTCTGGCGGAGGCGTACCGGAACATTCGCTCCGCTATTTTGCTGGGCCGGGCCGGCACACAGCCGCGCACGATGGTGATCACATCCGCCGTGCCGCGCGAAGGCAAGACGACCACCTGCTTGAACGTGGCCATCAGTTTTGCCCAGGCGGGATCGCGGGTGCTCATGGTGGATGCGGATATGCGCCGCGGCGAACTGCACAAGTTCTTTGGTCTGGAGGGGGGACGCGGGCTGGCCGACTTGTTGATGGGCCAGACCAAGCCGGAAACCGTGGTCCAGCGCACGGGCATTCCGAACCTCGATCTGATTGCCACCGGTCCATTCCCGGCCAATCCGTCCGAAATAACGCTGCGGCCGGAAATGCAATCATTCCTGGAATATGCCAAGCGCAATTACGATTATATTTTCTTTGATTGCCCGCCGGTCATGGCGGTGTCCGAATCGGCGATTCTGGCCGCGATTGCTGAGGCGGTGGTCATGGTCGTATGGGCCGGGCGCACCTCGCGCAAACTGGCCCAGTTGACCACGCAGGTGCTGCGCGAGCGCGGGGCCAATATCGTTGGCTGCGTGCTCAACAACCTCGAATTCGGCCGCGTGGGCTACTATTACTATTCCACCTACTACGGGTACTATAATTACGACTACCACTACGGCAAGGACGAGGGTAAGCGGTAGAAAACGGATGAGCATTCAGTATCCAGTATCGAAGGCCCTGCATCAAATGGGGCGGTGTGGTTTAGACCTGAATCGCGGTATTTCACCATAATTCACGGCTTGCACCGATGTTCTTCGAACGCGGCATCCGAGTATCACGACGCCGGATTTTCCTGCTGGCGGGCGATATCATTTTTATCGTCGCCTCAATTATCCTGTCGGCGTTGATTCGCCTGGCGCCCAAGGACGGCTGGGAATATGTGCTGGAGCATATCCCGACGCTGGGCGGATCCACGCTGATCTTCCTGCTCGTGTTCTACGCCGGCGGCATGTATGAGCAACAGGCGGTTCGCAGCAAAAGCGCCTCCGTGGTTCTGCCGCTGATCACGACCGCCATTGGCTTGGCCATCATCATCATGGTGTTCTACGCCCGCTACAAGCTGCATATCGGCCGCGGCATTCTGCTCCTGGCCGCGCTGTTCATCTTCCTGTTTGCCTGGATGTTGCGGCGCCTCTATCGGATCGCCGTCGGCTATGGCCTGTTTATGAAGAACACGCTGGTTGTGGGCGAGGGGCGCGACGTTGAGGCCATCATCCACCTGCTGAATAATACGGAGGACGCCGGCTACAAGATCTTCGGCATCGTCGCCTGCGTGCGCACGCGGGCGGAAGCCTTCATTGGCGGCATCCCGATCCTCGGTTATGTGGACCGATTGCGCGAGTTTGCCGATGTCTATTCCATCGAGACGCTGATTATTGCGACCTCGCCCGCGCGCAGCCGCAAGCTGCTGCGCGTGCTGCGTCCACTGCGCTATTCCGGTGTGGAGGTGCTCGACTATGTGGCCTTGTGTGAGGAGATCGCCCAGGAGATCCCCCTCGAACACATCAACGATGAATGGCTCATGCGCGCCGCGATGAACAGTTCGGTAGTACATATCCGGAAGGTTAAGCGGGTCATGGATGTGGCGGTGGCGGCCATCGGGCTGATGGTTTCGCTCCCCATCTCATTGCTGGCGGCTTTACTGGTTAAACTGGAGTCGCGCGGGCCCGTGTTTTATACTCAACAGCGCGCTGGCCTCGATGGGCGGCCCTATACGCTGATCAAGTTCCGGACGATGCGGCGCGATGCCGAGGCGCAGTCCGGGGCCGTGTGGGCGATGCGGCATGACACCCGCGTAACGCGCATCGGACGGTTCCTGCGCAAGTGGCGGATTGATGAAATTCCACAATTGATCAATGTGCTCAAGGGCGATATGAGTTTGGTCGGTCCGCGGCCGGAACGTCCGGAATTCATCGCCACCTTGGCCGAAGCCATCCCGTTTTACAAGGAACGCCTGCTGGTTCCGCCCGGCATCACCGGCTGGGCGCAGGTCAAGTTCCCGTACGCATCCAGCATCGAAGGCGCGCGCCGGAAACTCCAGTATGACTTGTATTATATCAAGAATATGAGCTTCTTCCTTGATTGCCTCATTCTGCTGCGCACATTTAAGACGATCATCGTCGGGCTGAAATATGGCGAGGACGGCGGCGAGACTGAAGAAGAACCGCCGGCTGGCCGGGTTCTCCCGCTGCCGCCGGGCGATGAAAAGACGCGCGGCGCCGCCAGCGCGTGATGGAGTGGATTAGCGGGGGGCTTCGAATAGCGGCCAAGCCGAGCGCGGTCAGCCTGTCCGTATCTGCTGCTGACTCATTTTACTGGCTTTATGGATTAAACGGGCGTGATGACCGGCTCAATGATCGTGTTTTGGCCTGGATGGGCGCAGGCAACCAAGTCGGGCATTCCGACCCGGCTTTTCCCCCCGCCCGAGTCAGTCAGGAATGCCGGACTTGCCGGACCTCACGGGGCGATTATCGGCGGATACCATCTATGGCTGGGTTCAGCAGAAGAAGCCAAGTCTCAAATCGGTTGGCGCCGACATGACGATTATGCCCGTACATGACTTGTAAAGCCGGTCGTATTCGACAATAATGCCGACATGACCAGCTCGATGCCTGCGGCAAATGTAGTTGAAGCGGATGCGGCCAGCGGATTAATGCCGGCCCCGGCAGGCTGCGCTTGGATTGTCGTGCACACCCGCCCGCGCGCCGAGAAGAAACTGGCAGGGTTCTGCGAATTGAATCGTTTTCCGGTCTACCTGCCGTTGCGCAAGAAGACCCATCGCTATGGCGGGCGAGTTCGCTCTTTTTCATCGCCTCTGTTCCCGGGTTATCTCTTCTGTGTGGTGGACCCCGCCGGCCGGTTGCGGGTGCGCCAGAATCGGTACGTGGCCAATGTGCTGGACGTGGTGGCCCAAACGCAATTGGTGGAGCAACTTCGCCAGATTCAAAAGGCCATTGCAGTGACTGATGTGGTGGAAATCCTGCCTTATCTGGAAAAAGGGAAAATGGTTCGGGTCACAGCCGGCCCTTTCAAGGGACTGGAAGGGGTTGTGTGTCGTGTCCAAGGGCGGACCAAGGTTGTGGTCAATGTGGACATAATCGGCCAGGCCGCCGCCGTCGAAGTGGACCATGCCTTGCTGGCGCCGGCTTAAGCGAATGGTGAAGGCGAAGTGGTGAAGGGTGGAGGCGGAAAGGCGAAAACAGGCCTGTGTCCGTGACAATGAGCGGTATGTTGTCCAGATTCGCAGCGGGTTTGCCGCACGGATTGCGGCATCGGCTGCAGAAGTTCTACTACCCGCGGGTGGTTCGGAATTTCCCGCCGGAGCGTTGGCCGCCATCGGCGCTGGTGCGGAGACTGCTGGCGCCAGGCGCGCGCGTCGTGGATGGCGGCGCCAACATCGGGTATGTGACCCGCTTGCTGTCGGAATGGGTAGGAGCGGCCGGTCGCGTGTACAGCTTTGAGCCCGTGCCTGAAACTTTCAGCTTGCTGGCCCATAACGTCCGCCGTTTGCAGTTGACCAACGTGGAGTTGTTCAACTGCGCGTTGTCCGCGCATAGTGGCGAGGCAGCGATGGAAATACCCACATATCCATGGGGTGGCGACAATCTATATGAGTCCGCGCTGGTGGCCGAATCGGTGGGCGCCTCGGCTGCGGCCCGGCGGGTGTCGGTTGCCTGTCGGCGCCTGGATGAGGTTTTGCCGGCCGGCCCGGTCACCTTGATCAAGCTTGACGTGGAGGGCCATGAGGCTGAAGCCATTGAGGGGGCTTGGGAACTGATTGTGGCTCATCGGCCGGCCTTGGTGGTGGAAATGAACCGGTCCAACTGGGATAACCCCGGCCCTTGGGGCCGATTGATGGCCCTGGGCTATAGTCTATGCGCCGCAGCCGGCACCGCGGTGCGTCCATGGGATGCGGATAGCGGGCCGGATGCACTATTCCTGCAATCCGACCATTGGGAGCGCTTGGTGGCCGGTGACACAGGCCGCAAGTAAAAGCCCGGTAAATAGGCTGGGTCTGATTCGAGCCCGATGCTCCGTGCCCTCGCCGCAGTTAAAGGAACGAGGTGATTTAGGCATGGTCCGGCGGCCCGCGATGTCGTTCAGCGTGGCGCGGGGCTCCGGTTCCGCGCGGGGAATGATGAATGAGTTGATTGCCAAAATGGGCCGGCGGACCATGCGCCCTCCCTCGGATCAAACCAGGTTATGGGATCGAGTTTGGAATGGCTGATGGGGCTATAAACATCCTTGACGCCCTGTGGTATTATTGAATATGTTTAGAATATTCTAAACGATCGTATTTGCTATGAACACGGATAACCAGCAATCCGCGCGCTGGGAAATGATTGAGGCGGGCGGGCGCACCGCCCAGTCATTCGGCCTGAATCGGTTGTTCGGGCAGATTTTCACGCTGTTGTATTTGAGCGACGAGGCGCTGACCCTGGATGCCATGGCCCAGGTGCTGGGAGTCAGTAAAGCGAGCGTCAGCATCACCTGTCGCCAGCTTGAATCTTGGGGCGCCGTGCGCCGTTCCTGGATCAAAGGGGATCGGCGCGACTATTACGTGGCGGAAACCAATTTTACGCGAATCCTGGCCAATGGCTTGCTGCCCTCGCTTAACAAGAAGATGGAGTCGGCCAAGGTGCAGATTGAGCGCAGCTTGGGCCTGTTGCGGGCCAATGGCGCGAATGGCGATAAGTCAAGGTTTCTCGAGCAGCGCCTGAAAGAGGCGGATGCCTACCGCCGCAAGGTGGCCGGCCTGCTCAACAACCCGTTGGTTCGCAGACTATTGGCCGGGCGTTGATTGTTGTTTGGCGTACGATGCGGATCACGCCGCAGGAATGGGGTTGCCGTCAAGTGCCGCCGGGACTTGACCGGGACGAAGTCTGTCGGTTGGTCGCTCCCGCAGACGCAGCCGATTGCATCGCTTTGCGCGCCGACGGCAAGCTGTTTACGCGGCAGCTTACAGCCGCAGAGATGCTCCGGCTTCCTTTTCATCCTTCATCCTTCATCCTTCATCCTTTGCCATGATGTCCCGCTGGGCATTTCGCTTTCTGCTCTGGTACATCTGCATTATATTGGTGCAGCCGCAGAATCGGTTCCCGTTTCTCTGGCCGTTGCATATTGCCGATATCAGCTTCCTCGGCATGGTGGGCTTCCATGCGTTGGCCGTCACGCAGGAAAACAAACCGGCTATTCGACTGGGGCTTGGAACTCAAATGGGATTTCTGTTATTGGCGGCCGGGCTGATTTCTCAATATATCGGCATTTACCAGATCAACACGGATTGGAATGGCTTCATTGACAGCTTGGTTAAGAATACCTTGGTTTTGATCATGGTGGAGACCATGGCCTCAACCGTGGAACGGGTTTGGGCGGTGATGTTCGTGTATTTCGTGGCTTCGTTGTGGTGGGTTAAGGCCGGCCTTCGGCTTTCATCCGCTGGTGCAACCTATGCGGGTGATCGCTTGATGGGGCCGGCGGTTTCATTGGTGGAAAACCCCAATGGTTTTGCTTATATGATGTGCTTGTTGATTCCTACTTACCTTTTCTTTTATCAACAGACGCGAAACAGGTATCTCAAGTATGGGATGCTGGTGATCGCATTATGCGCGGTCTACATAATTCTGGAAACCGGCAGCCGGACGGGAATGATGATTCTGATTGCGCTCGGGTTCTTTCTCTTGCCCAAGTATTTCTCACAATACAAGACCACCATTGTCACTATTGTAGCCGCCCTCTTTTTCATTTTTACACTGGTCAGCGGCATGAATGTCGAACGCTTCAAGTCTATTCCCAAGTCAATGAAGGCCTTTTTATATGGCGAGGAAATAAAGCCGACGGAGGAGTTGTCTCAAGATGAACAGAGCGCGCAGGAGCGCCGCCTTAAGAATCGTGATACATGGGCTTTGATCAAGGAGCACCCGATCTTTGGCGTTGGCATGAATCCCCATCCCTCCTTGATGGGTCGCTTCCCGATGGCGATCGGTCAGGTGCATTGCGAGATTTTGATGGCGGGCCGGGAGATGGGAATCATCGGTATGGGCCTTTACAGCGGCATGCTGCTCATGCTGTTTATATATGGGGGGAAGATTCAGAAGCATACCGCCGGTTGGTGGCCGATGGTGTCTGATTTGGGCTGGACGTTAAAACTGCAGGCTCTGGTTATTATGGTCGGCGGCGCCTTTTCCCCTTTGCCGTGGAATCCGCCGATGATGATTCTTGTTGGGGTCGCATCGGCCCTTTGGACCAATCTGCAAGCCCAGTCTTATACCCAACCTTGGCCGGCCGCCGCGGACGCCCAGATAGCATGAAATAGCCTGACTTATGGATTGCAAGGAGTCGCCGCGCCACCCTTTTGGTTGTCATTCCTTGAACACCGTCGAACCGATCACAATCTACGACGCCTCCGGCCGTGACCGCGTCTCGCTGGCAGCCTGGGGTTCGATGTTGCGTGAACTGGCCCAGTATCGTGAGTTGATCTACCGCCTGGTGTTTCGCAACGTGGCGGGGCAGTTTCGGCAGTCGTTTCTCGGCTACGTTTGGATTGCCTTGCCGCCGGTGGCCACCACGGTGGTCTTCTCGCTGCTGCGGCAGGCGCAGGTCGTGAACGTGCCGATGCCGGCCGGCGCGATGCCCTACGCGCTCTTTGCCTTGGTCGGCACGACTCTCTGGGGCTTGTTCACGCAAATTACCATCACGGCCACCACGAGCATCGCCAACGCCGGCAGTTTGGTCTCCAAGATCTACTTCCCGCGTGAGGTACTGGTCTTTAGCGCAGTCGGCAGCGCGCTGATCAACGGCGTCATCCGGTTCGCGGTTGTAGCGCTCAGTTTTCTGCTCCTGAGTTACTCGCCGCGCTGGCAGGTGCTTTTTTTCCCGTTGTTGCTGGTCCCCATGATCGCGCTGGCCCTCGGTCTGGGCCTGCTGTTCGCGCCGGTCAATACGATGATGAACGATATGAGCCGCCTCCTGGAGTTTGCTTTCCAGTTTGGCATGTTCCTGGCGCCGACAATCTATCCCACGCCGATGCTGGAGCCCGGCATAACGAATTGGCAGATGGCTCTGTACTGGCTGCATCAATTGAATCCGGTCTCGCATTTCCTCCACGCCATCAACCGCCTGATCGAGACCGGCGCGTTCGCGCTAACCCCGGGCTTGCTGGTGTCCACGCTATTTAGCTTCCTCGTGCTGGCGCTCGGCTGGCGTTTCTTCCATATCTGCGAACCGCTACTGGCGGAGAGGTTATAAGTGTCCAAGGGTCGTGTGAGCGTATTTTGACCATCTGCCAAAGATGGGCGTGTACGAACATTCGCGATGTTAACACGGTATGCCGGCAACTGCCCGGCGTTAAACAAGGACGGCTTTGATCGTGAAATGCCCGGTTAATCTGTTGTTCATCAATCCAAGCCCGATGCCCTATGCCGAGCAATGCGCATTCATCGAGGAGCATAACACCACGCGGATCCCCGATCTTAGCGTGCCGCTGGGTTTTATCGAGATGGGCGCTTATTTGCGGCGGCGCGTAGACGGCCTGAATTTGGAGTTGCTGGACATTGGGAAGGATTTGCATTCGGTTTACGCGCGTTATGTTGAGGGGCGGCCCACGGAGGAGATGCCGGCAAAATGCAGCGATTTCTACCGGGAGGAGCTCGAACGGGTGCGGATGCAGCCGGATATTGTTGGGTTGTCCATCTTATATTCCACATCATATTCCAGTTCGCTCGAGATCATCAGGTTAGCCAGGAACAAATGGCCCGGAGCGCTGCTGATATGCGGTGGTCACCACGCGACGGCCTGCTACAAGCAAGTGCTACGGCAGTCTGTCGTTGACCTGGTGTTTCGCGGCGAGGCGGAAATATCGATGCTGGAATTCCTGAAGAAGTTCCAGGAATCGGATCGCCAGCGCATTCGGCAGTCCGTTGGCGCCTTTGCGAAACTGAATGGCGTTTATGATCATGCCAAGGCGGAAGCCGCCCCCCGGCGGGGGGGGTGGGGGATATGCTGCCTGATCTTGACGAGATTGGTATGCCGGCCTATGACTTACTGGATCTGAACTATTTTCGGCAATCCTCCAAATTGTGGGACGGGATGAGCGTCATGTGGAGCCGGGGTTGCTCGTTTCACTGTATCTGTTGCGCCTCCAACGTCGTGCATGGGCGCAAGGTGCGGGAAAAGAGCAACGCGCGCATATTGGAGGAGTTGAGCGAGATACAGCGGATGGGTTTCGGCACCGTTACGATTTATGACGATTTATTCGCGGCCCGGCGGGCCAAGTTTCTCGAGTTGGTTGACGGTTTGGGGAAGGCCGGTTTTCTTGGTAAGCTGCGGTTCCGGCTGCCGAGTTCGCTCAGTGTGTCCGTGCTGGACGAGGCCGTCATTGATGCCATCGAACGCATGGGCATCGAGTATTACCGGGTAGCTGTTGAATCGGGGTCGAGCTACACGCAACGGCATATTATAAAGAAGAACGTCAATCTGGAGAAGTGCCGGCGCGTCCTGCGGTACATGCGCACCAAGTCCATTCCGGTCGAAGCCAACTTCATTCTGGGCTTCCCGGGCGAGACGCGGGAGCTCATGCAGGAGACCATAGATTTCATTGAGTCGATAGATGTGGACTGGATACTGATCAACTGTGCCCTGCCCTTGCCTGGTACGCAGATGTTTTACCAGTATGTTGATATGGGGGTGATCGACGAGGACAAATACGACTGGGACTTGAACCGACCGGCGCTGCGTTCGTTCGATACGCCGGAAATTGGGGGCGCTGCGCTCGCCCAGTTAGTCTACGACGTGAATATCAACCGCAACTTTTTCCATAATACAAACATCACACATGGTCGCTACCAGCGGGCAATCGATTATTTCAACATGATGGTTTGCGAGCGCTATCCATTCCACGTGGTGGGCCTTTATTGCCGCGGTGTTGCGTATGATCGGATGGGCCAAAAGGCGGCGGCCGCGGCGGATTTCACGGCCTGCGTCGCGCGCATCCGCGCGGACGTACAGGCGCGCCGCATGTATCAGCGGTACGGTGGGTTGATGGGGGGGCTGGCGCCTTATTTCGGGCCGAACGAGAACTATCGGACGGCGGACGGCCATGCCGAGTCGGTACGTGTGTTGCCGACCAGTCGCGGCGATTGAAATGTGGGATGCCCGGTTGCGGTTGGAATGGTCGCGGCAAAAGGAAGCACGATGCCTGATCAAGAAATAAACGCAGGCGGCGCATGTGCGGACGCCGGCTTGTTCTTGGCCACTGCTGTGCAAAAGTACCGGGCCGGGGATTACCACGGCGCATATGAGGAAATTCGCGCCATCCTGGCGCGCGATCCCCGGAATGGGCTGGCGCTGGACCTGCAGGAGCAGATCATGCAAGCGTACGCGGCCGCGTTGTACCAGGATAACCCCGGCGGCATTGTCATTCGGACCGGCCATTTTGCCGTGAACCCGCCTGACGCCGGCGCGATCTTCAAGGCGGCGGTCACGAGCATCGATCTTGAGACATCTTCGTACTGCAACCGGCGTTGCTTATTCTGCCCGGTCGCGGCGACGGATCGGCATACAGCCGCGCGCCAGCAGCAAATCATGGGCATGCCGCTGTTCCACGGCATCGTGGCTGACCTGCAGGCCATTGGTTATGCCGGGCGAATCGTGCTGACCCGGTTCAACGAGCCGCTCGCCGATCCCCTATTGCTCGAGCGGATTGGTTACCTGCGGCCCCGCTTACCGAAGGCCATGATCACGGTGATTACCAACGGCGACTTGCTGACGCGCGATTATCTGGCGGAGTTGGATCGCGCCGGGTGCGACATGTTGCGCATTTCATTCCACCTTCAGGAGGCGCCGGTTTACGCCCACGATACGGTGCGCTACCAGGAAGACGTGTAAAAGCAGATGCGCCAGCGCCTCGAGCGGCTCGGCGTGGAGTACCGGCTCCATCGGATCATACCGGGGTCATGCGAGGCGACTGTCTGTTTCCAAGGCCGGATGGGGGTGTTCATGGTCGGGCGGAACTACTACACCAAGCGCTATCGCGTGAACCGGGGCGGTACGGTTGATGTGGGCGGTGAGCGCCCGCCTCGGACCTCGCCATGCTTCTCGCTGTTCCACACGCTGGATGTTGAGTACAACGGCCGCGTGATGCCTTGCTGCAATCTGTTGTCCGACCACCGGTTGCACGGCCGTTATTGCCTTGGCACGATCACGGGTGAGGTTGGTAGCTTGTTTGCGGCGTACTTCAGCCGGGAGGCCGCCCGGTGGCGGAAAAGCATGATGAATTTTCAACCCAAGCGGCCACCCTGCGACCAGTGCCATTACCTTACGGTGGAAGACACGGCTGCAATGCGGGAATTGGTGGATTATTGGGGCAGACAGGCAACCTTGGATGGCGAGGGATGTGCCGGCGTCATTGGGGATGGCGGACAATTACCGGAAAATGAGTGCGGGCAAGGGGGCATGTCTTTATGACCCGATCTTTCCAGCCTCTCGAATCCTATTCGCAGTATGGCGAAGACCTTGTCGCCCATCACCTTCTGGCACCGTTGGCCATCTCATGCGGCCGTTATGTTGACATCGGCTGCGGGCATCCGGTGGAGTTTAACAACACCTGCTTCTTTTACCGAATGGGGTGGCGCGGAGTGAACGTGGACGCCGACAATTCATTTCGAGACTTATACTTGCACGCGCGGCCAGAGGATGTTTTCGTCAACGCCGCGGTCGGTACTACCTATGGCGCCTTGGATTACTTTCGGTTTGCCCCGTATCTCAACTCGACATGTGACCCGGCTCGCGCCGAGATCCTGATGGCCGACCCTGCAGTTGAGTTCCTGGGGGTTGACAAGGTGTTGTGCCGGCCCCTCGCGGAAATTCTGGCGGAATACGGGGAATGGAACAGCGCCCTGCCGGGCGTCGATCTAATGTCGGTTGACGTTGAGGGCCTCGAACTCGATGTGCTCCAATCCAATGATTGGGGCCGGTTTCGGCCAAAGGTGATGGCGGTTGAAATCTTGGGGCTGGTCAAGACCGGCGGCGTATTGCATTCGCCTGCGTATCATTTTCTTCAGGGAATTGGCTATGCGCTCAAAGCGATCACTCAATCAACTTTTTTCTTTGTGGACACCCGCTTGGCCAAGTTCAGCCAATATCCCGAGTTGCCGCTTGGGCATTTAAGAGAATAGAGCCCGGTGTCTTTTTGCGGCCCATTGACGCGGTGACTAGAATATGAAGCTGCTGCAAATCATCTCCGAGTATCGGCTGTGCGGGAAGTCCCTGACATTGCCGCCGGCCCAGCTTCGGGCAGAATATATCCGGCTCCTACGGCAGGCCGCGCGCGCGGATGCCCCGCGTGAATCCAGGCCGCAGACGATGAGTTTTTTCGGCCGGCCGCTGCAGTGTTTCCACCAGCCCAGTGTTGTGTCTTTCTTCCGGGAGATATTCATCTACCAGCACTACAATCCCCCGATGGCGCTCGGGCCGGCTCCGGTGATCATTGACGCGGGTGGCAACATCGGGTTATTCGCCATTTACGCCGCGATGGTGCTGCCCAACGCGCGCCTGCGCGTGTTCGAGGCGGATCCGACCACCTGCACAGCCCTGCGCGCCAATATCGCCACCTATGTCGGTGACCGAGCGGTAGTGGTGAACGTGGCGTTGGCGGACGGGGCAGGTACGATTCGGATTGTGAATGACGGCGGAAATCCGAACCGGAGCACGAACACCATCATGCGTGAACTGTTGGCTGCCGACGCCCCGGGTGTCTCCTCGGCGGAGGTGCCCATGGGCCGACTTTCGGAACAATGCGCGGATCTGCCGCAGATTGATTTTCTCAAGATGGACATTGAAGGTGCGGAGTTCCCGGTGTTTAATGACCTTGCGGCGGCCGGGACGCTCGGGCGGGTCCGTGCGCTGGCTATGGAGGTGCATCGGCGTGCCTACGAGTGCCCCGCCTGGGAGGAAGGGGCGAAGCATCGCTTGAGCGGCCTGCTGCGGCAGTTGGAGGACGCCGGATTCGCGCTGGATTTCTTCGCGCGCGGCAGCCGGCCGTTCGGGTTGGAGCGTTTGGACGATACATTTATATTGAGGGCTTTCAAGAAACCATGAGAAGCGCGGTCCACTACCTGGTGCATTGGAACAAGAACGGGACAACGGATGCTCGACCTCTGCTCGCTCTGCTGGAGCGCCAGTATGGCAAGCGGCCCGGCATTGCCGGCGTGGCCGTTGACGCCTTCCGCGACAGTGGACTGGCCGTGGCTGTGCTGACCGACGAACCTTTTCTTAACGACCATCTTGCCTGGAACCCGGATGCCTTGGTGCTTACCTCCGGCGCGCCCGTTCGGCATAACGGTACAGCGATTTTCGCGGCTGAGCTGCTGCGCCTGTGTGATGGGGGGCCGCGCGAGTTGCTGGCGGCGTTGCCTGATATTCGCGGCGCGTTCTCGCTGGCGGCTTTCTTTCCGCAGGTCAGGCAGTTGCTGGTCGCGCGTGACCGCGGTGGTTTGGCGCCAGTTTACTATGCGGCTGAACGGATGGACAACCCGCCTGAAGTGGTCGTCGGCACCGCGCCGTTGACTACCGCGCGCGTGCGCGGTGCGGTTGTGCCTGACCTGGCTTTCCTCGCGCGCTATATCATCTTCCGCTACGGCGAGGTATCCGGCCACGAGGCCGGTTTTCTGCGGCAGACCTGGCTGGTTCCGCCGGCCGCAGCTATGGATATCGGCCGGGACATCGTTATCCGCCGCTTCTGGTCTTTTGCGGAGCTGGACCGGACGCCGTGGACTGATGACCAGCCGCTTGAAGAGATGTGTCGGCAGCACCTGCTGAATTCCACGCGCCAGGCGGTCTTCAGCGGTCTCGCTGCCGGTGGAGCGGACAAGTCGGTCATTGCGCTCAGCAGTGGTCTCGACTCCTCCTCGGTCGCGGCGGCCTGCAAGAAATTGGGCCAGCCGCTCCCGGCGTTCACGGCGCGCTATGATGTGGAATCGCCCGTCAATGAATTCGCTCCCGCGGAGCGCGTCGCCCGCAATGTTTGCCGGGACTGGACGCCGGTGGTGATCGAACCCGCCGAGTTCCTTGCCGGCTGGCAGGAGGCCTACGCCCTGCACGAACTACCGCTGGCCACCAGTGCCTGCCTGGGGTATGACATTTTGCTCAAGAAAATCGCCGCACTAGGATACCAGCGAATGGTCACGGGCGGGAGCAGCGACGATCTCTTTGCGGGCAACTACCCCTGCTATCTCTATAACCTCGCGGACTTGTTGGTTGGTCATTCGCCGCGCTTTGAGCGCGAGTTTGAGGCGTGGGTGCGTTTGCACAGCACAGCGGAGTTCCCGAAGAACACGCAGGTCTTCTGGGATTTCCTCATCAGCCATATTGATTTGAACGAGCGCGGCACAATCACCCCCAGGCCGCAGCTCATGGACCGGGAACTGGTGCGCGTGGGCTGCCTGCGGGACGCGGCTCAGGCGGCGCCGGCGGTCCGGCTCAACGCTGGCGGATACTTGCATTCGCTGACCGCCTACGGCCTGTGGTACGCGTTTCGGCCGCCCGGGTTGTTGCCGCTGGTCGAGGGCTCATGGCACTTTGGCATTGAGCTTGTCGATCCCTTCTGCAACGAGGACTTTTTCCAATTCGCCTGGAAGTTGCCTTCCGACTGGAAGATCCGTGACGGCTTCAACAAGATCCTTCTTCGCCGCGTCGTGGGCGACCTGCTGCCGAAGGAGATTGCGGAACGCTCCTCCAAGGTCGGCTTCGACGTACCGTTTCTGCCTTGGTCGCGGACGCCGCCGTTCCGGGATTTCATCGCCGAAATGCTAGCCGCAACGGAGGCGCAGGATCTCGAGCCGATCGTGGACGTCGCGGCTTTGCGCGCGGCGGTGACGGCGGAAAAGCCCCGGCCGGTGTCGGGCATGCTGCTCTGGCAGGCCGTCAACGCGGTCATGTGGCTGCGGATGCTGCGCGGCGGCTGAGCCCCGGCCTGTCGGGCGAACAGGTTGCGTTCTGGTGTCATCCCGAATTCCGGCGAAAACAGAAAGGCGGTCAACCCATGAAAGCAGAGAACCAGTCAGGCAGCGGAAAAATCGGAGTCCTGATCATCGGCGCCAAGGGCGCGGTGGCCACGACGGTAATGGGTGCCCAGTGCGCCCAGCGGAAGAACCTGGGGTTCAATTTCCGGGTGCCGTCCGGTGATGATCCGGTCTGCCAGCGATTGCCGCTGCGAACATTCGACGACATGGTGTTCGGCGGGTGGGACATTGTGGGGCACACCTATTCCGAGGCCTGCCGCTACCACAAGGTGCTGCCGCTGCCGGTCATTGATGCCATCCAGGATCTGCTGGATAAAAACGCCGTGTACCCCGCGATCATGGTGCAGCCGGACGCGGTCATGGAGGATGTCATGGCCAGCACGGGTAGTCCGAAGCGGATGCAGGATACGAGCTTCGCCACCACGATCTTCACCCAGCGCCCGCTGCCCGACATGGTCAAGAGCGTGACCTACGACATTGAAGATTTCAAGGAGCGCCACCGAGTTGACCAGGTCGTGGTGGTCAACCTTGCCTCGACCGAGCGGGGCGTCGCGCTGGGCAAGGAGCACAGCACGCTGGCCCTGTTCGAGCGGGCGCTGGCGGACAACTCGCCGAATATCAGCAACGGGATCCTCTACGCCTACGCGGCGATCAAGGCGGGGTGTCATTTTGTCAATTTCACGCCATCGGTTACGGCGGAGATCCCGGCGATCGTTGAACTTGCCCGCGAGCGCAAGGTCGCCATCTGCGGCAAGGACGGCAAGACGGGGCAGACGCTCTACAAGACTGCCTTGGCTCCACTGTTCAAGGCGCGGGCGCTGAAGGTCACCGGATGGTACAGTACCAATATTCTGGGCAACCGGGACGGGCAGGTGCTGAACGACCCGGCGCATAAGGAACAGAAGATCAAGAGCAAGTCCGGCGTGCTGGCGTCGGTGCTCGGCTATGCAGATTTCGACCACCAGGTCCACATCCACTACTACCTGCCGCGCGGTGACGCCAAGGAGGCCTGGGATAACATTGATTTCACCGGCTGGTTCGACACACCCATGCAGATGAAGGTCAACTGGCTGGGCGACGACTCGATCCTAGCCGCGCCGCTGGTGTTTGATTTGGTGCGCTGGGTGGAGTTTTTTGGCTCAAATGGCGAATGCGGTATTTTACCGCATTTGGCCTCCTACTTCAAAAGCCCTTATGGAACAGACGAGCACGATTTTTTCAAGCAGGTTGAGATGCTGCGCGCGCACGTGCGGCAGCACTACGCGTGATGCGCCGCCAGTCGGGTTGCTTTTGTGAATGGGGAAGAGGGCACTACGCAAGGCGCGAAACACGCGAAACTCGCAGGTTGGAGTTTGTCTCCTTGCGCCGTCGCCGTCTGTTGTATAGTTTCCAAGCATATCCCCTTTCGCGCTTTTAGAGTGTTTCGTAGTTCCAATTGAATTAGGCCCCGCCATGACCCATTCCGATCATCGGCTTTTGCTGTTCGGCGGCTATCCGGGCGCCCGCTACCTCGGGACGGAGGAGGAGCGGATGATTGCGGCAGTCATCAAAGCTCGCTCCCCGTACCGGTATTACGGGATCAACCCCCTCCATTGTTGCGATCGCTTGGAACATGCGCTGGGAAGGTTGTTTTCACGCCGGCGCGTGCTCTGTGTCTCATCGGGGACCGCTGCCTTGCACGCTGCGCTTTTTGCCGTCGGAGTCCGTCCCGGGGACGAGGTGGTCCTGCCGGCCTACGCTTGGAGCGCGGACCTAATGGCGATTCTTGCGCTGGGCGCCGTGCCGGTGATAGCGCCGATTGATAGAAGCTTGGGGCTTGATGCGGCGGCGCTGGGCGCCTGCTGCTCCCGGAGAACACGCGCGGTGCTGGCGGTGCACATGCGCGGGGCGCCGTGCGACATTGTAGCCGTTCGACGCGTAACACGGCGGATGGGGTTGGTGTTGATTGAGGATTGCGCGCAGTGTTTGGGCGGCCGTGTTGGCGGGAAGCCCGTGGGCACTTTTGGGGAACTGGCTGTATTCTCTTTTCAATACAACAAGCTGATCACGAGCGGGGAGGGTGGGGCGCTGGCGACCGATAGTCGGCGTTTTTTCGAGCGTGCCAAGCGTTTTCACGACCTCGGGATGATGCGCGAGGTCGGGATGGCCGACCCCCGTGGGCCGCGGGCCATCGGATGTTTCGGCTTGAACCATCGGTTGAGTGAGTTGCAGGCCGCCGCATTGCTGGCGCAGATTGGGAAAATTCCGGCAATTCTGAAAGATTTGCGTCGCGTGCATGCCGCTGCTCGGAGAGCGCTGCGCGCGGAGATCGAGGAGTATGATTTGGTGCCGCGTGCGCGCGCGCCGGGCGCTGAGCCTAATGGCGCATTCATTGGTCTGCAAAGTCGGTCTGGCGACTGCATGGAAACGGCCGTTGCCGCGCTCCGCGGTCGCGGTCTGCCCGCGCAGTGGTGTGGGACCATGGATCCGCACCATTTCATTTGCTGGAAGGCGTTTATGGAGCGCGAGCGGATCAAATATCGGTTGGTGCGTCCCGAACAAAGCGCCGCGTACCTGCGGTCGTCGCTATTTCTGGAACTTAATCCTTTGGCGCCTCGATCATCGCCATAAAGCCCCCCCAAGAGGCGCCAAAGAAGGTCGTGGCTCCACCTTTACGCATCCAGGGTTAGTTAGGGCTATTCCACAGTCATGAGTTCCGACCCCGCTATTAAAGTCGAACAGCTTTCCAAGAAGTTCTCTCGCTCGCTGAAGCGCGCGATGGTGTACGGCCTGCGTGACTTGGCCCGGGCGGCCTTGATCCCGCAACGCTTCCGCTCCGAGCGCCTTTCCGCCCGTTTGGCCGATGCCGCCCATAACACCACCCCGATTTCTGTTCCGCATCCCGCGTTTGCCCTTCCCCATTCCCATCTCCGTCCTTCTGAGTTTTGGGCGCTGCAGGATATTTCCTTTGAGGTGCCCAAGGGGGAATGTTTGGGGGTGATTGGTCACAACGGCGCGGGCAAAAGCACATTATTCTCGATTCTCAGCGGCATTTATGCGCCGACCAACGGCTACGCGTTGGTACGAGGACGTCTGCAGGCGCTGATCGCGCTCGGCGCCGGGTTTCATCCATTGCTCAGCGGGCGCGAAAATATCTATCTTAACGCCGCTGTGTTGGGCATGCGCGCTGCCGAAGTGAAGCGGTTGCTGGATGACATCATTGAGTTCTCCGAGATCGGCGAGTTCATTGATATGCCGATCAAGAACTACTCCTCCGGCATGTTGGTCCGCCTTGGATTCTCTGTGGCGATCAATCTGCGGCCCGATGTGGTGCTGGTGGATGAGGTGCTGGCGGTCGGCGATCTTGCATTCCAGAACAAAAGCTTTGCGAAGATGCGCGGCCTGCTCTCGTCTGGAGTGACGGTGCTGTTCGTTTCCCATTCGCCGCAGGCGGTGGAAATGGTATCCAACCGCGCGCTTTGGCTGGACCACGGCCGCGTGCAGCGCCATGGGGCGGTCAATGATGTGCTGCGGGAATATGTGCACAGCATGCAGCGGAAGCAAATGGAAGGCGCGGGGCTGCCAAAAAGAGTTGGCGGCCTGCAACCCATCTACATTACCCGTGCGGAGGTGTTGGATGCCACGGGTGCGCCGTGTGCGGAACTGGGCTTTGGGCGGCCATTTGTGGTGCGCTGCCATTATGTCTGCGAAACCACTGTCGCCCCCGCTTATTTTCAAGTGCGCTTGCGCCGGGCGGGGGCGGAGAACACGGATTTTGCCACCTGTTGCATGCTGGATGATGCGGTTGGGCAGGATTTCCAATCCGGCTCGGGCTACGTGGACTGCATTATCGAGCGTCCCCGTTTGGCCCCGGGCCCGTATGAGGTTCTGGCGGGAGTGCGTCGAACGGCTACTTGTATGATTGGCCAGGCCTTCTACCAGGATCTTTTCACTGCGGCCGCCTTTTTTGTGTCCGGTACGCCGCAGGAAATCAACCGTCCGGGCCTGCTGGATACCTATACGGTGCAAGGCTTTATTTCCCCGATGTTGCTGGAGCACCGGTGGGAAATCAGGAGTCAGGCGTGAACGTTCGCGCGATTATCCAGGCCCGCATGTCGTCGCAACGCTTCCCGGGCAAGATGCTGGCCCCATTGGCGGGCCGCGCGGTAATCGCGCGCGTGATCGAGCAGGTCAGCCGGGTGTTGCCGCGCGCCCGCGTTTTGGTGGCCAC
Source organism: uncultured Verrucomicrobiota bacterium (assembly GCA_964570325.1). Taxonomy (GTDB): domain Bacteria; phylum Verrucomicrobiota; class Kiritimatiellia; order CAIQIC01; family CAZMXS01; genus CAZMXS01. The sequence goes on along the minus strand of CAZMXS010000001.1, from coordinate 60,181 downwards.
CAGCCGCGATGAGAGCGATGATCCGCTGGCGGCCTATGTGGGGAGCTTGGGCGTGGCGGTGTTCCGCGGGGAGCGGGACGACGTGAGCGCGCGTTTTCGCGTTTGCTTGGAGGTGTATCCATGCGACTGGTTCTTTCGGGTGTGCGGCGATAGCCCGTTGCTGGACCCGGGCTTGCTGGAGAAGGCGCTGGCTTGGGTGGAGCGCTGGCCGGATTGCGACTTGGTGACCAATGTCTTCCCCCGGACCTTTCCGCCGGGCCAGAGCGTTGAACTGCTGCGGACGGCGACATTCATGCGGGTGGCGGCCAGACCGCTCGACGCCGCCGAGCGCGAGCATGTAACACGGTATTACTACAACCACGCCGACCTCTTCGTGATCCACAATCTGCGCAGCGCAGATTCCGCGTTGGCTGCGCAGCGGTTCGTTGTAGACACCCTTGAGGATCTGCGGGCGTTGGAAAGACGGTTGGAGTCCAGTGCACCGCCGCTGGCGATGCCGGTGGCGGAATGAGGTGATTGCCGCAAGGCGTCACAACCGACGCAAAGGAAGCATTTGGTCTCTTGCTAATTCTGCGCTTTTCGCGGCCAAGATGAGCGCGCCATCAAACAAACTCGGTGTCGCGGTTGTCGGACTGGGTGTGGGTGAGCAGCATGCGCGGGCTTACGCGATCACCGGCCATTGCCGGCTCCGGACACTATGTGATCTTGACCTGGCCCGGGCACGCAAGCTTGCGGCTGAACTCGGCGCCGAGACCGTGGCCGACAACTACGAGCCGGTCCTATTGGACCCAGAGGTGGACTTGGTGTCCATCGCCTCGTTCGACGATGCGCACTACGCCCAGACATTGGCCGCGCTTGAGGCCGGCAAGCATGTCTTTGTCGAGAAGCCACTGTGCCGCACTTTGGCAGAACTCCGCTCGCTTAAGGCCGCCTGGGCGCGCTATGGCGGTCGTGTTCACCTCGCGTCGAACCTGATCCTGCGCGCCGCGCCGCTGTACCGGTGGTTGCGCGAACAGATTGTGACGGGGACTGTCGGGGAGCTATATGCAATTGACGGCGATTATCTTTACGGCCGCTTGCACAAGATCACCGCCGGCTGGCGCAGGGATGTCCGAGACTACTCCGTCATGCTCGGCGGCGGAGTGCACCTGGTTGATCTGATGCTCTGGCTGAGCGGGGCAAGGCCGGCGACAGCCTACGCGGCAGGCAATCGCATCAGCACGCGGGAGACGTTGTTCCGATACGATGATTTCGTCGCCGCAACCTTCCGTTTCGAATCGGGAATGGTCGGCCGGGTGACAGCTAATTTCGGCTGTGTGCATCGCCATCAACATGTGCTCCGACTGTTCGGCACCCGGGCGTCGTTCTTGTACGACGACGCCGGCGCGCGTTGGCACGCCAGCCGCGATCCCGACCAGCCGCCGGAATTCATTGCCCTGGCGCCGCTCGCGTCCAACAAGGGGGATCTAATTCCCGGCTTTGTTGCGGATATCCTGGCGGAACGCGACGTGACGGCGGACACACAATTGCTGTTCGATGCCATCAGCGTCTGCGCCGCCGCCGACGAATCCGTGCGAGAAAACAAAGAAGTGGAGGTCTGCTACATATGAACGCAACGCGAAACATACCGTTCGCCCGTCCTTGGATCGAAGATGCCGAGCGGCAGGCCGTGCTGGAGGTGCTGCAAGGAAACATCCTGACGCACGGCCCCCAGTGCAAGGGGTTTGAGGAGGACTTCGCCCGCTTTCTCGGCGATGACGCGCATTGTGTCTCGATGAGTTCCTGCATGGCCGCGCTGCATATGGCTTATTACCATTTTGGCATCGGACCGGGGGACGAAGTGATTGTGCCGGCGATGACCCATGTGGCCACCGTGCATGCGGTGGAGCTGGTGGGCGCTCGGCCGGTATTCGTTGACTGCGAGCCGGCGACCGGGAACCTCGATCCAGTGCGGGTTGCTGCCGCTGTCACAGCGCGCACGCGCGCCATCGGGCTGGTTCATTTTCTGGGCATTCCCTGTCGCATGTCGGAGATCATGGCCATTGCGGAACGGCATGGTTTGAAGGTAATCGAGGATTGCGCCTTGGCCGTAGGTTCGCGTTATGACGGCCGGCATGCCGCGCTGTTCGGGGATGCCGGCTGTTTCTCGTTCTATCCGGTGAAGCACATCACGACGGGCGAAGGCGGCATGTTGGTCTCCCGACACAAGGAGGTGGCGGCATCCGTTGCCCGCCAGCGGGCCTTCGGCGTTGATCGGAGCCATGCCGAGCGCAAGGTGCCCGGAATGTATGACGTAGTCGAATTGGGGCTGAACTATCGCATGAGCGAGTTGCAGGCGGCGCTGGGCCGCCAGCAGATGCGGAAAGTGGATGAAATCCTGAGGCGACGGGCCGCGAATTTCGATCGGCTGCGCATGGGATTGGCGGGGCTTGCGGATATCCGGATATTGGATGGCGCCGGACCGGCCGCCAGCAGCCACTATTGCTTGAGTATCGTGCTGGGGGGGGGCCGCGCCGGTCGGCGGGCAGAAGTAATCGAGAAGCTGAATGCGCTCGGGGTTGGGACCAGCATCTACTACCCACAGCCTGTGCCGCGGATGACCTACTACCGTCAGAAATATCCATACGATGCTACGGCGTATCCCGAAGCGGCCCGGATCAGCGATTGTTCGGTGGCGCTTCCAGTGGGGCCGCACTTGGGGCTGGAAGACATGGATTATATCGCTAGCGCGGTCCGCACGGTGTTGGAGGGCCTGAAATGAACCTTGTTTCGTTGAAAGATCGCAAGATCGCCTTGTTAGGCGGCGCGGGTTTTATCGGGCACAACCTGGCCCTCGCGTTGGCGGCGCGGGGCGCGAAGGTGGAAATTGTGGATGGTCTCCAGGTGAACAACCTGCTGGCTTTTTCGTCCTCCACCGCTCCGCAGCAGGACCGTGACCTGTATCTGCGGATCATTAACCAGCGCCTGGACATGCTGCGCGCGGCCAACATCCCGTTGCATGTGCAGGATGCGCGCGACTACCATGCCCTGTGCCGGATTCTCGGCCAGATTCAGCCCCAGGTAATCGTGCACCTGGCGGCGGTAGCTCACGCCGGCCGCGCCAACAAGGATCCGTTCAGTACGTTCGACCACAGCCTGCGCACGCTCGAGAATGCACTCGATTTTGCCAAGGGCAGCGTTGAACAGTTCATTTTTTTCTCGTCCAGCATGGCTTACGGTAATTTCCAGACGGCGGAGGTGGATGAGGAACATCCGCTTAATCCCTTGGGTATATATGGCGCGCTGAAAGTGGCCGGCGAGAAGATGGTGATCGCCTATCAGCAGGTCAGCGATCTGCCGTACACGATCATCCGGCCCTCGGCGCTATACGGCCCGCGATGTGTGAGCCGGCGCGTCGGCCAGATCTTCATCGAGAGCGCGCTGAAAGGCGGAGCGCTGCGGGTGGACGGCGATGGAAGCGAGCGGCTGGACTTTACCTACATTGATGATTTGGCTGAAGGCGTGATGCTGGCCATCCAGCACCCCAACGCGCGCAACCAGATCTTCAACATGACCTATGGGCAGGCGCGCTCGGTGAATGAATTGGTGGCCGTCATCAAGCGGTATTTCCCCGATGCGCCGATTGAGCACACGGAGCGCGACAAGCTGATGCCATTCCGTGGCACGTTGAGCATCAAAAAAGCGCGAGAGTTTCTGGGTTACAACCCGCAGCACCCGATTGAGGTCGGCTTCCCGAAATACATCGAATGGTATCGCCAGCTTTGTCCGACGGGCCAGTTCTGGATGGAAATCAAGGTGGATGCATGAAGTATGTGGCCGATGACTGGTTGGCTGGGGTTTTCGGTTGCCCGGTTTTCAAGGTGATTCCGGTGGAACCGATTTTGGGCACGGATCTGGTTGCGCAAGCTCGCGGCGGACAAGCGTTTTTTTACACAAAAGCCCCCACGACGGATATGGCGACCGTTCGGGCGCTGACTGTTGCCGGCTTTGCCGTCGTGGAGGTGAATGTTAGCTTGGAGCGCGAGCCCGGGGCGACAACCGGGCCGGCCGATGGCTGCGAAATTCGGGACATCCGACCCGGTGAGCACCCGGCCGTGATGGACATCGCGGCCACCACGTTCATCTACTCGCGGTTTCATCTGGACCCCCTTGTGCCGAAAACGGCTGCGGATGCGATCAAGCGCGAGTGGGTCCGTAATTACTGTGAGAAAAAACGGGGAGACCAACTTCTGGTGGCGTTGGCGGATGGTGAGCCAGCGGGTTTTTTAGCTGCTCTACAGATCATGCTGGGCGGCGCGCCGGTGCGCGTCATAGATTTGATTGGGGTGGCAAAAAACTGCCAAGGGCGCGGGATCGGGAAAGCGATGGTCAACCGGTTTGTCCGAGATTCGGTTGGCCAATGCCAGCGTGTCCGCGTTGGGACGCAGGTGGCGAATATCCCTTCGTTGCGACTCTATGAAACCTGTGGATTCCGTATTGTCGAAACTCAATACACGCTGCATGCCCATGCGCGGAACGGGCAGGTGATCAGGTGATTATCGGTGGGTGTGATCTGGGTCGGGACAGGCTTTTGGTGGCCGAGATCGGCAATAACCACGAAGGCAGTGCTGCGGCAGCGCTGGAAATGGTCACGGCCGCCGCTGAGGCGGGAGCGGATGCGGTAAAGATCCAGGTCATTGACCCCACGCGGCTCGTCAACCGCTTGCAGACGGAGCGAATACAGCAACTGGAGCGGTTCCGGCTGCCGCCGGATGTGCTTGCAGACATGGCGGCGCTGGCGGAGAAGAAAGGCATATTATTCATGGCCTCGGCATTCGATGTTGACTCGCTGCAGCGCGTGCTGCCGCTGCTGGCGGCGGTCAAGATCGCCTCCGGTGACCTGACGTTCGAGCCGTTGCTGGCGGCCGCCGCCGCATCGGGCAAGCCAGTCCTGCTGTCGACGGGGATGAGCCGCATGGATGAAATCCGCGCGGCGGTCCAGACCATCGCCGCGCATCTCGCGCGCGGCACGTCGGCGGAAATGCTGGCGCTGCTGCACTGCGTGAGCCTCTATCCCGCGCCCCTGGCGGAATTGAACTTGCGGGCCATTCGCGCGCTGGCCGACACGTTCGGCCTGACCGTGGGTTACTCCGATCACGCGCTGGGCATCGAAAGCGCGGTGGCGGCGCTGGCCCTGGGGGCCCGGCTCATCGAGAAGCACTTCACGCTCGACAAAAACCGGACGACCTTCCGCGATCACGCGCTCTCCGCCGACCCCGCGGATATGAGTCGGCTGGCGGATGTGGTCCATACGTTCGACCAGATGCTTGGAACGGGCGAAAAGAATCCGTCGGAGGCGGAGCAGAAGATGGCCGCCGCAGCGCGGCGCAGCATCGTAGCGGCCCGAGATCTGCCGGCCGGCACAATCCTGGCAGGGGCTGACCTGGACTTTGTGCGGCCGAGCAACGGGCTGCCGCCAGTTGCATCGGCGACCCTGGTCGGCCGCCGGTTAAGAGCCGCGCGGAAGCAGCATGACTTGATCTTGGAACAACATTTGGAATGACATAATGGGGAAAACTGGAGCAGAGTTCCTGTGCTTGCAGGCTGTTCTTCCCTGGATGTTGACAGGCTGAATTTAGCGCGATTGAAGCAATCCGTCAGGGCGCTTAATGCGCGATGAATGGTTCTTTGATATGTGCGGAATAGCTGGATACATGGGGTTTGACAGCGTTCCCGAGCGTGACCGGGTGGCGGCCACGCTCGACCTGATGCGGAACCGAGGGCCCGATCACCGGGATTTTCGTGAGCTTGCCGCGGCGGGTTGGCGCGGGGTGCTACTGCACTCGCGGCTGTCCATCGTTGATCTCGACCCGCGTTCGAACCAGCCTTTCGAACGGGACGGTTGCGTGCTGGTATTCAATGGCGAGATATACAACCACGTGGAGCTACGCGCGGAACTCCAACGGCGCGGCGTGGAGCTGCGCACCACGTCCGACACGGAAGTCCTGCTGTGTTGGTACCTGCTGCGCGGAACGGATTGCGTGCGGGATTTTGAAGGCATGTGGAGCTTTGCGATTTTCGACGGCCGTACCGGCACGCTGTTCCTTTCGCGTGATCGTTTCGCTGAAAAGCCGCTTTATTACTTCGAATACGACGGCGGTTTGTACTTCGGCTCCGAGGTCAAGTTCATCCGGAGCCTGGCGGGTGTCCGTCTGAACGTGGCTCGCGCGCAGGTCCGGCGGTACCTGGTCAACGGCTACAAGGCCCTTTATAAAACGGAGGACACTTTCTTTGAGGGCGTCCGCGAGCTGCCGCCCGCCGCCAATCTCGTTGCCGGCCCGGGCGGGGTGCGGCGGGTGACGCGGTATTGGACGCCGCGCCGCGCGCTGCGCGCCATGCGTCGCGCCGAGGCGGTGGATTTGTTCCGGGAGCGCTTGTTGGAGAGTGTGCGCCTGCGGCTGCGCGCGGACGTGCCGATCGCCTTTTGCCTTAGTGGCGGCGTGGACTCCACCGCGATTGCTTCCATTGCGGCCAAGCGCTTCGGCTACGAAGTCGCGACGTTCTCCATCATTGATTCCGATGAGCGCTATAACGAGCGGGATAACATCATGGCCACGCTGGCAGATTTGAATTGCCGGTATGCCATCATTGAGACCTCTCCGGTTGGGTTCCGCGAACGGCTGCGGGACCTGGTCGCATACCACGACGCGCCGCTGTATGCGATTTCATATTACGTGCATTCTTTCCTGTCTGAAGCCATTGCGCGAGAGGGCTACCGCGTGGCGTGCTCTGGTACCGGTGCCGACGAGCTGGTCACCGGTTACTACGACCACTTCAATCTGTATCTCTACGCCATGCGGGAGTCGCCGGATTATCCGCGCTACCTGGAGGAATGGCGGAATGGGCCCGGCCGGTTCGTGCGGAATCCCTACCTGAGCAACCCCGAGCTCTATTTCGGCAACCCGCAGTTCCGCGATCATATTTACCTTAACAGCCGCCGGTTTGCCGGCCTGTTGCGGGCGCCTTTCGATGAGCCGTTTATCGAGGAACGGTACTGCGATGAGCTGCTCCAGAACCGGATGATGAACGAGATGTTTCACGAGGGAACGCGCGCGATTCTGCACGAGGACGACCTGAACTCCATGCGCTATTCGGTCGAGAATCGAAGTCCTTATCTCGATTCACGACTGTTCGAGTTTGCGTATTCGATTCCGACGGAATACCTGGTGCAAGGTGGGCTGGGGAAGTACATCCTGCGCGAGGCGGTGAAGGGCATCGTCAATGAACAAGTGCGGTTGGACCCGCGTAAGCGAGGCTTCAACGCGTCCTTGACCTCCCTGGTGAATTTTCAGGATGAGGAAACGCTAAGCTGGTTGTTCAGCGACAGTCCGATTTTTGAGTTGATTGATCGGGACAAGCTGCGCGCGCACGTGCCGGCCGGGCCAATGCCAGACGACTGGAACAAGTTCTGGTTCTACTTCATCAATGCGCGTATGTTCATGGATCTTAATGGATAGCCGCCAAAAGTCGTAAAAAGCGCAAAAGAAGAGCTTCGGCCCGTTTGCAAATTCTGCGCCTTCTTTTGCGGCCATTAAAGTCTGGTTTCATCTTCGTTCCATTGGTTGCCTGGTTAATCAGCGCTTGTATGGCTTCCTGATGCGGGTGACGAAATGATGCGCTATTGCACCCAATGTGTCCTGCCGAATACGCGGCCAGGGTTGGTCATCGGGCCCGACGGCGTCTGCAACGCGTGCCGAGCGCATATGACCAAGCGTGAAATCGATTGGGCGGCCCGGGCGCGCGCTTTTACGCGCGTCGCGCGCCATGCCCGGCGCCGCGGTGCGGGCTATGACTGTTTGATCCCGGTCAGTGGCGGCAAGGACAGCACGTGGCAGGTGGTCAAGTGTCTCGAGTACGGGTTGAATCCGCTGGCCGTCACTTGGAAGACCCCCGCCCGCACGCGCCTCGGCGCGGAGAACCTGGCCAACCTCGTCAGGCTGGGCGTGGACCACATTGACTACCAGGTCAACCCAAACGTCGAAAGGAAGTTCATGCTGGCCGCGCTGGAGAAGTTTGGTTCCACGGCCATCCCGATGCATATGGCGTTGTTCAACATCCCGCTCAATATCGCGGTGCGCTTTGAGATCCCGCTCGTGGTTTACGGCGAGAATTCGGCCTTTGAATATGGCACGACAGCCGAGGAACTCACCGGGTTCCGGCTCGACGGGCGCTGGCTGAAAACGCATGGCGTGATGCACGGCACGACGGCGAGTGACTGGGTTTCCGAGACGTTGAGCGCGAAGGAGCTGACCCCGTATTTCGGCCCGGCCGAATGGGATCTGCGGCGTGCCGGCGTGCGCGCCATCTTCCTCGGGTATTACTTTGCATGGGATCCGGTCGTGACATTCCAGGTGGCTCGCGCGCACGGTTTTAAGGCACGCGCCCGGGGGGGCAAGACCGGCTACTATGATTTCGCCGACATTGATGACGACTTTATCTCCATCCACCACTGGCTCAAGTGGTACAAATTCGGCTTCACCCGCCTGTTCGACAACTTGGCGCTTGAGATTCGCAACGGACGCATGACGCGCGCCGAAGCGATCCGGATCATTCGCCGGCGCGGTGATCAGACCCCGCGGGCCGATATTGGGAAATTCTGCCGGTTCGCGGGCATCACGGTGGCGCGTTTTTTTGAAATGGCTGAAAAGTTTCGCAACCCGCAAATCTGGAAACGACGGAATGGCCGGTGGGTGATTCCCGGCTTCCTGGTGCCGGATTGGAACTGGACGTGAAAATCAAGACTGTCAGTCCGCCGCGCGAGTTTGTGGTCGGCCTGAAAAAGGACATCCGGATTAGGCATTGCGCCAACGTCGATCTCGCGCCCGATGAGATGGTGACGTTCGTGACCCCATCCGGCCGGGAGTACGACGTGGTACGCAAATCGTGGGGTTATTACGCTACGCCCTCGATGAATGGCCGGCTGTGCGAGCAGGGGCTGCGCGCGGTTCTGACCCGGAACGTCGCGGGACGGATTTATCTGCTGTTGGTCGAGGCGGGCTGCGAGCCGGAGTTCGAGCGGTATATGGCCGACGAGGAGCAGGAGATTGTCTGCTGGTTGGACAGCGACGCGGCCGCACAGAAATTAATTTTACTACAAAATACGCGAAAGTCGCGAAAGAAAAAGGATCGGGGCCGGTATTAACTGTCCGAAGGACGTAGGGGCGCAGCTTGCTGAGCCCGGAAGATGGGATCGAGCCAGTTCGACCCCATGAAGACAGGATTCCGTTCGCGCATTTTGCGCCTTTCGTAGTTTCATTTTTCCGTGCAGCAATGCCCATGAGCGCTCCAAAATCAAAACAGCCCTGCGCGATGTGCGGCGGCCGTAAACACATTTTGGTGTTCCGCTACGACGCGCCGCCGGCGGGGGAGAACCGGTTTGCTTGTTTCATGGGGCGCCGGTATCGGCGGGATGTATGGCGCTGCATGAACTGTGGTCATTTTGTCAGCCGTCTGAACGTGAGCCTCGACCGGCTGTACGAGGGGGAATATGTCGGTTCGCTTTACGGCGACACCGGTTTGGCCTGCGCTTATGAGCGGATCATGGCGCTGCCGCCGGAGCAGTCTGACAACTGGCAACGTGTGCGACGGATAATCAATTTTATGGATACGCAGGCGTCACTAGGCCGAAGCCCGACGCTACTGGATGTTGGGTCGGGGTTGGCTGTGTTTCCTGCCCGGATGAAGGCCGAAGGATGGAGTTGCACCGTATTGGACCCTGATCGGCGTGCCGTGGCGCACGCGCGGCGCCGGGTGGGGGTGCGCGCGGTTTCCGGCGATTACATGATTGCGACGCGTTTGGGTCGCTATGACCTGGTCACGTTCAATAAAATTCTCGAGCATGTGCCGAACCCGTTGGCCATGCTGCGCAAGAGCCGCGACAATTTGCGGTCAGGCGGGGTGGTATATGTCGAAGTGCCCGATGGCGAGATGGCCATGCACGATGGGCCGGGCCGCGAAGAGTTCTTCATCGAGCACCGCTGTGTGTTTAGCTTTGCTTCATTGGCGCTGCTGGCTAGGAAAAGTGGGTTCGTCGCGCGGCTCATCGAACGACTGCGCGAGCCGAGTGGGAAGTACACGCTGCGGGCGTTTTTAACCTTGCGCTCGGGCCGCCCGGTCACCACTTCAATGGTTGTTAAAAAGCGCAAGAGCTGCAAGGCATAGTGCTCGCCCTTCGCGACTCCTGCGCCTTGTTGTAGATCAATTGGCGTATGCGTTTGTCCGGATACAAACCATGATCAAGCATTTGATCCGCCAGTACCTGCCCGGTCCGTACGAGATCCTGCGGGGCTGGCGCTGGGGTCTGCAGGAGTGGGCCGACTCGTGTCGGGAAAAGCCGAGCCTGGAGAAGAAGGCCGGCTTGGCCATGCAGAAGCTGACCCGGGGCTTGGACCGCTGGCCGCCGAACCCGGCCAAGGGCAGGATCCTCTTTTTCATGCCACGCGGGTGGCGTGTCCACGATGCGACGGCGACCGCGACGGCGGTCCGCCTGCGGCAACGCGGACACCATGTGGAATTCCTGGACTGCGAGGGTGAGATCCCATTCTGCTTCATGGGAAATATCCACACGCCGAAGGAATGGCGGCGTGCGTGCCCATACTGCTTGAAAGTGAAGCAGCATTATTATCGGGAGCACTTCCCGCATCAACCCCTCGGGGCGTTGAGTGCAGAGGGATTTGCCGCGTGGCAGGAGATTGATCGGTTGAGTCTGCCGGAGTGCCAGCGGTATCATTGGCATGGATTCGATTTTAGAAAACTGTGCGAGCTCAACCTGCAACTGTACTTGTGCCGAACGACGCTGAGCGAGGAAGACACAGGTCTTTACCGGGAGCTGCTTAAAACGGCCGTGCTCATTGTTGACCGTATTCCCGTGCATCTGGCGCGGATCAGGCCGGAATGCGTGGTAATGATCAACGGCGATTATGCGATCGAGCGTGTGGTTGGAGAGATATGTCGGCGACAGGGGGTTCGTTATGTCACACACGATTTTGCGTGGGAGGGGAAGCTTGCGGTTGCGCGCAATGATGCCATCTGGCGGCAGATGACATTTGACCCTGTCCCTCTATTGGAACAGGCGCTGTCTGCATCCGAGCAAAAGACCGTCCGACGTTTTGTTGAAGCATGGATTCGTAACGATGGCTATATCGGCAGGACGTTCTGGTCCGGATCGCAGCGTGACGAAGCCGGTATCCGACAGCAACTCCAATTGGACGAGCGTCCATTGGCCGTGGCTTTTACCAATGTGACTACCGACACGATTGGCCTTGGAATGGACACTATTTTCAAGGACATGTTGGAGTGGATCGACTATCTCGTGGGATATTTCGAGCGGCGGCCCCAATGGTTGCTGGTCATTCGTTGCCATCCTGCGGAGGCGCGGGCAACTGCTTATCGCTCGAACGAACGAACCGAAGACTATTTGATGCGCACGCGTGCTCAATTGCCCGCCAATATCCGGCTGGTCAAGTCCGAGTCGCCGATCAATTCCTACTCCTTGATGCGCATGGCGCGTTGCGGATTGGTTTATACTTCAACTGTCGGGCTTGAACTGGCAATGCGCGGGCGGCGAGTGATCCTCCCGGCCATGACCCACTATGCCGGCCGCGGTTTCACAAGCGATGCGCGCACCAAGAAAGATTACGATCAATTAATCGAGGGCGAAATGGCGCGGCCTGAATCCCTCTCCGCATATCAATTGCAACGCCTGTACAGCTATGTCTATTATCTATTTTTTGAGCGCATGATTCCTTTTGAGCCGGTTGCGATTGATGAAAAGACCTTGGAGCCCATTGTGCGGATCACCGACGCACAGCGTTTCCTGCCGGGCCGGTTGGTTGGATTGGAGACACTGTGTGACACCATTACTAAAGGCACGCCGCCGATGATTGGCCGGCGCACGTCGCGGGCAAAGGTTGTGAACGCGGGGACGGGAGCGAATGCATGAAGGGGTTGGTCCGCGCGAATTACTTTCGCAGGGCTTGTGGGCGGCTATTGTCCTTGGCGATTTTGATACCGCTCTCCGGCTGCACGGCGGTACGCGCTCCCCGCCAGAAGCCCATCAATCTGGCGCCGCCGGCGCCCGCCGCCGAAATGGACAAGATCAAGGCGCTGGCCGGCCGTTGGGAGCGTGAGCCTATTCCGGTTGGCCTGACACGCCACGTTTTTTACGATGATGCGCTGGTCCGGTTCCGTGAAACTAATATTGTGCGGCGCGTCGGACGAGCGGAGAAATACAACAACGGGATCCCGGTGTTGGTGGCGGACCAGGCATGGGAGCTGGCCGAAGGCCCGGCTTCGGGAGTTGGCGTTTACTTCTCTGTTTTGACCAATGCGAGCGGGCGTTTTCAGATGTGGTATTCAAGTGGACGGGTTGGGAATATCGGGTCCTATTATGACTTGGGTTATGCCGAGTCCACAAACGGCATCAACTGGAGAAAGCCGCTCCTGCTCCCTTCGCTCTGTAATATCGTGATGAGCCCGTGTTTCAGCGCGGGTGTCTATCGCGATCCGCATGCCTCCGGATGGTCGGGGCAGCGCTACAAGATGGTTTACGGCACGGTGGGCTTGACTGGAGTGGGGGCCAACCGTGGGCTGGCGTTTGCCTATTCTAGTTCAGGCAGCAAATGGAGTATGTATCCTGACGTGCGGATGCTGGACGATTGCTGGTCGGACACACAGAGTAACCTCTTCTGGGACGATGAGTTGCGGATGTATCGCCTCTACACCCGTATCTGGTTCAACGACGAACGCGGTCGCAGTTCGCGGCAGTTCCTCCGCTCACATGTTGGTACCAGTCGCTTGGCCTTTCTGGCTGAGATGTTCTTTATCCCATCGGGCGAGTCGCCATGGATGCACGTTGAAGATGCATCGCTTAGCACTCCGGGTAAAGCCATCTATGCGATGAATGTCCACCCGGCCAATGGAATGTATATCGCATACGTGACTCTGCACCAGGTGTCAATTGGGGAGGTGGACTTTTGTTTAGCCCTGTCCCGCAGTGGTTGCGGCTGGGATTTTTCCTGGGTGGACCAGCAATATGCATTGGTAACCCGCGGCCCGTCGGGCAGCGTGGATTACGGCATGATATTCCCGCCTTCCACTCCCCCGCTTACCGTGGGGGACGAATGGTATATTTATTACTCCGGCTGCCGAATTCGCCACGATGACACCCTTGCCATGTGCAAGCCTGACGAGACCATCTGGTCGGTCAGCCTGGCAAAACTGCGGATGGAAGGCTTTTTTTATTTAGAGAATACGGGTGCGGCGGGGATGGTGGAGACTAAATCATTTATTTTGGAAGGCGCCGATTTGGAAATCAACGCGGACGCTTCCGCCCAGTCGGCGGAGCTGATCTTGGCGATCATGGACGATCAGGGGGGGGCAATTGCCGGGTTTACCGCCGCGGATGCGGTGCCGATTAAAGCGAATGGTTGCCATTTGCGTCCGGCATGGCGTGAAAGATCGTTGGCCGAATTACAGGGGCGGCTGATCCGGCTGCAATTCATTCTGAAAGGAGCGGTCAGGCTGTACGCATTTCAGGTTCTGGAATAACCGATCAGCCGTTGGTTGACCGTTGTGGATATGCCGCATCAATCGCAAGCCCAATCTCAAGAACGGTGCGACTATAGTGTCTGGCAGTCCGCGCTGTTCAACGCTTTTGTCGCCACAGAGCGCATCGCGCGGCGACCGAAGCTCGGCCGCGCATGGTGGCGCGCGTGGCACGGTTTCCGCCGGCGCTGCGCCGGTGTGGTGCGCACGACCGTTTACGGCGCGCCGGTCTATGCGCCGTTCAACTACAGTTATCCCGTCACCGTCCGCCAGTGCCGGGCCTACAACAACCCGCTGCTGGAGTTGGTCTGGCAGGTCCACCAATGGCGGCGGCGGACGCTGGCAATTGTGGATATCGGCGCCGGGATCGGTGACACGGCGCTGCTGCTGAAAGCCAACGCGCCTGAAGCGCTGGGGCGCTGCTACTGCGTCGAGGGCGACGCGGCCACCTGCGCCTACCTGCGGCGCAATACGGCGCACCTGCCCGAGTGCGTGATCTTGGAGGCGCTGCTCTCGGCGGGCGGCGGGCGGGAGCGCGCGCTGGTGGACCTTGCCAGCGGTTCGCGCAGCGCGCAGGGAGCGCGCACCGCGGAAACGGTAGCCTTTGATGTCCTGCGCGCGCGCGCCATTTCCGAGCCCGTGGACGTGCTCAAGACGGACGTGGACGGGCTTGATGGCCGGGTGCTGGCGGGCGCCGCGGAGACGTTAAAGCAATGCCGTCCGGCGGTTATCTTTGAGTGGCATCCCATCTTGTGCGCTCGAGCAGACGCCGATTGGGGGGAACCTTTTGAGTTGCTGGAACGTCAGGGCTATCGTCGCTTTGTCTGGTTCACCAAGTACGGTCTTTTTAGCCATTTCATGGATGGCTACGACCGGGCGGCAGTGGCCCGGTTGGCGCGGATGTGCCTCGAGAATCGGGTCGAGGAAGACTGGCATTACGATGTGGCCGCTGTTCCGCCCGATATGGACGACGGCTTTGTGCTTGGGTTGGCGGAGTGCCGATTCGCCAAAAATAAACCCGTCCCCTTTTGAAGCCGTCGTTTGTCCGAACGGGGACGCAAGGCCAGGCTGTGGTTGGCCCTTGAAATCCAGGAACTTGAGCAACCGGTCGAGTCAGGCATTGTTTGAGCCTGTTTACATGGATCGGTGTTGATCGCCACACGGCCATGGAACATAGATATAGCCGTATATCGGGAAGCCCCGGATTGAGCCTTTTGATTTTCGCCCGCATGATATTGGGCGTGATACACAACGTCAGTGAAACTTCCCGGCAGAGCGACGGATGATTTCGCGCTCGTCTGCTCGTCCGCCCGATCCGAAATCTCAATCAGAATCTTTGGCGGAATCCTTACCCCCATGAGCCCGCTTCGCGGAAAATTGCGGCTGCGCGACCGGTTGCATGCGTTAGTTGATCCGGACTATGTTCTGCAAAAGGCGCAAGTGGCCGACCGGGATAAGCTGCGGGCCGAGTTGGATTTCTGGGAGCGGCAATGGGTGGCACGCCTGCGCTCCGGCCGGCTGTGGGATCAACACGCGTCGGGGCTTGATTCGGAAACGTTGCTGCGCGCGGCGGGTGAATGGGAGGGGTGGGCCGCGCGCCGGCCATGGGATTACCATGCGCTTCGCGCAATCGAGTCGCGGGCGCAGGTGCTGCGCATCGCTGCGGAATTGGCGCTGAGCCCGGGCATCTTCGAGGGGCGGGTCGTGGTGGAGGTCGGGCCGGGGCTCGTCGGGTTTCTCGAGTCCTGCGGGGCGCGCGTCGGCATTGCCATCGAGCCGCTAGCGGAACCGTTCCAGGCGGCGGGGTTGTTGCCGGAGGGCGGCCATGTGATTTACCTACCGGTCAAGGCAGAGCAAATCCCGTTGACCAGCGAATCCGTGGATATCGTTGTGTCGCGCAATAACCTCGACCATGTGGAAGATCCAGTCCGGGCGCTGGGCGAAATCCACCGGATTCTGCGGCCGGCCGGCCGGTTTCTGCTGATCGTGCATTTGGAGGACAAGCCAAGCTCGACGGAGCCGCATGCCTTTAGCGAGCATGCGGTCGGACGGTTGACAGAAGCATTCCGGCTTGTTTGGAAGGAAGTGGTGCCCGGCGGCGGTCGGACCGCGGCTGGCGGTCTGTTCAAGGGTGTGTTCGAGAAACCAGTCCAAGCGATGTGAGCCGGAATGGGTTTGCTGGATAGCCGCAAGAAGGCGCAGGCGCCGCCAAAGAGTTTTGCGCTTATCGTGCTTTTTGGCGGCGCTTAATTTTTTCTCGCTGCCCGCTCTGGCTGTGCGCATGAGAATTGCAGTCTGGCATAATCTGCCGAGCGGCGGCGGCAAGCGGGCGCTCTATTATCATCTGCGGGGACTCGTCGCTCGCGGCCATGCAGTGGAAATCTGGAGCCCGCCGCCGCCCGAGCCGGAGTATTGCCCGCTCGCCGCCTTCGGTCCGGTGCATGCGATCCCCTTGGAGCGGGCGGTGTGCCGGGTTCATGGACCTTTTCGCGCGGCGCGCGCCTATGCAAGCGGCGTGGCGGCGCAATGGCGCGCCATGGATGTTCATTGTCGGCGGGTTGCGGCAGAAATCCATGAAGGCAAATTTGACGTGTGTCTGGCGAACACGTCCCCTTATGTTTGCGCCAGTCCATTAGGGAGATACGTCCGGATCCCCGCCGTCATCTATCTGCAGGAACCATTTCGTGAATTATACGAGGCCCGCCCCTGGCATCCATTTGCCGCCATCCCCGCGCCCCGACATAAGCGCCGGTTGGCGCCCAGGTACTGGCGTTGGTTTGTTGAAGATCTCATTTATGTGCAAGCCAACCGGCGGCAAATCCGGGACGAGCGCGAAAATGCCGCGGCTTATCAACGCATTTTGGTTAATTCCTACTTCAGCCGCGAAAGCATTCTCCGCGCTTACGGGTTGGACGCGTGGGTCTGTTATCTTGGCGTGGATGCCGATTTGTTCAAGCCCGGTAACGGCGGACGGTGCGATTATGTGCTAGGCGTTGGCGCCGTGCTGTGGACCAAGGGGATTGACCGAATCATTCGGGCGCTGGCGGCTATCGAACCGGCGCGGCGCCCGCTGCTGCTTTGGCTGGGAAACGCGGCGGACGAACGTTACCAGGCGGATTGCCTTTCGTTGGCGCAGCGTCTCGGCGTGCGCGTTGAGTTTCGCGTGATGGTGTCCGATGCGGAACTGGTGGCGGGCATGCAGCGGGCCCGCGCGTTTATCTATGCATCGCGGCTGGAGCCGTTCGGGTTCGCGCCGTTGGAAGCGTGCGCCTGTGGCACGCCCGTGGTGGCGATCGCCGAGGGTGGCGTGCGCGAGACCATTGTCCCGGGTGAAACCGGCGTGATGGTGGACAACGATGACCCGGCGCTGTTTGGCGCGGCCATCCGGCGTGTGCTCATGGATGAGTCCTTGCGGGACCAGTTGGGCCGCCAGGGGCGGGAACGGGTGGTGCGCGAGTGGACCTGGGACAAGGCTGTCGGGCAGTTGGAGCGGATGCTAAATAGCACCATCACCGCCGCGTAACCCCCAAGGGATTCCCTGCTTGCCCCCGCTTGTTACCGTCGGCCTGCCGGTTTTCAATGGTGCGTGCTTCCTTGCCGCGGCGCTCGAAAGCGTGCTGAGGCAGACGCTGCAAGACTTCGAGCTGATCGTGGTTGACGACGCCTCGGCCGACGATTCGGCCGCCATCGCGGCGCGATTCGCGGGACCACGGGTGCGGGTGGAACGGAACGCTGCCCGTCTGGGTATCGCCGGCAACTGGAATCGCTGTGCCGAGCTGGCGACTGGGAAGTACCTGAGCATCTTCCACCAGGACGATCTTATGGCGCCGCGGAACCTGGAGGCGAAAGTCGCGGTGCTGGAACGGAATCCGCGCGCCGCGCTGGCCTTTTCCGCGGTCGCGCAGATCGATGCGGCCGGCGTGGAGCCGCCGCGGAAATGGGAGGGGTTCGAGGCGTCCGAGGCCGATTACGAGGCGCACGGCGCGGATTTTTTCCGGCGGCTTATGCTGGGCAAGTCTAATCCAGTGTGCTGTCCGAGCGTGGTGCTCCGGCGGGAGTGCCTGACGCGCGCGGGCCGGTTTGACGCGCGGCTGCCCTTGACGCTGGACCTGGAGATGTGGCTGCGGCTGGCGCTGGATGGCGATGTGGTGTACCTGGCCGAGCCGCTGGTCCAGTACCGCTACCACGACCGCCAGGCCAGCGGCGGATATTCGACGCTAGCAATCATCCGCCAGGAATACGCGGCCAAGCGGCAGGCGTTGCGCGCGGCGCCGGCCGGATTGCGCGCGGAACTGGCACCCGCGCTGCGGCGTACTTATGCCAACCGTTGTCTCTTGAACGCACGGTGGGCGGCGGAGCGGGGGGAGCGTGCGGCCGCGAGGAATTTCATTGCCGCGATGCTGCGGATCCGGCCTGCGTCGGTTTTCAGCTCCGATGCGTGGCGGTTGCTGTGTCCCTTGCGACGGGATCGAGCCAACTCGATTCCTGCGAAAACCGCAGACCGCAGGACGTAGGGGCGCAGCGGGCTGCGTCCCTTGAGCCGGACTCGAGCAAGTTCGACCCCTACGCAGACCGGAGCGTTGCTCTTGCCACCCCCACTGTGCGTCCCGCTTTTCGAGTAGGAGTCCGAGTACGAACCACGAGTACGAGGGGAAGAAGCCCAACGCCTGTGCGGCCTTTGTCTTACCGATCGGTATGACACTGGGCGGATCCAACATCTGGTCCATCCAGATGGCGCGCCACTTGGCGGCCCGGCGATCGCCGGTGGCGTTGATCGAGCACACGGCGGTGGACTGGCACCCGCCGTTTGCGCCGGCCATACCGCCGGCGGTAAGGCGGATTGTCTGCCCCGGCAAGACCCCTTTTAAGGCTGGTTTGCGTGACCTGCGCGAGTATGTGGAAATATACCGGACGGCTTTGCCGGCGGTGTTGATCCCGAATTTTTCTGATGCGGCTTATGCCGCGTGCGCGCGGCTGTCGCAGACCGATGCCGAGCGGCTGCGTATGATTGCGGTGGCGCATGGAAATGCGGAGAACTACTTTCGTTTCGCGGAGTACTATGAGCCGGTCATTCACGCCTTCATCGCGGTCAGCGACGAGATTGCCGCGGAGTTGAGGCGGCGCCTGCCGCAGCGGACTGCCGACATTCATGTGCGCGCTTGCGCGGTGGATGTCCCCGCGGATTTGGAGCGGGACTGGACCGGGCCCGGCCAACCTTTGCGGCTGGTATATGCCGGCCGCATAACGGACCACGAGAAAAAAGTCTCCAATTTTCTCCCGTTGTTCAAAGCGTTAGGTTGGTTGGGGGTGGATTTTCAGTTTCAGATCATCGGAGACGGCGGGTACCGGAAATGGCTGGAGTACGAAATCAGTCAATTGCCGCCGGACTTGCGCGCCCGCGTTGCGCTGGTGGGCATGAAATTACCGGAGGAAATGCCGGCAATTTGGCGCACGGCGGATGTATGTATCCTGGTCTCCGATTCCGAGGGCACGGCAGTTTCCATGCTTGAAGCGATGGCGGAAGGCTGCGTGCCGGTGGTGACCCGCGTCAGCGGTACGGCGGCCGTCATCCACGACGGCGAGAACGGATTTGCTGTGCCGCGCGGCGACATGGAGACGATGGCCCGGGTGATCCAGCAACTGGCCACAAAGCGCGACCGGCTGTCGGTCGTGGGCCGGGCGGCGCATGCGACGGCGCGGGAGCGCTACTCGTATGCGGCGTATGTGCCGTGGTTCATGGAATTGATGGAGGCCGTCTGGGCCATGCCGCCACGTTGCTGGGATTCCGCCCGGCGGTTGATGCCGGTGCAGCCGCCGAAATGGCTGGCCGACATAAAGCAACGAATGGTTAACCGCGGATGGCACGGATTGACACGGATAAAAGCATCCGTGAAATCAACGTAATCCGCGGTCGAGTACTTCATTTTCAAGTTCGCCGCACGGCACTCATGCTTTGTAATGGGCGTTAATTCGCGGTCCCCGATGCTCTTCAATTCCCTCAACTTCCTGGTCTTTTTCATTATCGTCTACGCGTTGTATCTCGTTTTGCCGCCGCGGAAGCAAAACGTGATGCTGCTGATCGCCAGCTATTTCTTCTATGGCTGCTGGGATTGGCGTTTCCTGACGCTGATCTGGTTTTCAACCGCGGTGGATTACTGGGTCGGCAACTGCATTGCGCGGGCGGAAACAACCGCGCAGAAACGCCGTTTTCTCCTGATCAGCCTGATCAGCGACTTATCCATCCTGGGCTTTTTTAAGTATTTCAACTTTTTTGCGGATAGCGCCTACGCGCTTTTGAGCGCCCTGGGTTTGCCTATCGCACCCTGGCACTTGCGAATCATCCTGCCGGTCGGGATTTCCTTCTACACCTTTCAGGCGTTGAGTTACACCATTGATATTTATCGCGGCCAACTGGCGCCGGCCAGAAGCCTCTTCAATTTCGCGTTGTATGTGGCTTTTTTCCCGCAGTTGGTTGCCGGACCGATTGAGCGGGCGACGCACCTCCTGCCGCAGATGGAAAAGCCCCGGGTGGTGACCTGGGCCGGCATTCGGGCTGGGACGTGGCTGATTCTCTGGGGTCTGTTCAAGAAAGTGGTCATTGCGGACAACCTCGCCGATATTGTGGATCCAGTCTTCAATGGGGCCGTCCCGCTCACGGGGGTGTCCGTGTTGCTGGCGCTCTATGCGTTTGCCTTTCAAATCTATTGCGATTTCTCCGGTTACTCCGACATGGCGCGCGGCCTGGCGCGGTACATGGGCGTGGAGATTATGGTCAACTTCAATAATCCGTATTTTGCGCTCAACCCGAGCGAGTTCTGGCGGCGCTGGCACATCAGCCTGTCCACCTGGCTGCGCGATTACCTTTACATCCCGCTGGGTGGCAATCGCAAAGGGCCGGTCCGGACTTACATTAATTTGGGGCTGACCATGCTGCTGGGTGGGCTGTGGCACGGGGCGGCGTGGAACTTCGTCGTTTGGGGCGCCTATCAGGGGGCGTTGTTGATTGTCCACCGCCTGTTCAGCAGTCTGCCCCTCGTACTCGCGAATCGTACTCGTACTCCTATTCGAACTGGGGCGGAAGATTCGAGTACGAGTAGGAGTACGAACCACGAGTACGAGGGGAAGGCATCGCCCACGCCCGGCTTGCAGGGAGCGGGCCGGGGTGAGGCTGTTTACCGCGCTCTTTCCAAGTTGCTCCGCATCGTCATCATGTTCCATGCCGCCTGCATCGGCTGGCTCTTGTTCCGGGCGCATTCGCTGGATCAGATCGGGCAGATGCTGAAGGCGTTGGGGCACGGCTGGTCGTTCGATGTGCGCCTAGGGTCGTGGGCCATTGCCTTAATCATATTGTGTCTGCCGCTTTGGCTGGTGCAAATCCTGCAGGAGCGGACAAGGGATCTCGAGGCGCCAATGAAATTATCGCTGGTGCCGCGGCTGGCGTTGGTGAGTGTGGTGCTGGTGATGCTGTTCTGCCTGGGCAACAACGGCGGGGCAGCTTTCATCTACTTCCAGTTTTGAGTGCGGCAGAATGTTTCGCGCGGATTCACACCGATTGACACGGATGGGGAGAGTTCGCATGTCCGGATTGGTTGATCGAATAGGGAAGTAGGAATGATACTTAGCCGCGGATTGCGCCGGTTTCGCGGATGGTGTGCCCGCGTTGATTCGCGACATCCGCGGTAAAATAAATCATTGCAGGAAAACAAGAAACAATTGGATAGCAGCATCGAGCGGAACGATATTATCAACATATTCGACGTTGACAATCATGATGGTCGCTTGTATATATCATTATGGTCGTAATGATTGGTGAGGTGTGTGATGGGAACAGTTATTTCGGCGGTTGACGCCCGCAGGACGCTGGGTCACTTGTTGAATCTTGTTCAATTGAAAAACGAAGATGTCATTATTGAGCGGGCGGGGAAGAAGATTGCCCGTATTACTTCGGTTGATTCCAATTCCGGGGGGGGCGAAGGCAAGCTGGATTTCCGGCAGGCGCGTGGATTGGGAAAAGAGGTCTGGCGGGGTGTTAATGTGGCGGAATATATTGCCGGGGAGCGTGGGCAATGGGATTGAATATCGGCCGGGGGCAGGTGGTTTTTCTGGATACCGCGCCACTTATTTATTTCTTTGAGGATCATCCGCGCTTTGCCGGCCCCATGAGCGTTTTTTTTGATGTGATCGCTGAAGTGGACGCGAAGGTTGTCACCTCAATGGTGACCTATATCGAGTTGCTGACCCAGCCGCAGAAAACCGGCAATGAAGCCTTGGCGGGCAAGTATCGAGATTATCTGACCAATTCAGATCAGGTCAGTTTATATCCGCTGAATCTGCTGGTGGCTGACGCAGCGGTACGCTTACGCGCGGAATTTCGGCTTAAGACACCCGATGCCATTCAATTGGCCACCGCACGCGTGTGTGGCGCTGACTTGGTGCTGACCAATGATCGCGATTGGTCCGGGGTGACGGGGTTCAATATTGTAATGCTTAAGTCGCTCGTGTCCTGAACCGGCGACCACCGCGGCAAGTCGGCCTGTGCTGCATCTTGGGATTCTTCTGTCAGCCTGTGTCTCTTTGTTCAGGCATTCCGTGCGGCTCAGCGACGGTCTGCGACCGTTTCTGGCTTTCATCTGTGTTGATCCGTGTGAATTCGTGGGCAAGTCCCAATTCGTGCTGAATACTTGTCTCCTGTCATGACCGAACAGAATCAAATCCGGCTTGTTGAAGTCCGTTTCCTCAAGCGTGGCTGGTGGTTGTTTCCGGTGGTGGGTTGTCTGTTGGCAATGGCGGCGGCGCGCTGGGGATGGTACTTGGTGTCGTTGAATCCAGAGGATATCAATTATGACTGGGGGCGGGGCTTTCATGGGCGTTATCTGCTGATCGTGCTGGCTTTTCCCGCCATGCCGCTTGTCTGGTGGCTGGGTTTGGCGGCAAGCGGCCGCTGGCCGTGGCTGAACCGATCGGCAGGGATCAATCTCATAATCCCGGTGCTCGTTTTGGCGGCGGCCGAGATGATGATGCGCATGTTTATGGTGCAACTGCCGTTTTGGCTGGCTGTGCGAAGTCGCAACGATACGGACTCGGATTTCTTCGGCCGCGAGTTAGCCTCTTTGCGGCTGCAGGTGTTGCATGACCGTCCTGGCCCTCGGCCGGGTTTGGTGGTGGCCGGCACCAGTCAGATGATCTGGGGTGTGGATTATGAGCTGCTCCAGCGCCTGCTGCCGGAATACCAGGTCAAGCGCCGGGCGATTGCGGCCATGATTCCGATGCGGATATGCGTTGCCCAGCAATACCTTTCGCTGCAGGAAGGCGACACCCTCGCCTTATATCTCTCCGAGTATGACATGACCACTTTCGCGGACCTGGATGTAAGTTGGATGCGTCCGCTGTCATCCGTTTATGGGGTGACTGACTTTGTGGCCATCATGCCGGCGGGAATGCGGGCGCGGTACTGGCGGAAACTGATTGATCTGGGGCTGGCATGCGTGTCCGAAATCTGGCGCACGCGCGATTATTTACGGCAGACTGTTTTCCGGACGTTGGGTTCCGGTGAACGCAAGGTCAGCGCGAATATCGAGGACGTGTTGTCCAGCCAACGCGCGGCCTTCCTTTCCGCGGTGGGGGAGAGCCCGTTCTATCAATTGAACTTTGACGCGTTGGCCAAGATAGTGAAACGGGTGCAGGCTAAGAGCGGCCGCGTGATTATTTTCGAGGGCCGGATCAATCCCTTGATGGAAACGGCCGAAACTCGGCGAATGCATGCTGATACGCGGCAACGCTTGAATACCATGGCGCGAATCATGGCCTTTGACTATATACCTGAAGCGGAACAATCCGTCGCGTTTGAATCAGCCGACTGGCGGGATGGGACGCATTTGAATCCGGCGGGTCGTGAAAAATGGACCCGGTATATGGCTGAAGTTCTGGGAGGCAGACTGCATGAACAACAACACAAACGTTCGGCTGATTGATTGGGATACGCGTTTTTTCGGATTCAATGTTGCCCGGGTTGACCGGCCGGCGTTGACCATGCCGGAGGTGCAGTCCCTGCTTCGATGGTGCGTGGAGCACAAGGTCCGCTGTCTTTATGCCTTTGTTGACCCGGCCAATCCGGAAACGCCGGCCAACTTGGAAGACGCCGGTTTTCATTTGCGTGATATCAAAGTGACCTTGTCGGCGAACCCGAAGGCCAAACCCGGGCCGACCGGAGTCATCGAGGCCGGCGTCCGCCAGTGGCAGTCCGCCGATCTGCCCGCATTAAAAAGCATCGCCGGCCGAGTGCATCTGGACTCCCGTTTTTTCTCCGATCCGAATTTCTCCCGGGAGCATTGCCGCTTGCTATATGAGGCGTGGATCGAGAACAGTTGCCGGGGCTATGCCAATGAGGTGCTGACGGGGATTGTGGAAGGGCGGGCGGCTGGATATATCACCATGCATGTGGACGAGAAGCGGGAAGGGCATATCGGCTTGCTTGGGGTTGATCCCGCCGTCCAGAGGCGGGGTCTTGGGTATGCCCTGGTTTCCGGCGCGCTGGACTGGTTCGCGGGCCAGGGCGTGAAGCTCGCGCATGTGGCGACTCAGGGGCGGAACATCCGCGCCCAACGGCTGTATCAGAAGTGCGGCTTTGCCTCGAGTGAGATCAGCTTGGGATATCATCGTTGGTTTGGATTGTGATCCGATGAGTTACCGCGTTCCATTTAACCGCGCCGGACTGACCGGCTCCGAGTTGGCTTACATCATGCAAGCTATTGCGGATGGTCATATATCGGGCGATGGCCAGTTCACGCAGAAGTGCGCGGCCCTGCTGGAAAAGGAGTTGGGCGCGCCGCGTGTGCTGCTGACGACGTCCTGCACACACGCCTTGGAAATGGCCGGACTGCTCCTTGGCCTGCAACCCGGCGATGAGATCATTGTTCCCACGTTCACGTTTGTTTCAACGGTCAATGCCTTTGTCTTGCGCGGAGTGAAGCCGGTCTTCTGCGATATCCGACCGGACACGCTGAATATGGACGAGGCGCGGCTGGAGCGTCTCGTCACCTCGCGTACCAAGGCGATCATCCCGGTCCATTACGCGGGCGTTGGCTGCGAGATGGATACGATTCTGGATTTGGCGCGGCAGCGGAATCTGGCGGTGGTGGAGGATAATGCGCACGGCCTTTTTGGAAAATACAGGGGTCGGTTGCTTGGGACGTTTGGCGAGTTGGCGACACAGAGCTTTCACGAAACCAAAAACTTCACGTGTGGCGAGGGCGGGGCGCTGGTGATCAATGAGCCGCGCTTTATCGAGCCGGCCGAGATTATCCGTGAAAAAGGAACCAACCGCAGCCGTTTTTTCCGTGGGCAGGTGGACAAGTACACGTGGGTTGGCGTTGGCTCCAGCTACCTGCCGTCAGATATTCTGGCGGCGTTTCTCTTTGCCCAATTGGAGCAGCGCGCGAAAGTCCAGGCCCAGCGTCGTGCGGTCTGGGAGCGTTATGCGACAGCCTTGAAGGATTGGGCCGCGAGTGTCGGGGCGCGACTGCCGACTGTCCCGGCTCATTGCGAGATCCCCTACCACATGTTCTATCTGATCCTGCCCACGGAGGAACGCCGGGACCACCTGATGCACGCTTTGAAGGAGCATGGCGTGCTTAGCGTGTTCCACTACCTGCCGCTCCACGTTTCGGACATGGGCCGGCGTTTCGGAGGAGAGCCCGGTGATTGTCCCGTCGCGGAGAACCTCGCTGGGCGGTTGTTGCGCCTGCCGTTATATAATGAGTTGGCGCCTGGTGAGCAGGACGAGGTCTGCTCGTTGGTCCGCGAGATCAGTCGCAAAGCGGGCTGGTGAGCGCGGCGCGGCCGGCTTGATACCCGTGAAAAAAGTCGCAGAAGGCGCAACAATGAGGTGTTCACCCTTGTGCGAACCCTGCGCCTTCTTACGGCAATAGAATAACGGGCCGGCCCATGGCGCAACCAGATGTTCCGATCTACGCCGTTTATTCGCACCCCGATTCGTTTGCGGCGCATTCGGGGCTCACACCTTTGGCGGCGGCGCTGAAAGCCAGGCCGGTTTATTACGAACCGGTCTGGCGCAGGGCGATGGTTCGAAGCTGGACGCTCGGCTACTGGCTTTGCATTTGGGGGCGGCGGTATTACGGCAGCGGATGGAACGATCTACTTCCGTGGTACGACGAAGGTCGCATCCGGCGGCGGTTGCCGGCGCGCGGGCCATCGGTGCTGCAGTTCCTGTTCGCCGAGTTTGCCAGCCCGCGCAACGCCGCCGCGCTGCACCGGCGCGGCGTACGCGTGGTGGGCACTTTTCATTGCAGCGCGCGGCGCCAGCCGGCCGTCCTCGGCAGGTTCCGCTGCTGGAAAGCATTTGATCGGGTGGTCGTGGTATCCCGCACCCAGGTGCCGTTTATAACGGCGCAGGGCGTGGCGCCTGACCATGTGCGCGTGATTCCGCACGGGGTCGAAACGGGCTACTTTGTTCCGGTCGCCCGCGCGGCCGGCGATGGCACGCTGCGGCTGATGCTGGTCGGCAGCACCGAGCGGGATCATGCGTTTGCGGTTGAGGTGATGCGCCGCTTGGTTGGCGCATCGGTCCGGCTGGACGTCTACACGACCGTTGAGAACCAACCGTTGTACGCGGAGATCGCCAACGTCCGGGTTATGCCGCGGGTTAGCGATGCCGAACTGCTAGCCGCATACCAGCAGGCTGATCTATTGTTCATTCCCATGCTTGACTGTACCGCCAACAACGCAATTCTGGAAGCCATGGCGTGCGGCACGCCAGTGATGGTGAACCGTATCGGCGGCGTACCGGAATATGTTGACCCTGCGTGCAACGCCGTTATGGTGGGCAAGGATGCGGATGGTTGGGCCGACCGTTTGCGGCAGTGGTCTGCCGACCGTCGTGAAATCGAGAGCTGGCGGGCGCCGGCGCGTCGGTGGGCCGAGCGTTTCGATTGGGGCCGGGTGGCTCAAGCCTACCGCTCCCTGTACGCGGAATTGATCTGACGCGTGGCGGGGTATTGATGAGTCGTCTGGAAAAATATTTCAGCTTAACCGTGTTGGCTGTTTTGCTGACCATTCGGCTGTTCTGGCTGGCCGGCCCGCTCGAGGGCGCCGTCTGGCGTCAATCGTTTGCGGCGTACCAGGCTCGGTGCATCGCGCGCGAGTCGCCGCCGGAGCTGCTGCGGGTTAAAGTTCCGTTTCAAGGCACCAACGACGTCAGCGTTTGGAACTTTCCGTTGTACGAGGGCCTGGTGGGCTTGTCCTACAAGGCTGCGGGCGGGGAGAACCTGGCCTTGGCGCGATTCATCACGCTGTTGTTTTTCTGCGGCGGTGCCGGGTTTTGGTACCTGGCGTTGCGTCGCCTGTTTGACGTGCGCGTGGCGGGTTACTCCCTGCTGGCTTATCTCTCGCTCCCGCTGGGCATTTACTATTCGCGAGCGGTTCATTACGATTTTGTTTTATTATTCTTTGTGCAGGTCTATTTCTATTATGGCCTGCGATATTTCGATTCCCCACGGTTATGGCCGGCCCTGCTGGCATCAACGGCCGGCGCCATGGCTTGTTTGATCAAGCCGCCGTATTGCGCGCCAATGGGCGCCGCGCTGCTGGTGGCGGCGTTGTGGCGCACGCCGCGCGTTCGAAATCTGGGTCGGCTGTTGGCGTTGCATATCCTGCCGCTGGCCGCATTGTGGTGGATGCACCATATTCGCGTGCTCATTGATGGCCGGGAACCGTGGTCGCCGCTGTACCCGGCCGCGTATACGACGGAAGCGATGAGTAACTGGTTCTTGGGGGATATGGGGGGGCGTTTTACGCAATCGGCGTGGGTCATCCTGGCCCGACGGCTGGTGCTGGATGTTGCAACGCCGGTTGGGGTGTACGCATTATTGATTGCCTGTCTGTTGCCCGCCGGCTCTGCGCGGCGGGGTATGGCGGTCCTGTGGGGGGCGGCATTAGGGGCGGCGGCATACACGCTCTTGATCTTTCCGATCGTGGCTTCGTCACATGATTATTACAGCTTGCCCTTTCTGGCGCCGGTGTCGGCGGGAATCGGACTGTTTCTGACGTTCATTGCCGCGCCCTCCGCCGGTCCCGCTTCAAGGCTGGGGCTGGCGCGCGTCGCGGCAACCCTCCTGCTGATGTGGGCCGGGGCCGGCTATGCGCTTAAGCGGGGGTTCTATTTGGAGTGCGACTGGCAGCGGATGGCCGCCGGCCAGACCATTGCCGCGCATACGGCTCCGGATGAACTCGTGCTGTCTGTGCTACAGGGACGCTCGACCGGCTGGACCGATCCCCAGATCCTCTATTTCGCGGATCGGCGCGGTTGGTCTTCGCGCCTGGATATGGTGGATGCCGCCCGGCTCCAGCAGTACCGGGCCGCCGGCGCCACGCGCGCCGCGCTGCTGCTGACGCCGGATTATCCGCCCGACCCGGCGAATTATGGGGTGCTGGCCGGTCAGAAAAATGACATCTTTCCGCTAACGGACCCGGCCGGCGCAGCCATCGGTTGGCTGGTTATTTTTGACCTGGGGACCAACCATGAATAACATTGGCGCGGGAACATCTGTGTCGGTAGTCATACCGGTTTATAATAGCAGCGAAATCTTGCCGATGCTTGTGGCTCGTCTGCGGCCGGTGTTGGAAGCCTGTGCCGCCCCTTACGAATTGATCTTGGTGAATGACGGCAGCGCGGACAACAGTTGGGAAGTGATTTGCCGCTTGGCGGCTCAGCATCCCTGGATCAGAGCCTTTGACCTGATGCGTAATTACGGCCAGCATAATGCCTTGCTCTGTGGCATCCGGGCCGCGCGCCACGACGTCATTGTGACCTTGGACGATGATTTGCAGAACCCGCCCGAAGAAATCCCGGTTCTGCTGGAACAGCTCGATGAGCAACACGACGTTGTCTATGGCACACCGCAAGTGGAGCAGCACGGTTTTTGGCGCGACTGGGCGTCGCGCCTGACCAAGATGGCCCTGCAAGGCGCAATGGGGGCGGCCACCGCGCGGCAGGTCAGCGCCTTTCGCGCATTCCGCCGGTCGGTTTGCGCGGCCTTCGATGGCTACTCGGGCCCTTTTGTATCAATCGACATCCTGCTGACATGGGGCACGACCCGTTTCGACTCGGTGCGCGTGCAGCACACCCCACGATACGCCGGAAAGTCCAACTATACTTTCGGGCGCCTGTTGCGGCATGCGCTGAATATGCTGACCGGCTTCAGCACCGTGCCGCTGCAATTGGCCAGTGTAGTCGGGTTTATGTTCACCTTGGTCGGCTTGTTAGTGTTCGTGTTCGTCGTGGCACGCTATGTCATTGATGGCCGCGTGGTGCCTGGTTTTGCGTTCCTGGCGTCAATCATCGCCATTTTCTCCGGTATTCAATTACTGATCCTGGGAATCATTGGCGAGTATCTGGCCCGCATGTACTACCGGATCATGACCCGGCCCAGCTATGCCGTTCGCTCCTCAACTGATCGCCGCTGAAGGTGTTCTCCGGGTAATCGTCGCATGCCGCGCTTGATTGATATGCTGGCCTGGGCGCGCAATTGGCGCGCGCGCGCGCTTTTTCAGGCGCTTGAGCGCTATTGCCGCGGGCAGGTTTTGGATGTCGGCGGCGGCGATTTCTTTTTAAGCGTATCCAGCCGCCTTCAGTTTGATACCTGGGTCAACCTGGAAGATGCGGTCGCCGAGCGACGGGTGGTGAATGATTCGCGATACCGGTTGATTCACGGTTCCGGGTGTGCGATGGATTTTTCGGACGCCAGTTTTGACACCGTGGTGAATGTTCAGGTGTTGGAGCATGTGCTGGAGCCTCTGGCCATGGTGAGGGAGATCGGTCGGGTGCTGAAGCCCGGCGGTTACGCGATCTTACTGGTTCCGCAGACCTCCATGCTGCACATGGCGCCGCGCCACTACTATAATTTCACGCGCTTCTGGGTGCGTGAGGCGATTTCGGCGGGCGGCATGGAGATCGTCGAATTGCGGCCCTTGGGAGGATTCTGGTCGTCCCGCGCATCCAACCTGTTTTATTTCACGCTGCAGGTATTCCGTGTGCCCGGTATGTCCACGGCCGAGGACCGGCGGGGCGCGGCGTTCTATCTCCTTGTGCCGTTCATGCTGCTGTATGCCGCGATTAGCTTGCCAGTGATGATGCTGTTCAGCCTCGGCGATCTGACCGAGGAACCCAACAACCATCTGGTCGTGGCCCGAAAAAAATGAATCCGCGCGACATCCTGGCTTGGCCGCAGTGCTATATCCTGTTACAGAACCTCGTTGGCGCCGCCCGCGTGCGCCGGGTATTCGTGAACGAATATATCCACCCGGTTCCGGGCATGAAGATTCTGGATGTCGGCTGTGGCACGGGCGATGTGCTATCGTGCCTCCCGGAAGTCCAGTATTACGGCTATGACCCTTGTGCGGCATATATTAAGCGCGCGCGCAAGCGATTCGGCGCGCGGGGACGGTTCGCCTGCGCAAGTTCATGCCCGGACGAGTTCCGCCAAGCCGCGCCATTTGATGTGGTGGTGACGATGTTTGTCCTGCATCACCTGCCAGATGACGATGTGAGGGCCATGGGCGCGGAGTGCCGGCGCCTGTTGCGCCCGGGCGGCCGATTAATCGCGATTGAGCCGTGCTTGGTGGCGGGGCAGTCCTGGTTGGCGCGGCGGATTATATTGAGCGATCGGGGCAAACATATGCGTTCTGAGTTGGCTTACCTCGATCAGTTGCGACCGTTTTTCCCGAAAGTCCATTCCGCGATCCGGCACGATTTGCTGCGGCACCCCTATACGCATGTCATTATCGAGGCGGCATGAACCCGCCCATTGTCAGCGCCATCATTCCGACCTTTAACGGAGAAAAAACCATCCGCGAGACGCTAGGGAGCGTGTTCGCACAGGACTACCCGAAGCTCGAGGTGGTGGTGGTGGATGATGCATCCACGGATGGCACCGTACAGGCCCTGCGGGAGTATGGCGACCGGATCCGGTTGATCCGGCGCAAAATGAACTCCGGGATCTGCGAGATCGCACGCTCGGAGGGCGTGGCGGCGGCGCACGGCAAGTATTGTGCGTTCATTGACCAGGACGACCTGTGGCGGCCGGAGAAGACGACCCGCCAGAGCGCCTTCCTGGAGCACCATCCGGAACTGCCGCTCTGCCACGCCTACATGCGCGTGATCGACAAGGACGGCAAGATGCTGCGTGTCCGGCATGAGGGGGCGATCCCGCCGACCGGCCCCTGCGCGCGCGAGTTGCTGTCCAATTGCTTCGTGACCTACAGCGCCATCATGGTTCGGCGCGAAGCATGGTTGGCGGCATATCCCGATGAGCCGATCGAGGATGCGCACACGGACTGGGATTCGTTGCTGAAGATCTTGCGCCAGTATCCGGCGGGGTTTGGATTTATCCCCGAGGTCATGGGATCCTACCGGATCTGGCCTGCGTCGGTTAGTCGGCAAGGGTGGCGGCGGATACCGCGCGATGTCATCGCGCTCGACCGGGTCTATCGCCGGAATTTGTGGAAAGGGCTGATGCCTTGGTCGGAAGCGCGCCAAATCCTGCTGGCCGCCTGCCTGGAGAATAGCCAGCACTGGCGCGACCGGGGCGAATACGGACGGGCGGCTTTCTTTGCCTTGCGCGCGCTGCGGCGATTTCCGCTCAGTGGCCGTGTGTGGGCAAGCCTGGGCAAGGCTTGGGGAAAGGCGTTGATGAAGCCGCGAATTAGCGCGAACAGCGAATAGGTTCGAAAAAGGATATGCTTAATCGCCGATGACACGGATCGCGCGGATAAAACCAGTGGTCCAATTTCAGTATTATTTGCCAGTGATTGGGATACAGCCCCGATGGTCATTGTAATTTATGGAGTCGTGGTCCCGCCCGGCGGCGCGTTGTCTGGGGGAGGTTGACCATCCCGGCTGAACGAGTAGGATGCCGCCATGCAAATGAAAATGCGCGAGGATGGTCAGGGCTGGGAGGAGATGCCCATGAAGGTGGTGGGGCGTAAGGGTGCTTATCGTGGCGGCTTGCGCGAGGCCGCCGGCTTCCTGCAATTGGTCACAGCTCTTTTCCAGCCCGCCAAGCGCTGGTCCAAGGGCGTGTACCGGTTCAAGACTTTCGAGGAGGCTGACCAGTGGTGGATCAATCAGATGAAGAGCTAGCACCGCGTCCGCCCACGCTGGAGGATCTGCTGCGGATTTGCACGGCTCTTAACCAGGCAAAAGTGCGATACTTGGTTTTGGGCGGAATGGCGATGATCGAGCATGGGTTGGTTCGTGCCACCAAGGACATCGACCTGCTGCTGGATAATTCGGATGCCAATATCAATGCCGCGCGCCAAGCGCTGGCTTGCTTGCATGACAAGGCCAGCATGGAGGTGCGTCCCTCCGACGTGCGCGAGTACACGGTTGTCCGAGTCAACGACGAAATCACGGTCGATTTGATGGGCGCAGCATGCGGCATCGATTATGCCGCCGCGGAGCCCATGATCGTTTGGCGGGAGATCAGGGGTGTGCGTATTCCCTTTGCTTCGCTTGAATTGCTGTGGAAAACAAAACAGACTTATCGCGACAAGGATGCGCTGGACCGTGTCTTCTTGAGAGAGATTATGGATATTCCTCCTGCGACCGAAGATGAAACAGGATGAAGCCGGCGACGGAAGATATGGAGGCATGGAGAGTTGTTGTGTGAACGAAGAAGGGTAACTGTGGATGACTCGAATCAACGCGGATAAAAGACATCCGTGAAATCAGCGTAATCCGCGGTTCCCAATCTTCAACGGGTCAGGCGTTGCCGACAGATCCGCGGTATTTGACGGGACGTGCGGACAAGGCGGTTGACAAGTCGAACGAGCGGGTTGATCCGGGTTCCCAGGTTGGCTTCCCATAAATCCTCCAGCAGGTTGGTCCGGTCCAGCCAGTCCTGCTGAACGAAAAAAGAGTAATGGTGCACAAGGGCGTCGGTGACCAGCGCGGCATATTTGTTGTGCTTGGGGATCCAGTCG
This sequence comes from uncultured Verrucomicrobiota bacterium, assembly GCA_964570325.1. Taxonomy (GTDB): domain Bacteria; phylum Verrucomicrobiota; class Kiritimatiellia; order CAIQIC01; family CAZMXS01; genus CAZMXS01. The sequence continues at coordinate 27,601 of CAZMXS010000001.1, read as the reverse complement.
CCCCAGCCGACCTCGTCCTCTTTCGGCACGCCGCCGATCTCTTGCCAGTGGCGGTAGTCATACAGGATACAGTTGATGCTGAAACGGAACGAGAAGTGCTCCGGCCCTTGGCCGCTGGTCCTTTGGGCGCGCAGTCCGGCGTTGGCGTCAGCCAGGTTCAAAAAGCGGCGCATGATCCATTCCGCGATGCGGGGGTTAATCCAGACTGGGCCGTCGCAGGCGGGCGAGATGGGGGCTTGGAACCGGCGTTCGTATTCCGCGCGCAGGTCCGGGAATCGTTGAAGCAGGCAATGGCAGCCGAGGCCGTTATTGGGAATGACCGGCGTGATGAGTGAAAGACTCGGGTCATGCCGGTGGTATTCATAGGCTTCCAGCATCCGCTCGTCCCAGTCGGCGGACACGAAGGTGTCTTCGTCAATCTTAAAGTACAAGGCGGCCGGATGTCTTCTGACGCATTCATTCTGCAGGCTGGAAATGCGTTCACCGCGCCCGCGCGGACCCGCGATGGTTTCCCACGGGATGTCCGGATGCGCGGCCATGAGCCGGTTGATCCAGCCCAGGTGCCGGCCCACCACGCCGTTCAGGAGCAGGACAACATGGTCAAACCGCCGGACCGAACCGCCGTGGAACAGCAGGCCCATGCACAATTTCAGGCAATCCAGCCGGTGGCTGGTGAGAATCATCAGGACTTTCGGCGTGTTGCCCATGACGTTTGCAATTTCCGATTTCCGATTTACGATTGCAAACCCAAAGGCGGCAATTTGCCTCTCGCTCCCACTCAAAAGCCCGGTGCAGATTGACTGGGGATGCCGCTCCCGTTGATGGTCATTGTGGATGAAGGAAGTTAACCGCAGGTGACGCGGATCAACGCGGGGAAAACCATCCGTCAAAATCAGCGTAATCCGCGGTCAAAAGACCTTTGATTGAGCGGGCGGCCAATAGTTGGCCGCGGCCCTGAAGCAAGCGATGTCCGAAAGCCGGCCTCCTCGACCTCAGCCCGCTGATCACGGGCAACTGATGACTGATCACTATTTCCCAATGAATGACTCCATCTCCAACGTCATGTCCCACTCGCTTGACCTGTTGCGGGACACCTACAATTACAATCACTGGATTTTTTCCCTGCTCAGGCCGTACCTGGGCGAGCGGGTGCTGGAGGTCGGCAGCGGCCCCGGGAACCTGACACGCTTTCTGCTGGACCGCCGGCAATTGGTCTGCTTGGAACCGGATGCCGAATATCAGCATCTGCTCGGGGAATTGACAACCGTGCATCAAAATATCCGGCTGGTGAGCGGCACGCACGAATCCATACCAGGGCCGGAAATCCAAGAACAGGGATTTGATTCCGTCGTTTGCCTGAATGTATTGGAACATATCGAGGCCGACTCCGCGGCGTTGCAGAAGATGAGGTCCGCGCTGGCGCCCGGCGGTACGTTGCTGCTGTACGTCCCCGCGTGCTCCTGGGCGTATGGGGAGATAGATCGGGGCCTGGGGCATTTGCGGCGGTACGACCGCCGTCCTTTGATCGAGTTGGTCCGCTCGGCCGGGTTTGCCGTCGAGCGCTGCCGTTTTGTGAACTTGCCGGGGGCGTTTGGGTGGTGGTGGGCGGGGCGAATCCGGAAGGAAAGGTTCATTGATCCGGTCAAAGCGCGGACAGTGGATCGGATTGTGCCCTTCCTTGCAGCCATCGAACGGCTGATTCCGCCTTGGATTGGGCAATCGCTGTTTCTGGTTGGGCGTCGAGTACGGTAAAGGCCGGGAACGAATCTCGTGATGGATTTATGAAAGGGTTGGGCTTGTTGCTTGCATTAGCCGGCTTGCTCGCTTTGCTGGGAACTGATGGATGGGCCGGGTGCTTGGCCGGTTGGACGTCGGATGGAACGATTGGAATTACGACGTTGGGCCGGTTGGTGCTGTTCTTGCGCCTGCTGGGAGGGTTTGCTTTGGGTTTGGGTTTGGGCCTCGTCCTGGTCGGTCGTCCGCTGGTCGTTGTGGGTCGCGCTTGCTGGACTTCCGTGGTGGCCGAAATCAAGGCCTGGTGGATGGCAACCCGCTGCGTGTGGAATGAAATGACGCTGCGGGAACGCTTGGCGCTGGTCTTCATTGTGGGAGTCGGCGCGCTGCTCCGCGGCCTTTATCTCAATCTGCCAATCCGGTTGGATGAGGCCAACTCATATATCACGTATATCTCACATCCATGGTTATCTGTTCTGGGGGTTGTGCGCTATGATCCCAATAATCATCCGCTTTACACCTGTTTGGCCGCATTAAGCGCGCTTCTCGGGGGCGCTCGCGAGTGGGTTTTGCGCCTGCCGGCGTTTGCGGCTGGCGTGCTGTTGATTCCCGCCGTTTACCTTTGGGGCCGGCAAATCGCAGGCAGCGCAGCC
>CAZMXS010000001.1:0-25204 GCA_964570325.1 uncultured Verrucomicrobiota bacterium | reverse complement strand
AGTATTCTGTGCTGGCGCGGGGATACATGCTGCAGACGCTGTTGTTCTTGTTGATGCTGATTGCTGCTGTGCGTCTGACGCGCCACGACTGCCTGGGGGGATGGTTGTTGCTGGTCATGTTGAGCGGATTGGGTTTCTTCACCATGCCCAGCATGTTATACGGCTTTGGTTCAGTCGCTTGCTGGTTATTCTTGACGGCGATGGGTGAACCGGTCGGACCGGTTCGGAAGCGATTGATTCTGCATTTGTTGCTGGCCGCCGCTGTCACGGGCTTGCTGGCGATCCTGTTATATTTCCCGATCCTGGTTTTCAGCGGCCCGGCCGCCGTGCTGGCGAGCAAGTGGACCGCGCCGGTCCCTTGGTATTATTTCTGGACCAAATGGCTTGATACGCTGGCCGATATCTGGCGCTATTTGAACCGCGACTTGCCAGGCGCCGTAGTCGTGTTGTTGGCGGTCGGCTTTCTTTACTCACAGTTGCGGTCGGGCGTGTTGCCCAAGATGCGCGTGCCGTTTTCCGTTGCTGTGTTGCTGGGTTGCGCGCCTTTGATCTTCATCCAGCGTGTGGTGCCTTACACGCGGGTTTGGCTGTTTCTGTTCCCGATCTACTTGGGGTTGGCGGCAGCCGGTTGGAGCCGGCTAATAATTGGGTGGTTGGGCCCGGCGCGGGTGGGGGCGCTGATTGCGCCAGGATTGGCTGTGTTGTTGGTGGTGGGGTTAGGTGAGCGGGTATGGCGGCATCGGCAGGTGGCCAATTCAACGGAAGGCGGGTGTTTTCCAGACGCCGAGCCGCTGGTTCTGTATCTGAAACCCCGGCTGCAAGCCGGCGACCAGATCCTGTTAAGTGAACCGGGAGAGCCGGTGCGTTATTATCTGCGGCGACATGGTTTTTCCGGAGCGGAATTGGATTGGGCGGGCGCGCCACCCCGGCGTCTTTTTGCCATATTGAAAACACCGGGCTGCTATGAGTCGGCCTTCCGGGATTCGATTTCAGAACGAGTTGGCCCTGATTGGGGTCTGCAACCGCTCCAGCGGTTCTCGTCCGCCGTATTGTTTGCGGTCACCAACGCCGCGCTCGCGGCTCCATGATGCACAACAACCGATATGGCGGCGTATCTATTTGGGCGATGGCGGTCTTACTGTTGACCGTTGCCGCGATTGGGGTCGTCCTGCTTTTGAACCATCACGGGGTTGGTTTGACCGGTGATTCGGGGTCCTATTTTTCCGGCGCCATGGCGGACAGTTGGGCTGCGCTGCCGGTGCACCATGCGCCATTCTACTCGGTTGTGCTTAAAATTGGCACGGTTGGCGGGGGGCGTTTGCAGAGCGCGGCAGTATGGATCAACGCTATTTGCGCGGCGCTGACGGTGATGCTCGTCGCGCTGGGATGCCGGTATGTGGCGGCTGCTTCAGCATGGAGCGCTTGGCTGGCGGGGTTTGGGGTGCTGGGTTCCTTTCCATTCCTCTATGTTCAGGCGTTTGCGGCTTCCGAATCGTTATTTCTGATGCTTCAGTTCGCCGGTCTTTTGGCTTTCGGTTGCTATTGGCGGCAACATCGCATCGGTTGGTTGATTGTGGCGGGTGGGTTGTTTACGTTGACGATTTGGACCCGTTACGCTGGGATTTATCTGCCGGTTGTCGCGGTGGCGCTGTTGGTCTGGATGCATCGGGGCGAACGCGGAATTGCGGTGCGCCGATTGTTGGTATTCGGCGCCGTGGTTGCGGCCGGGATCCTTTTGTTGGCCGGATTCAACAGCGTGCGGGCCGGAACTTGGACCAATCGCGTGTTTCAGTATCACAGCGCGCCGGACGCATGGCAAGAAGCCGGGCTCAACCTGTTGAATCTGGGACTCCCGTACGGGTTGATTGCCCACTGGCCGGCCGCCCGGCTGGCCGTGGTGGGGCTGGTGGGGATATTCGGATTGAGCGTGTGGCTAATGCGCCGCAGTGCCGCCGGCTTTGGCCTGATCTGGTTTGCCGCAGGTTACGCGGCTTTGCTGGTGATCTCCAAGCTGTTCTTTGATCGCTGGACACAAATGGAACACCGCATTCTCGCGCCAATCTCGAGCCTGCTGATTGTGGCTGGGGTTCTGGCGGCGGATGCCGAGTGGCGACGCCGGCCGGCAGGGTTGGCGCGCGTGCTCATTGCCGGGGGGCTGTGCTATTTCATGTTGTTCACCACCTGGCGCGCGCAGGGATATATCCGGCGCAGTTATGCAAACGGCAATGGCTTGGCCGCTGCCGCCTGGCGGACGTCGCCCCTGCGGCAGGCGGTGGAGAACTGGCCGGCTGCGCAACGCATTTATTCGAACGCGGCATATGAATACTTCTTAATAACCGGCCAGGATCGGTTGGTGGGAATCCCGCGCAAACAGGATCCGGCCTCGTCGCGGCCATTGCCGGATTATGAAAGACAAATGGATGAGTTAGCTGACGCGATCGAACAGGGAAAGGCGGTCGTCGCAATCTTCTATCTGGTGCATAATCCGGCGCAATGGTGCCACTACCTGCCGACCATTAATGAAATGAAAGCGCGCTTGCGCACGGAGGTTTTGGCGGAATATCCGGACGGCATCATCCTGGGAAAGCGGAAAGGTGGAACCCGGCAACCGGAATAGCGGCGGTCAGTCAGATAAACTGCCGCCGGCGGCCTGCTCGAATATGACGATTCGCCGCGTCAGCATCCTCGTCCCCGATATCAGTTCCAACATTGTCTGGGCGGCGACCGCCATTGCGCGGGCGCTGCGGGCGAAGTTCGAGGTTGAAATTGTCGGGCCGGACCTGGGCACAGGCGTCTATGCCATGTTCCGGGGCTTGTTTGAATTCCATGCGATTCCCGCGCCTCGCATTTACCGGGTGCCCGAGTTTTTTGCCGATTGCCGCCGATTGGGCGCAGCGCTGACCGGTGATCTGATTATCGCCATGAAGGCATATGCCGACACGGTGCCGGTAGCCTTACGGGAGAAGCGGCGGCACGGGAAGAGCGTGCTGGTTTATTTGGATGAATGGGATGCGGCCCCGCTTTACGAGCGGCCGCGGCTTGCGCGTGTGGTCCAGTTCCTGCGGGAATGCCGGCATCCACTGGATGAGGCATATTTTCCGTTGGTGGAACGAATGCTGGTTCGCGCGGATGGAGTGATTGCCACCAGCTCGTTCGTGCAACGGAAGTTTGGTGGCTGGGTGGTGCCGCTGGGGGTGGATACGAATAGTTATGCCCCACAGCCGCCGGCCGCGTTAGCCGGTTTGCGACGCAAGTTGGGATTGGAAAAAGAGCGGTTGATTGTTTTCGGCGGATTGGTGCGTCCCCATAAGGGCGTGGAGCTGATCCTTGAGGCGCTGGCGCTGATTGCGGATCCGGGGCTGAAACTGCTGGTCGTGGGGCCGGAAACGGAGACCGTCGCGGCGTTTAAGGCGCATCCGCGTTGGGCCCCTTATCTGGTTTGCGCGGGCGCTCAGGCCAAGGCGCAGATGCCGCTGTTCCTCGATTTAGCTGAATTGATTGTGATTGCGCAGGATGACAGTCGGCTGGGACAATCGCAAGTTCCTTGCAAGATCTATGAGGCCATGGCCATGGCCAAGCCGGTGATTGCGACCGCCGTTTCGGATCTGCCGGATATCCTGGCGGGGTGCGGCCGGATCGTGCCGCCGGGCGATGCGCGCGCGTTGGCCGGGGAGATTCAAGGATTGCTGGCCGATCGCATCGCTGCGGAAGCGCTGGGCCGGGCCGCGCGCGAGAAATGTGTGCGTTTGTACAGCGATCAGAAAATGGCCGAGACGCTGGCGCAGATTATCGAGGGGCTGGGTTGAGCGGCGGTCGGCGAGTTGGAATCAGTGGGCGGCAATCTGCTTGATTGACTTGATCAGTAGGAATTCTTACCTTGCTGGTATGAAAGCAATCCTGTCGGAAAAAGGTCAGGTTACGGTTCCAAAGCCGATCCGTGAACGCTTGGGTTTAGTGACCGGTTCGGTGTTGGATTTTGATGTAGCGGACGGGAAACTTGTCGCGCGTAAAGCGATCCCCGAAGATTCGTTATCGAAGTGGAGAGGGCGGGGCCAATTGCCGGGCCGGATGCGAGTGGATGAATATTTGAAAAAGGCGCGGGATGGTCACAGCGGTTGATACCTCGGTGATTCTGGACGTATTGTGCAATGATCCCAAGCATGCTGACCGTTCTGCCGTGGCTTTACGCCAAGCGGTTTCCGACGGCCAACTGATCGTGTGTGAATGTGTCGTGGCCGAGATCCGGCCGGCATTAAATGAGGCCGATCTGCGGGATTTCATGAACGATTGGAACCTGCGGTTCGTCCCATCAACCTTGGATGCGGCCCTGCTGGCGGGCGCTTATTTCAATGAGTACCTTCGCCGCGGCGGCCGCCGGGAGCGGGTCATCCCGGATTTCCTGGTGGCCGCGCATGCCCAATGCCTGGCCGATCGCTTGCTGGCCCGTGACCGCGGATACCTGCGCGGTTACTTCAAAAGCCTCAACTTGATGATCCCTTGACGGGTCATTCGGTTAACGGCCGGATCAAAGGGGTTGTCGAGTTCGCCATCCGCCGATCACGGCTTTGTGAAAACGGCATTCTGTAGCCGTGCTCTGAGAGCGCGGCGGCAAACGGAGAGAAGCATGTTGTCATTCCGAAGCCGCTCGGTTGAAAGGGCGGCTGAAGAATTGCCTATCGGCTTCGCGGGCAAAGGACGATATCCCGCACCCCGTCCGCCCGGCGGATGGGGTGCGGGATGACAGGATTATGGCCTACTGGGTCTACTGTTGCGGAACCCTGACGCCCATGCTGATTACGGATCACTTTCCTCCCCCAAAATGCTCTTCAATTCCATAGATTTTGTTCTGTTCTTCATCCTCGTCTACGGCCTGTACCTGCTGCTGAACCACCGGTTTCAAAATCGGCTGCTGCTGGGTGCCAGCTATTTCTTTTATGGTTGTTGGGACTGGCGATTTCTGACGTTGATTCTCATTACGACCGTCACCGATTGGTTTGTGGGCCGTCGGCTGGGCGCGACGGATGCGCCGGCACACCGCAAGCGCTGGCTGGCGGTTAGCGTCGCGGTGAACCTCGGGATTCTTTTCTTTTTCAAATACTGCGGCTTTTTTGTCGAAAGCGCCAATGCTTTGTTGGAACGGCTTGGAGCACCGGGCCAGATTCACGTGCTGCGGTTTATTCTGCCGGTTGGCATATCCTTTTACACATTTCAGAGCATGAGCTATGTCATTGATGTATATCGCCGGCAGCTCAAACCGGTTTCTTCCCTGGAGGATTACGCGCTTTATGTGTCCTTTTTCCCGCAACTGGTGGCCGGACCGATCGAACGGGCCACGCATCTGCTGCCGCAAGTTCAGACGGAACGACTGATTACCTATCCCATGATCCGCGAGGGGCTGTGGTTGATTCTGTTTGGCTATTTCAAGAAGGTTGTCGTGGCGGACAATATGGCCCCGTTTGCTGATATGGTGTTCAATGATCCACATAATGTGCACGGGCTGGCCATCCCGCTGGGGCTGCTGGCGTTCGCTTTCCAGATTTACGGCGATTTTTCCGGATACTCCGATATCGCCCGCGGCACGGCCAAGCTGATGGGCTTTGATATCATGTATAACTTCAAGATGCCCTACTTCGCTGTAAATCCACGTGACTTTTGGAAGCGCTGGCACATCAGCCTTTCGACATGGCTGCGGGATTACCTGTATATACCGCTGGGTGGGAACCGGCGCGGCGCCTGGGGTACTTACCGGAATCTGACGATCACCATGTTGCTCGGTGGACTCTGGCACGGGGCGGCCTGGCATTTTGTCGCTTGGGGCGCCTATCACGGGATGTTGCTTTCGTTGCATCGCGCATTGGAACCGGCGCTCAAGCGCGCGCGTGTTGTTCACGCCCGCCCCCCGTTGGGGTGGGTGGCGCTGAAGACGATTTTCTTTTTTGGGTTGACCTGTTTGGGCTGGCTGTTGTTTCGGGTGCAGTCGCTGGCCGATATTCCGGCATTGGCGTGGAATACATTTCACCCCTGCGTCTTGACTGGCAAAGTGACGTTGCTTTCCATCCTGTGTTTCGCCGGTCCGTTGGTGTTGATGGATCTATGGCAGGAGCGCTGTGGGGATATGTTGGCGGTGAAGCGCCTGCCGGCGTTTGCTCGTCTGGCGGTTTACGCGTTATGCGTGGCGGCGATTATCCTGGCCGGTGCGGTGGATAAGCGTGAGTTCATCTACTTTCAGTTTTAAGCGCATAGCGGCCTATGCGGCGTTGCCGTTGCCCATTCGGCTGTGGCATCTTGTGATTGGCCTGGCCCTAGCGCTGGTCTACCTGGGCTGCCTCATCCTCCTGAAGGCGGTTTATCCGGCGCCCCGGCCGAATCCGACCGAATGGGCATTTCCGTTGCTGTCCGAAAAAACCGAGGCCATCTTCATTGGCACATCGCATACGCGCTTCGGGCTCGATCCGCGGCTTTTTTCCAATGCGGTGGTCAATTTGTCGTCGGGGGCCTTGGATTACCAGTGCATGGAGTTGATCCTGCGTCGCGCTTTGCGGAAGGCGCCATGCGTGAAAGCGGTGTGTATTGAGGCCGAGGTTTACCCTTTGCGTGTGGATGCGATTGCCACTTATCAGGGCGATCTCCGACCGCTTTATGGATTGGGCTTAAGACTTTGGGAATTGCCCCGTAACGTGTATTGGAAACTGAACCAGGCGCTGCATGAAAATCCATTGACGGCGCCGATCTTCTATCGCGATCGTTTGACGCCCGCCGCCTGGGCCTGGTACGGCCGTCCGGGCGAAGCGAAAAGGGATGATATGCCCGCGAACGCTTATCGGGTGGTGGCGGGGTATCAGCCGACGGATTTTGTGATCAATGAACGGACTGACGGGCGGATCAATCTGCAAAATCATCAGGTAACGCTGCGCTACAACCAGTATGACCGGAATTTGGCGGCCCTGCTGCGACTGGCCGCGAGTCTGAAGGCGGCCGGCGTGCGGATCGTGCTGATCCGCTATCCGCTGCATCGCACGTATTGGCTGAATCGGCCGGCCGAATGGGCGCAACAATATGCGGATATGCTGCAGGCGCTCGCGCAGGCGCTGGGCCCGCACGGATTTGAATACTGGGATTTGGAGCGGAGCCCTGAATTCCAGGACGCGGATTTCGCGGACGGGCATCATCTGAACTCCGCCGGCGCCGCTCGGCTGGCCAAATTGCTGGATGGCCGTCTGCAGCAAATCGTGGCGGATGGGAAAGGGGGTTGGCAGCGATGAATGCAGCCTTGAATAACGACGCCGGTCGTCTGGTCTGGGTGGCCCTGCCGGCCTATAACGAACAGGGCTCCATCGGGCCGTTGATTGACCGCATTCGGAAAACAGATTCCGCCTATCGAATCCTTGTGGTTGACGACGGCAGCACGGATCGCACCGCCGCCGAAATCCGGGAGCGCAATGGCGATGGTTCCATCCTGGTGTATCCGAATGATCGGAATCGCGGCTTGGGCTACACGATCCAGCGGTGCTTGGGACTGGCGCTGGAACAGACTGGCGCGGATGATGTGGTGGTGACTATGGACGGCGACAATACGCATGATCCGGCATTGATCCCGGAGATGCTCCGGCAAATTGATGCCGGGGCTGATTTGGTGATCGCTTCGCGTTACCAACCGGGCGCGAGGATCATTGGCCTTTCCCGCAGCCGCGAACGGATGTCGCAAGCGGCTTCGTGGCTCTTTCGGTTTTTATTCCCGTTGCCTGGCATTCGCGACTACACTTGCGGTTATCGGGCCTACCGGGCGGCCCTGCTCAGGAAGATCCGCGCGGAGTTCGGATGCTTCACGACGGAGTCCGGCTTCACCTGCATGGCGGACATCCTGCTGCGCGCGCGCCGCGTGGGATTTAATGGAACCGAAGTGCCGTTGTGCTTGGAGTACAATTTGAAGGCGACGGGCAGCAAGATGCGGGTCGCGCGCACGGTGCGGCGGACGCTGGTGATTCTGCTGCGCCGGCGGTTCGGGATCTGGGCGTGAGGAGACGGCCTTGTTCGTGCTCGTGAATCGTACTCGTACTCCTACTCGATCTTTTCGAGTACGAGGAGGAGTAGGAACCATGAGTACGAGCAGAGTATGATGGCCTTTATCTTTTGAGCCGCAACAACTGACTCATGCGCAACCTGAAGCTGACACTGATCCCCGTCCTGCTGGTCGTCCTGCTCCAGCTCTACTCCCGGTATGTGCCTTTCCCAGTAACGGGTTTCTGCACCGATGACTGGCCCTATCTCGAATGGGGGGCGCACCGGACATACGCGCAGATCTGGCGGCAGGCTGCGGTGGAGCCGGATCGGCCGCTCTACGCGGGGGGCGCGATCAGCCTGTTCCGATTCTTCGGCGCCAACCCGCTGGCGTTCGGACTGCTGGGGATGGCGGTCTACTCGCTCGTGATCCTCCTGGTGTACCGGCTGGCTGACGAACTGACCGGCAATCGTTTGGCGGCGTTTACGGGCGCGGCGCTTTTCGCGCTGCTGCCGAACCTGACCGAGTCATTCCACTGGGCCATCATCATATCCTTTGCCTATATCCAGGCGGCGTATGTTGGATCGGCCTGGATGCTGGCGCGATTCGCGCGCAGCGGCCGGAGAAGCTGGCTGGCCGGCGCCGTGCTGCTGTATGCCGTCGGGGCCTTCACTTATGAGGTCGGGCTGGGCCTGCCGGCGGCGTTCCTGGTCCTGCTGTGGGACCGCGCTGACCGGCGGAAAGTGCTCTGGATTTTACCGTTTGCGCTGGTGCTGGGCGCGTACCTGCTCTGGCGATTCACCAGTGTGTTCGGCCTCGGGCATCGGACTTTGTACGCGCCCGTCAACGTGCAGATCGAATGGAGTTTTGCCCAGTTGAGGTGGAACGCCGCCGAGGTGCTGCGCTGGTGGGTCGGCGGGCACGCGCTGGAAATCCTGGCGAATGGCTGGCGCGGGTTCCGGCAATACCCGCTGGGTTTGCAGGTGCTGCTCGGGCTGGGGAATCTGGTGGTGGCGCTCGGGCTTTGCGCCCAAGTGTTGCGCATGCGGCGCGACCCCGGCGGGCCGGCGCCGTTTTCATTGTCACGCGTGCTGGTCTTTGCGGGCATTTGGTTTGTGGTCGCGTTGGGCCCGAGCTTTCTGCTCTATACCGCGCCCCGCGTGCTGTTTTTCCCGGCTGTTGGTCTGTGTCTCGGCGCGGGCGCGCTGCTGGCTCGTGTTCGGCCGGTTAGGTGGCTGCCGCCGGCCGCCGTGCTGGCGCTGATCTTTCTCGCCGTGAACCAGGGCACCACGCAGCAGTGGCGGCAGAGCGGCCAGTTCAACCAGAACCTCTATGACCACCTGCGGGCCACGGCGGGCCAGTGGGCGCGCAGTGAGATTCTGTTGTTCGACACGCGCGAGCTGCGCGCGCGCGCGGCGGCGGGCCGGCGAAGCGACCCGGCTGATCCCGCCCTGTGGGCGCGCAACGGAAACGCGCCGCTGTTGCGCGGGTTTGCGCCGATGGCCATGGTGGCGCTGCTCCGGCCGGGAAAAAACAACCCGCAGTGCGTGCTGGATGTGGAACATGGGGCGCGTCTGGAAGCCGACCGTCTGTTCTGGCATGACCGGTACGACCCGTCCCGGCCGCATGAAACGGATCGGCGCGCGGTATTTGTCGTGGATTGTCAGCTTGTCGGATTCGGAGTACGTTGACCCTTATGGGCATTGATTACAATTCCGCGCGCTTCCTCATCCGCGCCCGCCGCGCCGGGATGGCGGTGGATCGCGTGCTCACCTTCGGCCGGCAGGGTTATTTCCTTACGCCGCGGCAGCGCAGCCGGGTGGCGGCTGCCCTGGGCGTGTCCGGCCCGGCGCGCTGGCAGTGGGGTGAGGATTTTTTTCGGGCGCTCGGGGCAGCGGTTGTGGATTCGATTGACGCTTCCGATTTTGAAGGCGCCAACCTCATCCATGATTTGAACGAGCCGATCCCGGATGCGTGGAAGGGGAAATACGACTTGGTCTTTGACGGGGGTTGCCTGGAGCATGTTTTCAATTTTCCGGAAGCGATCCGCGGCGGCATGGAGATGGTGAAAGTCGGCGGACACTTTCTGGCGGCGGCGCCCGCCAACAACTTTTGTGGACACGGCTTCTACCAGTTCAGTCCGGAGCTGTATTTCCGGCTCTTTGCGCCGGCGAATGGCTTTGTCGTGCGTGAGTTGGTGCTGGTGGAGCAAGGCGTCTTTTCCAATCATGCATATCGGGTTTCGGATCCCACAACAGTGGGCGCTCGCATGAACCTGATCAATGCGCGTCCGGTGACGTTGTTGATGCGGGCAGAACGAACGGCACCATTGAATGGTCGGCTGTCGGCGCCCCACCAGAGCGATTATGTGGCGGCATGGGCTCCGCCGCCGGCCAACCCGCCGCCGCCATCACAACATACCGGATGGTTGCGCGCGTGGGCGGAGCGTTTCTACCACCGCTGTTGGGTCAGTACGCTGCGCCATAGGAAAATGTATCAACCTTTGCGTTGGGAGTGAAGGGCATGGGCGATCCGCAGAAACAAGATCGAGTTCCAATCGAGCGCTGGCAGCAAGCCCAGGTTTGGGAGCGTGAATACTGGGTCTCCAAGGACCGGCTGCGTCGTCGGTTCTGGCGGAAATGGCTGTGGTTTTGCCTGTCGCGGCTTCGCTTGAAACCGGCGCACCGGGGCGACGATTGGAACGAGTGGTGGAGCGCGCACTTCAACCACTATGCTTTCTTGCCCGAGACCGTTGAGAATGCCGTCGAACTGGGATGCGGCCCTTATACCAACATGCGGATCATCACGGCTCGTTGCCGGCCCCGGCACTTATTTTTGAGCGATCCATTGATGCCAACATATGTCGGGTTTGAGCATACCTTTGTGAGTGAAATGTACCGAACTGGCGGTTGTATTGTTGACGACCACCCGATCGAGCAGTGCCCTTTTCCCGAACGGTATTTCGATCTCGTCGTATTGATCAATGTCCTCGACCATGTGCAGGATGCCGGTCTTTGCATACAGAAGACGACCGCTTTGGTGAAAGACGGCGGAATCCTTATACTGGGCCAGGAATTGAGTGATCCGGATGATGCGGAGCGGGGTCGGGAGTCTGACGAAGAAACGGGGCACCCGATCAAAGTTGATCAGCTTTGGATCGAATCCTATCTTGCGCCGTTTGATCCGATCATCCAGCGGGTGCTGCCGCGAGAGGCCGGGCGGCGCCCGTCGCTCCATTATGGAACGCTCATTTACGCGGGCCGTCGGCGGCTGGGTTAATGGCGTAGAATACAGACAGAAGCAATATCCGAGATTGCGTGAAACGACTTCTTTTATCGCTCCTCCCAACCTCCGCGGGCAAGGCGGACAACTGGTGGTACGAGTTCCCGGAGGAGATCGGCGCCCAGCTCCGCGACCGGGGAGTCGAGCATATCAGCCGGCACTGGCGCTACCTGGGCGACTTGGCAACGCCGGGCCGCCCGACTATCAATGTCGAACAGATAACCAATCCGGCCTGGGTGCGTCAAAACCTGCTGCCGCTGCTCCGGCCGTATGCGCAGTGCATTGTCCACACGCACGCGCCGCCGGCGCACACGGCCCTGTGGCAGTTGAAGTGCTTGCGCGCGATACGTTGTCGCTGGTTGATGACGGACCACTACGCCTTTCCCATCCGCGGTGGGGCATGGGCGGGGCTCAAGCGGCGCATGCGCGCGGCCTTGCGCAGGTGTGGGTACTATCCCGATGTCTTCATCGCGGTTTCTGATGCCACGCATCGCCACTTGGTTGAACTCTTTGGACCCACGGATATCCAGACCATCTTGAACGGGATCAGAATCCCGACGTGCGATCCGCCGGCGATACCAAGCGGAAGCCCGACCCGTGCGCTCTTCATCGGGCGTCTGATGCCGGAGAAGGGCGTACGGTGTCTGCTGGAGGCCATGCGTGAGATCAAGCGTCACGGCATCCCGTTGGAGTTGACAGTGGTCGGGCAGGGGCCGGACGAGGCTTTCATGCGCGACTATGTTCAAAGGGAAGGGTTGGGGGATGTTGTCGCGATGCACGGGGTGACCCTGAATCCCGAGCCGTATTACCGGAGGGCGGAGTTTGCGATTATCCCCAGCGAGTGGGTGGAACCGTGTCCGCTGGTGTCCCTCGAGGCGCAAGCCCACTACCTGCCGTGCATCTACTCCGATCGCGGTGGTCTGCCCGAGACCCAGGTCAACGGCGAGACGGGCCTCATGGTGCCGGCCGGCCGGCCGGAGGCTATCGTCGCGGCGGTACAGAAGCTGCGCGAAAATACGGATCGCTATTATCGAATGCGGCTGGCGGCCCGCCGGAATGTTGAGCGCCGTTTTTCCTTGCAGCGCATGGCGGCGGATTACGTCGAGTTGTATCTGCGCGAGTTTGAACGGATGAGCTAGCCGCAAGAAATCGCAAAAGTCGCAAGAGAGCGCGGAAACTCCTTTGCGCATCCTGCGCCGGTTAGCGGCAGAATATCATGGGCAAGCTGAATTCGCCTGGTATTTCGGAATGCCTGCACAAGCTGGCCAACTGCCTGCGTGAGCGTCGGCTTCCGGATAGACTGGTAGAGCGTTTCCGGCCATTTTGGGAGGCCTCGCGGACGCGCGGTTATCGCCTGGTGCAGCGGATCCTGAGTGCCGCGGATTGCGCAACCCGCGCGGAGTTGCGGCGGTTGTGCGCGGAAGCGCGCGCGGCCGGCGATCGAATTGATCTGTCTGGGATCCAATATGGCCCGGCCCACTGGGAGAAAAGCGGCGTCTACGAAAAACCCTATCCTTATTACTTTTTTTTAGCCGGATTCGTGAGAAATCAGGGCGCGCGCCGAATTGTTGAGATTGGCACGTGGCAGGGAGGCTCGATCCTTTCTATGCTGCGAGGCCTGCCGGCGGATGAGGCGGGTGCGGCGCGGTTGGCGACAGTGGATATCGCGGACCACGCGGGCGCGGCGCTAAAAGCTTGTCCCCAAATCGCGCGCATCATCGGCGATGCCAACGATCCGCAGGTTCTCGAACAAGTGCGCGCGGTGGTGGGGAGCCCGATTGATCTGCTATACGTGGATGGGGACCACCGCTATGAGCCGACGATGAAAACCCTGACCGATTACGGGGTGGCCCTGGATCCACACTGGGTCATTCTCGATGACATTCATCTCGGCTGGTCAATGGAAAAAGTCTGGACCCGCATGCTGTGGGAATACCGGGGACGGGCATTTGACGCAGGTGCAATCGCCGGTCGCATGGGGAATATGGGACAGGGATTCGGCGTGATCAATCGGCGCGGCGCATGATCCGCGTGGCCTATATTTGTGAGCCGCAAATCGGGGGCACCTTCAGCTTCTTTCAGCACCTGCGGCCGGTCATTGGGCAATTCGGCGTGGAACTGCTCTGCGTTCCGCCCGTTTCTCGTTCCGCCATCGAGTCCTCGCCCTTCCGCGGAATCGAGGGTATTGACGCGATCGAATTGGATGAGGAGTTGCCGCACGCCACGGAACAGTTAATCGGGCATCTGCAAGCGACCGGGTGTGCGGCGGTGCTGACGTTGCCATGCTGCGGAGTTTTATCCGCTAACCTGCCGCGGTATCTGCCGCTCGCGTTGCCCTGCGCTGTCCGGGTGCCGATGATGACGCGCGGGGCCTACATGCCGACCGCCGCCGTGGCACCGTGGGTGGACCGCATTATTGCGGTGAGCGATCGTGTCGCCAGTGATCTGGTTGGTTCCTACGGCATTGCGACGGGCCAAGTGGCGACCATTTTCAACGGCGTGGAGCCGGCGGATTTTCCAGCACGCGCGCTCAACCCGGCCGCGGCGGGGCCATTGCGTCTGGTTTATTCGGGGCGCTTGTCGGATCTCGACAAGGGCGTCATGCTGCTGCCCGCGGCGTTGCGGCATTTGCGCGCGGAGGGAGAAAGTTTTGAGGTGACCGTCGCGGGTGATGGGCCGGATCGTGAAAAACTGGTTCGCGCTTTTGAAACGGCCGGCGTGGCCGGCTGCGTGCGGATGGTCGGCGCTGTGCCGCACGACCGGATCCGAAAACTCTATTACGAAGCGGATATTTTTGTGTTGCCGTCTCGTTTCGAGGGATGTCCGAACGCGTTGCTGGAAGCGATGGCGGCCGGATGTGCCGTGGTCGCGGCTGGGATCAAGGGCTCGGTGGACCGGATCGTCGAGGACGGCGTCTCCGGCCTGCTGTTCCGGGTCGGGGATGCGCGGGATCTTGCGGCCAGGATAAAGATGGCGGCGGGAGATGCGGCGCTTCGGGCGCGCCTGGGCCGGGCCGCGCGGGTCCGGGTTTTGGAACGATTCAATATCACGGGCATGGCCGGGCAATACGCGCGCGTGTTCGCTGAAATAACCGGTCTTCCGCGCGCCACACGCAAGCCGCTGCCGCTCGCGGATTATTCCATTCCGGCGGGCATGCGCCCGACGTGGCGGACGCGAGTTCCGACGCCGATCAAGAACTTTGTCCGCAAATGGATGGAGCGCCGGGGCTGGTCCGTGTAAAGCGGTCGGCCTCATGTGGGTGTGAAAAGGAGATCATTATGCTGAACGCCTACCTGAAATTGGTTCGACAAACGCTGTGCTTGAGTTGGGCTTTGCCGGTCATCGTCAGCGTTTGCTCGCTTTGGGTGGTGGACCTTTCGCTGTTTCAAGCGCGGGTGATGGTGCGCATCGGCGTTTGGGTGGCGATTGCTGTCGGTGGCGCATGGATTGCAAACCGGCTGTTGCGGCGCAGCGGCCCGCCGGCCGCCGACCTGGCGGAGCGCCAAGTGCGGTTCATTGATCAAATGCCGGAGCGTTGGGTGGCTTGGGCTATCATGGGAAGCGCTGGCGGCAGTTTACTGATGGAACTGGCGGTGATTCGGTGGCAGGGGACGGTTTGGGAGATATTTGCTTTTTACAAGAACTTCAGTTTGCTGGCCTGTTTTGCGGGCTTGGGTTTGGGATATGCGCTGGCCAAACGCAGTCAGATTCCGTTGGTCTTTGCATTGCCGCTATTGGCATGGCAAATGCTGATTTTGGCGGCTTTACGTCACGGTATGCCGGGTTGGCGTATTGCCAGTTTGATGGCCACTCCGACCAGTGAACAATTGAACATGGGCTTCAAGGCCTCGGTAGCCGTGCCCCATTTGCTCGCGGTGTACGCCTTGTTGACGGTGGTGTTGTTGCTGACCGCTCTGGCGTTTGTGCCGGTGGGGCAGGTGTGCGGCCGGTTGATGGAGCGGGCGGCCGTCTTGCGAGCTTATGGCTTCAACTTGGCCGGCAGCATCGGCGGGACATTATTGATCCTGGGCTTGAGCATGCTCTGGACGCCGCCCGTGATCTGGTTCGCGCCAGCGTTCGCCGTGATCCTGCTTTTGCAATCATTTTGCCGGCGGGCGCTGGCGGCCGCCGCGCTGGCGGCGTTGGCGGCGATAGTGGTTTTGGATTGGCCGATTGCCTTCCTGCATGAGCGCGTCTATTCGCCTTACCAATTACTGGAACGGGGACCGGGCGCGCGCGGGTTGAGCACGATTTGCGCCGCCGGCCATTATTTTCAGCGTGTCCACGATCTCGCGCCGGATGCGGTGGGGACCAACACGCAACTGCGCCGTGTGCGCGATTACTATGATTTACCGTGCCGGCTGCATCCCGATCCCCGGCGGGTGGCCGTGGTCGGCGCCGGCACCGGCAATGACGTGGCGGCGGCGTTGCGCCGCGGTGCGCAGCACGTGGCCGCGATCGAGATTGATCCCGCGATTCTGCGGATTGGAGCCAGTTATCACCCGGAGCAGCCCTACACGAATCCGCGCGTGGAATGTATCGTCAATGACGCCCGGACTTACTTGCGGGGAACCACGAACACCTATGATCTTATTATCTACGGGTTACTCGATTCGCATACCCTGTTGAGTCACGCCTCCAGCGTTCGGCTGGATTCCTTTGTTTATACCGTCGAGGGATTACGCGATGCCCGCAACCGCTTGACTGACCATGGCGTGGTCAGCCTGTCATTCTGCGTCTTGTCTCCCGCCATCGGTCGGAAAATCTACCTGATGATGACGGAAGCTTTCGACGGCCATCCGCCAATCTGTATTGAAGCCGAATATGACGGATCGGTGATCTTTGCGCAGTCAAAAAGCGGAGACTTGCGAATGAACGCGGAATTGTTACGGGAGACAGGCTTTGCGGAGGTAACGGCAAAATATGCGAATGCCGGTATTCGTGCCGATGTCTCGACCGACGACTGGCCTTTCTTTTACATGCCGCGGCGGATTTATCCAGTGTCGTATATCGGGATGATGGCTCTGATTGTGTTGGTTTCTGCATACTTGTTCGGTCGCCTGGCCGCGGAACGTCCGCGGCTGAAACACGCGGCATTCTTTTTTATGGGGGCGGGTTTCATGCTGGTGGAAACCAAGGCGATCACCGAGTTGGGGTTAATGTTCGGCAATACATGGCAGATTATTGGAATCGTTATCACGGCCATTCTGGTGATGGCGTACCTGGCCAATTGGGTGGTCAGTTGGCTCGGTTACCGGCGCGCGACAGTCCCATTGATATTGCTGATCCTTTGTCTTGCTCTGGGATTGGTTGTGGTCCGTGCGGGTGGGTTCCCGGCGGGACGGGGTGGACAACTCGCAGCGGTGGTATTGCTGACGGCGCCCATGTTTTTTTCTGGTATCGCTTTTTCATCATTGCTGGCGGGAACCGGCGAGATTGCCGCAGCCTTATCCATGAATCTGCTGGGCGCCATGTGCGGCGGTATCTTGGAGTATAATTCCATGTATTTCGGCTTCCAGTTCTTATATTGGATCGCCGGTGCGCTATATGCCTTGGCCTTGTTCAGCAATTGGTTGGCGCGTCGCTTCTTATAACAGAATGGGCGCCGTTTATTGATATTCATTCCTCTTGTGCGCGTCCTCTTTGTCAATCGGATGCTGAGTATCGAGCGCGGCGGCGGCGAGACTTTCGATCTCGAAATCGCGCGGCATTTGGCCCAGCTTGGCTGCCAGGTCGCGTTCCTGAGCGGATTACCGTTGTTCAGCAACCCTCGCCTTTCCTATTTCAATTCGAGTTTCAGGTCTCAGGTTTCATCCTTTACCGTGCGCACACCCTACTTCGGCTGGTTTCCATGGGATCGAGTAAAAGGCGGTTGGCGGCTGCGGGTTGCGGATTTCATCTGGTTTGAAAAGGCCGCCGCGCGTTGGATCCTGCGGCGGGCGGGCGAATTCGATGTGATCCAATGCTGCGAATTGCCAACGCTGACGGCTATCCTTAAGGATCAGGGCTGCCGGGTTCCAGTTGTAATCCGGGTGACCGCTCCGAATGTGCATGACCCCCGGGGCGGGTTGGCGCGCGCGGATGCGGTGATTGCCAGCGGCACATCGGTGGAACGACTGCGCGCATCGGTTCGGCCGGATTGCGCCGATATTCCAAACGCAGTGGATACCAGCATGTTCCGGCCGCATGATTCGGATTTTCGCTCTCGGCACGCCATCGCCCCGGACGAGTTGCTTTTGCTATACGTGGCCCGATTCCAGGATTTTAAGAACCATCGGATGCTCATCATGGCGTTTGACCGACTGGTGCGCGGCGGGGTAAATGCCCGCTTGCTGTTGGCCGGCAGCGGCCCGTTGCAGGCCAGTGTCCGGGCGCAATGCGCGGCGGCCGGGTTGGCCGACCGGGTGATCTTCCTGGGCGAGGTGCCATTTGCGGAACTGCCGGACATTTACGCCGCGGCGGATATCATGGCGATATCGAGCGACTACGAGTCGTTCTGTTTCGCCGCGCTCGAAGCCATGGCCAGTGGGTTGCCGATCGTTACGACCGATTGCGGTTGGGTGCCGCGACTGATTGAGCGGGACCGGGGTGGGGTGGTGACACCGGCCGGCAACGCGCCGGCCTTTGCCGCCGCGTTGGGGGATCTGGCGGCGGACGCGGAACGCCGGCGGCGGCTGGGAACTTGGAGCCGGGAGCGTGCCGTGCAGGCGCATGGATGGGATGTCAGTGCCAGGAAGCTGCTGGCGCTCTATGAGGGGTTGAGCAGAAGAAACTGAAAATTGAAAAGCAAGGTTTGGTAGCCGCGAACGTGAGCGAACGGATGGGTCAAAATAATAGAAATCCACAAAATGCACGGAACATACGACACAATTGCTTCTCCGGAAGAATCCTGCATCAAACCATGAAAAAAACAGCGACCGGTTGGTTCCTCTTGCTCGCCATCTGCTGGAGCGCCTATGCCGGCATTTACATCCAGCGCTCCAGTTTCGTAATCGGCGGCGAGCGCTATTTCTGCCTGTTCGACGACGGCATGATTTCGATGCAGTACGCTCGGAACTTGGCGCAGGGGCGCGGCCTGGTCTTCAATCCGGGCGAGCGGGTCGAGGGTTACACGAATCCGCTGTGGGTCTTGCTGATGGCGGCGTTTCATCTGCTCCCGATTGCGGCGTCAAAGGTCAGTCTTGGCGTCCAATGCTGTGGCGCGCTTTTCCTGCTGCTTAACCTGGCGGCGGTCTTTACGCTCGCGCGCCGGATGGCGCCGGGCTCCGTGGGGATCCCGCTGGGGGCGGGAATCCTGACGGCGGCCTACCTGCCGCTGAACACGTGGGGGTTGCAGGGGATGGAGGTCAGCGTCCTGGCGCTGCTGGTCACCGGCGCGGCGCTGCTGGCGGCGCGGAGCCTGGACGCGAACCGGTTCGCTGCGGCGCCGTACTGGCTGCTCGGAGTCGGCACCCTGGTGCGTCCGGATATGGTGGTCCCGCTATTGGGCCTGACGATATTCATGGGCTGTCTGCACACGGGATTCCGCCGGCGCGAGTGGGCGTGGGGCATCGGGTTGCTGGTGTTGTTCACCACGCTCCAGACCGCGTTCCGCTGGCTCTATTATGGGGAGTTTCTGCCCAACACGTATTACCTGAAGGTCACTCAGTACCCGTTCCACCTGCGCGTCTCCCGCGGGCTCTTCGCGTTCGCGGAGTTCGCGCTCAAGCTGAACTGGCTGATACTGGCGATTCCGCCGGCGCTGGCGTTGTTCAAGCGGGACCGCCGCGGCTGGCTGCTCGCCTGGATCTTTGCCTGCCAGTCGGCCTACAGCATCTACATCGGCGGCGACGCATGGGAATGGTGGGGCGGGGCCAACCGCTACCTCTGTGTCGCAATATCGTTGTTTTTCGTGCTGTTGGCCATCGCGATTCAGGATGCCGCTAAATGGCTGGCCGCCCATGTTCAGGAACGCTGGCCGGTGATCCGGCCCCATAGCGTTCAACGCGCTGTCGGGGTGGTGGTGCTTCTCGCCTGTCTGCTTAACCTCAATGCCCTGGGGGGGAGCCTGCTGTCGCTAATGGATTGGGTGTTCTACTACAAACCTTTTGAATGTGACGGCAATCGGCGGCGGGTGGAACTAGCCCTGCATCTGAAGGAAATTACCAAGCCGGAAGCGCGCATTGCCGTGATCTATGCCGGGGCAATTCCTTATTTCTGCGAGCGTTACACGATTGATTTACTGGGCAAAATTGACAAGGCGATTGCGCGCCGACCCATGCTTCAGGCCCGCGGCATCTGGAAATGGATTTACTTCTATCCCGGCCACTTGAAGCGGAATTACGATTATTCGATCGGGGAGTTGAAACCGGATGTAGTGGCCGGGCTTTGGTATGGCGATGAGCAGGAAGCCCGGCGTAACCTGAAAGACGATTACGTGCCGGCGCAATGGCAAGGGAGGACGTTTTATGTGCGCAAAGGTTCGCCGAATATTCTCTGGGACAGGATCGAGGGGAATCCTGGGGGCTGAGACCTGAAACCTGATTGTGATGCTCGTGCTCGTGAATCGTACTCGTCCTCCTACTCGATTTGATCATTTCGAGTACGAGTACGAGTAGGAGAATCGAGTACGAGTTGAATTATGAACCCGTTGCTCTCCGCCTTGCTATCCCGACGGCTCATTGACCGCGCCGGCGGCCATCGCGCTGCCGTGCTGGCCGAATGGGTGCAAAAGCGCAAGGAAGATTCAATTGGGTCGGCCGCGCGCGCCGAAATTGTCAACCGGCGCTTGGCGGCGCTCCTGAATCACGCGCGCACGCACGTGCCGCGCTGGCGTGCCCAACTATCCGGCACGGGCGCGATCGACGAGCAAAACGCGCGGCTTATCCTGAGCACGTTGCCCGTGATGACGCGGGCGCAAGTGCAGGCCAATCCGGGGGAGTTCACGGCGGGCAATGCGCAGGGCGCGCGCGCCGACGCGACCGGCGGTTCGACCGGCACGCCCATGTGCTTTGTGGTTGATCGCGAGACGATGATTGCGCGCGAGTCCTCGCTGATGTGGGCCGATGGCCTGGCAGGCTGGAACTATGGAGAGCGAATTGCCATGCTGTGGGGTTCGGATCGGGATGTCAAAGACGCAATGTCCCGCGGACGGGCGGCGCTGCGTGGGTGGATAGAAAACCGGCGTTGGTACAATGCTTTTGACATGGGGCCGGCGCGAATGGCGGAATTCCATCAGGATATGGAACGTTTCCGGCCGCATATCATCGTGGCTTACGCCGGATCCATTTTCCTGTTCGCGCGTTTCCTGTGCGAGCGCGGGCTGGCGCCGTGCTATCCCCTGCGCGGCATCATCAGTTCGGCGGAAATGATCACGCCCGTCATGCGAACCATGGTGGAGCGAGTTTTTCAGCGCCCCGTCTTTGACCGTTACGGCAACCGCGAGTTTGGCGCCGTGGCGGCGGAGTGCGGTGCCCATTCCGGCCTGCATGTGAATGAAGCCGATTGCCTTGTGGAAGTCGGCGGTGCGGACCCCTTTCATGCTGACGGCCCGATCCGGGTCACTTACTTGAAGAATTGGGCCATGCCGTTCATCCGCTATGACACTGGCGATCTCGGCCGGATCCTGAGCGATCAACCGTGCGGATGCGGACGCGAGACGCTGCGGCTGGCGCCGGTGAGCGGGCGGCAGTCCGATGCCATCCGCACGGCTGCCGGCAAAATCATTCATGGAGAGTACTTTACTCATTTGTTGTATGGCGCCGCCGGCGTGCGCGAGTTTCAGTTCATCCAGGAGCAGCCGCACGCATACTGTCTCCGCGTGGTCGCGGACACTCATGACGAGGCGCGCGAGGGCGAATGGCGCCGGGCCATTTTGGTGGCGGTCGGGGCGGATGCGGAGTTGCGGATCGAATATGTGCCCGCGATTCCGAAACTGCCGTCAGGCAAGCACAAGTTCACGGTGTCGCTGGTGAAGTGATGGGGAATGGCCACAAGAAACACCACAACGGACGGCATAGCCGCAACCAAAAGCCATTTGACCGCGGATTACGCGGATTTCACGGATGATTTTATCCGCATTGATCCGTGACATCCGCGGTTAACAAATCTTCGTAGAAAAACAAGAAACCATCAGATAGTAGTCCAGAGCGCTTTTAAGTGTTTTGTGGCCATCTAGCGCATCTACAGGATGTAAAGAATGTGTGGAATTGTAGGATTTGCCGGCCGTGATCCGCTGCTGAACGCGGATCAATTGGGCCGGATGCGCGACACGCTGATCCACCGCGGGCCGAACGACGCCGGGCTGGAACTCTGGGGCGCGAATGGGCGGGCCTGTTTGCCCGGCGAGTTGGGGGTCATTGGCTTGGCGCACCGGCGATTGAGCATTATTGATCTTTCGCCGGCGGGCCATCAGCCGATGTCGAATGAGGACGGGACTGTCTGGATTGTATTCAATGGCGAATTCTATAACTTCGCCGAATACCGGGCGGAACTAGAAGGGCAGGGGCACGTTTTCAAGTCGCGGACGGACACGGAAACCATCATCCATCTCTATGAACAGCACGGGATCGAAGAGACGTTGCGGCGGATGAACGGCATGTTCGCCTTTGCGATCTGGGATGCGCGGCGGCGGAGGCTGGTTCTGGCCCGCGACCGGGTGGGCAAGAAACCGCTCTATTATGTGATGCGGCCGGATGGCGCGCTGCTGTTCGCTTCCGAAATGAAAGCGTTGCTGGCCAGTGGGCTGGTGGATCGGGACGCAGTGGATTGGGTGGCGCTTGACCAGGTCTGGGAGGTTGGCGTGACCGTTGGCGAGCATACTATTTACCAAGCGGTTCGCCGGCTTCTGCCCGCTCATTACGCGACTTGGTCCGATGGATCGCTGGCGCCCTGCGAGTATTGGGACTGCCGGCCGGATCCGGCGGCCGCCGCGGGCCGTTTTCCAGAATCCAAGGTGGATGAACTGGAGGCATTACTGTGCGATTCAATTCGCCTGCGCCTGATCGCC
Organism: uncultured Verrucomicrobiota bacterium; assembly: GCA_964570325.1. Lineage (GTDB taxonomy): Bacteria > Verrucomicrobiota > Kiritimatiellia > CAIQIC01 > CAZMXS01 > CAZMXS01. The sequence continues at coordinate 2,936 of CAZMXS010000001.1, read as the reverse complement.
GACGTGCCGGTCGGGCTGTTTTTGTCCGGCGGAATTGACTCCAGCCTGATCGCCGCACTGACTCAAAAGGTCAGCGGCGGGCGGATCGCGTCTTATACCATCGGCTTTTCCCAGCCCGGATTTGACGAATCGTGCCACGCGCAGGCAGTGGCCCGGGCGATTGGGATCGAAAATCACGTCCTGCGAATTGATGAGGAAATGGCCGGCGCCGCAGAAAGCGTCGCGCGCCAGTTCGACGAGCCGTTTGGCGATTCTTCCGCCATCCCGACCTATTTCGTGTCCAAACTCGCGCGCCGGCATGTCACGGTGGCTTTGACCGGCGATGGCGGCGATGAGTGCTTTGCGGGTTATGAAAGTTTTCGCCAAGCATTGCGCATCTGGGGCGATCCCGCGCAGCGGCGAGCTTTCGCGCGTCCGTTGAGGCTGATGGAACGATTGTGGGAGGCCAAGCTGCGCTGGTTGGGATTTCCGAAGGCGTTTGTGCTGCTGGATGGCAAGCTGGCTCGACGGAAACGAAACCGCCTGTTCAAGGCGGAATTTCGGGCGCGGGTTAGCCGCGCGGATATGTTTCAAGAGCGGATGGACTGGCTCGCGCGCGTACCTTGCGCAGACCTGTTGAGCCGGCTCCAGTACGTTACCCAAAAGACCTGGCTGGCGGATGATTTTCTGCGCAAAGTGGATATGATGAGCATGGCGCATGCGCTGGAGTGCCGTTGTCCCTTGCTGGATCATCGCGTGGCAGAGTTTGCGGCTCGCCTGCCCTACGAGGCCAAAATGGACGGGGACGGCAACGGCAAACGCATCCTGCGCGCGCTGCTGGCGCGCTATGTTCCGGCTGCGCTTTTCGAGCGGCCCAAGCAGGGGTTTGGGATTCCATGGGAGTATTGGTGCCGGGGGGCGATGGGACAACAATTACGACAGCGCTGGCGCGCATGGAAGAACCCATGGTTCGAGCCTGGGGCCGCGGACATATTGTTTCCCGCGGAAGTCATCGGGTCCAACTTCCTGCAGTGGAATGGCTATGTGACGCTGGCGCATTTCAACCGTTTGGGAGATGGGGATGCCTGACCTTTGCGTGGTCACCCAGCCGCAAGCCTCTTCGGGCCTCGGCGGCTATCTGGCGGCGGCCTTTGCGCGGCGGGGCTGTGGCCTTCAGCTTGTGGATGCGAGGTCGCTGCCTCTGCCTAAAATCTGGCCGACCATCACCAGTTTCAGCCTGTCCCGAGAGAGTTGGTGGCGTCGTCGCTGGGAGAAAGGCTTATATTCCATCTCCGCTTGGGAGCGCAATACACGCCTTAACGGTCGGTTGTTGGACCGCAGGTTGAAGCCGGATATGAAGATTTTACAGGTGGGCAAGGAGTATTTTCCCCACCCGCAGTTTGCGCGGATGGAATACTATGTTTTTTTGCTCTATAACATGCGGCTCAGCTTGGCCGACGGGGTTACGCCGTGGGTGCCGCCACCGAAGGATCGGGAGGGGTTTCTGGATCTGGAAACCCGGCTATATCGCCATGCCCGGCATATTTTTGTTGGTGGGGCCTATGTGAAGGCCAGTCTGGTGGCCGATTACGGAGTTGATGCGGCGCAGGTGACAACCGTCGGCGGCGGGGTGCATGAGTATTTCCTTCAACATCAGCCGGAGGCGCCGCCGCCGGTGACGAAAAAATGCCTGTTCGTTGGTTGGGATTTTGGGATGAAGGGTGGTGCGGACGCAGTGCGGGGTTTTGCCGCGGCGCGCGCGGAGATTCCGGATTTGGAATTTATCATTGCCGGGCCGGCGCCGGCGGAAGTTCCGAGTGGCCCCGGCATTCGGGCGATTGGACCTGTAGCCGGGCGGCCGCCATTGCTGGAGTTGTATCGGCAGGCCGACCTCTTCATTATGCCTTCGCTGCGCGATTCGTTCGGCTTTGTTTTCCTGGAGGCGATGAGTCAGGGCTTGCCGTGTATTGGCAGTCGGATGAATGCCATGCCCGAAATCATCGAAGACGGATTGACCGGTTATCTGGTGCCGCCGCGCGACGCGAATGCCATCGCGGCCGCGATCGTTAAGTTCTTCTCGCAGCCGGAAAACAAGCGGGTCATGGGCGCGCGGGCGATGCAGCGTGTCCGGGAGCGTTTCACGTGGGATCGGGTCGCGGAGCGAATGGCGGCGATCATGTTTCAAACCCAATGAATATCGCTATTCTGGCATCGAGTTTTCTGCCCCGGATCGGCGGGGCTGAAATGGTGGTCCACGACCTGGCGGTTCACCTGCGGCGGCAGGGGCGCCGCGTATGCGTCATTACCTGGTGGGGCCAGGCGCTGCGGGTGCGTGGGCGGGTGCCTTATCCTGTCTGGCCGCTGCTCCCGCGCACATACACTTTAAGATCGCAACGGGCTTGGGAAGCCGGCCAGGGGCGGACCGCCGGGATTGCCTGCCAGTTGGCTTTTTACCAGCGGCTCTTTCGCTTCGACGTCTGCAATATCCACATGGCATACCCATTGGGTATGCTGGCCGCTCCGGCGCTGGACCGGTTGGGCGTGCCGGTGGTCATGACCTGTCATGGCAACGATATTATCATTCATGAGCCGCTGGGTTTCACGCTGCGCCTTAACCCGCACTTGGACCGTGCCATCACGGCGGCGGTAACGGGAAGCGCGCGCGTGACCGCCATCAGTTCCCTGATGCGCGCCGAATATTTGCGCATGGGCATCCCGGAAACCCGTATTGATGATGTTCCCAATGGGGTGGACATCGAGCGGATCAGCGGCATGGCGGTGGACCGCGAACTGGTGCGGCGCAATCTGGGGATTGCGCCCGGACAGTGGCTGTTGTTGTCGGTTGGCCGCAACCATCCCCAGAAGGGATATCAATACATACCGGAAATCGCGCGGGAATTGGCGCGCGCGCGCCATGATTTTGTCTGGTTGGTGGTGGGGCGCGACAACGAGTCGGT